>JBHEOO010000015.1:0-54374 GCA_046260765.1 Chromatocurvus sp.
AGTCAATCTTGAAGCCGTCAAACGGCAGGAAAGACGCCTGTTTGTCGCCATCCGTAAGGGTGACGGGGCGCTTGATACGTACAAAACGCCGCAGTGCATCCTGCTCCAGGATGCCTGCAGACTGAATAAGAAAAACAAAAGGACGGGCGCTGCCGTCCATGATGGGTACCTCGGCGGCGCTGATATCCACTCTGGCATTGTCGATACCAAGACCAGCCAGCGCCGACATAAGGTGCTCCACGGTTGAAACGCGGTGTGCACCCTGTACCAGCGTGGTGGACAGCAGGGTGTCACCGACATTCCCGGCGGTGGCGGGGATGTCCACCACCGGGTCGAGGTCGGTGCGCCGAAACACGATGCCGCTGTTCACCGGCGCCGGGTGCAGTCCCAGGTGAACGGTCTCGCCCGTGTGCAGGCCGATACCGGTCGCCTTGATGGCGCTGCGCAAGGTCCGCTGTCGGATCATGTCTCCTCCCTACTGCCACCGGTCACGCCGACGGCACGTGTCTGATGCGAAGCGGAGATCCGCTGGCGTCAGTCTGCCTGGCGGCGCAGGAAGGTGGGAATATCGAAATAGTCACCACCTGAGGCCGCGTCCGTGGGTGCCGCAGTTGCCGCGCCCGTCGCCGCTGCGCGACGGCGTGCCGGCGGCATTTCGTAATCTGCGTAATCCGGCTGCGACGGCAATTCTTCCGCTGTTGTGGCGCGGCGCGCCGGCGCTTCAACCACCTGCAGCGGCACACGTGCGGGCTCGGCGCCAAGACCGGTCGCCACCACGGTGACGCGCAGCTCGTCGGTGATGTTCGGATCGATCACCGTGCCGACGACAACGGTTGCCTCCTCGGAAGCAAATTCCTCGATGGTGTCACCCACCTCCGAAAACTCACCGAGTGACAGATCGAGGCCAGCCGTGATGTTGACCAGGATCCCACGCGCACCCTGTAGATCGATATCATCCAGCAAAGGACTGTTGATTGCCCGCTCTGCGGCCTCTCGCGCCCTGTTCTCACCGCGTGCACTGCCGGTGCCCATCATCGCCATGCCCATTTCGGACATCACCGTGCGTACATCGGCAAAATCCACGTTGATCATGCCGGGGCGAATGATCAGGTCGGCGATGCCCTGAACCGCGCCCAACAGTACATCATTTGCTTCCTTGAAGGCATCGAGGAGGCTGGTATTTTTCCCGAGCACCTCGAGCAGCTTCTCATTCGGTATGGTGATTAGAGAGTCGACGTGCTGTTGAAGTTCCCTGACGCCGGCTTCGGCAATACCCAGGCGCTTCTTGCCCTCGAAGGGGAACGGCCGCGTCACCACGGCGACCGTGAGAATACCCAGTTCCCGGGCAACCTCGGCAACCACCGGCGCGCCGCCGGTGCCCGTTCCACCACCCATTCCGGCGGTGATGAACACCATATCCGCGCCGCGCAGTGCGTCGGCAATCCTGTCGCGATCCTCCATGGCGGCGGCGCGTCCGATATCCGGGTTGGCGCCGGCCCCAAGGCCCTTGGTGATGTCGCCACCGAGCTGCAGCACCGTGCGCGACTCGATGTCCGAGAGGGCCTGGGCGTCGGTGTTGGCACAGATGAAATCCACGCCGTCCACGTTATTTTCGATCATGTGCTTGACGGCGTTGCCACCGCCGCCACCGACACCGATCACCTTGATTACCGCGCTTTGAGGTACATTATCGATAAGTTCAAACATAGTCTTTCTCCCCGTTGTTGAAAGTCGCGCAGCGCGCGACGCTTCTACTGCCAAAATGTCATGTCTAGAAATTACTGCTGACCCAGGCGCGGAAACGCGCCCACCAGCCTGCACCAGTGCCCGTCGCAGCGCCTCGCGGCGCCTCGCCCGGGTGCTGGAATCCGTAGTGCAGCAAACCCACCGATGTGGCGTAGATGGGATTGCGCACGATGTCTGCCATGCCCTGAACCGCGTGTGGATAACCGATGCGCACCGGCATGTGAAAAATCTCTTCTGCCAGCTCCACCACACCCTCCATCTTCGAGGTGCCACCGGTGAGCACGATGCCTGCGGGAATGAGGTCCTCGTAGCCACTGCGGCGAAGCTCTGCCTGCACGAGGGTGAACAGTTCGTCATAGCGCGGTTCGACCACCTCCGCCAGCGATTGCCGTGACAGATCCCGCGGTGGGCGATCACCCACGCTCGGCACCTTGATGGTCTGGTCGGCACCGGCGAGCTGGGTCAGTGCGCAGGCGTACTTGATCTTGATTTCCTCGGCGTATTGCGAGGGCGTGCGCAGGGCCATTGCAATGTCGTTGGTCACCTGGTCACCGGCGATGGGAATCACGCCGGTGTGGCGAATCGATCCCTCGGTAAATACCGCAATGTCAGAAGTGCCGCCGCCAATATCCACCAGGCACACGCCGAGTTCCCGCTCGTCCTCGGTCAGCACCGCATAACTGCTGGCGAGCTGCTCGAGGATGACCTCCTCGACTTCCAGACCGCAGCGACGGATACACTTCTCGATGTTCTGCGCGGCGTTCACCGCACAGGTCACCAGGTGCACCTTCGCCTCCAGGCGCACACCGGACATCCCCAGCGGCTCGCGGATTCCCTCCTGGTTGTCGATCACATACTCCTGCGGCAGGATATGCAGGACCTTCTGATCAGCGGGAATCGCCACCGCGCGCGCGGCCTCCAGCACCTGCTCCACGTCGGCCAGCACCACCTCGCGATCGCGTATGGCGACAATGCCGTGGGAATTGAGGCTGCGCACGTGGCTGCCCGCGATGCCGACAAACACTGAATGAATCTGGCAGCCGGCCATCAGCTCAGCTTCCTCCACCGCGCGCTGTATCGACTGCACGGTGGACTCGATATTGACAACAACGCCTTTTTTCATGCCCTTGGACGGGTGGGAGCCGATGCCGACAATCTCGATATACCCCTCCGAATCAGTCTCGCCAACAATGGCGACGACCTTGGAGGTGCCGATATCCAGACCGACGATCATTCCCTTGTCTTTCACACTAGCCATGTTGTCGTTGTTTCCTCATCTGCTTACTCCTTGTCCACTGCGGCGAGCTGCGGCGGCTCATGAAACGTCACTGCCGCGCCCTTCGCGTAGCGTAAATCGACACTGGCAACCTGCTCTGTGCGCTGCACCAGGTCATTGCGGTACAGATCGAGAAAGCGCTGCACCCGCAGCAGAAAATTTTCATTACCCAGGTTGATCCGCAGACCCGACTGCAGTTCGGCATGCAGCTGGCCCAGACTGTCCTGCTCGAGCCTGGCGACAGACAGCTCCGCTACCGCCAGCAGATCGTGCAGGCGCTGGTAATGCTGCATCAGGCGTCGCTCGGAACCTGCAGGGCCGTGGATGATCGGCAGCTCTGACCACGCTTCACCGCCGCTGGCGGCGAACACCAGACCCTCGTGATTCAGGAAGCCGCTATCGCCCCAGCGGGCAATCGGTAACTGCTCCACCACTCGGATATCCAGCGTGTCCGGCCAGCGGCGGCGCACAGATGCGCTGTAAACCCAGGGCAGTGCCTCCATAGCCTCCCGCACGCGCGACAGATCGGCGGCGACGAAGCCACCGTCCAGCGCCTGTTGAACCGCAAGCTGCAGCGCGTGCTGCCGCGGCGCATCCAGCGTGCCGGCAACGGCTATGCGTCCCACCGGCATCGACGCCAGCGCGTCCCATGCACGCTGGCCAATCAGCAGCACGATGGCAAACCCGGTCGCCAGCAGCAGACGGTTCAGCCAGCGCGCGATCGCGGCGCGGTCGGGAGCGCGGCGCGCCGGCTGTCGCCGGCTGGCACTGGCGCGTCCCCGACGCGGTGAACCGGCAATACGCAGGGCGATCATCGCTGCCTCCCCCGCGCCAGACTGAGCCCCATAATCTGTGTGACAAGACCCTCAAGACTGATACCGGCGGCCCGTGCTGCCATGGGCACCAGGCTGTGGGAGGTCATGCCCGGTATGGTATTGGCCTCGAGCAACATGAAGTGCCCCGCCGTATCGCGCATGACATCAATGCGTCCCCAGATGGCGCAGTCGAGGGCGCGGAAGGCACGCAGGGCCAGCGTCCCGAGCGCCTGCTCCTCGTCTTCAGACAGGCCGCAGGGAATAAAATAGCGGGTGTCGTCGGACAGATACTTGGCCTCGTAATCGTAGAATTCCCCGGCGGGCACCAGGCGGATAACGGGCAGCGCATGCTCACCGAGAATCGATACCGTGTATTCCGGGCCGGCGATAAAACGCTCCGCCAGAACACGCTGTCCGTGTTGCGCCGCGATGGCATAGGCCGCCGCCAGTGCGCCGGCGTCGGCGGCGGGCGTCATACCGATGCTCGAGCCCTCGGCCACCGGCTTGACGAAGACTTTCCCGAGCTGGTCGATAACGCCCTGCCAGTTGCTGTGCTCGTGCAGCTCGACAAAATCGGCGGTGGGCAGGCCCTGGCCTCGCCACAGCTGCTTGCTGCGCAGCTTGTCCATGGCCAGCGCAGAGCCGAGAACGCCAGAGCCGCTGTAAGGCACGCCCAGATGCTCCAGCAGTCCCTGCATACTGCCGTCTTCGCCGCCGGGACCGTGCAGAATATTGAAAACGAAGGCAGTATTGGCGAGCTGTTCAATCCAGTTTTTCTCGGCCGGATCGACAAGGGTGACGCGAAAGCCCGCAGCGTCGAGCGCCGCATGCACCGTGGCAGCGCTGTTCAGCGACACCTCGCGCTCCGCAGAGCATCCGCCCTGGAGTAGCGCCACGACACCGCCGCGAAGCTCAGCGAGATTCATGCCTGCCTCCCCGGAATACCCTGAGTCGCCAGCTCACGCGCGAGGCCGGCGATATCGCCGGCGCCCTGGGTAATCACCACATCCCCGTCCCGTAGCAGGTCAGCCAGCAGACCGGGCACCTTTATTGCGTCCGGCGCATAGACCGGCTCCAGCTGGCCGCGCTGACGGATGCTGCGCGCCAGCGAGCGACTGTCGGCACCGGTCACCGCTGGCTCACCCGCGGCGTAAACCTCGAGCAGTACCAGGGCATCGAAGCCCGACAGCACACTGACGAAATCCTCGTACAGGTCCCGGGTACGCGTGTACCGGTGTGGCTGGTACACCATGACCAGCCGGCGTTCCGGCCAGGCCTGCCGCGCTGACGCAAGCGTGGCATTGACCTCGGTGGGATGGTGGCCGTAGTCATCCACCAGGGTTGCACTGCCGTTGGCCAGCGCCAGCTCGCCAAGCACCGAGAAGCGTCGGCCAACGCCACCGAACTGCGACAGACTGTCGGCGATGGCGGCGGCATCCAGCCCCTGATCCGTGGCAACGGCCACCGCGGCGGCGGCGTTCAGCGCGTTGTGCCGACCCGGCATGGCGAGGTCCACCGATACGGGGGTGTCATCCGGTCGCTGCACAATAAAACGCGTGCGCAGACCGGCGGGGGCCAGATCGGTGATGCGGAAGTCAGCCTGCTCGGAAAAGCCATAGGTAATGGTTGGCCGCCCGATCAGCGGCAAGAGCTCACGGATGACCGGATCGTCGACACACACCACCGCCAGTCCGTAGAAGGGCAGGTTATGCAGAAACTCCACAAACACCTGCTTCAGGCGGCTGAAATCGCCGCCGTAGGTATCCATGTGATCCGCCTCGATGTTGGTAATGACCGTGACCATCGGCTGCAGATGCAGGAAAGAGGCGTCACTCTCGTCGGCTTCCGCAATCAGGAAGCGGCTGGCGCCGAGCTGGGCGTGGCTCCCGGTGCTGTTGACGCGCCCGCCGATCACGAAAGTGGGGTCGAGCCCGGCGGCGGCAAACGTCGCCGCGATCAGGCTGGTGGTCGTGGTCTTGCCGTGGGTGCCCGCCACCGCGATGCCGTAGCGATAGCGCATGAGCTCCGCCAGCATTTCTGCCCGCGGCACCACGGGAATGCGTGCTTCCCGCGCGGCCAGAAGCTCTGGATTGTCCGCGGGCACGGCGCTGGAGGTCACCACAACGTCCGCACTGCCGATATTGCCGGCGCGGTGTCCAAGGTGAACGGTAACGCCGAAGTCGCGCAGGCGTGCGGTCGCGGCGCTGTCGCGCAGGTCCGAGCCGGAGACGCTATAGCCCAGGTTTGCCAGCACTTCGGCGATGCCGCTCATGCCGGTGCCGCCCACGCCTATCATGTGAATGTTACGCACACGGCGCATTTCCGGCATCGGCTGCAGGCTCACGCCACTCATTTCAGCACCTCTTCGCAGCGCTCGACCACAGCGTCGGTCGCCGTGGGCATGGCACAGGCACCGGCCTTGCGTGACATGCACGCGAGACGCTGCGGGTCGCGCACCAGTGTGAGAATCTCGTTGGCCAGGACCTGCGCTGTCAGCGCTGACTGCGGCAGGAGCAAGGCGGCACCGCGGTTGGTCAGGTACAGGGCATTGCGTCGCTGGTGATCGTCAATCGCATGAGGCAGCGGCACCAGCAGCGACGGACGCGACATCACCGCGAGCTCGGCAACGGTGAGCGCGCCTGCTCGACACACCACGAGATCGGCCCAGGCGTAGGCCTCTGCCATATCGTCGATAAAGGGGTCACAGCGCACGCCGTCCAGACCGGCATCGGCGTAAGCACGGGTAGCGGCCTCGGCGTGGGCTTCGCCACATTGGTGCCAGACCACCGGCAGCGGATCGCAGCCCGCAGACTGCAGGGCCAGCAACATCTGGGGCATCAGCTGGTTGATCGGGCGGGCACCCAGACTGCCGCCGAGCACCAGCAGGTGCAGCGGCCGCGAGCCGTCGTAATACCACTGCTGTGCGCGCGCTGTCGCCAGCAGCTCTGCTCGCACAGGATTGCCAACGAAATCGCCAGCATGGCGTGCCGGGAACGCGTCGGGGAATCCCGCCAGGCGGACCGAGGCAAACGGCGCCAGCAGTCGGTTGGTGGTTCCGGCCACGGCGTTCTGCTCATGCAGCACCAGCGGTCGTCGCAGCAGGCGGGCAATGAGACCCACCGGCCCCGACGCGTAGCCACCCATGCCGACAACGCAACCCGGCGCTTTGCGCAGGACCAGCCAGAAGGCCATTGCCAGCGAGACCAGCAGCGCCAGCAGGCCGCGCAGCGTGTCGACAGTGCCTTTGCCGCGCAGTCCCCGCACAGGCAGATGATGCAGGAGCAAGCCGGCGGCGGGCACGACGCGACCTTCGAGACCGCGACGCGTGCCGACCCACTCAACCCGGTAACCGCGCGCCACCAGCGCTTTGGCCACCGCAAGTGCCGGATAGACATGGCCGCCGGTGCCGCCGGCGAGAATCAGTATCAGCGGGGCGCTCATGTCCGGCCTCCCCCGCGACGCTCGCTTTCGATGCGCAGGACGATCGCCAGCAGGCAGAAACTCATTACCAGCGCGCTGCCGCCATAGCTGACAAAGGGCAGCGTGAGGCCCTTGGTCGGGAGCAGACCGGAGCTTGCGCCCATATTGATAAACGCCTGACCGGCAAACATCATGGCGACGCCGTAGCACACGTAGCTGGCAAAGGTATCGCCGGCACGCGCTGCGGCGCGGCCGATAGCGCCGATACGCAGCACCAGCAGGAGAACCAGCGCCACCAGACTGAGGGCGCCGATAAACCCGGTCTCCTCCGCCCAGATGGAAAACACGAAATCGGTGTGCGCCTCGGGGAGGTAGAACAGCTTCTGTACGCTGTTGCCAAGGCCGACACCAAACCATTCACCGCGGCCAAAGGCGATCAGCGACTGCACCAGCTGGAAGCCGCTGCCGTAGGGATCCGCCCAGGGATCGGTGTAGGCCGTCAGGCGCTGCAGGCGGTAAGGCGCGGTAATGATCAGTCCGGCCAGCCCCAGTCCGCTGAGCCCCACCACAATAAAGAAGTGCAGCAGCTTCATGCCGGCGAGAAACAGCAGCCCGAAAGCGGTGCCCAGCACAATCACCGTAGCGCCAAAGTCCGGTTCAAACAGCAGCAGCAGCGCGACCACACCGAGCACGAACATAGGCCGCAGGAAACCCTGCCACTGTTCACGCACGGCCGCTTCCTGGCGGACCAGATAGCCCGACAGAAACAGTATGCTGCTGCCCTTCACCACCTCGGAGGGCTGCAGCGTAAACGGTCCCATGGGCAGCCAGCGCTGGCTGCCGTTGACGTCCTTGCCAATACCCGGCACCAGTACCAGCGCCAGCAGCGCCAGGGACAGCACCAGCCACAGCCAGGCCGAGTGATACCAGAAAACGGACGGCATGCGGTAAACCAGCACGGCGCAAATGAGCGAAACCGCGAGGTAGAACAGATGGCGCTGCGCGTGGTGCCAGGGGTTGGCAAAGTTCTGCTCGGCATAACCGATAGACGCCGAGGTGATTGCCACCAGCCCGAGCAGGGCCAGGCTGCCACCGAACAGCAGCAACAGTGGATCAACAGCGATAGTGTTGCGCGAGGCCGTCATGGAGCCTCCCCTGGCAGGTCGCGCACAGCGGCAGCGAAGACATCGCCGCGCTCGCCGTAGTCGCGGAACATGTCGAAGCTGGCGCAGGCCGGAGACAGCAGCACGCAATCCCCCGCATTCGCGCTCGCCGCCGCTGCCTGCACCGCCGTATCAAGACTGTCACAGCGCTGCACCGGGGCCGCGTCACCGATGTCACACGCGAGCTGCTCTGCCGTCTCGCCGATCAGCAGCACCAGTTTGCAGTACGTCGCCACCGGCTGCCTGAGCGCGGCAAAATCTCCGCCCTTGCCGCGCCCGCCGGCGATCAGCACCAGGTTGCGTCCCCTTCCCATGCCCTCGATCGCCGCCTTTGCGGCACCGACGTTGGTCGCCTTGGAGTCGTTGATCCAGCGCACGCCCTTGCGCTCCGCGACCTGCTGGCAGCGGTGCGGCAGGCCCTGAAAATCGCGCAGCGTATCCAGCATGGCGGCCATCGGCAGCCCCGCGCTGTGCCCGATCGCCAGCGCCGCCAGGGCGTTGGCGAGATTGTGGCGACCGGAGAGCGCAATGTCCGAGACCCGCATGAGATCGTCAAAACCCTGTGCGAGCCACTCCACGCCGTCATCGTCCCGGTGTATGCCGAATCCGTGCAGATCCGGCTCGCGCAGGCGCCAGGCGCTGACCTGCATGCCGTCACCGCCCGGAGGTATGGTCAGGGGATCGTCCGAGTTGACCACCGCATGGCGGCAGCCGCGGAATATCCGATGCTTGGCCTGGTGATAGCGCGGCAGCGTGCCGTGGCGGTCGAGGTGGTCGGCGCTGAGGTTGAGCACACAGGCGACCGCCAGGTTCAGGGAGTCACTGCGCTCCAGCTGAAAGCTGGACAGCTCCAGCACATACAGATCCCGGTCGTCTGCGAGCAGATCCAGCGCCGGTGGCCCAAGATTGCCGCCGACGCCGGCGTTTCTGCCCGCGGCCTCCGCCATGGCTCCCACCAGCGCCGTGACCGTCGATTTTGCGTTCGAACCCGTGATGCCGATGACCGGCGCCTGCGCCGCCTCTGCAAACAGATCGACGTCGCCGCGGATAACGGCGCCCGCGGCGACGGCCTCAAGCAGAAACGGCAGGTCAGGCGCCAGACCCGGGCTGACGATCAACTCGGAGGCCGCGTTCAGCAGCGACTGGGGAATATCCCCCACAAACACGCTGACATCCGGGAACTCACCGCGCAGCTGCGCGAGCCCCGGCGGCTCGGCGCGCGTATCGACCACCGCAAAGCGCTCGCCGCGATGCGCCAGATAGCGCACCACAGAGAGGCCGGTTACACCAAGGCCCACGACAACACGCTGCGCGCTGCTGGCGATGATGCCGTCGTTACCGGATTGTCCGACGGCGGTCATCATCGCAGCTTCAACGTGGCCAGTCCGATCAGGACCAGCATGACGGTGATAATCCAGAAGCGCACGATGACCCGCGGCTCCGGCCAGCCCTTGAGTTCGTAGTGGTGGTGAATGGGGGCCATGCGGAAAATACGCTTGCCGGTCAGCTTGAAGGAGGCCACCTGCAGGATCACCGAGACGGTCTCAAGCACGAATATCCCGCCCATGATGAAGAACACGATTTCATGGCGCGTGATGACGGCGACCGTACCCAGCGCAGCACCGAGCGCCAGTGCACCCACGTCGCCCATAAAGACCTGCGCCGGATAGGTGTTGAACCAGAGGAAGCCCAGGCCGGCACCGGCAATGGCACCACAGAAGACGGCCAGCTCACCGCTGCCCGCGACGTAGGGAATGTTGAGGTAGTCAGCAAAATCGACATGTCCGGTGAGATAGGCAATCAGGCCCAGTGCGGTGCCCACCAGCACCGTGGGCAGGATGGCGAGGCCGTCGAGACCGTCAGTGAGGTTGACCGCATTGCTGGACCCCACAATCACGAAATAGGTCAGCACGATAAACAGCAGACCCAGCTCGATGATCACGTCCTTGAAGAACGGCACGTAAAGCTGCGTGGTGACCGGCACATCCACCACGAAGTAGAGAAACAGTGCAGCAGAGACACCGATCACGGACTGCCAGAGATATTTCCAGCGCGCCGGCAGGCCACGTGAATCCCGCTCGACCACTTTGCGATAGTCGTCTACCCAGCCCACCGCGCCGAACAGACCCGTAACCAGCAGCGCGACCCACACATACAGGTTCGACAGATCCGCCCACAGCAGCGTGCTGACGGCGATGGCAACCAGTATCAGTGCGCCACCCATGGTCGGCGTTCCGGACTTGCCGAGATGGGTCTGCGGACCGTCGTTGCGTACGGCCTGTCCCACCTGGTAGTGATTCAGACGCCGTATCATCACCGGGCCGACCATCAGGGAAATCAGCAGGGCCGTCACCGCCGCGAGAATCCCGCGCAGGGTCAGGTACTGGAACACCGCGAAGAAAGACTCGTAACGCGTCAGAAAATCGGCGAGCAGCATCAGCACGACTGCATCTCCTCTGGCTGCAGCGCGGCAAGCACCTGCTCCATTGCGGCGCCGCGCGAACCCTTCACCAGCACCGTCGCCGCGCCTGCACTCCATTGTCCTGCAGCAGCGATGGCCTCCTCGTTGCAGGCAAACCAGCTCGCTCCTGCACCAAACGCCTCGGTCGCAGCCTGCGGCGCTGCACCCACCCCCACGAGAGTCTCGATCCCCTGCTCCCTGGCATAGCGCCCGACTTCGGCATGCGCGTCCGCGCTCTGCTCCCCGAGCTCCAGCATGGCACCGAGAACCAGCACCCGCGGACCACTGCAGCGGCCGAGTACATCAATCGCGGCACGAACGGACGCGGGATTGGCGTTGTAGGCATCATCAATCAGGCTGATACCACCCCGACCCTGGCGGCGCTGCAGGCGACCCTGTGTGGGCTGCACCTCGCCCAGTCCCTCGGCGATATCCGCGACTGACATACCGCAGGCTATCGCCGCAGCCGCTGTTGCCAGCGCATTGCTGACGCTGTGTTCACCGGGCACCGGCAGCACGACCTGAGCGCTATGGCCCGCGTGCTGCAGCGCGAAGCGACAGTGGTCAGGGCCGAGCTCAATGGCCGACGCACTCACTGACGCCAGCGCCTGCAGACCGTAGCTGATGACCCGGGCGCCGGTGGTCCGGGCGCGGTCGGTCCAGGCGCGGGCAAAGGGTGAGTCCGCATTGACAATGGCAACGCCATCCGGCGCCAGCCGATCGTAGATTTCACCCTTCGCATCCGCGACCGCCTGCAGACTGCCGAAGCCCTCCAGGTGTGCGGCAGACGCGTTCAGTAACAGGGCGATATCGGGCGTCGCAAGACGACACAGGTAATCGATGTGGCCGGTACCGCGGGCGCCCATCTCCACCACCGCAATACCGTCATCAGGAGACAGTCGCAGCAGCGTCAGCGGCACGCCGATTTCGTTATTGAAATTACCGGCCGTGGCCAATACCCGGGCACGGCGCGCCAGAACCGTGGACAGCATGCCCTTCACCGATGTCTTGCCGCAGCTTCCTGTCACAGCGATGAGCTGACCGCTGAACCTGCGGCGATTGCAGGCGGCCAGTTGACCGAGTGCTGTCAGCACATCATCGACGACAAGCTGCGGCAGCGGGATATCCTGCACCCGCGAAACCAGTGCCGCGGCGGCGCCCCTGGCAGCGGCATCCGCCAGGAAGGTGTGTCCGTCAACACGGGAGCCAGGCAGGGCGACAAACAGATCACCCGGCATCACGCTGCGGCTGTCGATGGCAACCCCACGCACCTCGGCATCCGCTCCGTGGTGCCGGACGCCTGCCGCCGACGCGAGTTGTGACAGTCTGTAACCCCGCATCATGATGTCGCGCCCTGACCCGGCGTCGTGTTGCGCAATGCGACCTGCGCCTCAGCAAGATCCGAGAACGGATGTTTCTCTGCGCCGATCACCTGGTAATTCTCATGGCCCTTGCCAGCGATCAGTACACAGTCTCCCTCTTTTGCCGTCGCGATCGCACTGCGAATGGCCTCCGCGCGATCCTCCACGAGGCTGTAGTTGCCGCTGCAGCCCGCGGCCACATCGTCCATTATCGACGCCGGCTCTTCATGTCGCGGGTTATCGGATGTCACGTAAACAACATCGGCAAAGGCACAGGCAATGCAGCCCATCGCGGCCCGCTTGCCGCGATCGCGATCGCCGCCGCAGCCAAACACCACCAGCAGACGACCGCGCACATGATCCCGCAGCGCGGACAGGGCCTTTTCCAGTGCGTCCGGCGTATGCGCGTAGTCAATCACCACCTGAACACCCCGGTCGTTGGGTACAGTCTGCATGCGCCCTGGAACTGCGGTGAGCTGCGGCAGTTCGGCAACCACCTGATCAAATTCACAGCCGGACAGAACGGCCGCAGCGATCGCCGCGGCCACATTGGCAAGATTAAACGCGCCGATCAACGCACACTGTATGTTTGCGTCGCCCCAGGGCGTGCTCAGCTGCGCCTGCAGGCCGGACCGGGTGTACCGGGCATCAGACAGTCGAATCGACGCCGCCGCATCACCTTTTACCGAATACGTGAGAATGTCATTGCGAGCGGCAATGCGCGCAATCAGGCTGCTCGCCGCAGGGTCATCCTTGTTGATCACCGAATGCTGCAGGCCCGGCATAAGGAAAAGGCGCAGTTTAGCCTCGGCGTAAGCCGCCATGCTGCCGTGATAGTCGAGATGGTCCCGCGACAGATTGGTGAAAACGGCGGTGTCGAACTGCACCCCATTGACCCGCCCCTGAACCAGCGCATGGGAGGACGCCTCCATGACCACGGCAACTGCGCCGGCCTCGCGCCAGGTCGCCAGCTGCCGCTGCAGCTCAATGGCATCGGGCGTTGTATTCAGCGCATCTGCTGGTGTGCCGTACAGACTGGCACCGATGGTGCCAATAACGCCACAGGGAAAGCCACAGGCGCGCAACAGCTGGCCCGTCAACTGGCTGACCGTGGTTTTGCCATTGGTGCCCGTTACACCTGTCATGCGCAGATGGCGACTGGGCTCGCCAAAGAATCGGGCGGCAATATGGCCCAGCTGCTGCTGCAGTCCGGACTTTTCTATAACGGGGACATCTGCCGGGAAGTCCTCCGGGGCGATGGTTGGCTCGGCTACTACCGCAACCGCACCCCGGGACACGGCCTGGCGGATAAAATGCCGGCCGTCATACCGATCCCCGGGCAGTGCGAAAAACAGGTCGCCGGGGTTTATCTGCCGACTGTCACTGTTGATGCCGGTGACGCTGATGGCAGGGGCGCTGTCGCTTTCGAGCAGAGCGGACAACAGCACGCCGTCGGCATTGAAAAGCTGGCGCGAGGCGATCATGGCGTGACCCTCTCGACAGCGGCGACATCCTGCGCCGGCGGCATTGCAGGCAGCTGGGAAGGCGCAACATCCAGCAGGCGCAGAACGCCACTGGCCACCCGGGCGAACACCGGTGCCGCGGCGGCGCCGCCACCGTAGTTGTCACCTTTGGGTCTGTCCAGCACCACCACGGTGACAAAGCGCGGCTCATCGATCGGCGCCACGCCGGCAAAGAGTGCAATGTACTGATCCTGCAGATAACCCCCGGCACCCACCTTGTGTACCGTCCCGGTCTTGCCGCCCACCGCGTAGCCTTCAACGCGTGCCTTGCGCGCGGTGCCGTTCTCCCCGGTGACTCTGTGCAGCACGTCGAGCACCTGCCACGCGGTGTCACTGCTGATAACGCGCCGGCCCGGACGCTCGCCCTCGTCGACCCGTAGCAACGATATCTGCGGCAGAATGCCGCCACTGGCAAAAACGCTATAGGCACGTGCGAGCTGCAGCGGTGTTGCCGTGAGCCCGTAACCGAACGCCAGGGTGACCTGCTCGATCGGACTCCAGCGCCGACGCGATGGCAGCTGCCCCGCGCTCTCGCCCGGGAAGCCGGTACCCGTGGTCTCGCCGATACCGAAGCGGCGAAAGACCTCCCACACCGGTTCGTGCCCAAGCGCCAGAGACACCTTGGTGACGCCGACCTGACTGGATTTCTCGATCACCCGCGACAGGGTGATTTCACCGTAATTACTCGGGTCGGGCAGTACCTTGCGGCCCACCCGAATGCGCCCGGGCGAGGTATCGATCAGCGTTTCTGTCGTGAACTCGCCACTCTCGAGGGCGGCCACCAGGGTCAGCGGCTTCATCGTTGAGCCCGGCTCAAACACGTCCGTCATTGTCCGGTTGCGGGTCGCACCCGGCGTCAGCGCTTCGCGATCGTTCGGGTTGTAGGCGGGATCCGATACCATCGCCAGGACTTCACCGGTACGACTGTCCAGCGTGACGATAGAGCCCGACTCGGAACCAGTGACCTGCATGGCCCGCTGCAGCTCGGTGTGAAGAAGATACTGCAGCCGCAGGTCGATGCTCAGCTGCAGCGGCCGCCCGGGCTGCGCCTCCTGAATCACGCCGATATCCCGCACCGCCTCACCGTGAAGATCCTTGATGTACTGCTTGCGGCCGGCAACGCCGCGCAGCCAGTCGTCGTAGGCCAGCTCGAGGCCCGCAATGCCGGTGCCGTCGACGTTGGTGAAGCCAACCAGCTGTGCCGCCACCTCACCCGCCGGATAAAAGCGCCGGTATTCACGCGTCCAGTGAACACCCGGAGTGCGAAGATCGAGTATCCGGCGCGCCGAGTCCGGCTCGTGGTGACGACTGAGGTACATGAAGCGCTTGCCACTGTACTGCGCCAGCCGTGTGTTCAGCTCGTCGACGCGGATACCCAGCGCAGAAGCGAGGGGCGCAAGTTCAGTGACCGTCGACAGTACCCGCGGATCCGCCCACAGCGATATCACCGGCGTGCTGACCGCCAGCGGCTCGCCGCGGCGGTCAGTGATAAGGCCACGGTAGGCCGGTATCTCGGCGGTGCGAACGGAGCGCATAGCGCCCTGGCTCTTGAGGAACTCCCGACCGCCCTCCAATTCCAGCACCTGCAGAAAAAGAATCCGCCCGGCCAGAGAGGCAAACAGCACCACGACAACGCCGAGAATCACATACAGGCGCCACTCGTAGCTCACGCGCTGGGAGCGCTGTGCGCGCTGGCGGCTCATCGCTCCAGCACCCGCAGGTTGTCGACTGCTGGCGCCTGCATCGACAGTTCGCCCTCGGCCACCTGCTTGACCCGGTAGTGCGACGCCCAGGCGCTTTGCTCCAGCAACAGCCGACTGTATTCCTCGTCCAGGTACCAGCGCGCTGCCTCGAGATCCTGCAGCTGCGCATAGAGCTTGCGGCATTCGTGGGTGGCATAGATGGTGGCAAAACTCGATATCAGGCACAGCGTCATGACGCCCGCGCAACGCCAGACGCTGCGCAGGTCAACGCAGGGCAGCGCGCGGCCCACATCCGCGGCATCCCGGGTTGCCTGTGAGCGCGACGCGGCCATCAGGCCACTTTCTCCGCGATACGCATGATCGCGCTGCGAGCGCGGGGATTCACTGCGACTTCTTCTGCGCTGGCGCGAACGGCCTTGCCAACCAGTCGGAGCGGGCGCACCAGCTCACTGTCCTGCACCGGCAGACCGCGCGGCAGCGGCCTGCCACGCGATTGGTCGCGCATGTAGCGCTTGACGATACGATCCTCAAGTGAATGAAAGCTGATGACAACCAGTCGTCCGCCCGAGGCCAGCAGATCCAGCGCCGAGTCCAGCAGCAGACGCAGGTCGTCGAGCTCACGGTTGATCCACAGGCGTATCGCCTGAAAAGAGCGGGTTGCCGGGTGCTTGTGTTTTTCCCAGCGCGGGTTGGCCTCACTGACGATGCGCGACAGCTGGCCGGTGTGTGTGATGGGCGTCCCGGCGCGTTCCCGGACAATCGCAGCGGCAATACGGCGCGCGAACTTCTCTTCGCCCAGCTCGCGCAGCACGTGCATGATGTCAGCCTCATCCGCCCGCGCCAGCCACTCGGCGGCGGTTTCGCCACGGCTGTTATCCATGCGCATATCGAGGGGGCCATCGTGCTGGAAGCTGAAACCACGCTGCCCCTCATCCAGCTGCGGACTTGAAACACCAAGGTCCAGCAGAATACCGTCCAGTGGAGGCAGATTATTGGCCAGCAGGTGCGCCGGCAGATCAGCAAAGGAGCCGCGGTAAAACGACAGGCGCGGCTCCGACTGCATCCATTGTCGTGCCAGCCCCTCCGCCTGGGGATCCTTGTCCACCGCGAGCAGACGCCCATCGGCATTCAGGCTGTCAAGAATCCTGCGGGAATGGCCGCCGCGCCCGAACGTCCCGTCGACATAGAAGCCGTCGGCGGTGGTGACCAGCGCGCTGACAGCCTCCCGCAGCAGAACTGTTTCATGCATGGACGACACCTACAGGGTCAGCGACATGAGTTCGTCCGGCAATTCCTCGCCATTACCGGACTCCAGCAATGCCTGATCGCGCTCCGCGAACCACAGGGCCTCAGACCACAGCTCCAGCCTATTGCCCTGACCCACGACCACGAGCTTCTTGTCCAGCTGCGCGTATTCACGCAGCGACTGCGGCAACAACATGCGGCCGTTGGCATCCAGGTCGAGGTCGGTGGCATAGCCCAGGGTCAGGCGCTGGAAACGGCGAATAGCATTTTTCATGGCGGGCAACGCCTGCACCTCTTTCTCGAAGCGCTCCCACTCCGGCAGGGGATAGATCACGAGACAGGTCGCCTGGGTATCGATGGTCACAACCATCTTGCCACCACACAGCTCGGCAAGGGGCTCGCGCTGGCGCGCCGGCATCGCCAGGCGACCCTTCGCGTCCATATTGATGTGCTGCACCCCTCGGAACACCCGAAATCCCCCACGTCTCCGGCAGTTTTCCCACAAAACGCCAGAATTACCCACTTATCACCACTTATTGACACTATAGGTCCGCGGGAAAGCCACTGTCAAGGAAAGCAGGACATGAAAAATTCTTTAATTTCAGCTAATTAGATACGACTCTACGAGGAAGCGGCCCGCGGGGCAAAGCTCGCTGCAGGTAAATAAGGCAGAAAAACAGACAGCTAAATCTGCCTCTTGAGTAATCACTTTAAGTGTCAGTCTTTTTTGTTGTTAAACGGCAGGAAAATCAAACTGAATCCGTCTAAAAACGCGCCATTGCAGCGCGCACTATCCACACAGGACGCGGCGAGTAGCGCTGTGCAGAACTGATAAATTAAGTGAGTCGGTCGATAAGCCGGGTTCTGTCGTGGACGATCATTCCTCTGGGACAGATGTCGCCATCCGCCTCTAGCGACCTACCCGAATCCACCGCGGGCCGCGGCACATGGATTCCTATTTGGTCTTGCTCCAGGTGGGGTTTACCATCGCCGTGCCTGTTGCCAGCCACGCGGTGCGCTCTTACCGCACCTTTTCACCCTTACCCCTGCGCGCCCGTGGGCGGATGCAGAGGCGGTATCCTTTCTGCTGCACTTTCCGTAGGCTCACGCCCCCCAGGCGTTACCTGGCACCCTGCCCTGTGGAGCCCGGACTTTCCTCCCCCGACGCTCAATGAGTGCCGGGAGCGATCGCCTGACCGACTCGGCGCACAGCCTAACCGCGGCACCGCGGGTGCGCAAGATAAACTCTTGCTTGCACTCTTGCTTGCACTCTCGCTTACACTCTTGCCTACGAGCGATGGTCCTGCTGAGCCGCAAGCCAATCGCTGTAGAGCCGGTTCTTGCGCACGCCACTGTAGGTGGACAGCAGGCTGGCAGCCTCCCGCGGCGGCATGCGCGCCGCGAGAGCCTGCATCAGGTCAGCCAGGGGAGCATCCACCTCCGGCTCCTCGGCAGCACAGCCGGCGACAAGCAGCACGATCTCGCCACGACACTGGTTACTGTCCCCCGCCACAAACGTCACCAGGCTTTCCAGCGTGTCGCGACGTATAGTTTCAAACGCCTTGCTCAGCTCACGTGCGAGGGTCGCCTCGCGCGCTTCGCCGAGGCAAAGCACAAGATCATTTAGCGTTTCCTGCAGTCTGTGTGGCGCCTCGTAAAACACCAGTGTGGCCGACTCTCTGGCCAACTGTGACAGCCGGTTCTGGCGGGCCGACGCGCGGGCGGGAAGAAAACCCGCAAACAGAAAGCGATCGCTGGGCAGTCCGGAGGCGCTGAGTGCGGCAATGGCCGCGCAGGCTCCGGGAACCGGCACTACTTTAACGCCGGCCGCCTGTGCGGCACGCACCAGCCGATAACCGGGGTCAGAAATCATGGGCGTCCCCGCGTCTGAAACCAGAGCCACCGCCTGGCCGGACATAATGCGCTGGCACAGCCGCTGGGCCTCGGCATCACCACTGTGCTCGTGGTAGGCCGTCAACCGCGTATCTATCTCGAAGTGCTGTAGCAGACGTCGCGTGTGCCGCGTATCCTCCGCTGCGATCAGATCGACGGAACGCAGGGTCGCGACAGCGCGCAGCGTGATATCCTCGAGATTGCCAATCGGTGTCGCAACAATGTAAAGCGCGGCTTCCACGGTGAGCCCGACTCCCTGTGATGCTGAGTTAAAAACTGTTGGGAAGAATAGCATGAGACCACTCTCGCACGTGGCGCGACGCGGATCGCGCTGGCTGCTGTTAATGACCGGCATTGTGCTCACCGCCAGCTGCGGCACATCGCCCACACAGGCGCCGCAGCGCCCCGCCGGGGATGAGGATGCCCTTGCGGCCGTCGAGCGCGACGACCGCGCCGCGGCGGAGCGGGACTTCCGTGACAGCCCCTACGCTGACCTGTTCGCAGACGCAGAACGTGCGCTTGACGCCGATGACTGGATGACGGCGCAGCTGGCGCTACCGCAGGCTGCAGAAACCGCGGACATTGAGTTCACTGCTTACGAGGACTATATCGCCGCCAGAATCGCCTGGCAGCGCGGTCAGCTCGCGGTGATGAATAATCCTGTTGATGAGCGTCTGCTGCCCTTGTTGTCCGACGCCCTGGTGGTAAAGATACTCCAGCTGCAGCGACAGAGAGCGCAGCTGGAATCCCGGCATCTGGCGGCATCCCGGCTATCCATCAGAATGCTGGAACACCTGCCCGCGGGACACGCCGATGCTGGCAGCGCCGCCACCCACGCCTGGCAGGCGCTGCAGCGATTGACAGACAAGCAGCTCGAAACAGCCGCCACAGCCGCCGACAATGAGCGCGAGGCGGGCTGGCTGACTGCGGCTTATGCCTACCGCTTCGCCGACAACACTGATGGCTGGCACGCCCGCTATCCCGGGCATCCGGCCGGACGCTTCCTGTCATCGAACAGTGATGTGTCCTCGCCCCGCCGGGTGGCCCTTCTCCTGCCGCTCGGCGGTCGCATTGCAGATGCCGCCGCGGCGGTGCGGGACGGCTTCATTAAGCACTATTTCAGCCAGCAGGCATCCGGAGCCATCGAGTGGGATCTGATTGTGCTGGACACCACCGAGCACGCGTCACCGAGAGATGCCTACGACGCCGCTATCGACAGCGGTGCGCAACTGGTAGTGGGACCACTGACCAAGGCCGCCGTCACCGGCCTGCTCGCCGCGGGTAAGCTCCCCGTGCCGGTGATTGCACTGAACCGCGCCGATGGCGAGGTCGCAGCGGGCAAAAACAGTCTGCAGTTTGCGCTGGCGCCGGAGGATGAAGCGGCGCAGATAGCGCGCCTTGCCTTCGCCGACGGGCATCGCCATGCCCTCATCGTAAGCCCTGCGGGCGAATGGGGCACCAAGATGACGCGGGCGCTGAGTGATAGCTGGACCCGTCTCGGTGGCACCATAGCGGCCAGCGCGACGCCCAGCAGCCGCGAAAACCATTCATCGAGCCTAGCCGAGGCACTGGACCTCGAGGCCAGTCGCCAGCGTGGCGTGGCACTGCGCCGGCAGCTGGGACAGCCGATCGAAACCAGCGGACGGCGCAGACAGGATATTGATGCCGTATTCCTCCTCGCTCCTTCCGTGGCTGATGCGCGCTCATTGAAACCGCTTCTGGCCTATCACTATGCCGGCGACCTGCCCGCCTATGCGACATCCTCCGCCAACAGCGACGAGAGTCGCACCAGGGAAAACGATCTCAACGGACTCATTCTCGTGGAAATGCCACAGGTACTCGGCAGGGCCAGCCAGGACGAAGGCTCGATCCTGCGCGGTGACGGCTACGAGCGCCTCGGCGCGCTGGGCGCAGATGCCTGTCGCCTCGCCGCGCTCGGCATGCGCTCATACGACGGCCAGGGCCCTATACTTCAGGGAGAGACGGGCTTCCTGTCCGTGAATGGGCAAAGACAGATTGAACGCGATCTGGAGCCGGCCGTTTTCGACCGAGGCGCCCTGCGCCGCCGCTGACTAAACTGGTAGCCACTTGAAGAGCAGCTCTCTAGAGGAGGGCGGCAACAGGTGGAGGCAGCGGGGATGAAAACCGACGGTTACTACTACGAGCAGGCTTCCTGCCTGTGGCTGGCTCGTCAGGGCTGTCGCGTGCTGACCACCAACTATCGCTGCCGGGCCGGGGAAATAGATGTGATCGCTGCCAGTGGTGAAACGCTGCTGTTCGTCGAGGTAAGAGTACGCACCAATCTCCGCTTCGCCAGCGCGGCAGCCTCGGTGGATGAGCGCAAGCAGCGGCGCCTGCTGCACACCGCGTCTCACTACCTGCAGCGGTACTGCAGCAGGGCGCAACCGACCTGCCGCTTTGACGTGATAGTCTGGGAACCGGCGGCGGACTCGGGTAAGCTGCAGCCGCGCTGGATCAGAAACGCGTTCCTGGCCACCTGAGGTCAGTGCTTGCAACACGTGCGACACGTGCAACAATAGGAAAGCGGTGGGTGTCAGCAACCGAATATTTTCAGCAGGTCATCGACAGTGCTGTCATGTCCGTGGACGTGATCGCCGCGGCACTCGAGGTCGCCGCCACAAGCACCACACAGGCGCTGCTGAACGGCGGCACGCTGTATTGCTGTGCGGTTGGCTGCGACAGATCCCTCGCGCAGTTCGCTGCCGACCGACTCATGTACCCCGTCGACGTCGACAGGCCTGCCCTGCCGGCACTTGCACTCACCTGCGTTACGTCGTCGGGACCGGAGGATGCACCCTGGCGGGATGTTCGCGCACTGGCCAGTGACGGAGACGCCGTCCTCTGTATCGACTCCAGCCCGGAGGGTGACGCGCTGCAGCACGGCATAACGGCAATGTCCGGTCGCGATGTCCGCTTCCTGGGTCTGACGCACACCGGCATCAACAATGTCGACGGCGCCGGAAAATACACAATTATCGCCGTCCCGGGTGACGCTCGCAGCCGTCTTCTGGGCATACAGATACTCACACTCAACTGCCTGTGTCACCTGATTGAACAGCAGTTGTTCGGAGAGAGCTAGACCATGGAACGTCATCGATCACCCACCCGCAATGGTGGTTTTTTTGCACTCGCGCTGTGCGCCGCACTGCTTTCCAGCGGCTGCAGCAACCTGCTTGTCGCGGTGGATTCCAGCGCCATCGAGGATCCCCCGGGCAAGCGCACGATGGCGCAACAGCTCGCCGATGAGAGTATTGAGCTCAAGGCCGTGGTCAACATGCACGCAGCGGACAGCAACTTCAAGGGTTCGCATATTGTTGCCGTCAGTTTCAACGGCTACGTACTGCTCGCCGGTCAGGTCCCCAACGAGGCGCTCAAGAAAAAGGCGGCCGACGTTGTCAAGGATATCCGCCACGTCCGACGAATCTACAATGAGCTGGAGGTGTCCGCACCGACGGCATCACTGGTGCGCACCAGCGACACCTGGATCACGGCAAAGATAAAGAGCAGTCTGCTGGCGGGCAGCGACACCCCGGGACTACGCACGAAGGTGGTAACAGAGAACGGTGTTGTCTACCTGTTGGGAATGGTCACCCGGGAGGAAGCTGATCGACTGGCGGACGCCGCCGCCGGCATTTCCGGTGTGCAGCGGGTGGTGCGGCTGTTCGAGCTGATCACTGCCTGAGCTTATTTTACGACCTTGAGACTGGGCTTGCGTGTCGCCCGCGTGGGCGCTTTTTCGGGGCCTGGCGGTGGGTCCTGCGGAGACTCCTCGGGATCAAATACCATGCCCTGTCCATTTTCCCGGGCATAAATACCGAGAACGGAGGACACCGGAAAGCTTACATCCATGGGTCGCCCACCGAAGCGGCCGTTGAAGCTGACGCCGTGGTTGGATAATTGCAGATCGACTACGGCACCCGGTGAAACGTTCAGCACGATCTGCCCGTCCTTGACGTAATCCTGCGGCACCTTCACGTGCGAGTGCGTGGCATCGACAAGCACGTGCGGCGTGCAGTTGTTATCGACTATCCAGTCGTACAGTGCGCGCAACAGATAAGGACGGCTCGACTTCAAGACAGCAGTTTCCCGACAGCAATAACCACTGGTTACAGACGCATCTCGCGCTCTTGCTCGGACAGGCTCTGCTGAAAGGACTCCCGGCCAAACAGCGAGTCCATGTAGGCGAGCAGGGGCTTGGACTGCTTGCTGGGCCTTATGTCGACACCCAGGGACGGCAGGCGCCACAATATCGGGGCGATACAGCAATCCACCAGTGTAAACTCATCGTTCATGAAAAACGGCTTTTCGGCGAAAATCGGCGCAATACCCAGAATGCTTTCCCTCAGCTCCTTGGTTGCTTTTTTTACCACATTGTCGCTGCGCGAATGCTGGATAGACTCCATCAGCGTGCACCAGTCACGCTCGATACGTCGCATAAAGAGACGACTCTCTGCGCGCGCGACCGGGTAGACCGGCAGCAGGGGTGGATGTGGGAAACGCTCATCCAGATACTCCATCATGACATGGCTGTCATACAGGACAAGCTCACGGTCGACGAGCGTAGGAAGCGAATTGTAGGGGTTGATATCTGCCAGTTCGGCGGGCGGATGGGCTGAATCAGACTCCACCAGATCTACGGTGACACCTTTCTCAGCGAGCACGATGCGTACCCGGTGACTATAGTGGCTGCTGGGATCGGAAAAAAATACCATTGAGGACCGCTTGGCTACTACGCCCATCACACTTTCCTTAGTGAAACACAGACTGGCTGCTGTTGTGGCAGGTCAGCGCAGGTCCGTTCAGGATACCAGCGCTGACCCGGATTGTCAGTGAATGTCTTTCCAGTACTCGCGGTTGAGCAACCAGGCGAAGACAAAGAACACTGCAATAAAGAGGAGGGAGTAGATGCCCATGCGCTGCCGGTCGAGCAGCATGGGTTCGCCAGTGTAGGCGAGGAAGTTGACGAGATCGTAGACTGCTTCATCAAATTCTTCCTCACCCATCACACCAGCTTCCGCGACTTCAAGGGCTCCGCAGGGGTCAGAATCAAGACCTTCACCACTCAGTGGTTCAATACGATCTCCAGAAGAGGTGGAGGTGCACTCCGGCAGGCCCTGAAGGTTCAGCAGCGCGTGTGGCATACCCACGTTTGGGTACACCAGGTTATTCACGCCGTAGGGTCGCTCATCATCTCTGTAGAAGGTGCGCAGGTAGGTATAAAGCCAGTCTGGCTGGCGCGCACGCGCTATCAGCGTCAGATCCGGCGGCGCCGCCCCGAACCACACCTTGGCACGGTCGCGGGGCATGGCATTGGTCATAAGATCGCCGATTTTCTTGTTCGGGTCGAAAACCAGATTCTCCATCGCCAGATCTTCGGGGATGCCAAGATCAGTCGCCATGCGCGTGTAGCGTGCGTATTCCAGCGAGTGGCAGCCCATGCAGTAGTTTGTGTAAAGCTTGGCGCCGTTCTGCAGCGAGGGCTTGTCCCGTGGATCCGCCTTGAAGTCATCGCAGGGGATAGCGCCGCAGTCGTAGGCCGACTCGGCACCCACCACCTTCAGCGGCAGGAACGCGAGCGCCAGGATCAGTACCAGTCCGCCAAGGCTGCCGAGGGGCCCTATGCCACCATCCATGGTGACCCGCTCCGGCACCGGCTTCGTTTTGTCCATACTCGACCAGATCGGCATGGTCAGGAAAAAGGCGAAGTAGATAATGGTGCAGATCTGCGCCAGAACGTTGCGCGCAGGCGTCGCCGCCTTGACCCCAAGCACACCAAGGATAATGAACGATGCCACAAACACCACCAGCCACACGCGGGTGATCATGCCCCGGTAGCGCCAGGACCGGACCGGTGAACGGTCGAGCCAGGGCAGCAGGAAGGGAATGGCAACGGAGGCCGCGAAGGCGATGAAGCCCAGGAACTTATCGGGCACAGCGCGCAATACGGTATAGAACGGCGTGAAGTACCAGACCGGCGCAATGTGGTCGGGCGTCTTCAGTGCATCTGCCTCTTCGAAGTTGGCGTATTCCAGGAAGAAACCACCCATTTCCGGCATAAAGAACATGATGCCGCAGAAGACGAACAGGAACACGCCGATCGCCTGCAGGTCGTGCACCGTGTAGTAGGGGTGAAAGGCCACGCCGTCCAGAGGCACGCCATCCGGGCCCTTGTTCTTCTTGATATCGACACCATCCGGGTTGTTTGAGCCGACCTCGTGCAGCGCCAGCAAGTGCAGCACAACCAGCGCCAGAAGCACGATGGGTAGCGCCACGACATGCAGTGCAAAGAAGCGATTCAGGGTAATGCCGGAAATCAGGTAGTCGCCCCGTATCCAGGTCACCAGGTCCTCACCGACAACCGGCACCGCACCGAACAGCGAGATAATGACCTGCGCCCCCCAGTAGGACATCTGCCCCCAGGGCAGCACATAGCCCACGAACGCTTCTGCCATCAGCACGACAAAGATCAGCATGCCGAAGATCCAGATGAGCTCCCTGGGCTTCTTGTACGACCCATAGATCAGCGCCCGGAACATGTGCAGGTAGATCACCACAAAAAACAGTGAGGCGCCTGTGGAGTGCATGTAGCGGAGGATCCAGCCGTAGTCGACATCACGCATGATGTACTCGACCGAAGAAAAAGCGCTCTCGGCGCTCGGAGTGTAGTTCATGGTAAGCCAGATACCCGTCAGAAGCTGGTTGACCAGCACGAGCAGGGACAGCACACCAAAGTAGTACCAGAGATTGAAATTCTTGGGCGCATAATACTCGCCCATGTGCGTATTCCACGCGCGCATAATAGGTAGACGGTCATCTACCCAGTCGCGCAAACCAATCAACATATTGCCCATTACGCTGCCTCCGTGTCGACACCGACTACTAGAATGTTGTCACCCTCAAAGGAGTGTGGGGGCACCACCAGGTTGGTGGGGGCCGGAACGCCGGAGAAGACTCGCCCGGCAAGGTCAAACCTCGAGCCATGGCAGGGGCAGAAGAAGCCCCCTGCCCAGCGATCACCGCCAAGGTCGGCTGCGCCGACCTCCGGTCGGAATGTGGGTGCGCAGCCAAGATGCGTACACAGACCTTCAATCACGAGCAGGTCGGGGCGCAACGAGCGTCCTTTGCTGGTGACATAGTCAGGCTGCTGTGATTCCACTGCGGATTCGGGGTCGCGTAAATACTCATCCACGGTATCAAGGCGCTCGATCTGCTCCTGAGTCCGATGTACGACATATACAGGCTTGCCGCGCCATTCAACGATAATCATGGCGCCTGGATCAATCTTGCTGATATCGGCCTTGACCGGCGCACCCGCCGCCTTGGCCGAGGCCGAAGGATTCCATGAGCCAAGAAAGGGCACAGCGATTGCTACCGCCCCCGCCACCCCGACGGCACTGGTGGCCGCAACAAGAAACCGCCGCCGTCCGTCATTAACATCTTCAGTTGTCATGATTTTCTCCCATAACGTCCCAATAACAGACGGACGTGTCACGCAAACAAATAAAGGTCTTAAAAAGCGCTGAATACTAATGACTTTGCGATATTGTTACAAGAAAAGCGCCCGCTAATCAGTGACTTTGTCACCCATAGCGAGGCAAAAACAATTACATAAGCCAAACACAAAAAAGCCCGCCTGAGTCCAGAGCGGGCGCTTGATATCTGCAACGACGCGGGGCACCTGGCGGGCCACGCACTAGCCCCGATGCACTAGCGCTTGGAGAACTGCGGACGCTTGCGGGCCTTGCGCAGACCGACTTTCTTCCGCTCAACCGCGCGAGCATCGCGAGTGACAAAACCTGCGCTGCGCAGCGTGCCACGCAGGGACTCGTCGTAATCCATCAGTGCACGGGTAATGCCGTGGCGAATCGCACCGGCCTGGCCAAAACTGCCGCCGCCTTCAACGGTTACGTTGATGTCGAATTTGTCCGACAGGTCAACGGTCTCGAGGGGCTGCCGCACAATCATGCGCGCCACTTCGCGACCGAAGTACTGATCCAGCGGTCTCTTGTTGACGGTAATCGCGCCGCCACCGTTGCTGATAAAGACGCGTGCTGTCGAGGTCTTGCGACGTCCGGTACCGTAATACTGGGTTGCTGCCATTGGGAGGACCTTTATAGGTTGAGCGGTTGCGGCTGCTGCGCGGCGTGAGGGTGCTCGCCGCCGGCATACACTTTGAGTTTGCTGAACATGGCGCGACCCAGGGGGTTGCGCGGCAGCATGCCCTTGACGGCGCGCTGAATGACGCGCTCCGGTGCCTTGTCAATCAGCTTCTCGAAAGACATGGACCGGATACCACCCGGGTAACCGGTATGGTGGTGATATATCTTGTCGGTCGACTTCGCACCGGTGACGCGAATTTTCTCGGCGTTGACAACGACAATGTAATCACCCGTGTCGACATGCGGCGTGTACTCTGCCTTGTGCTTGCCGCGCAGCCGATGCGCGATCTCGGACGCCAGCCGTCCCAGCGTCTTGCCATCGGCGTCGACCACGAACCAGTCGTGGCTGACGGACTCGGCTTTTGCGCTAAAAGTTTTCATAATTGTGCTCGCCTTTGGGGGCAATAAATAAAGAGCGCGAATACTACTGAAACCATCAGTTCTTGACAAGCCCCTTTTGGTTTCCACGGTTTTTTGTGCGCTGTAGCCCGGCCGAGACCGTCGGCGGCCTGGAGGTCGGGGGCGGCCTTCCGTACGCCGAGCCGCCATGGATGGCTATTGGCGTGTCTCGGCCGTTCTGCGCCAGCCAGATTGCCGGTGGACGGAGCCTCGGAGCCAAACCTCCGTCAGGGCAGATGTTCGAGGGCCAGGTAGTCGTGGGTCTGCATCTCGCGCAAGCGGGAGCGGGTGCGCTCGAACTCGAAGCCCAGCGTGCCCCCGGCGTACAGGTCCTCGATCGGGCATTCGGCTTCTATCACCAGCTTGACGTGGCGGTCATAGAACTCGTCCACTAGATTGATGAAGCGCCGGGCGGTGTCTTCGCGGCCGCCGCCCATTTGCCTGACGCCCGACAGCAGCACGGCGTGGAACAGGCGTGACAGCTCGATATAGTCGTTCTGCGAGCGCGGGCCCTCGCAGAGCTCGGCGAAGTCGAACCAGGCGACGTCATCGGCAAGGCGCAGGCTGCGCAACTGACGATCGTTGATCTCCACGGCGACGTCGGCGCGGCCCGCCTCCGGCGCGAGGCTGTCGAAGCTGCGCCTCAGCCCTGCCTGCGCCTCCTCACCGCAGGGGTAATAATAAAGCTGCGCCTGCTCCAGCGTGCGCAGCCGGTAGTCGACTCCGCCGTCGAGGTTGACCACCTGCGTGTGCGCTTCTATCTGCCGGATAGCGGGCCGGAAACGCTCGCGCTGCAGACCATTCTCATAGAGCCGATGTGGGGGTATATTGGAGGTTGCCACCAGCGTTATCCCGCGCTCGAAGAGGGCCCGCATCAGGTTGCCGAGAATCATGGCATCTGCAATATCGCTGACAAAAAACTCGTCGAAACAGAGCACGCGCGCGCGCATCGCCATATCGTCTGCCACACGGTCCAGCGGATTCTTTTCGCCCGCCAGCGCCCGCAGGTCGCGATGTACCCTCTGCATGAATCGGTGGAAGTGCACACGCTCGCGGTCTGCAAACGGCAGGCAGTCAAAAAAGGTATCCATGAGGTAGGTCTTGCCACGGCCAACACCACCCCAGAGATAAAGACCGCTGACCTGCGGCGGCGTCACGCCGCGGGCACGCCGCCACCAGGCCGTCAGACCCTGCTTTGGGGGACGCGGACCCACCGCCAACAGCCGCCCGTGCAGATCATCCAGAAGTTCGACCACCCGCGCCTGCCCGGCGTCGGCGACAAAATCTTCCCGGGCCAGATCCTCGCGGTAGCGCTGTACTGGGCTTAGGCTCATTTTGTTTAACCTGCGGCTGCCTGCGACCGCGCGAACTCTAGCCGTGCCTGGGTGAATTGGCAATGCGCTGCCTGTCATGCCCCAGCCGGTATCTGTATACTCTGTTTTTATTCATTAGCGCACGGAGACACGCGATCATGTACAGCATTGACATCCTTATCGGCACCGCCGTTTGTGTTTTGATCATAGCGGGAGTCGTCGGATTTATTATGGGGCGCCGAACGACTGCCGGCAGCCAGCAGGCTCGCGAGCTTGAGCTGCGCCTGGACCAGGTTACCCGGGACAAACAGCATTTCGAGGACCGCGTCACCGAGCATTTCACAGAGACAGCAACGCGTCTCAACGCGCTGACGGAAAACTATCGCGCTGTCCACGAGCACCTTGCCGAGGGCGCCAACACACTCTGCGCCGGTAACCCCTCAGTGACCGTCAGTCGATTAGGGGGTGATAGCGACCTCGATGCGAATCTGCTCAACGCGCAGCCGCCCCGGGATTACGCACCGAAGTCCTCGCCGACCGAGAAAGGCATGTTGAATGAAGGGTTCGGACTGGACAAGGATGACGTCGCGCCGGCGGAGAAGACCAGCCGGGTGCGTCATGATGAGTCTGTCAGTGCAGACGCCGGTGCCGAGGTCCCGGTCAACGAGCAGGCCCGGGAAGAAGAGCCGGTTAAGGAAGACGCACCCGAAACAAGCGTCGCCACGGATGTCGAGGAGACCCAGACGAAAGAGGATGCGTCTCCCGATGAGACACCCGTAAAAGAGGACCAGGAAGCGCAGCGCAAGTAGCGCGAAGCGCACCCGGCCCATCCGCACCTGACCGAAGCAAACGCTGCGTGGGACACCTTCTCCGGCTCGCGGTGTGGCCAACCATTGCCGGCATCCTTGCCGGCATTCTGATCCTCGATCGGTGGGTGCTGTCTGGCACAGAGACCGAGACAGAACTGCCAGTCAACAGTTATTCGCGTGCCGTTCAATCGGCCACGCCTTCGGTTGTCAATATTTACACGCAGAAGGTGGTGCCGACGCGAGCCGCACGCCTGTTGAATGACCCTTTCTGGCGCCAGTTTGTGCCGAGCAATCAACCCAGGCAGCGAGTCGAGCAATCCCTTGGCTCCGGCGTCATCCTGTCCACCGAGGGACACATCGTCACCAATAATCACGTTATCGACGGTGCCGACGCCATACAGGTTCTACTCAGTGACGGCCGCAATGCTGCGGCGCAGATTATCGGCACGGATCCCGCCACCGACCTCGCACTGCTCCAGATCGACCTGCCGGACCTGGCACCGATAGAGATAGGCTCATCGAGCGAGGCCCGGGTCGGCGATGTCGTGCTGGCCATCGGCAACCCGCTGGGATTTGGCCAGTCGGTCACCCAGGGAATTATTTCCGGCCTCGAGCGCTACGGCCTGCAGACCGGACTGTACGAAAGCTACATACAGACCGATGCCATCATTCACCAGGGCAACTCCGGTGGCGCACTGATCGACACTCGCGGCCGCCTGCTAGGCATTAATGCGCTGATTTACACCTCGGACAATCAGGCGAGCAGCGGCCGCATGGGAATAGGCATTGGACTTGCGATACCGGTAGACCTCGCCCGCTTCGTCATGGCTGACCTGATTGAATACGGTCAGGTTATCCGTGGCTGGCTTGGCGTGCAGGTGGAGCCGCGATTTCTCCGCGGAAGTAATGCGCCCGATGGTCAGTCCCTGGTGGTGACCGGCGTGGCAGAGGGCGGTCCGGCGCACAAGGCGGGTCTGCAGAGCGGCGATGTGATCACGCATTTCAATGAGGAAGCCGTGGAGGATGTTCGCCGCACGATGTATGACATTGCCATGCTAAGGCCCGGCGACCGGCTACTGATCACGGCAATCCGCGATGGCCAGACGCTGGATTTTCGCGCGGTGGTCGGGGCCCAGACCCAGTCCCCCGGCCAGGCGCCGGAGAACGACTAGCTGCCGGGCTTGTTACTTGTCACTCGCCGGGAGACGCATCTCCGCACTGCGGGCATGGGCTGTCAGCGACTCGCCCCGTGCGAGAATCGACGCCACGGCGCCAAGTTCGCGCACCCCTTCCTCACTGCACATGATCAATGAGCTTCGCTTCTGAAAGTCGTAGACGCCAAGCGGTGAAAAGAATCGCGCTGTGCCTGAAGTCGGCAACACATGGTTAGGGCCGGCGCAGTAATCACCCAGCGCCTCGGCACTGTAGCGGCCCATGAAGATAGCCCCCGCCGCCTGGATCTCCTCGACCAGGGTCAGCGGATCCTCCACCGAGAGCTCGAGATGCTCCGGCGCCAGCGAGTTGCTCAGCCGGACCGCTTCATCCATATCCTGCGTCTTGATCAGCGCGCCGCGTGACGCCAGTGACTTGCTGATAATGTCACGGCGCTCCATCTCCGGCAGCAAGCGCGTTATAGACGCCTCGACACGATCGAGATACGCCGCATCCGGGCACAGCAGCAGGGACTGTGCGTTTTCATCATGCTCGGCCTGGGAAAACAGATCCATGGCAATCCAGTCGGGATCAGTGCCGCCGTCGCAGATGATGAGAATCTCGGAAGGGCCGGCAACCATGTCAATACCGACACGCCCGAACACCTGCCGCTTGGCTTCGGCAACGTAGGCGTTGCCGGGGCCGACAATCTTGTCTACCGCCACGATGGTTTCGGTGCCATAGGCAAGTGCAGCTACCGCCTGGGCGCCACCAACAGTGAGGACACGACTGACGCCGGCAAGGCAGGCGGCGGCGAGCACCAGTTCGTTCAGCTGACCGTCGGGCGTTGGCACCACCATAGTGATATCGGCCACACCGGCGACGCTCGCCGGCAATGCATTCATCAATACAGACGAAGGATAGCTGGCCTTGCCGCCGGGCACATAAACACCAACGCGCCCCAGAGGCGTGACCCGCTGGCCGAGCAGGTTGCCCTGTGCATCGTGGTACTGCCAGCTCTCCTGCCGCTGTCGCTCATGATAGTCGCGAATGCGCTCCGCCGCGGATTCCAGAGCGCTGCGCTGCTCCACCGGCAGATGATCCAGAGCCTCCTGCAGACGCGTGAGTGGCACCTCGATATCACTTCGCTCGTGCACCGGCGCGCGGTCGAGCTCCCGCGTGTATTCAAGCAGCGCAGCATCGCCCCGCTCCCGCACATCGGCGATGATTGCCGCAACGCGCTCCGCTACTGAAGATGCCGACGACTCACCCGTCGGCGCCAGTGACGCCAGCTGCGCCGCGAACTCCGGGTCGCGGCTGTCGAGACGACGAATCATGCCGCCTCCTCCCTGCACTCCACCGCAGCGGCCACCTCATCGATGATCGCCGAGATGGCTTCATGCGAAGCACGCAGTGACGCCTTGTTGACGATAAGCCTGGAACTGATGCTGGCGACCTCCTCCAGCGGCTGCATACCGTTGGCGCGCAGCGTATTGCCGGTGTCCACGATATCCACAATGATGTCTGAAAGCCCCATCATGGGCGCCAGCTCCATGGCACCGTAGAGCTTGATGAGGTCGGCCTGGATGCCGCGGAGCGCAAAAAAGTTGCGCGCAATATTCACGAACTTGGTCGCCACGCGAATGCGGGCGGCCCCCGCCTGCCACCCCAGCGGGGCCGCGGTCATCAGGCGGCAACGCGCAATATGAAGGTCGAGTGGCTCATAGACACCGTCTGCGCCCTGCTCCAGCAGGATGTCCTTGCCCACAACACCGAGATCGGCTGCACCGTGACGCACATAGGTCGGAACATCCGTGCCGCGCAGTACAACCAGCTGCAGGCCATCGCGGGTGGTCTCGAATACGAGCTTGCGGCTGCTTTCGATGTCCTCGCAGGGTTCGATGCCGGCACGCGCCAGAAGCGGCAGCGTTTCATTGAGAATGCGGCCCTTTGTCAGGGCCAGGGTCAGAGGCTTGATCACTCGGGACTCCGGGAAACAAAAAGAAAGAGATTTTTCAGTGTGATTGCTAGGCCTGATCCGGCGTCAGGGTGCGGATATTCACGGCATGGATTTCACCGGCAGCGATTCGTTCATTTAACGCCGCATAGACCAGCTGCTGTCGCTGCACAGGACGTTTGCCTGAAAAAATATCACCGATGACGGTGATATCGTAGTTGCTGCCTGCACCCTCGACGCTGACCTCACAACCCTCCAGCTGTGCCCTGATCAGCGATTCTACTGTTTTCGCGTCCACTGCCTGTTGCCTCCTTGCTGCCTTGTTTTCCTGATTGAACTGCGTTGGTTTCACTGACTGTCGGACATCAGGCAGTGGTTTCTGCCTCGATCTCTTCCACCGGCTCGATTTCCCAGTCTGCGATCACCTTGTCGAGATCTCCATCAAATTTTCTGGCCGCGGCCTCGAACTGGCCACGGTAAATCTGCCCCAGATTGACGTTCTCGACAATCAGGTTGCGCATCAGCCACTGGCCATCGCGGCCTTTCGCCATCTGATAGACCACGACGTAGGGATCGCTGTCATCGCTATAAATGAGCTGCCGGAGCGTAGCGCGGCTGGCATCGCCGTCGCCAGCGCCCGTGCTGCGCTCACGATCGAGTTCGACCCGGGAGCCACCGAAAGCCAGAAGACCTTTGCTGTAGGTGCGCACAAGACCATCCCGCATCGCCTCGGTGAAGCGGTCAAGCTGATCGCGCAGCTTCTCTCGTCCCGCTTCATCCAGTGCCCGGTAGCGTTCGCTGCTCGCGTAATCACCCATTACCCCTCGGGCAAAGCCGCGAAAATCCACTGCGCTGTCGAGCACCTCGTTAACGCGGCGATAGTAGCGGTCGGGATCCTCCTTGACGTAGTCCGAGGCCTCCTCAATCACCGCCAGCACCTCCTCCGTGGTCTTCTTGAGCGCTTCCTCGGCTGTCGGCTCCTGCGCAGACACCAGAGACGCTGCCAGAAAACCGGCAACCATGGCCAACGCTGCCACCCAGCGTGTGTGAATACCATTACGCATACTTTTTTCCTGTATTTTTTTCCGCGACGAGCTTTATACCGTGACACTGACCAGGCGCCGTCGCAATCGTCCGGTCATACGCCAGTGACGGGCAGCCGCAACATCGCAGTCATTATCGCAGTCATTGTAGAATGAACGAGGCACTGAACCGCCCACGTGGAACCCTACATTCAGTTTACTACGTTTGCCGGCACAAGTCGTATGACGTCGACTCTAATGCCATCACATTATATGACATCAAAAGGGCGCCCATCGTTCCGGGCGCGGCCACACGACACACCCACAGGGAATGCCTGAATAATGCTGCTTGCCTCTGCTGCCATGATTATCGGTCTGTTCGTCCTCGTCTGGAGCGCAGACCTGTTCGTCGCCGGTGCCGCCTCGGTCGCGCGCAACCTCGGTATGTCTCCGGTCATCATCGGGCTGACCATTGTTTCCCTGGGCACGTCTGCTCCGGAAATCCTGGTGTCGGTGAACGCGGCGCTCAGCGACGCCGGCGAGCTGGCAGTGGGTAACGCCATCGGCTCGAACATCGCCAATATCGGGCTGGTTCTGGGTATTACCGTGCTCGTGGTTCCGATGCTGATCCGGCCCGGCTGTATTCGTATCGAGCTGCCCACGCTGCTGCTGGTCACACTCGGTACCGGCCTCCTGCTGCTGGATCGACGGCTGTCGCGCATCGATGGTTTGATGATGATCGGTGGTCTTTGCCTCATCCTGCTGCAGATGATCCGTGCCCAGTCTACTGATGCCGGGATTCTTTCTGAATCGGAAGAGGAGAAGCTGCCTGAGATGAGCAGCGGTCGCGCCTGGATGTCTTTCGCTACAGGTCTTGCGTTGCTGATCGGCAGCTCACGCCTTCTCGTCTGGGGCGCAACCGATATCGCCGCGCGTGTCGGTGTCTCTGAACTGGTCATCGGCCTCACCGTGGTCGCGGTCGGCACCAGCCTGCCAGAGCTTGCCGCCACACTTGCCAGCGCGCTGAAGCGCCATACGGACATCGCCATCGGCAATATTGTTGGCTCCAACCTTTTCAACCTGCTCGCCGTCATGCCGATACCCGGGTTGCTGGACCCACTGGTCATCTCGGAAAACGTCATCTACCGCGACTACCCGGTAATGATAGGCGCCACTGCCCTGCTCGCCCTTGCCATTTACACCGGCTCTCATCGCCGCAAGACCCTGGATGGCTGCGCCTACGTCGGGCGCAGCGTGGGAATGCTGTTAACCGGTCTCTACGGCGTGTATTATTACTGGCTTTTCCAGACTGTTTAGGCGCATACCGTTCATGTCGGGGCCGCACGTCTCTTTTACCGAATCCGCCCGCCGCACCATTCGCATGGAAGCCGAGGCCGTCGCGGCCCTGGAGTCCCGCATCGGTGACGCCTTCGCGGCCGCCTGCGAGATTTTCCTGCACACGCGAGGCAGGGTTATCGTCACCGGCATGGGCAAATCCGGGCATGTGGCCACCAAGATCGCCGCCACCCTCGCCAGCACGGGCACACCCTCGTTTTTCGTCCACCCCGGCGAGGCGAGCCATGGCGACATGGGCATGATCACCGCGCAGGACAGCGTGCTCGCTCTTTCAAACAGTGGCACTACCGCAGAGCTGGTCATGCTCGTTCCGCTGCTGAAGCGGCTCGGTGTCCCCCTGGTGAGCATGACCGGCAATGCCGAATCAACCCTGGCCCGCGCGGCAGACGCCCACATCGACTCCGGCGTTGCGACTGAAGCCTGCCCCCTCGACCTGGCACCGACGTCCAGCACCACGACGGCACTGGTTCTGGGCGACGCCCTGGCCATTGCCCTGCTGGAAGCGCGCGGTTTCACTGCGGAGGATTTCGCCTTCTCCCACCCCGGCGGCGCGCTCGGCAGAAAGCTTCTGCTCAAGGTCGAGGACGTCATGCGCAGCGGCAGCGATATCCCCCGGGTGGCTGTAGACACACCGCTTGCCAGCGCGCTGCTGGAAATCAGCAACAAGGGCCTGGGTATGACCACGGTTCTTGACGGGGACCGCCTCGCCGGGGTGTTCACTGACGGCGACCTGCGCCGCGCACTCGATGCGCGCATCGACATCAATGCCACGGCCATCGGCAGCATCATGACCCGTCACGCACTCACGGTGGAAACCGGCACGCTCGCCGCAGAAGCCATGCGCATCATGGATGACAATCGGGTCAGCGCCCTTGTCGTACTCGATCACAGCGGCGAGGTTGCCGGTGTCATACACCTGCTGGGGCTGCTGCATGCCGGCATCGCCTGAGCTGACGGCAGCAGGGGCCATCAGCCCCGCTACCGCCGCCTGCGTACGCCTGCTCGTGCTGGATGTCGACGGTGTGCTGACCGACGGACGACTGCTGTACAGCAACAATGGCGAGGAATTGAAGGCATTCAATATCCGGGATGGCCTGGGCATCAAGCTGCTGCAGCGATCGGGCATCGACGTTGCCATCATCACGGGCAGACAATCTGACATCGTGCAGCGTCGGGCGAATGAGCTCGGCATCCGCCGGGTGATTCAGGGTCGCGAAGACAAGCGTCAGGCGCTTGAAGAACTCTGCGCTGAACTCGACCTGTCACTCGCGGCCTGTGCCTATATGGGCGACGATCTGCCGGATGTCGCCGCTATCCGCGCCGCCGGCTGCGGATTGACCGTCGCCAACGCCTGCGCCGCGGCGATGCAGGCCGCGCAATGGCAGAGCCGCTGTCGCGGCGGCGAGGGCGCCGTGCGCGAGGCCTGTGAGGCACTGCTGGTAGCCCGCAACGAATGGGCCGCCATCGAGGAAAGCTTTCTGTGACCCCAGTGAACCGTTTTCTATGCCTGCTGCTTCCCCTGATCCTCGGGTCGGCTGGCGCGTGGGGTCTCGAGGGTGATCGCGACCAGCCCATCGAGGTGATTGCAGACCGGGCGCTGCGCGATGATATACGTGGCTATACCGTCTATAGCGGTGATGTCCGGCTGACCCAGGGCTCGCTGATCATCGAGGCCGACAAGGTCACTATCTTTCACCAGACCCGATCGGCAGATCGCGTGGTCGCCGAGGGGCAGCCTGCCCGAATGCAGCAGATACAGAACCCGGGAGAAGCGCCCATGAAGGCCCAGGCGCTGCGCATCATCTACATGGTGGAGGCCGAGCGTGTGCAGCTGCGCAACGCGGCGCGGGTTGAGCAGGACGGCGCCGTGGTCAGTGGCGATCTGATCGACTACCTGATTCCCGAACAGATTGTCCGTGCCGATACCGACAGCGACAGCGGCAGCCGTGTCCAGGTGAAGATACCGGCCGAGCGTATCAACAGGGACGACTCTGAAACCGAGACCGAAACCGAGACCGAAACCGAAGCCGAAGCCGAAGCCGAAGTCGAAGTCGAAGCCGAAGCCGGCAGCAAGAATGTCAGAGAGGACGCCAGTGGCAATCCTGAAGGCGAGTAATCTCGCCAAGGCGTTCCGCGGTCGCCCGGTCGTCCGCGATGTGTCGCTCGAGGTGCATAGTTCGCAGGTCGTGGGGCTGCTCGGACCGAACGGTGCCGGCAAGACCACCTGTTTCTACATGATCGTTGGCATCATTCGCGCCGATCAGGGCCACATTACGATTGACGGTGAGGACATCATCCACCTGCCGATGCACGAACGCGCCCGGCGCGGCATCGGTTATCTGCCCCAGGAGGCATCGGTTTTCCGCCGGCTCAGCGTGCGCGACAACCTCATGGCCATTCTGGAGACGCGGCGCGACCTCACGCGAACTGAACGACAGCAGCGCTGCGATGAGCTGCTGGCCGAATTCCATGTCTCGCATCTACGCGACAGTCCGGGGCAGGCCCTGTCGGGCGGAGAGCGTCGTCGCGTCGAAATTGCCCGGGCGCTGGCCACTGAGCCGTCGTTTATTCTTCTCGACGAACCTTTCGCCGGCGTTGATCCAATCTCCGTCTCCGATATCAAACAGATCATCCTGCAGCTTCAGGAACGCGGCATTGGGGTTCTCATTACCGATCACAACGTGCGTGAGACGCTGGATATCTGCGAGATCGCCTATATCGTAGGTGAAGGTGAAATCATCGCCTCGGGCAGTCCCCAGGACGTGCTCGACAACCCGCATGTGCGCAAGGTCTATCTCGGTGAGACATTCCGCCTCTGAGCGGCGCTACCGGCGCTGCCTGCGGCGGCATCACAAACACCGGTCGGAACTGCCGCACCGGCACTGCAAAGCAATTTCCGCGCCAAACATTGCCAGCGCATCGCTGGCGGGTCTACACTGAGTCCAATGACGTAAACACCGTGTCCGGACGCCTATGAAACAAGCTTTGCAGTTAAAGCTGGGCCAGCAGCTCACCATGACGCCACAGCTGCAGCAGGCCATCAAGCTGCTCCAGCTCAGCACGCTGGATCTGCAAATGGAAATCCAGCAGGTACTGCAAAGCAATCCACTCCTCGAGGTCGATGAGGGCGACGAGGCACCCGGGCCGGATAACGAGCAGGATGCCCGTGAGCCGATCACGCAGGTCAGCGACGGACCGATGGAAGATCTCGAGCGCAGCGCCGGCGACGATGGCGGCAGCCAGCAGGACTACGAGCCAGCCATGCCGGATGATCTGCCGGTGGACACCCAGTGGGAAGACCTGGTGCCCTCTTCCGCTCCTCCCACCGGCAGCGCCAACGAGGCGAACGAATTCGATTACGACAGCCGTACGGGCAGCGTTCCCGACCTGCATGAACATCTGCTGTGGCAGCTCAATCTGACGCGCCTGTCAGACCTGGACCGCGCCATCGCCATGACCATTATCGACTCCACAGACGACAACGGTCGCCTCACAAACAGTATTGAAGACATTCACGCCCTGTGCGCCGACGAATTCGATGGTGACATCGACCTGGACGAGGTGACCGCCGTTCTGCACGCGCTGCAGCAGTTTGAGCCGACCGGCGTATTCGCCGCCGATCTGCAGGAGTGTCTGCTGCTGCAGCTGCGCCAGCTGCCCGCGCAGACCCCCTACCTGGAGCAGGCTCGCATTCTCATCACCCGGCACATTGCCCAGCTCGGCAACGGTGACTACGCGCAGATCATGCGGCGAATGAAGCTGGATGAGGGCGCGCTGCGTAAGGTGCTGTCGCTGGTACAGGCACTGGATCCGTTTCCCGGCAAGCGCATCGGCGAGGATGACACGGAGTATGTCATCCCCGATGTGTTCGTGCGCAAGCGCGACGGACGCTGGCTGGTTGAGCTGAATCCGGATATCGCGCCACGGCTGCGCATCAATGACACCTATGCCGGCATGATCCGGCGGGCCGACAACAGCGCAGAGAACACCTACCTGCGGGACAACCTGCAGGAGGCGCGCTGGTTTCTGAAAAGCCTGCAAAGCCGCAACGAAACCCTGATGAAAGTGGCCACGGAAATCGTGGCACACCAGCGCAACTTCCTGGAATATGGCGAGGAAGCGATGAAGCCGCTGGTGCTGCATGATATTGCCGACGCCGTCGACATGCACGAGTCCACCATTTCCCGGGTAACCACGCGCAAGTTCATGCATACCCCGCGCGGTATCTTCGAGCTGAAGTACTTTTTCTCGAGCCACGTCGCCACCGCCGAGGGCGGGGCCTGCTCGTCCACGGCAATCCGTGCACTGCTGAAGAAACTGATCGCGGCGGAAAACGCTCGCAAACCATTGAGCGATAGCCGTCTTGCGCAGCTGCTGTCGGAACAGGGTATACAGGTAGCACGGCGAACCATCGCCAAGTACCGGGACAGTCTGGGCATTCCGCCGTCGAATGAACGCAAACGGCTGGTCTGAATTTATACCTGCGGGCTTCACAAAGCCCGCAGCCGACAATGCTAAGACCTTTACACAAGGAGCATCCTATGCAACTCAATATCAGCGGTCATCATGTCGATCTGACCGAACCACTCAAAGAGTACGTCGCCAGCAAGCTTGAGCGGCTGCAGCGGCACAGCAGCGAGATTACAACGACCGAGGTGACCCTGGTCGTGGAGAAAATGGTGCAGAAAGCCGAAGCCAGAATGCACGTGGCGGGCGGCGATCTGTTCGCTGCCGCAGAATCCGAGGACATGTACGCGGCGATCGACGCCATGGCCGACAAGCTGGATCGGCAGCTCATCAAGCACAAGGAAAAACACCGGCCTCATTAGGAACCGTATACCATGACCGATCTCAAAGAGATTCTGACCCCGGCACGCAGCCGCAGCCAGGTGCCGGGTAACAGCAAGAAGCGCATTTTCGAGCAAGTGGCAGAGCTGTTGGTGGCCGACCAGCCGGCGCTGGATGCCTCCGACATCATCACCAGCCTGCTGGCTCGGGAGAAGCTCGGGAGCACCGGGCTTGGTCGCGGCATCGCCATTCCCCACTGCCGTCTCGACGCCTGCGAGCGGCCCCTTGGCGTGCTCATCAGCCTGGCGACCCCCACTGACTTTGACGCGCCGGACGATGAACCCGTGGATCTGCTGTGTGTTCTGGTTGTGCCCGGTGAAGCGCATCAGGAGCACCTGGAGATTCTGGCAACCCTCGCGGGCCTGTTCCGTCAGGATGGGCTGTGCAGTGCGCTGCGCGCCTGCGATACCGGCGATGAACTGTTCAATGTCATTGCCGACTGGGAAAACTGACCCGCCATGGAGTTGATTATCATCAGCGGGCGGTCCGGTTCCGGCAAGAGCACGGCGCTGCATCAGCTTGAGGACGAGGGCTACTACGCCATCGACAACCTGCCCGCTTCCCTGCTGCCGGCTCTCGTGGCTGAGACCCCCTCGTTATCGCGACGCGACAGCGCCGGGATCGCCGTGTGCATCGACGCGCGCAACGCCGCAACCGAACTCGGCAATCTGGAGCAGATTCTCGGCTCACTCCCCGCATCGGTGCGCCTGCGCGTGCTCTATCTGGACGCCGACGAAAACACCCTGATACAGCGCTTCAGCGAGACCCGACGGCGGCACCCGCTGTCCACCGACAGAATACCCCTGGCCGAGGCCATACGCCTGGAGCGGGAGATCCTCGAGCCGCTCGCGGCCAGCGCAACGCTGACGCTGGATACCAGCCAGATGAGCATTCATGAACTGCGGGACGCCATTCGACAGCGCCTGGTGGGTGCGGTCGGTGAGTTGTCCACGCTTATACAGTCCTTTGGCTTCAAGCGCGGCGTTCCCGCCGACGCCGATCTCGTGTTCGACCTGCGCATGTTGCCCAACCCGCACTGGAGCAAGGAGCTGCGACTGCTGACCGGGCGCGATACCGCCGTCTGTGAATTCCTGGAGAGTCACGAGGTGACCCACCAGTTATTTGAAGATATCAGCGGTTTTATCGATCGCTGGCTGCCGCATTACGCCAGCAGCAATCGCAGCTACATCACCATTGCCCTGGGCTGCACCGGCGGCCAGCATCGCTCTGTGTATATGGCAGAACGGCTGCACCGCCACTGTGCATCCGGGGGCGGTCCGGTACATCTGCGTCACAGAGAGCTGCAATAGCAGTATTCTGAGATGCTCCGCTGCGACATCATCATCATCAACAAACTGGGCCTGCACGCCCGGGCAGCGGCCAAGTTTGTCAGCTGCGCATCAGCCTTCACGAGCACCATTCGTGCGGGGCGTGACGGCCAGCTGGTGGATGGCAAGAGCATCATGTCGGTCATGATGCTCGCTGCGGCCAGAGGCACCAGGCTGGAGCTGGAGATCCACGGCGAGGACGAGGAAGCGGCGCTGGCGGCGCTGACCGCGCTGATAGAAAACCGCTTCGACGAGGCCGAATAAGCGCCTCGAGTTGTTAGCGCGCGCCCTTTACCGGATAATTGTGTGAGATCCCCACCCGGAGTCCGGCGCCCCCAGCGTATGTCCAGCAGCGAGTCACAGCACAGATCCAAAGCCCACGAAAGGCTCTCGGAAGCACTGGCACAGGGCTCGCTGGCCGATGTGCGCCGTATTCTGCTGAAAATGGAGCCGGCGGACGTCGCTCACCTGCTGGCATCGACGCCGCCGCGCCACCGACAGGTGCTGTGGCAGATGATCGAGGGTGAGCTCGAGGGCGAGGTGCTCAACGAGCTCAGCCCCGAGCTGCGGCTGGAATTCCTCAGCGGCATGGATCCCAGCGACCTTGCCCAGCTCGCCGCCACACTCGACGACGACGACATTGCCGACATTCTTCAGCAGCTGCCGGACCGTGTGACCTTCGCGGTCCTCGACGCCATGGACCAGCAGGACCGGTCGCGTCTGGAACAGGTGATGTTCTACGCCGACGACACCGCCGGCGGCCTGATGAACACGGACACCATTACCATCCGCGCCGACCTGACACTCGACGTGGTGCTGCGCTATCTGCGTCGCCATGAAGAAATTCCCGAAATGACGGATAACCTGATCGTGGTCAGCCGCGACGATCGCTACGTGGGCCTGCTGCCCCTGCGCACCCTGCTCGTATCCGATCCCTCCAACTCGGTTCGCGAGATGATGGAGACGCGGCAGACGCCGATACCGGTGGACATGCCCGACGACGAGGTCGCGCGCCAGTTCGAGCGCAACGACTGGGTGAGCGCGCCGGTGGTCGACGCGGCCGGCCGGCTGGTGGGACGCATCACGATTGATGACGTGGTCGACGTCATTCGTGAAGATGCAGACCATTCGCTGATGTCCATGGCCGGCATGAGCGAGGAAGAAGATACGTTCGCGCCTATCGTAAAGACTGCGCGACGCCGCAGCGTCTGGCTGGCAATCAACCTGGTCACGGCGATTACCGCCGCCTCCGTGATCAACGTGTTCCAGGGCACGATCGAGAAGGTGGTCGCGCTTGCCGTGCTCATGCCGATCGTTGCCTCCATGGGCGGCATCGCCGGTACGCAGACTTTGACCGTCCTGGTGCGCGCTATTGCCCTGGGCCACATCAATGAGGAGAACCAGTTCTGGCTGGTGCAGCGCGAGGCCGTTGTCGGCCTGATCAACGGCATTATCTGGGCCGCGGTGGTCGCCGTGGCAGCGTCGCTGGTGTTCAATGACTGGATGCTCGGTGGCGTCCTTGCCGTCGCCATGATCATCAATCTGATTACCGCCGGCGTCTCAGGGGCTCTACTGCCGCTGGTACTGGAGCGTCTGCGTATCGACCCCGCGCTTGCCGGCGGCGTGATCCTGACCACGGTCACCGACGTCGTCGGCTTCCTTGCGTTCCTTGGCCTGGCGACCGTTGTCTATGGCTGAAAACCATGACGGCCAGGCCTCTCTGGACAATGGCGGCGGCGATGAGCGCCCCAGCAAGAGTGCCCTCAAGCGTGAAATGACTGCCCGCCAGGCGCTGGGCGAACGCCTCTGCACATTGACCTCCCGGGAATTGGAGCAGATTCCGCTGCAGCCTGACAGTGCGCTGTATGTCGCTGTGCTGCAGTCGCGAAGCATCAGTTCCAATAGCGCACGTCGGCGCCACATGCAGTACATCGGCAAACTGATGCGCGACGTCGACCCCCAGCCCCTGACTGCGGCTCTGGCGCAGCTGCATGCAGCCCACGCCGCGGAGAGCGAGGCACTGCACGAACTTGAGGCACTGCGGGATGACCTTGTGCGGCGCGGCGACCCGGCCATCAACAATCTTGTCACGCGCTGGCCGCAGGCAGACCGCCAGGTGCTGCGCCAGATTCTTCGCCAGCATGAAAAGGAACAGGCAACCGGCAAGCCGCCGGCGGCGGGTCGCCGGCTCTTCCGCTATCTGCGGGAGCTGTCGGAATCTTCAGGCAGCGGTTCATCGGACTGAGCACTGGCGTCTGGCTCTGTGATCGGCTCGATGTCTGTCACCCGGTCATCCTCGATCGGTTCCGGCAGGGCCTCAGACCTGTTGTCAAAGATACGCTTGAGACGCACCTGGGGCGAGTCCACCGGACCCGATACGCTGTAAACGCCGCTGGACATGCGTTCAACCTGTTTTTCGAAGACCTTGCTCACCACAAAGACGCCGGCCGCTACCGGCAACCCGGCGGCGAGCGCCACCACCCAGGGCAGATTGTTTGCCACCGGCAGGGTCACCACAAGCTCTCCGTCAACCGCACTCAGATTCGTGGTGCCGCTGAAGCGAAAGGCACTTGCCGACCCGTCCAGGGTGAGCGAGGGAATGCGTAGCTGGCCACGGTTGAAAACGAGGTCGCCACTGGCGCGCTCGAACGGCACTCCCGACTCGAACATGGACGACAGGCTGAGTCCCTTCAGCAGTTCTGCCAGGTTGAGCAGCGTCACTACCTTCAACGCGCCGGACGCGCCACCGGGGGACTGCAGCAGGCGCCCATCGCGCGCCTGCACCTGCAGCGTCCCCTGCAGATTCTCAAACCTCAGCCCTGCGGGTGTGCCAGTCCAGCGCAGACTGCCAACAGCGGCGCCGCTGCGCGATTCCAGCGCGGGTGCAAAACCGAGCCCTTCAAACACGGCGCCGAGGTTATCGAAGCTGAGATCGATATCCAGCGCGGTCGCGAAACCGCCGTCACCGGTGCCAGACCAGCGCATCTCGGTGCCACCGGCACTGCCGCCCGCGCTGCCACTCTCACTGCGCAGTCCGAAAATGTCACCACGGATGGCGCGTGCGTAAAGCGCGCTGCCATCGCTCTCGAGGCGGAACGCCATATGCCCGCCAGGACTGCCCTCGCGACGCAGGTCCAGCACCTGAACCTCCGTGGCAGGAATGCCAGTGAGGAAGCGATAAACCCCGCCGCCGCGCGCATCCAGGGAGACCTCGGGCACGGCCAATGCATCCTGAGCGGCATCATCATCACCGCCTGCGGACAGCGCCGTGCGCAGACCGTCCAGATCGAGCCAGTCAACCAGGACCTGCGGCGAGGCGGTAGGCGAGTACACTGCCTGGAGCCAGTCCGACTCCAGCGCCAGATTACCACCCACCACGCGCCCACCCTCAAGCTGCAGCGCCATGGACAGCGTGTTATCCAGCGACAGATCAATCCCGGCGTCCACGGCGCCCAGGCGCAGCTGCAGGGCCAGATCGCGGGTGTCCGCAGGCATCTTCCCCCAGGGCGCGGGGAGATCGAGGGCGACGCCCTCGAGAGCGCTGTTCAGTGCCAGGACGGGAGCGCGTCCCCGCGCTATGCGCAGCACGCCGCTGACAGAGGTCTGTCCACGGATCATGCCGGGATCATCGCCGAGCCAGTCCAGCAGGGCCGGGGCCGCCACGGTGGCTTCGAGATCTATCTGCGTATCAGTTGCGGCGTCGGCGCTATCGCCGTGACGCGCAGTCAGTGCCTCGCCCCAGAGGCTACCGGCGACGTCGCTCCCGGCAAAGCCGCGACCCGTCTGATACCGCAGTATTCCCTGCATATCCCGCAGCGGCAGACGGCCCGGGCGAATATCCAACGCAACGCCATCCAGCGTGGCCTCCAGGTCAATCTGCGGCCCCGCCGCCAGGTTCGAGACCGGAATGTGCAGCCGCAGGTCAGCGCGCACATCGCCGCTCGCCTGCCAGTTGCCAAGAGCACCGGCCGTGAGATCATTCAGGGGCGAATTGCGGACGATACCCAGCCCGGCACCGGCATCACCGGCCACGCGCACAGCGACCGCCATCTCGCTCACGCCCGGCGCAGTGCCCGCCAGCTCTGCGGACAGATAATGTAACTGCAGATCGCCGACGCTACCGCTGTCAGCCCAGATACTCACGCGCCGGTCATCGATGAGCACCGGCCCGGAGAAATCCCTCAGCGCTGGCCACTGCGGATCAAACCGGATATCCGTGTCCTGCAGCTCGAAGAACATCTGCACGGTCATGTGCTCAAAGTTGCGGCGGCGCAGGCTGCCGCGCCAGACAAAACCCCCCTGCTCAATGCGCCCGCCGCTCAGACTGTCCTGCAGCCAGCGGGTAACACCGCCCGGCAGGGTCGCTGGCAGGTACTTGGCGCGATGTCGGGGCTCGCTGTCGCGCAGGCCGACCAGCAGATTCATGGCCGGCCCCACCACATCGTCATGGCGTGGGAAATCCAGGCTGAACACGGCCTTTGCGGTACCCTCCGCACCGCGGGCGGTGATGAGATTGCTGCTGACATTCACCGCTTCCTCATCCCAGACCAGCGCAAGTTCCCCGTAAAGCTCATCGTAGGCAAGGGGCTGGCGATAAAAGGCGGGGAAGGTCAGCGCAGTCTTGCGGCCATCCAGCAGAATCCGACCGCCTGCCGGCGTCAGCTCCACCAGCGCATCCAGGCCCTCGACGCCGGGCGCACCTCGCCAGGAATCGACCGCTGTCTCATCGATGCGGGCAGCGAAGCTCCAGCTGTTGCCCGGCGCACGGATGTCGTCGAGCGTGAGATCAGCCGCGGTCAGAAATCCCCGGGGGCGCAGGTCGGCAAGCGCGCTGGCAAGCGCGTCGGGCGTTGCCGGCGCCGCCGCAAACAGCTTTTCAATGCCATCCAGACGCATGCCGGCGATACGCGCGGACAGCGAATCGCCCAGCAACTGAAAGCGCGCCCGCGGCATCTCCCAGCGCTGACCGTCGTGTGCAACCGAGAGCTGACTGGCATGCAGACGCCAGCCACCAATCACCTGTGACAGAGAAGCATTCATTGCCAGGGTCTGCAGTGGCAGCGCCCACCCACCATCGGCCTCGGCGATGACCAGGTCTTCTGTCCGCACCCTCAGCGCAATGTCGCTGCGACCGCCGGCACGCGACAGCCACGCCTCCACGGACCCGCCACCACTCACCGTGATCGGCAGCGTGTCCGTCGGTGCCCAGGCCAGCACACGCTCGAAAGTGTCACCCTCCAGATGCAGGTATACATCGCCGCGCCAGCTTGCGCCCGTGAGCGGGTCGCCGACGCCGTTGGCCTGTACGCGAATGTCATTACCCGGCACAAACAGCCGCGCATCCAGCATCCGCGAACTGCCGCTGCGACGCAGATCGAGCTGAACCCCCGCGGCGCTCAGCAGGTCGCCCGCTGCATCGCGCAGCAGTAAACGACTCTGATAAATGTGCAGGGCGTCCACCCGCGCGATAAAATCCGTCAGCCAGTCGCGCAGCAGGCCGGCCCCGGCCTCAAAGCCCACCAGGCGCAGAACGCCATCGGGAGATCGTGCCAGCTCGAGATTCAGGCCCTCGAGGCGCAGATCACTGATCTGCGGTGTCAGCGTCAACAGGGAATTCAGCGGGTTCAGGCGCAGGTGCCCGGAGGTCAGCATCACCGGCGCCTGCTCCGGCGCATCGAAATGGATTGCCAGGTCGCGCAGAACGATCTGCGGACTGAAACCCTGCAGGCTGCCCTCGATCTCCGCGGCCTGCAGGGTGAAGGGCAATCGCGTATTGACCGCGGCAAGCAGGTCATCTTTCCAGACCGACACACTCCCCACAAGCAGACGCACCGCCAGCACGTAGCCAGCCAGCAGCAGCAGCGCAGCGACCAGGAGCCGCCACAATATGCCGGCCAGTCGATGGAAAGCGGAACCCCCCGAAACGTGGTCAGATGCGCGGTTCACCGCTGAGGTCCCGCTGTTGCTGGTCTGCGAAGGCCTCACGCGCTTCCCCCGGGGTCATCAAGCGCCGAGGGGATGCCAGCCTCACGCAGCAGGGCCAGTGTTTCGCATAACGGCAGGCCGACCACATTGCTATAGCTGCCGTGAATGCGCTCGACAAACGCTCCCCCCAGTCCCTGTATGGCGTAGGCACCTGCCTTGTCCCAGGGTTCATCCGATGCCAGATACCGCTCGCACTCGACGTCGCCCAGCGTGCGGAAGATCACCCGGGTTTCAACACAGATAACCCTGAGTTGGAGCGGCGAGCGCAGCGCCACTGCCGTGAAAACCTGATGTTCGCGGCCCGACAGACGGCGCAGCATCTGTCGTCCGGCATCGAGGCTTTGCGGTTTACCGAGAATGTTGCCATCCACAACGACCGCGGTATCCGCCGCCAGAACGCAGGCATCAGCCACCGGCAGGAGCGCCGCCACTTTTTCCCGCGCAATGCGCTCGACATAAGCCCGCGGCGTCTCGGCAGGTGCGGGGCTCTCGTCTATGTCTGCGGGTGATATCGAAACCGCCACGCCTAGCTGATCCAGCAGCTCCCGTCGCCGCGGGCTGCGCGAGGCGAGTATCAGCGATAGACGGTCTGACTGCATCAATACACCTCAAAATGCCGTCGCGCGCGGCGCAGTGTCACCAGCACCAGTGGCCAGAATAAGGCACTGGTAAGCGCCGGCAGCATAAACAACAGGGAGCGCGCACCGGCACCTTCAACCGTCTGTATCCACTGACAGACCAGCTGATGGACCCCGGCGAGAAAAAAAATGGTCAGGGCCTGCTGGCCAACGCTGAACACGCGCAGACGCTGGTAGAGAAGCCGCGACAGCAGAACCACGAGCGCCAGGGCCAGCATATTCTGACCGATAAGCGCACCCTCCAGCACATCCATAACCAGTCCCGCGAGCAGGGCGGTCAGCAGGCCAACGCGATGCGGGAGCGCGATGGCCCAGTAGATCATGACCACCGCGAGCCATTCCGGACGAAGCCAGGCGGCAATGCCCGACAGCGGCATCACCGCGAGCACGCAGGCGATGAGAAAACTCGACAGAATAACCCAGTAACCACGCGCCTGCTGCTCTACCATCAGCCGCCCGCCTCCGCTTCCACCTCGCCTTCCACCTTGCCTTCCACTTCGACAGGGTTACCGCGTGCGAATACCAGCAGGGCATGCCGGGCGCGATCCAGCGCAGCGGCGGGCCGCGCCTCGATGCGCGCAAAGGCCTGGCCCGGATCGCGCTCCACCCGGGTCACCGTGGCCACCGGATAGCCTATCGGGAAGCGCTGGCCCAGCCCGGAGGTCACCAGCAGGTCTCCCTCTGCGATGTCCGTCGTGGCGGCGACGTGATGCACTTCCAGAAGATCCAGTGACCCCGTGCCCTCCGCGACGGCACGAACACCGTTGCGATTCACCTGCACGGGCACCGAGTGGGTGGCATCGCTAATGAGCAGCACGCGCGAGGTGAATTCACTGACCTCGATGATCTGCCCCATGAGGCCATCCGCATCGATCAGCGGCTGACCGTTATACACACCGTCGCTACCGCCCTTGTCGAGCAGAAGCTGGTGCCGAACGGGATCCGGCGCAACACCGATAATCTCGGCCACCAGCACATCGTCTCGCAGCAGCGCCGAGGAGTTGAGCAGTGAGCGCAGACGCGCATTGTTCGCCTGCAGGGATGCCATCTGCTGCAGGCGTCCCTTGAGTACCAGATTTTCCCGGGAGAGATGATCGTTGTCTTCCATCAACGACGATCGGGAGCGCAAATGCCGCTCCTGCCAGCGTCCGATAGCCGAGGGGATATCGGCTACCACGTGAACGGGGATGAGCAGGGTATCGAGGAAAGAGCGGGCGGCCCCCAACCGGCCGTAGCGCAGATCGGCAACCAGCAGACCCACTATCAATAGCGCAACGAGTCCAACCTTGAGTCCAAGATTAGACTCTTTGACAAATAACGGCTTGATACAGGACCCCGGAACCGGCCGGTCGTCCGGCCATCAGTTACTCAGTGGACAGTAAGTCTATCGTATGGCGATCCATGCGTTCCATAGCCAGTCCGCCACCGCGCGCCACGCAGGTCAGCGGATCATCCGCCACCACCACCGGCAGACCGGTTTCCTCGGCAATCAGCCGGTCGAGATCGCGCAGCAGCGCGCCCCCGCCGGTCAGCACGATGCCGCTCTCGGCGATATCAGCGGCCAGCTCCGGCGGGGCCTGCTCGAGCGCCGACTTCACCGCCTGAACGATCGATGCGAGGGGGTCCTGAAGTGCGTCGAGAATCTCGTCGCTGTTGAGCGTGAAGCTGCGGGGTACGCCCTCGGCGAGATTGCGTCCCCGCACATCGATCTCGCGCACCTCGCTGCCGGCGTACGCTGAGCCGATCTCTTCCTTGATGCGCTCTGCCGTGGCGTCACCAATCAGCGTGCCGTAGCGACGCCGCACGTAGGCGACAATGGCCTCGTCGAAGCGATCACCCCCCAGGCGCAGCGAATCGCGATAGACCACCCCGTTGAGTGAGATAATGGCAATTTCCGTTGTGCCGCCACCCACGTCAACCACCATGCAGCCGGAGGCCTCATCGACATCGAGGCCGGCGCCGATCGCGGCCGCCATGGGCTCCTCGATCAGGCGCACCTCTCTCGCACCCGCGCTCATCGCCGACTCGCGGATGGCGCGCCGCTCGACCTGCGTCGACATGCAGGGCACACAGATCAGAACCCTTGGACTTGGCCGGATGTAGCGCGTTTCGTGCACCTTGGCGATAAAGTGCTGCAGCATTTTTTCCGTGACCTGGAAGTCGGCGATCACGCCGTCCTTGAGGGGCCGGATAGCCGTGATGTTGCCCGGCGTGCGACCGAGCATGCGCTTGGCCTCGGTGCCGACGGCCTCAATGGTTTTCTGCCCGTTGTGTATGCGTATGGCAACCACCGAGGGCTCATTCAGAATGATGCCCTGACCGCGCACGTAAATAAGGGTGTTGGCTGTGCCCAGATCGATCGAGAGATCGTTGGAGAACATACCCCGCAATTTCTTCAACATGGAGATGATTTACCTTTAAGAGTCCGCATGATGCCCTGCTGTTGCCGGGAGGCATAAGGGCACACGCCGCCGCAGCCCGACAGGCCGCGAAAGTAGCGTGCAAGAGTATCAACCGCAAGGATGTTGGGCAAGGCGAGAATATGCTAGATTATTGGAGCTTTGCGCGCCCGGGAGCGTGCACACCCACGGCAGGATCACTGCAGAAACAACAACGGATAGCAGAAACAACAACGGATACACCGGCAGCCATGAGCATTGGAAGGGATGAACTCTCGCGCATCGCGGAACTGGCCAGGCTGCGCGTCGACAGTGACGAGCTGCCCGCGCTGACCCGCCGACTCGACGATATTCTGGGCATGGTAGAGACACTGCAGACGGTCGATACCGAGGGCGTTGAACCCCTGTCGAACCCGCTGGATGCACATCAGCCGCTGCGCGCCGACGTTGTCACCGAGGACAATCGCCGCAGCGAGTTCCAGTCCATCGCACCCGCGGTGGAAAATGGCCTGTACCTCGTCCCGAAAGTCATCGAATAGCCCTGGAATCGTCCCATGATTGATATGACCGTGGCGCAGCTGATACAGGCCCTGCGCGACCGAGAATTTTCCAGCGTCGAACTCACCCAAAGCTATCTCGACAGGATTGCACAGCGGGATGGCGCGCTCAACAGCTATATCAGCGTGGCGACAGAAGCGGCTCTCTCCGAGGCAGAGGCCGCGGACAGGTTGATCACCAGCGGCAACGCACCGGCCCTTGCGGGCATACCGATAGCGCACAAGGACATCTTCTGCACCCGCGGGCTGCGCACCAGCTGCGCCTCGCGCATGCTCGACAATTTTGTACCGCCCTACGATGCCACCGTGGTGGAGAATCTGAGCGCGGCGGGCTGCATCACCCTCGGCAAAACCAACATGGACGAGTTCGCCATGGGCTCATCCTCGGAAAGCAGCTACTACGGGGCCTGTCGCAACCCCTGGGACACCGGGCGCGTGCCGGGGGGCTCCTCCGGCGGGTCGGCGGCGGCGGTGGCGGCGGGCCTGGCCGCCGCAGCCACCGGCACCGACACCGGCGGCTCCATTCGACAGCCCGCGGCGCTGTGTGGCATCACCGGCATCAAGCCCACCTACGGCAGGGTTTCACGGCTTGGCATGATCGCCTTTGCCTCCAGCCTCGACCAGGGCGGCCCCATGGCGCGCACAGCGGAAGACTGCGCGATTCTGCTCGGCGCCCTGGCCGGACACGATGCCCGGGATTCCACCAGCATGGACGTTCCGGTGCCGGATTATCGCGCAGAGCTGTCCCTGTCGATGAAAGGCCTGCGTATCGGCCTGCCCCGCGAGTGGTTCGGCGAGCAGCTGCAGCCCGAAGTGGCAGAGCGTATCAACGCCGCGCTGCGCGAGCTCGAGGCTCTCGGCGCCATCCTGATCGATATCGACCTTCTCCACAGCGAGCTGAGCATACCCGCCTACTACATCATTGCGCCGGCGGAAGCGTCGACCAACCTCGCGCGCTACGACGGCGTGCGCTACGGCCATCGCTGCAACAATCCCCGGGACCTGCATGATCTGTACACGCGCAGTCGTGAAGAGGGCTTCGGCGACGAGGTCCAGCGGCGCATTCTCATCGGCACCTATGCACTGTCCTCCGGCTATTACGATGCCTTCTACAAGAAGGCACAGAAGGCCCGCCGGCTGATTCGCCAGGACTTCCTCGACGCGTTCCAGCAGGTGGACATCATCGCCGGGCCGACCACGCCTGGCCCGGCGTTTCGCCTCGGGGAGAAGACCGATGATCCCGTCGCCATGTATCTGGAGGACATCTACACACTCGGCGTCAATCTCGCCGGCCTGCCCGCCCTGAGCATGCCAGCAGGTCAGGTGAACGGTCTGCCAGTCGGCCTGCAGTTGGTCGGACCGCACTTTGGCGAGACACAGCTGCTGGCGACCGCGCACCAGCTGCAGCTGGCGACCGACTGGCATCTGCAGCGTCCGCCCGCGCCGACATCGACGGGAGATGCGGCATGAGCTGGGAAACAGTCATCGGCCTCGAGGTGCACCTGCAGCTGGCCACACAATCCAAGATATTCTCCGGCAGCAGCACCCGCTTCGGCGCCGAACCGAACACACAGGCCAGCGCCGTCGATCTGGCAATGCCCGGCATGCTGCCCGTGCTGAACGAAAAGGCGGTGCGCTACGCCGTCATGTTCGGCCTCGGTATCGATGCCGGGATTAACCGCCGTTCCGTGTTCGACCGCAAGAACTACTTCTATCCCGACCTGCCAAAGGGCTACCAGATCAGCCAGTTTGCCGAGCCCATCGTCGGTCGCGGCGATTTCGAGATACAGCTCGACGACGGCAGCACCCGGCGCATCGGCATCACCCGCGCCCACCTCGAGGAGGACGCCGGCAAATCACTGCACGAGGACTTCCACGGCCAGACGGGCATCGACCTGAACCGCGCCGGCACGCCCCTGCTGGAAATCGTCAGTGAACCCGACCTGCGCAGCGCAGCCGAGGCGGTGGCGTATCTCAAGGCACTGCACAGCCTGGTCCTGTACCTGGGCATTTCCGACGGCAACATGGCCGAGGGGTCGATGCGCTGTGACATCAACATCTCGCTGCGACCGTCAGGCAGCGAGACGCTTGGCACCCGGGCCGAAATCAAGAATGTGAACTCCTTCCGCTTCGTCGAGAAAGCGATACAGTTCGAAACCCTGCGCCAGGCCGACATTCTCGAATCCGGTGGCCGGGTGGTGCAGGAAACGCGCCTGTACGACGCCGAGCGCGATGAAACCCGCTCCATGCGCAGCAAGGAAGTCGCCAACGACTACCGCTACTTCCCCGAACCGGACCTGCTGCCCGTCGTACTTGAGGAGAGCTGGATAGACCAGCTGCGCCGTGAACTCCCCGAGCTGCCCCCAGCCAAGCGGGCCCGCTTCAGGTCCGAGTACGCGCTCAGCACCTACGACGCCGGCGTTCTGGTCGACAGCCGCGCCCTGGCGGACTATTTCGAGGCGGTGGCCCGGGACTGTGGCGATGCCAAGATTGCCGCCAACTGGGTACAGGGCGAACTGCTGGGGCAGCTGAACCGCGAAGACCTCGATATTACCGGCTCCCCGGTCACACCAGGCCAGCTCGCCGGTCTGATCCGACGCATTCTCGATAACACTATCTCGGGCAAGATCGCCAAGCAGGTATTCGAGGCCATGTGGCAGGGCGAAGGCGAAGCCGATCAGATTATCGAGAGCCGCGGCCTGAAACAGGTCAGCGACAGCGGCGAACTTGAAGCGATGGTCGACGAGGTCATCGCGGCCAGCCCGGACCAGGTCGCGCAGTACCGGGCCGCCGATGCCGGCAAGCAGAAAAAGCTGATCGGCTATTTCGTCGGCCAGATCATGAAAGCGTCCCGCGGCCAGGCAAACCCGGGCATGGTCAACCAGCTACTCGCCCGCAAGCTCGGAGGCAACCAGCAGGATGCGTAAGGACAAGGACAAGGTTCTCGATGAGGTGTGGGACGATGAGCGGGTGCGCAGCTTTCTCAGCGTGCGCTCCCACTCCGGCGACAGCGACGACTTTCACTGCCTGATGCGGGCCTACCAGAGTATGCGGGAGGACGACTTCCGGCGCTTCCTGGTGTTTTTCACCGCGGACGGTCGCGATGTGAATGCGACCAGTGCGACGGGGGAGACGGTTCTGTCTGTCGTAAAAGAACACCGACTCAGCGGTGGGTTTGTATCCGCGCTTGGTGACTTTGGAGCTTCGTAGGTCGGCTGGTCGCCTGCGCGGGGATGGTCGAGACTCGCCGTGAAGCCATCCTTGGCGGCTCGGCGGCGACATCCATGTCGCCGACGGTCTCGACCATCCCCACACAGACGACCAGCCTCGCTTCGATGCCAAGTTCTGGAGCTGCTCGATTCTGGCAGCCGGCTGTGCTGCGGATCTTCAGTGAGAGTTCTCATCGCTTAGGTAGAGAGCTCCAGGCAACTCGTAGTTCGAATGAGGTCCGGCAAGCGTCCACCGCGTGGATAAAGGAGTCGACGATCCGGTGTATCGCTCGGGGCCTCGACAGACAATGCTCAGGGACTACGCAGCGCCGTTACCCGAATCAAGGTGCGTAAACCATACCGTTGAACCGGCGGACCTCGCACTCATCAAACAAACCTGGACGACTCATGCGCGGCGCATTGAGGGTCTTTCACGGAGTGCGCCGTTAACTCCGACGGTCAGGTCGAGTGCCGGACAGCGGGTTTTCGGGACCGTCGGCGGCCAGGACGGCCGCCGCCGAGCCGCCATGGATGGCTTTACGGCGTGTCCCGCAAACGCGCCCACCGGCAACCGGCCGAACTACAGGGCACAGAACCAGATCGCACCTAGCGCTTC
>JBHEOO010000015.1:54384-75564 GCA_046260765.1 Chromatocurvus sp.
CTTGCTGACTTTGGAGCTTCCTGAAGGTTCTTGCTTAGTAGGTCGGCTGGTCGCCTGTGTGGGGATGGTCGAGACTCGCCGTGAAGCCATCCTTGGCGGCTCGGCGTACGGAAGGCCGCCCCCGACCTCCAGGCCGCCGACGGTCTCGAAAACCCCTGCGCAGGCAACCAGCCTGGCTTCGGTGCTAATGTCTGGGATTGCTCAATACTGGCATACGGGTTTACTGCGGACCTCTCGCGGGGAAGACTCATCGGCGAACATAGGCATATGGAAGCAACTACTGCGTAGAGTGAGGACTGGCAAGCATCTACTGAGCGGAAAACGAGGACCTCGATCCGGCGTCGCGCGAGCGGCCTCGAGAGCCCACACTAAATATGCCGCGACGGCGGATAATTCATTGCACCTGCAAACCACACTCGCCATACCGAACAGCGATCAAACAGCCTGGAAAGCCTCCATCACCTCAAACAGTGAACGCTGGAGTCCGAATCACCGCGTCGTCAACTCCGACAGTCAGGTTGTCCGCCGCGCCAAGGCTTTTTGAGACCGTCGGCGACATGGATGTCGCCGCCGAGCCGCCAAGGATGGCTTCACGGCGTGTCTCAAAAAGCCTTGGCGCGGCGGACGACCGGGCTACGAAGCACCACCCGGCCCTGATACTCAGCGCTTCTCCGGCTCATAAGCCACCCGCCCCCGCATAAACCGCTCCCGATTCTCCCGCTTCTTCTCCGCACTCTTGCGCAGCAGCACATACACAGCCCCGGTCCCCCCGTGCTGCGGCTGCGCACTGTGAAAGGCCTGCACGGAATCCATCTCCCGAAGCCAGTGATCCACGCCACCCTTGAGGATAGAGACGCGCTCCTTCTCAGGCTTGCGATCGCCCTTGCCGTGCACCAGCATCACGCTGCGCAGGCCGAGTGAATGACAGTCGCGCATAAATGCGAACAGTTCAGCCCGGGCCTGGCGCACGGTCATGCGGTGCATGTCCAGGCGCGCCTCGGCTTCGTAGCGGCCCTGCTTCAGCTTGCGAAAGACGCCGTTCTGGATGCCCGGGCGCTTGAAATCCAGCACAAACCACGGATCCAGGGGTTCGAAGCCCTCCTCGGCCAGGAAATTGGGGTCGCGCTCGCGCGCGGCTTCCGCAGCTTCGCGCCGGGCGGCCAGGGTGGCGGCATCGGTTGCCGTGCCCGGCGGGCGCCGCACGCGGCGCTCTCGGCGGATCGGCGCCACGTCCGCCACTTCTTCCCAGAAAAGCTCTTCGTCATCAGCCATAAAACACTCCTTTGGACATTATACGCAATCTGACACCCGTTTTCGGTAAACTGCGCCTGGCATCCACCTGCACATCAAAAGGAGTCCATACAATGCGCGGCAATGCCCTGCACGGGGCCGGCTACGTCATGCGCGGTGCGCAGCTGCTAGTGCACCCGAAACTGCGCATCTTCGTGCTGGTACCGCTGCTGGTAAATATAGCCATCTTTGGCAGCCTCATCGGCTGGGGCTACAGCTGGTTGAGCGCGACGCTGGATCAGACCCTTGCCGCGCTGCCGGAGTGGCTGCGGTTTCTGGAGTGGATCATCTGGCCATTGGTAATCATCGCCACCAGTCTGGTCACCGGCTACCTGTTCACCGCCGTCGCGCTGATTATTGCCTCTCCCTTCAACGCCTTGCTTGCGGAGAAAGCCGAGGAATTGGTCACGGGACGACCCGTGGAGGGCCTGGAGGGACTGATGGGCGCACTGATCAGCGTGCCCCGGGGCGTTTTTCGCGAGATCGCGAAGCTTCTGTACTACGTGCCGATGGCGCTTTTTGTGCTGCTCGTCAGCGTGATTCCGGCGGTCAACGCCGTTGCGCCGCTACTCTGGCTTCTGCTCGGCGCCTGGATGATGAGCATTCAGTTTGTGGACTACCCGATGGATAACCACCAACGTTCCTTCGCCGACGTCAAGGAGGCAGTGCGCAGTCGCCGGCTGTCGAGCATGGGCTTTGGCGGGCTGGTAGCGCTGTGCACCGGCATTCCGATCGTGAATTTCTTTGTGGTACCCGCCGCAGTAGTCGGCGCGACGCTGCTCTGGGTGGATGAGCTGGCCGCGATCAACCCGGGCCGCTGAGTCAACGCGGAGCGGCTGCGCTCAGGCCAGGAGTTCCGCGGGCGGATGGGTGCAGGTGAGTTTTTCGCCGAGCAGCGCCTCCAGGTCTGGCAGCAGGAAGGCATCGTCTTCGCTGGCGAAGCTGATGGAGATCCCGCTGGCGCCGGCTCTACCCGTGCGTCCTATGCGGTGCACGTAGTCTTCCGGATCTTCCGGGAGATTGTAGTTGACCACGTGACTGACGCCGTCAACGTGAATACCGCGACCCGCCACGTCGGTGGCCACCAGCACGGTGATCTCACCCTTCTTGAACTGGTCGAGGGTCTTGCTGCGCTTGGCCTGGGGAATTTCCCCGGACAGGATGCCGCAGCTGATACCGGCCCGCTGCAGACGCTCGTGCAGACGCCGCACCTGATCGCGCCGATTGGCAAACACAATGATGCTGGTCGCGGCATCGCTGCGTAGCAGATTGGTCAGTATGCGGAAACGCTCTTCGCTGCTGGCGAGATAGATCTTCTGATCAACGGTGTCCGTCGCCACGCTGTCGGGTTCAATCTCAACCTTGACCGGCTCGCGGGTCCACTGCGCCGAAAGGTTGATAATGTCCTGAGTGAAGGTCGCCGAGAACAGCAGGGTCTGGCGGAATTCCTTGGGCGGCGTCGCCCGCACAATGCGCTTTACCTGGGGAATGAAACCCATGTCGAGCATGCGGTCGGCCTCGTCGAGGACCAGCACCTCTACGCGGTCGAGAAACAGATCGCGGCGGGTCATGAAATCTATGAGGCGTCCGGGGGTTGCGACCACCAAATCAACCAGGTCGTGACCGATACGATTGAGCTGCTTCTGGTAGTCCATGCCGCCGATCAGCGTCACGGTGCGCAGGCCGGTGTGGCGGCCAAGTTCCTCGGCGTCCTCACCAATCTGCATCACCAGCTCCCGGGTCGGGGCGATCACCAGCGCGCGCGGCTCGCCGATAAAGCGTTCATCCTCTACCGGGTTTTCGAGCAGGTCATTGAAAATGGTAATCAGGAAGGCGGCGGTCTTGCCCGTGCCCGTCTGGGCCTTGCCAATAGCGTCGTGACCGCGCAGCGTGAACGGCAGAATCTGGCCCTGGATGGGCGAGCAGTACTCGAACCCCAGATCGGCGATGCCGTGCATGATCTCGTTGCGCAGGCCTAGATCATGAAAACGTACCTTGCCCTCAACCGCGGGTACCGGGAAGTCGTCGATACCCCACGGCGTATCCATTGTGGCGGCGCTGCCGCCGCGCCCCCCGGAGGCGCGTTTTGCGTCGGGATGCTTGCTCAATGCGGTTCCTTATCATTGGTTCTGCCGGCGCGGAGTGTAGCACTGTTACCAGCGCCCTGTTGACCCCCGCAGTCGGGGCAGCCGGGCCGTGCACGCAGCGCCAGGCGCTGTATCCGGTAATCGGCCAGATCCAGCGTCAGTAGCGCGCCCGACAGAGACCCAGGCATACCGCTGAGCAGCTTGATCGCCTCAAGCGCCAGCAGGCTGCCGACAACGCCGACGACCGGCCCCAGCACGCCGCTCTCGCTGCAGCGCAAGGCGGACTCCGCGCCCTCCTGCGGGAACAGGCAGCGATAGCATCCCCCACCGCTGGCCGGATGAAATGTCGCGACCTGGCCCTCTGTACGCACCGCCGCCGCCGATACCAGCGGAATACCGGCGGCAATACAGGCCCGGTTCAATGCAAAGCGTGTCGGGTAGTTATCTGTCGCGTCAACGGCAAGATCGACACGGACGCAGGCATCAGCCAGGTCGCGCTCGTCTAGCTGCTGCGGCATGACATGCACCAGCACCCGGTGATTCAGGCGCGCCACCGCATCCGCCGCCGACGCCGCCTTGCTGCAGCCGATGTCCACCTCGCCGTGGGCAATCTGTCGCTGCAGGTTGCTGGGCGCCACCGTATCGCCATCCGCCAGGTGCAGCTCACCAACACCCGCCGCCGCCAGATACAGCGCGGCCGGACTGCCAAGCCCGCCAAGACCCACGACCAGGACGCGGGCGCGGCCCAGGGCCTCCTGCCCGGCAATATCAAAGCCCGGCAGCAAAAGCTGGCGACTGTAGCGCTCAAGCTCGGCGTCAGACAGCATGCCACTGGCCTGCGCTGGCGCGTTCGTTGCCGCCGAGGTCGGTGCGGGTAGCGACGTTATCGAAGCCGTGCAGGGATAACAGCCCACGAACGGCCGCCGCCTGATCCCAGCCATGCTCCAGCAGCAGGAAGCCCGCTGACCTCAGATGCGCCGGCGCCGCTGAGACAATGCGGGCGAGGTCATCCAGGCCCCGTTCGCCACTGACCAGGGCCTGACGCGGCTCAAATCGCACGTCGCCCTCGCCGAGGTGTCGATCATCCGCCGCAACATAGGGGGGATTGGCGAGCACAAGATCAAACTGCTGGTCCGGCAGCGCAGCAAACCAGTCCGACTGCAGGAGCGTTACCCGGCCAGGCGCGAGAGCTGCGACATTGCTCTCAGCGACGGCCAGCGCTGCGCTATCGGCATCGACGGCAACCAGTGTCCAGCCGGGGCGCTCCCTGGCCAAGGCCAGCGCAATGGCGCCGGTACCCGTGCCGAGATCGAGCACGCGGGCATCTGCCGGCAGCGACAGCTCAAGCGCCCATTGCACCAGTGCCTCGGTGTCGGGCCGCGGAATGAGTGTTGCGCGGGTCACCCGCAGCGCTAATGACCAGAATTCCCGACGTTCGGTCAGATAGGCAACGGGCACCCCTTCGCGCCGGTCCTGCAGAAGTCGACGGTACGCAGCGGCGGCCGCATCATCGACTTCGCGCTCGGGCCAGGTATACAGCCAGCTTCGGGGGCGCTGCAGGCAGTGGCAGAGAAGCACCTCGGCATCGCGGCGCGGGTCCTCGGTGGGCAATCCGGAGGCCTCGCGCAGCAGGACCTGCACCGTGGCCATTACTGCGCGGACAGCGCCGCCAGCTGGTCGGCCTGATGCTCGTTGCGCAGTGGCTCTATCACGGCATCCAGATCGCCGCTCATCACTTCGTTGAGTTTGTACAGCGTGAGATTGATGCGGTGATCGGTCAATCGGCCCTGCGGAAAATTATAGGTGCGTATGCGGTCCGAGCGATCTCCGGTGCCGACCAGGTTGCGGCGCTGCTCTGCCTGCTCGGCGGTTGCGGCGTCCTCCGCGGCGTTGTTGAGCCTTGCGTGCAGCAGCGACATGGCCCGCGCACGGTTCTTGTGCTGGGAGCGCTCGTCCTGGCATTCCACCACGATGCCAGAGGGAATATGTGTGATGCGCACCGCGGAGTCGGTCTTGTTGACATGCTGCCCGCCGGCGCCGGAGGCGCGATAGGTGTCGATACGCAGGTCACCCTTGTTGAGCTCGATTTCGGCCAGTTCCTCGGCCTCCGGCAGCACCGCCACCGTACAGGCAGAGGTGTGAATCCGGCCCTGGGATTCCGTGTCGGGCACCCGCTGTACCCGGTGTGCGCCAGACTCGAACTTGAGAAAGGCATAGACGTCGCGCCCCTCGAGACGGCAGATGATTTCCTTGTAGCCGCCATGCTCGCCCGGTCGCTCCGAGAGCACCTCTACCCGCCAACCCTTGATTTCTGCATAGCGGGAATACATGCGAAACAGGTCGCCGGAAAAAATGGCCGCTTCGTCACCGCCAGTGCCAGCGCGAATCTCCAGAAACACATTGTTCGAGTCGCGCGGATCACGCGGCAGCAGCAGGCGCTGCAGCTCAAGCTCAAGCACCTCGAGACGCCGCTCGGCGCCTTCCAGCTCATCGCTGGCCATGGCCCGCATATCGGCATCGCTGTCATCGAGCATTGCGCGGGCCTCGACCAGATCCTCCTGCACGTCGCGGTACTCAGCGTAGCAGCGAACGACTTCCTCCAGCTCACTGTACTCACGCGACAGGTCGCGAAAGCGCGACTGGTCGGCAATGGTCTCCGCATCGCCGAGCAGGGCTGACACCTCCTCGTGGCGATCGCTCAGCGCATCGAGTTTCTCCAGCAGTGAGACTTTCACTGCCGACCGCGTCCGCTCTTTTCCGCCGCTCTCAGAATGGGTGTGATAGAGGCCGAGACCGGAGGTTCCTCAATCCCCTCCTGCGCCACCGCCTCCATGGCCTGCTGAAGTTCAATCCCCAGCAATCCCTGCGCGTGCGCCAGTACGTCATGACGGCCCTCAGCGCTCGCCTGTTTCAGGCCCTTGGTTGGCGCATGGATCAGCTTGTTGGTGATCCCGCGCGACAGCTGTGTGAGCACCTTGGTGGGATCATCGCCGCGCTCCAGGCTGGCCAGTGCCCGCTGCAGCTCCTGCTCTCGCACCTGCTCCGCGGACTGCCGGTAGGCCTTCACCAGATCGACCGCGGCGAGGGAACGTCGCTCTTCGCAGTAGGCCTGCACGCCGAGCAGAATGATATCGTCGGCCTTGCGCGCCTCGCTCTGGCGGCTGCGCATGTTCTGCTCCACGATCTGCCGCAAATCATCCACGGTGTAGAGATACACATCGCGAAGATCCCCGACCTGCGATTCGATGTCCCGCGGTACAGCGATGTCCACCATCAATATGGGACGATGCTTGCGCTTGCGGATCGCCTGCTCCACCGCGCCCTTGCCGAGAATGGGCAGCTGGCTGCCGGTGGCAGTGATGACGATATCGGAGTTCGGCAGCTGGTCGGGAATGTCGGCAAGCAGCACGGCGTCGGCGCCAAAACGCTGGGCCAGTTCCCGGGCGCGACCCAGCGTGCGGTTGGCAATGGTGACGTTGTTGACGCCGGCCTCGATCAGGTGCCGCGTGACCAGCTCGATCGTTTCGCCGGCACCCACAAGCAGTGCGTTGCACTTGGTCAGATCGGTAAAAATCTGGCTCGCCAGATCAACTGCGGCGTAGGCCACGGACACCGGATTTTCGCCGATGGCGGTATCGGTACGCACTTTTTTGGCGATAGAGAAAACGCGCGGAAACAGCCGCCCGAGCTCCGTGCCGACCGTGCCCGCTTCCGACGCCACGGCAAATGCAGACTTCAGCTGACCGAAAATCTGCGGTTCGCCAAGCACCATGGAGTCGAGACCTGCGGCAACCTGCACCAGGTGGCGCAGGGCATCCTCCGCCTCATGGTGATAGGCCGCCGCACTCAGCTCATCGACGGACAGGTTATGGTAGTTCGCCATCCAGGCGATGACCTGCGCCGACTTGTCCGAGAGAACGCAGCCCTCGCGTGCAATGGCGTAAATCTCCGTGCGGTTACAGGTAGAAAGAACAACCACCTCGTCCAGCTCAGCGGTGGCACAGGCATGGACCAGCGCCTCACCCACATGTTCGGGTGCAAACGCCACGCGCTCGCGTACCTCAACGGCCGCCGAATTATGATTGATGCCCAGAGCGATAAGGTTCATAGCGAGTTGTCGGACTCTCCGCGATCGTTGTCGACAGCCCTGTCGCTGCCCGTGCCCGCCTGTTGCCGCCTGTTGCCGTTACACCCGGGACGCCAGGCAGTGTTCAGACCTGCGTCAATTTTACCAACTTGCGCGGCAATTGATAGCGGGGCCTGATTGCCAGTAGCGGCACCTGATTCCGGGACGAGCTCAGACCTGAGCACAAGCAGTCAATCGACCCGTGCAGCGATGTGGGTTTCGACAGGTGAGTATGTCATTATTGTAAGTCTTCTTCTGCAACAAGCCTAAGCGAGTCTATGACCCTGCGACCCCTCATTGCAATCTGCTTCATTCCCGCAGTTCTGGCCTGCGTGGCACAGCCGGAATCGACCTCCCAGGCGGCTGCCGCAAGTCTCGCAGAAACCACAGAAGCAACGGCAGTCGCCGCGCCGAAGAAGCGCCCGGCAGAACAGGCCGGGGGCGAAGCGCCGACGCTCGACGAGTCAACCTACCGGAGGCTGCCGGACGACAGCGTCTATCCTTTACTGGCGGCTGAGTTTGCCCTGCGCAAGCGCGACTATGCGACGGCGATGACGCTCTACATGGATCAGGCAGCGAAGCTGCGCGACCCGGCAGTCAGCGCACACGCCACGCACCTTGCCCAGTATCTTCAGCGCGAGGATGCAGCGCGCGAGGCGGTGACGCTGTGGGTTGAACTGGAGCCGGATAACCCCGAGCCGCACAATACGCTGGCGACGCTGCTGGTGCGCGAGGGACGGCTGCTGGAGGCGGTGTCGCACCTCGCAATGGTGGCCCGGGACGACGAATCCAACGCACGCTTCCCCATCCTCATGAACGGCTTTGGCAATCTCAATCCGGAAGAGCAGCAGGCGATGGTGGACGCGCTTGACGCACTGCTTCCCGATCTCGCCGACAGCATTTCACTGCTGATGACCCGTGCGCTACTGGCCGATGAAATGGGAGACAGGGAGCGCGCATTGGCCAGGCTGGGTGATGTCTTTGCGCTGGAACCGTTCCAGCACCAGGCGCTCCTGCTGGAAGCACGCATGCTGCGGGACCAGGGCAGCGAAACACCGTTTGCGCGTATCGAACAGGCGCTGGAGGAAGATGACGAGCGCGACGACCTGCGCCTGCAGTACGCCAGGCTCCTGGCGCGGGATGACATGGATGCGGCGCGCGGGCAGTTTGAAATCCTGTCCGCGGGTAATCCCGATGACGGCGACCTGCTGTTCTCCCTGGCGCTCATCAACGAGGAGCTTGAAGATCCACTGGCAGCCAAGGCGTATCTGCAGAAGCTTCTGAAGCTGCGGCAGCGCACCAGCGAGGCGTATTTTGTGCTCGGGCGTATTGCCGAAAACGAGAATGACACCGCACAGGCAATTGAGCATTACATGCAGGTCGGCGATGGCAAGGACCTGCTGGCAGCCTCCATGCGCATCGGCACGCTGCTGCTTGAGCAGGACCAGCAGGCACGCTTCAGTGGGTATTTTGCCACCCTGCGCCAGAGCTACCCGGCCCGCGGTGAGCAGTTCTACGCACTGCAGGGCAATCTGCTCAACGAGGCAGGCCGCGAGGACGCCAGTCTGGCATTGCTCAATGAAGCCATCTCCGCGTTCCCGGACTCCACATCGCTGCGCTACTCGCGCTCGGTGGTGCACGAGCGACGCGACAATATCGACGCGGCCGTCGCCGACCTGCGCAGCATCCTCAAGCGCGAGCCAACAAACGCGACGGCGCTGAACGCTCTGGGGTACACGCTGGCCAACAGGACTGACAATCTCGATGAAGCGCATCGCCTGATCAGTGAGGCGCTCAAGCTTGAGCCCAATGAGCCGGCTATCCTCGACAGCATGGGCTGGGTGCTCTACAGACAGGGTGAGTACGATGCGGCCATCGATTACCTGACCCGGGCCTACGCCGCTTTCCCCGATCCCGAGGTTGCCGCGCATCTCGGGGAGGTGATGTGGAAAAACGATAACCCTGAGGGCGCCCGCAATATCTGGCGCGGCGCCCTGCTTCAGGACCCCGACCACCCGGTGCTGCGCGAGACCCTGCAACGGCTGGGCGTGGATGACCTGCCGTGAGGATCTGCTGTGATGACCTACTCTGAGGGCAAGTTCTGAGGACCTACTCTGAAGGCCTACTCTCAAGACAAGGCGTCGTGAGCACACTGTGGAGACTCGCGGCCGTGCCGATTGTGGTCATGACGGCAGTCAGCATGGCGGGCTGCGCAACACAATCCGGGACACCGCCGGCGGTAACGCACTGGCAGACCTATCAGGACCACGCGACCGCCATCACCCACTGGCGTATGTCCGCAAAAATCGCGCTGCGCTGGCGCGGCGGTGCAGAAAATGCGAGTCTCAACTGGTCGCAGAACAACGGCCACAGTGAGGTCGATCTTTCCGGCCCCTTCGGTGCGGGCGCTGTGCGCATTACGCAGCAGGGGGACGCGCTCGAAGTGGAGCGGGGTGGGGAGCACAGCGTTTATGACAGCAGCACACCCGAGACGCTGGCAGCGGCGACTGGCTGGCCGATACCGGTGAACGCCCTGCCCTTCTGGCTGCGCGGCCTGCCCGACCCCGACCAGGCACTCGACCGGCTGGCGCTGCAGGACGGGCGCGCACAGGAAATCCACCAGGGCGGCTGGACAATCTCTTACTCGGCCTACACGGCCGTGGGAGCGGGCTCCCTGCCGGCAACATTACGCGTCACCCATGCCGCTGATGACATCAGTCTGCGACTGGTCAACGCGCGCTGGGCGCTGCAAGACTGATGATCGATTCACGCATTCTGCACATTAGTGCGCCCGCCAAGATCAACCTCTTTCTGCACATCACCGGCCGTCGCGACGATGGGTATCACAACCTGCAGACGGTCTTTCAGCTGCTCGATATCGGCGACTCCCTCGTGATCGAGTCGAATCCTGGCGGAGTGATCACGCTGGACGGCCCCGATCTCGGGATTGCCGACAGTGACAACCTTATCGTGCGTGCGGCAATGGCTCTGAAAGCTCTGCCGGCAACCCCCGATCACTGCGGCGCAGCAATACGCCTGGAAAAACAGCTTCCCAGCGGGGGGGGGCTCGGTGGCGGCAGTTCCGATGCCGCGAGCACGCTACTGGCGCTCAATGCCCTGTGGGGGCTGCAGCTGTCGACCGCCGCACTGCAGCACACCGGCGCGGCACTGGGCGCGGATGTACCGGTGTTCGTCCTCGGGCGCAGCGCCTGGGCGGAAGGCATTGGCGAACAACTGACGCCCCTGGATCTGCCTCCGGCATGGTATCTTGTGCTCAAGCCCGATTGCGCCGTGAACACCGGGGAAATATTTTCCCATCGGGAATTGACACGCGACACCCCGCCCATCACAATGCACGCCTTTTTCGCGGGGGACTCCCGGAACGATTGCGAACCAGTCGTGCGCAAGCTCTACCCCGAGGTGGATAGCGCGCTGAATTGGCTGCAGAATTTCGGGGACGCGAGACTGACCGGCACGGGAGCCTGCGTGTTCTGCCGCTGTGACACCGAGGCGCAGGCATTACGCATCGCAGGAGAGGTGCCTTCACGCTGGAAAGCGTGGGTCGCCGCCGGCATGAACAGATCCTCTGCATTGAAAGATAGTGAATCAGTAGTCTGAACCAGCTTTTGGGGTGTCGCCAAGTGGCAAGGCACCGGGTTTTGATCCCGGCATTCGCAGGTTCGAATCCTGCCACCCCAGCCAATTTCCGGCATTCGACAACGTTCTCCTGGGGTACGCGCCGTGTCCGCTAAAATGATGGTTTTCACCGGCAATGCCAATCCTGAACTGGCACGCCGGGTGGCCAGTCGCCTCTATCTTTCTCTGGGCAAGGCCGATGTCGGTCGCTTCAGTGACGGCGAAATAGCAGTGGAGCTGAACGAGAACGTCCGCGGTAAGGACGTGTTCGTCCTGCAGTCCACCTGCGCACCCACGAACGACAACCTGATGGAACTTCTGGTGATGATCGATGCACTGCGCCGGGCCTCTGCCGCGCGTATTACCGCCGTCGTCCCCTACTTCGGTTATGCACGCCAGGATCGACGCGCACGCTCCTCGCGCGTGCCGATTTCCGCCAAGGTCGTCGCCGACCTGATGGTGGCCGTCGGTGTCGATCGCGTGCTCACGGTTGATCTGCACGCCGAGCAGATTCAGGGTTTCTTCGCCTGCCCGGTAGACAACGTTTACGGCTCACCGGTCCTCAACGACGACATTGTCACCTGTCACTATGAGAACCTGGTCGTGGTGTCGCCGGACATCGGCGGCGTGGTCCGCGCACGCGCCATCGCCAAGCAGCTCGACGATGCCGAGCTGGCCATCATCGACAAGCGCCGTCCGCAGGCCAACGAGGCGCAGGTCATGAACGTGATCGGCTCAGTGGACGGACGCACCTGCCTGCTGGTGGACGACATGGTCGATACCGCCGGCACGCTGTGCAACGCCGCCGACGCGCTGAAGGCGCGCGGTGCCAGAAAGGTCGTGGCCTACTGTACTCACCCCGTGCTGTCCGGACGTGCCCTTGAAAATATTCGCAACTCCGAGCTCGACGAGCTCGTGGTCACCGATACGATTCCCCTGAGCGACGAGGCCAAGGGCATCACGAAGATCCGACAGCTCACCATCTCGGATCTGCTGGCGGAGTCCATCCGCCGCGTCTCGAACGAGGAATCCATCAGCGCGCTGTTCTCTGCCTGAGATAGCCCTGCCCTTCCCGGGCAAGGCGTAGTCAAGGCGGAAGGAAGAGCGCATACGTAGCCGTGTCGGTAAGGCTGGTCGCAAGCCCGCCGGCATTTGAAGCATAGGAGTCACGACAATGTCTGACCAACTGGAAATCAACGCGATCCCGCGCGACGACCTGGGGAAAGGTGCGAGCCGCCGCCTGCGTCGCCACGCGAACCTGGTACCGGCCATTATCTATGGCGCGGGCAAAGACCCGCGTGCACTGAGCATCGTCAGCAAGGACATCGAGAAGGCCCTGCAAAACGAAGCCTTTTTCTCCCAGGTCATTGCCGTAAAAATTGGCAACGACACCGAGAAAGCCATTCTCAAGGACCTGCAGCGCCATCCGGCCAAAGAGCTGGTCATGCACGCAGACTTTCTGCGTGTTGACGAGAAAGTGGAGCTCAAGGTCAACATCCCGATCCACTTCCTCAACGAGGAAACCTGCAAGGGCGTCAAGTTCGAGGGTGGTGTTATCGAGCACCAGGCAACGGAAATCGAGCTGTTGTGCCTGCCTTCGAACATTCCCGAATACATCGAGATCGACATGCAGGATCTGAGCATCGGCGACAGCATCCACCTGTCCGAAGTCAAGCTCCCCGAGGGCACCGCATCGGTTGCGCTGTCACTCGGCGAAGACCACGATATGCCAATCGCTGCCGTGGTAGCGCCGCGTGCCGCCATTGAGGCGGAAGACGAGGACGCAGAGGACGATAACGCACCGGCTGCGGATGAAGTGCCAACACAGGATGACGACGAGGACGGTAAGGGCGACAAGTGATTCGCGCCCTGTCGTTCGTCATCTGTAATTCGTAACCTTCAGTCCGCACCGGCGCTTCCGGGACATGTCTGCTGCAATGGCACTGATTGTCGGCCTCGGCAATCCCGGCGACGCCTATCGCGGCACCCGGCACAACGCCGGTGCCGATTTTGTGGAATATCTGTTGCGCCGCCACGGCGGCGCCTTTTCCAGGGAGAGCCGGTTTTCCGGCCTGACTGCTCGCGTCACTATCGGTGGACATGATGTTCGCCTTCTCATTCCGGAGACCTTCATGAACCGCAGCGGCCAGGCCGTGGGCGCCATGGCAGGGTTCTTCAAGCTGGAGCCACCGCAGATTCTTGTCGCCCACGACGAACTCGACCTGGCACCGGGTGTTGCGCGATTCAAGCGCGACGGCGGCCATGGCGGCCACAACGGGCTCAGGGACATTGTGCGTTCGCTGGGCAACGCCACTGACTTTCACCGATTGCGCATCGGTATCGGGCATCCGGGCAGCGCGGACCGCGTCAGTCCCTATGTGCTCGGTCGGGCGCCCGCAGGCGAGCGCGACATGACAGACGCGGCGATCGAGGCCGCGGCCGATGCGCTGCCGCTGCTTCTCGCCGGAGACCTGGTAAAGGCCATGACACAACTGCACAGCTTCAGCGCCAGCTGACGCTGCCACCAAGGAACGCTGTATGGGATTCAAATGCGGGATTGTTGGGCTGCCCAACGTGGGCAAATCCACCCTGTTCAATGCACTCACGCGCGCCGGTATCGACGCGGAGAATTTTCCATTCTGCACCATCGAGCCGAATGCGGGCATTGTGCCGGTACCGGATCCGCGCCAGGCGAAAATCTCTGCCGTCGTCAGGCCGCAGCGGGAAGTGTCGACCACCATGGAGTTTGTCGACATTGCCGGGCTGGTCGCGGGCGCGTCGAAGGGCGAAGGCCTGGGCAACCAGTTCCTCGCCAATATTCGCGAGACCGATGCCATTGCCCACGTCGTGCGCTGCTTTGACGACGACAACGTGATCCACGTTGCCAATCGCATCAACCCGGCCTCCGACATAGACGTCATCAACACGGAGCTCGCCCTGGCCGATCTCGAAAGCTGCGAAAAGCAGCTGCAGAAGGTGGTGCGCACCGCCAAGGGCGGCGACAAGCCCTCCATTGCAATGAAGACCCTGCTGGAAGATCGCCTGCTGCCGCACCTCAACGAAGCAAAACCCGTGCGCGGCCTGTCGCTCAGCGATACGGAACGCGCGCTGGTGCGCCAGCTCTTCCTGCTCACCGCCAAGCCAACGCTGTATATCGCCAACGTCGACGAAGACGGTTTCGAGGACAACCCCCACGTGGATGAAGTCCAGCGCATCGCGACGGAAGAGAACGCCCAGGTAGTTGTGGTGTGCAACAAGCTGGAATCTGAAATTGTCGAGCTCGAGGACACCGAGCGCGCGGAATTTCTTGCCGACCTCGGCATGGACGAGCCCGGTCTCGACCGGGTGATTCGCGCCGGCTACCAGCTACTGAACCTGCAGACCTACTTTACCGCCGGCGAGAAGGAAGTGCGCGCCTGGACCGTGCGCGTCGGCGCTACCGCACCGGAAGCGGCCGGCGTCATTCATACTGACTTCCAGAAGGGCTTCATTCGCGCAGAAGTGGTCGGCTACGATGACTTCATTGCCCATAACGGTGAGCAGGGCGCGAAGGATGCCGGCCGCTGGCGTCTGGAAGGCAAGGAATATGTGGTCAAGGACGGCGACATCATTCACTTCCGCTTTAACGTCTGATTTTTCAGACCAGACTCCTGGCCTGGCATCGAGTCGCGCCACCCCCCCAGTGACATCGGCGACCAGTCACCCAGCGGCATGCCGATCCGGGCGTCAACGGCAATCCTGCGATCGTCATCCGCCAGAGCGCACAGTGACACCAGGCCATCGACACCTGCCTCACCGTGAAAGAAACGCCCTGTCTGCAGCGCCGTCGCGTTCACCACGTCGAGCGTTCCGCTGTTAACGCTGAACGCCAACTTTCCCAGCTGCGGCGCCAGCGCGAGACCATGTGCTTTCACCCAGGCTTCCTTTAATGTCCATAGCCGGTAGAACAGTGTCTCTCTGGCATCCCCTGTCAGCGCTTCCAGCGCAAGCTGTTCCGGCAGGCTGAAAAACCGTCGCGCCAGTCGCATGACATCACGCCGGTTGGCCATGCGCTGCTCCACGTCCACGCCGAGACTGATGGCGTCACTACCCGCCTGCCAGGCAAGCACCACCCACTCGCCGCTGTGGCTCAGATTGAACGCAATGGGTTGCGGCGGGTCGAAAACCTCGGGCTTGCCGTGGCGTCCCGTAACAAATTCCAGCGCCGACGGCGCCATGCTCAGGGCAGCAGCGAGTTCTGAGCGCACCAGGGCGCGTGCGACCACCGCCCGGGCTGAGTAAATACCTGACAGCCGCGCGCAGCGCTCGCGCTCCGACGTTGACAGTATGCTCACCAGATCGCGAGCAGAGCAACCGTGCGCTCCCAACCGCACACGGCAGAATCGCAGAGAAACTGAAAGCAACGAATTTGTCCTGAAAATTACCACCGGACGCCCCCACGCCGGACCGTTCAGCCCGAACTGTGGTAGGTTTGCCCCCCAAAACTCATGGGATCATTGCATATGCCCTCAATCCGGCACAACTGGCACAGACCGTCGCCGCGGCAGTTCACCGCACTGCTGCCATGGTTTCTGGCGTGCCTGCTGTCCGGTCCCGCCCAGGCAATGCAGATGCCGCCCTGGCAGCAGCTGGTATTTGAACAGAAAAGTTTCTGGGCAACGGCGCGCGGCGTCCTCACGCTCAGCGAATTCACAGACGCCCGCGGCGCCCGGGAAATTGACTCAGCGCACAACTCAGCGCAAACCACCGATACCGGCGCGTCGTCGGGCTATCTGTCACTTGAGGTCAACAACTATGTCGCCAGCAGCAGCGAACAGATCACGCTGACGCTGGATGCTGCGACAGGCGCTACGCAGTTTCGCTGGCGTCTGAGTCGCGGACGGGAATCACGCGTTAAAATTCATGAGTACTATGACACGGTCATTGAACGGGAACGGCGTGAACCCCCGGCGGGAAACGGCAACATATCGCCCGCAGACTGGCCGGCCACTCACGAGATGAACATGCCGCTGCCCCCCGAAGCCGAGGGCCGACGCATTGTCGCGACACATGCGCTTATCGTACTTCTGCCGACACTGCTGGAGGATCCTTCCCGGGCGGACGATTATCTGGTTCACACCGACCTCAACTTCTTTCTTCTCGACGCGGACCTGTCGGACAAAACGATGACGATAGACAACACCATTACTGTGGATGGCGAGAGGCGCAAAAAGGACCGTCGCTGCCAGGTGCTGACGCTGCGCATGACACCGATTCCGGGCAACCCCGAGGAACCGGACGTCATGCTGATGGGGATGAGCGGGAAAATACACATTTTTATCGACATGGCGTCCGGCTTGCCGCTGCGACTGCGAGGGGATGCGCCCCGAATCGGAAGCGCAGAGCTGAACCTGATCGAGGCCAGCACCCGGACCTCTCGCAAGCCGGCCCAACGCATGCGGCCCCCGCCGGCGCCGTGAGCAGGCCCAGCGCCCGCGTCGGCGTTATCAGCAACCCCAGCAGCGGCCATAACCGCGATCACTTCGCCTCCGTCGAGACGGCACTGGCATGCTGTCCCGGCGTGGTACAGCATGCTGTGACCGACTGTCCCGCCGCCATATACGGCGCGCTCGACAGGCTCGCCACATCCCACGTCGACACACTGGTCATCAACGGCGGCGACGGCACGGTCGCGGCCGTTCTCGGCGCCATGCTCGAGGGCGGCGCATTCCTGCAACAGCCCGCGGTCATCATACTGCCCGCAGGAACCGCAAACATGACGGCCGGGGACGTGGGCGTACGCGGAAGACTCCGCTCGGCTGTTTCCCGTCTGTGCCGCTGGGCGACCGCTCCCGTCGCCGAGCAGATCTCCTGCGAGCGCGTGCAGCGCAACATACTGCGTCTCGACATGGATGGTGCCATTCATCACGGCATGTTTCTCGGCGCTGGCGCGATTATCGGTGGCACCGAGTTTGCCCATAGAGCCATTCATGCGCGCGGCGTGCGCGACGATACCAGCCTGGCCCTGAGCACGCTGCGCACTGTCTGGGGAGTTATGAGGCAGGATCCCGCCTTCTGCACACCAACACGGGTGTCCATCCGGAGCGATGACGCTGAAGAGCAGAACCACGATGCGCTGATCCTGGCGCTATCCACACTGCAGCGCCTGTCCTTCGGTATGCGCCCGTTCTGGGGCGAAGGCGAAGGCCCCCTGCGATTGACGGTTGTCGACCACGGGTGTCGCAGCTTTTTACCCAATTTTGTCAGTATCATACGCGGCAGGCCCGGCCCGGGCGCACGTCCCGATCGCGGCTACCACTCCACCAATGCGAGAGCGCTGCAGATAGACATGGAAGGACCCATTAATCTGGATGGCGAGCTGCTGACAACCACCGGTTCGCTCGTGGTGACAGCGACTGCACCCGTGACTTTCCTGCGGCTGTAACCGTGCACCAGGAGCAGACCGAACCTTTCTTTACTGCCCTGCATCTGGACAGGCCGGACCAGCAGGCGCTGGATGCCTTGCTGGATACGCTTGCGGCACAGCACAATCACTCGGTACTTGCCGTTATCGTCTACGGCTCCTGCCTGCGCAGCGGCGATATTTTTGACGGGCTGGTTGATCTCTACCTCCTGTGCAGCAGTTATCGTGACGCCTTCGGCGCCGGTGGCTTTGCCGTCGGCAATAAGCTACTGCCTCCCAACGTGCTCTATGCGCAGCAGGAAAGCGGTGCACGCGTCCTGCGCAGCAAGGTCAACGTGATGTCGCTTGCAGACTTCCAGCGCGCCTGCACCCCCCGTCACTTTGAATCCTATTTCTGGGGTCGCTTTGCGCAACCGGTCGCACTGCCGCGGGTGCGGGATGACGCCGCGCGACAGGCAATCGCAACGGCACTGCGCGATGCGTCGCGAACACTGCTCAAGCGCAGCCTGCCTGTGCTGCCCCCGAGCGGCTCCATCAGCGACCTCTGGGTGGATGCGCTGCAGCTGAGCTATGCCACGGAATTGCGCACTGAGCGTCCGGGACGCACCCGGCAGCTGGTTGTCGCATCGGAGACGTTCTACCTCGCTGCGGCCGTGCACGCAGCAAGTGATCCGACACTGCATCTCGCTGTTGATTTTTCTGTGTCGCCCCCAGCCTATCGCAGTAAGGTCTCTCCGCGCCGTCGCGTACTCTCACGCCTGGCATGGACCTTACGCCGCGTAACCGGCAAGCTCCTGTCAATTGCACGCCTGGTAAAGGCACTGTTCACCTTCAACAGTGGACTGGATTACATCGCCTGGAAGCTGGAGCGCCACTCGGGGGAGCCCATCACTATTCCCCCTCGCGTGCGCCGCTGGCCATTGCTTTACAGCTGGGGCTTTTTCTGGCGCCTGTACCGTCGGGGCATCTTCCGGTGACACTGCGCCCTTCGCGCGCAGCAATGGCGGAGCCCGGCAGCGTCGGACTGTATCTGTTTGCACTGACGGCCTTCAGCCAGCGCGCGCTTGCCGTTGTCGGCTGCCTGTTGATGCTTTACGCGCTCTGGCGCGATCGCTCCAGGGCGTGGCCGCTGTTGCGCCAGACGCCGCTGTTCTGGTGCACGGCTGCGCTTGCGGCCTACACCGTGGCGCGCACCGGTCTCGCGGTTGCGCAAGACCCCCAGAACGCAGCGCTGCACGCCAAGGATGCGGCGCGGATTCTCTATCTGTGTGCCTTCATTGCGATTGCCTGGGCGCTGCACGGCGACCATACACGGATTCTGCGTTTTCTTGTGGCGGCCGCCGCGGGCTTCGTGGCAGCGCGCCTGTGGCACTTCGACTGGCAGCTCAACTACCCTCAGCCCTGGTGGCAGATGCGACTCGGGCTCGGGCTCGAGACGATCGGCCTTGGCTACTACGCCGGCACGCTGCTGCTGGGGATGCTGGTATTTGCGCCGCGCATGCTTGCGCAGGCTCACAGACCACGGGACATAGCCGGCATCGGTCTCTTGCTGACCGCCGTTGTGGCTGCCGGTCTGCAGTGGGTGATTCTGTCACAGTCGCGGGCTGCCTGGCTGGCACTGCTGCCACTGACGGCTCTCGCCGCATTGTTTGCCCTGCACAGCAGTTGGCGGCGCGGCGGCCTTCCCGCACTCGCACTCATGAGCGCGCCGCTGGCTCTGCTTCTGGTGATTGGCGGGCTGAACGCCCCCAACCTGATGCAGCGACTGGCAGAGGAGCAGCACACGATCGGTCTTTTGCTGGACGGCAATCTGGACGCGATCAGCAGCGCCGACGAGCGCGGCTGGGAGCACAGCATCGGAACACGCATACAAATGCTGGAGGCCGGCTATCGGCAATGGCTTGGAGCGCCCTTTCTGGGTTTCGGGCCGGCGGCGAGCAAGCTGACGCTGCTGGCCAGCGATGACCGCGTGCTGCAGCAGTACAACGATTACCACAACGTCGCGCTCGATATGCTTGTGCGCTACGGCATGCTTGGACTGCTGCTGCTCCTGCTCTGTGGCAAGTACACCCTCAGCAGCGGATGGCAGGCCTGGCGCCGCGGTCTGCTGCCGACGGATACGGCGCTGTTCCTCGCCGGCACCCTGTGCCTGCTTCTCGCCAGCAGTCTGAGCAATTTTCGCCTTCTCAACTTCGATTTTCGCTACTGGCTGTTTATTGTGGCGGCACCCATGACAACCTTCGCGATCTGCGCTTGCAGCACAGAGGACAGGGCCAGCGGATAGAAAAAGCGTCTCCCTTGCTTTATAGTGCGCGACGTCATTGCAACGATGGATCGGGCATGCGGGCCGGCGTTTTCATCCAGACCAATCATAAACAGATTACCGGCGCGATCGTGGCGGCGCATGCGCTGCGGCGTTATTCGTCGAACAATGACCGGTTCGATGTGACCATCATGGATACTGCCGACTACCCGTTCTTTGCAGAGTACGAGGGCCGGGAATACCTGCGTGACGGTGTGCACCGCACCTGGCTCAACGATGATCTGCAGTCGTTCACTCCTACCCGTTTCATGCCGCCACGACTGATGAACTACGCGGGACGGGCGGTTGTTATCGATCCGGATATTTTCGCCACAACGGACATCTGGGAGCTGCTGTCCCGCGACATGCAGGGCAAGGCCATCATGTGCCGCATGCGCTCCGGCCCCAAGGGCCTGGTCGACAAGTGCATGGCCTCGAGCGTCATGCTGCTCGACTGCGCCCAGCTCACACATTGGGATGCAGAAGCGAAGTTCCGCGCCATGTTCACCTTTGAGCAGGATTACCAGCCCTGGATCTGCCTCAAGGAAGAGCCGCGGGAGAGCATCGGCTTTTTCGAGCCAGAGTGGAACGACTTCGACAAATTCACCGTTGAGACGAAAATGCTGCACACCACCCGTCGCCGCACGCAGCCCTGGAAGACGGGACTGCCGACGGACTGGCGGCCCGCCGAGCGCTTCCGACTGTTTCCGCCGGCGGCGTGGATCATGCGCGCGCGGCGCAGGCTGTTTGGTGAATATGCGTTCCTGGGCAACTACAAGCAGCATCCGGATATCAACCAGGAACGGTTCTTTTTCGGTCTGCTGAAGGAATGTCTGGCGCAGGGCAAGATCACGGAGGAGCATCTGCGGCAGGAGATGGCGCGGAATCACGTGCGGCATGATGCGCTGGAGGTGCTTGCCCGCACGCCGGATCTGCCGCCGGCGCCGGTGCATCCGCTGGTGGGGGTTTCTCAGGCGGCTTGATTGCCGGACCTGCTCTTTTGCATCAGTGCCGGCCATGCGCTCCCGCATCAGTGCCGGCCATGCGCTTCCGCATCAGTGCCGGCCCTGTGCCCCTCCATCCCCATTCCACAGACACGCAAAGATGCCATCCATGGCGGCTCGGCTGCGGCCGTCCTGGCCTTTCGCATCAGTGCCGGCCCTGCGCCCCTCCATCCCCATTCCACAGACACGCAAAGATGCCATCCATGGCGGCTCGGCTGCGGCCGTCCTGGCCTTTCGCATCAGTGCCGGCCCTGCGCCCCTCCATCCCCATTCCACAGACACGCAAAGATGCCATCCATGGCGGCTCGGCTGCGGCCGTCCTGGCCTTTCGC
>JBHEOO010000016.1:0-69905 GCA_046260765.1 Chromatocurvus sp.
GGTAACTGCAGTCTGCGAGTGCTCCAGAATCCGGCCACAACCGCAGCCAGCATAGTGGCTACCGTCACCACGGCGAAAACAGACGTCACCGCTACAAGCGCCGCCAGGCTCTCCCTGGCAGCGGGAAACATGAGCAGCGGGATCAGCGGTTCACAGGGGCCCAGCACGAAAATAATGAAGATAGCCCAGCCCAGGAGAGTACGGCGCTCGCTCTTTTCCCGGTCAGCATCCGGCCCCGTGTGCGGATGAGCGTGCGACGCGCCGTGCACATGGGCGTGATTGTGGCTGACGCCATCGTGTGCATGCCAGTGAGAATGCGGCCGCTGCCGATAGGCGCGCCGCAGGCCCCAGCTCATGTAGACGAGACCGAAAGCAACCAGTGCCCATGCGGCAAGATCGCCGCGGGCGCTCTCCACCCACTCCAGCACGTTCAGTTGAATGCCGATCGTCAGCCCCACGATGCCAAGCAGCACTGAGCCTACAATATGGCCCGCACCGCAGAACAGCGTAACGCGTACCGTTTTAGCAAACGACCAGTTACGGCTACGCGACAGCGCGACAAAGGGCATGTAATGATCGGGACCCAGCAAAGTGTGCACAAAGGCGATGGAGGCTGCGGCGAGACACAGAACAGCGACTTCCGGTGTGAACAACGCGTTGACCCTCTGACGTCAAGGGGCCGGCGCTCCCCATCCTTTTAATGTCGGTGATAAACCGGGGGCGCTGCCCCGCCCCCGGGCATAGTACACGCTAGAAACGGTAGGAGAAATCCACTCCGTAGCTACGCAGGGCTGAAGGATGATTGAAGGTACCGCCGAACTCGGGTGCCGGAATGATCTCCTGCAGGTACTCCTCATCGGTGATGTTGCGCCCCCATGCCGTAAGCGTCCAGTTCAGGGACTCCAGCCCGATGCGAAGATCCAGCGTACTGAACGCATCGCGGGAAGACGTAGAAAAGTCCTGGTTGAAGCCCGGGCCGAAAAAGGCGTTCCAGATGGTCGGCGTCTGCTCGCCCTGCAGGGTGTGGAACCACATCTCACCGGTGTATTTCCAGTCCAGACGGCTGACCAGATCCAGACCGTCGGCAACCGGCATCACCCATTCCGCACCCAGATTACCGGTCATGTCCGGAGCCTGTGGCACGTCGTTACCGACGGACAGGGGCCGGTTCAGGTTCTTCTCGATTTCGGAGTCCATCAGGCCGATACCGCCATACAGCGTCAGGCCATCCGTCGCGACGAAGGTAAAGTCCGCTTCGAGGCCCTGAATATACAATTCATCAATGGTGGTGACAGATCGCAGCAGACCAAAGGGGCCGGCAAAGAACTCAAAGAACTGGTTGTCTTCGACATCGGTGCGGAAAACCGCCGCGTTGATGCGCAGACGGCGATCCAGCCACTCGGACTTCAGGCCCAGCTCCCAGGCCTCCGACACTTCCTTGTCGTAGTCGTCAGTAACGGTGATCGCCGCATTGACGACCTCGCCGGGACCACCGAAACCGGCATTGAACCAGAAGTTGAGGAGGTCCTCCGTACCGACGGAGTTGAAGCCACCGCTGCGAAAGCCAATACCATAGCTGGCATAGACGTTGACGGCCTCGGTCGCGGCCCAGCTCCAGGTGAGCTTGGGCTGAAACTGCGTAAAGGTGCGATCGCGATCGGGTATGCCGTCGGGATTATTGCCGAAGGCCGGATTGATGGGCAGTGGCGAGAAGTTTTCGTCCAGAAGATTGACGTTGAGCCCGGAATTGAGCACGTTAGGCACCTTGTTTTCCACCTCGCGCTCCTCGCGGTCGTAGCGCAGCGCCAGTGAAATCTCCATGCGATCGCTGAGGTCAAACTCGAGCTGCCCGTAGCCGGAATACACGCGGGTCTTGAAATCGTCCCAGAACAACAGATCTGTCGGGCTGATCCCGCTGGCAGGCACGTAGGGCGCCCGCACAAAGCCCTGTCCCTGGTCGGCACCGTAGGACACAACCACTTCGCGCTCGATGTCCGCCGCGTACAGACCCGCAATCCAGCGCATGGGCTGATCCTGTGGGGACACCAGGCGAACATCGAGACTCACGTCGGACTGGTTGCGCTCCTGGTACTGAAAACCGTCGCAGGACAATGCGGTGTACGGTCCATAAACGCCCTGAAAATCAGCCCCGGGTGGCAGAACGCCGAAGGGGTTAAAGGGCTCGCCAAACAGATCGGGACGCGTGAAGCTGTTCAGTTCCGCGCGGTCAGACTGACAGGATGGCGTCAGTTCGTAGCCATAAAATGTGGCCGCGGTGCCGTCAGACAGCAGGTATTCCTCAAGATCATTGTAGGAAAAGCTGGCCACCAGGTCGGCAAAACCCAGCGCCCAGTCGGCCTTGATAGCAAACTCGGTAGTTTTCTGCTCGTTCTCGCCAGGCGTATTGAAAATAAAGCGGAAATCCAGGTCATTGGGATCCTGGAAATAGTTCGGTGCGCCGAAAGCGTCGACGAAAGCCGGAATCGCAAAGGCTGCATTGAAGTTGATCGCGCCCGCGCTCACCTCGGAGTACCCCGCTCGCATGTCGAAGGTCAGATCTGGCGTCGCGTTGTAAATCAGACGACCACGCACGCTGGTGTCCTCAAGAAAATCCACCACGTCATCCTGACCCGTGAAGATATTCTTATAAAACCCATCGGTTTCGCTGGTGCTGAACGCCAGTCGCCCGAGCAGCTTGTCCTCGATGATGGGACCACTGACCATGGCGTTGGCGCGATAGGTGCCGACGTTGCCCACGGTTCCACCGACGCGCGCCTCGAACTCGTTGGTGGGTTGTTTGGTGGTGACGAGAATGGCCCCGGTTACGGCATTGCGGCCGTACAGCGCACCCTGCGGACCCTTGAGGACTTCGATCTGCTCAACATCAAACAGCGCCTCGTTGAAGCTGTTGGGGTTGGTGCTGAGAACGCCGTCGACAACATAGGCAAACGTGGATTCGGCATCACGGGTGGACACAATGCCGCGTATGCTCACCTGGGTATCACCCACGTTGGCGGCATCGACAATCGTGACGTTGGGAATCAGGCCCATGTAGTCACTGGGTCGGTTGATGCCGGCGCGCTCGAGATCCTGTGCGTTGAGCGCATTGATCGCGATCGGCACTTCCTGCAGGTTCTCAGAGCGCTTGCGCGCTGTGACCACCACCTCCTCAATGGAAAAACCGCTCTGCTGCGCAGTCACCTGCGTCGTGCTCCCCAACGCAGCACCCGCCACCACAAGGGCAGCGATCAAAGGTCGCCTGGCATGTTGCATGTGTATTCTCCCGCTCTTTTTTAAAAGGTTGTTTTTTACTTGCTTAATTGATGCTTGAGACCCCGGACCGGCCCATGGCATTCAGACGTCGCCACAGGGTAGTGGTACTGATGCCCAGATACTCGGCCACCTGCTGCCGATCACCATCAAAGCGCTGCATTGCGGCATCAATAGCCGCCTGTTCCTGCGCCTTCAGCGCACCGGGTGCTTGTGAATTGCCGCGCGCTGCGAAAAGCTCGGGCAGAATATCCCGCAAGGCCTCCGGGGTGATTGCCGTGGCGCCCTGGTCGAGGCAGTTGACCACCAGGCGCTCAGAAAAATTCTGCAGCTCCCGGACATTCCCGGGCCAGTCATAGCTCACCAGCCTGTCAACCACCTGCGACAGCAATCTCTCAGAGTCGACATCGCTGGCATACTGACTCGCGTAATCACGCAGGTAGTGAGCGGCGATCGGCGCTATGTCATCCGGCCGATCACGCAGTGCGGGAACGCGTAGTGAGAAAACATTCAGGCGAAAATACAGATCGTCGCGAAACTCACCCCGCTGCACCGCATCGCGCAGATCGCGATTGGTAGCGGCGATCACCTTGAAATCGAGCTCGATCTCCCGGTTGCCACCCACTGGCCGTATGCGCCGCTCCTGCAGCGCGCGCAGCAGCTTCACCTGCTGCTGGAGCGGCATCTCTCCGACCTCGTCCAGGAACAGCACACCTCCGTTTGCGCGCTCCACCAGCCCGACACGACCACCGCGACGGGAGCTGGTAAAAGCGCCTTCAACGTAGCCAAACAGCTCACTTTCAAACAGCTCATTGGGAATGCTGCCGCAGTTGACCGGCACCAGCCGTCCGCTGGCAAACTCACTCTGACGGTGAATTTCCCGGGCAATGTGCTCTTTCCCGGTACCACTTTCACCTTCGAGAAGCACCGCCGCTCGACCGCGGGCATAGGTTCGCGCAAGTTCAGCCACGCGCGCCATCTGCGGTGAGCGGATCACAAACGGCCCCGCATCGGGATTCTCGGTAGACCCGCGCGACAAAGCCTGTGACGCGCGAGCGGTGTCTATGGCTTCCCGCAGCATTTGCCTGGCAGAACTGCGGCTGTAAACAAGTATCGACGGCACACCGCGCTTCTCGGCAAGGCGGCAGATGTAGCTCGGACCGACAATCACCTCCGGCGCCTCACCCGCGAGCGCGAGCATCAGGCATTCGGCGGCTTCATCGGTTGTGGTGTAGGTGTGTGCCTGCACACTGACGCCAAGCAGTTCCGGAAGGCTTTCCAGCAATCGGGCACTGGGTTCGGGCTCCGCCGCATAACTGAAAACATGCACCAGCGATGCGACTTTGCGCGCCTTGGCAATGGCCTCGATCACATCGGTGTCAGACACCCGCTGCGACACAACCGGCACCTTGAGTGTGGCCTTGAGATAAGCGGCATTGGAACCTGCACTGACAACGACATCTGCCGCATAGCGCTTGACCAGATCGGAGTAGTCACGCTGCTCCGACGCCACCGACTCAACGATGGACACCTCGGCTTCATCAGCGAACTCAGGCAGCAGCGCATTGATCAGTTCGCTGAACTTGCGATAACCGACAACGAGCACGTTCACCCGATCGGTCATGACGCCAGCCTCATGATAATCCACGTATCACTCATGGGCGCCGCGGCGTATTACGCCGCCCCTCGGCGAAAGCTGGGCGCGACCGGCGGCTTGAGATGTGTCTCCGCTTCGCAGCGTGCCTTGAGTTCTTCAATGGTTCCGCCGCGATTAAACAGCGCAATCTCGCCGCGTGATGCGCGCAATTCATGCCGCAGCGTTTCGGTGGCTGCAGCATTCACGCTGCCGTCGTCCGCAATCACAACGCCATAGCGCTTCGCACCCTCGCGCGTGACCAGCCTGCGATTCACATCCTGGCGCACCAGATCTGGATCGCGCTGGAAGGGATCGCCCCAGCCGCCACCGCCCCAGGTATTGAAGTGCAGTACATCGCCTTCCCGGACCTTCACATTCTCAACCTTGGATGGCAGCCACTCCTCGCTTCCGTCCGCGCGGACCAGTCGCTTGGTGGAGCGCATGCCGGTTTCACCCCCGAGCACACCCCATGGGTAGGTCAGCCAACGATCGTCGTGAATCGCAATGTCACCATCGGCAAGGAAACGATAGGCCACGTTCAGCCCATTGCCACCGCGGTGCAGACCGGCGCCGCCGGAATCGGGAATCGTTGTATAGCGCTCTATGCGTAGCGGGAAATAACTCTCGATAAACTCGTTGGGGACATTGGTGAAGCCCGGCCACAGCGAGTGCCCATCGGGCCCGTCACCTACCGGGCGGCCGGGAATGCCGCCAAAGCCGATCTGGAACAGCTGAAACCATTCGCCCTTCTTGTCGTAGCCCGAGTAGAACAGGTGCGGTGAGTCCGAGAAGCCGGCCGCGTTGAGCATCTGCTCCGGTGCACCCATGCCCAGCAGCGCGCCCAGCAGGTCAAAAATCCGGCCGAGAGCGTGAGTACGCCCGGACAGCGCCGCAGGAAACCTGGGCTTGAGCAGTGTCCCCTCCGGTATACGCACATCAACGAGATCATAAAAGCCGTCGTTGAACACAATCTGCGGATCCACCACGTTGATCGTAAAAGACCCAAAGAACATCTTGAACATGTCTTCGTTGAGGAAAAAGTTCACCGAGCTCTGGGCCTGCGGGTCGGTGCCGTCAAAGTCGAATATCGCTTTTGATCCCTCGCGCCACATGCGGCACTTGATGCGATAGGGCCCCATCCCCATACCGTCGTCACACAGGTAATCCTCGAACTCCCGCGGTTCTTCCGGAATAAAATTCTCGATGATGTGCTGCATGGCGTCGTGGTTGCGCTGCAGCATGACGTCCATGGTGCTACCCAGGACGTCATCACCAAAGCGCTCTGCAATTTCGATGCAGCGCCGGGACGCCGTCTTGCAGGCAGCGACCAGGGCATTCAGGTCGAAGCGATTCCACTGCGGCGTGCGCACGTTGTGCAGTATAAGTTCGAGGATGTCTTCCTGAAGAACACCCTTCTTGTACAGCTTGGTGGGCGGAATGCGAATGCCTTCCTGGAAGATGTTGGTCGCCTCGATGGGAATAGAGCCGGGAACCATACCGCCGTTGTCCGACATGTGGCCGAACATGGCGCTCCAGGCGATGTGTCGACCGTCCTTGAACACCGGAACCAGCACCAGCCAGTCGGGCAGGTGGGACACCGCGGCGTTGCACATGTACGGATCGTTGGTGAGGATAACGTCACCTTCCTCGATATCCGCATCGTAGACCGAGAGAAACGGCCCGATGAACGAGCCGAACTGGCCCACCACCATTTTCCCCTCACGGTTGGCGATCATCGGAAAACAGTCGCCCTGCTCGCGAATGCCGGGGGACATGGCGGTACGGAACAGTACCGCGTCCATTTCCACACGCGCGTTCTTCAGCGCGTTCTCGATGATATCCACAGTGACGCCGTCCACATCAACGGTATTCAGCGGCGCCGTATTGGTCTGGATGATTCGTGCTCCCATCGGTCTGTTCTCCTCAGGCGGCCGGGTTGATCAAGAGATTGCCGATGGTATCCACGCCTGCAGCGTAGCCCGGCAACACAACGGTGGTGGAGTCCATTTCCAGAACGATAGCTGGACCGGTAACGGTCAGTCCCTCGTGCAACTTTTCACGGCTGTAGATATTGATGTCGTGCCATTCGCCATCCACATAGAACCGGCTCTGGTGAATAACGCAGTCCGCGAGCTTTGCTGAGGCATCACCCGCGGTGGCTGCCTCGATGGTTCGGGTGCGGGCCTTGGCGACCGCGCGGATCATCAGCACCTCGTGGCCATCGCCCAGCTTGAAGGTAAACAGCTGCTCGTGCTCGGCGTCGAAGGCGTCGGTCAACAGGCTCGCGCCCTTGCCGCGCAGTTCTTCCTCCGTGAAGTCGACCGTGATCTGGAAGGCCTGACCGACGTAGCGCAGATCGGCCTGGAAAATCACCTCCTGATCTTCCGCCGCAATACCGTCGGCGCGCAGGGAGGCGCCCGCGCGCTCCTGCAGCTCTTTCAGGTCTGCCATCAGTTTGTCGTCGGTCAGGTCTTCCGCCATCATCAGATAAGTGCGCGAGGCCTCGTCCTGCACCTGGGTGGTGGCATCCCCGTAGGCACACAGCACGCCGGGGCCCGGCGGCACGATAACCGGCCAGGCGTTGGTGAGAATGCCAAGCGAGTTGGCATGCAGCGGGCCCGCGCCGCCGAAACCCACCAGCGCGAAATCGCGCGGATCATAGCCCTGTTCCACCGACACCAGCCGCAGCGCCCCGAACATGGATTCGTTGACGATACGGACAATGCCCTCTGCCGCCTCCATGAGCCCGATGCCCATGGCGTCAGCAACTTTCTGTACGGCTTTCACCGACGCCTCGTAGTTGATTTCCATCTTGCCGCCGAGCTGCACGTCGGCAGGCAGGTAACCCAGCACGACGTTCGCGTCACACACCGTCGGCTCCTCGCCACCTTTCATGTAGCAGGCAGGGCCGGGGACAGCGCCCGCAGACTCGGGACCCACACGCAGCGCTTTCGTGAGCTCCGGCACAAAGGCGATCGAGCCACCGCCTGCGCCAACGGTACGGACATCCACCGACGGCGCACGCACACGTACATCACCCACATAGGTTTCACGACGCACCCGCGCTTTGGAATCCTGGATCAGCGCGACATCCGTGGACGTTCCGCCCATGTCGAAGGTAAGAATATTCTCGTAACCGGCGCGACTGCAGAAATAGATTGCCCCGGCGACACCGCCTGCAGGGCCGGACATGAGCAGGTTCACCGGCGATTCCGACGAGGCACGGGCAGAGGCAAGGCCACCGTCAGAGCGCAGAATGGATAGGTGGGTATCGCCACCCATGCGCTCCTCGAGCGCACGCTGCAGGTTGTCGACATAACGCGCCACCTGGGGTCTCACATAGGAGTTCACTACCGTGGTCTCAGTTCGCTCGTACTCCTGCATCTCCGGCACCACATCGCTGGAGATGGAGATCGGTGTGTCGGTGAAGATCTCACTGGCAATCGCGCGTGCCTGCTCCTCGTGCTCCCGGTTGATATAGGCGTTGATAAAGCAGATTGTCAGGGCCTCGACTTCGCCGGTGGCGTGCAGTGTGCGCAGATCCTCGCGCAGGCGCTCCGCGTCCAGCGGCGTGACGACGGATCCGTCCGACGCCAGGCGCTCGTGGGCGCCGATCGTCAGTTCCAGTGGCGCCAGCAATGGACTCTTGATATAGCTTACCCAGCCGGCAAGCCCGCCCGGGCAATAGGAGCGTGCCACCTGCAGGGTGTCCTCGTAGCCAGCGGTGGTCACAAGACCGACTTTTGCGCCGCGACCGGTCAGCACGGCATTGGTGGCAACAGTGGTGCCGTGCATCACCAGGCGGATGTCGGTCGGGTTGATGCCGGTCTCCTCACAAACGCGGGCGATCCCGTTGAGTACACCGATGGAGGAATCCTCCGGCGTAGAGGGCACCTTTGCCGTGTGAGTCTCCCCGGTCTCGTCGTTCATCAACAGAAAATCCGTGAACGTGCCGCCGACGTCGACACCCAGTCTGTAAGCCATGCGTTACTTCTCCTCGCTGTTATCTTTGACGGGCGGCAACTATGCCGCGTTGCGGCTCAACCAGTAATGCGCGCGCCCGCCCTGGGGCGCACCGATCAGTTCGCTCACCAGCGCTACCGATTCAAGTAAAGCAGGCATCCTGACACCGGTGGCGAACCCCATCTGCTCACAGAGCATCACAACATCCTCTGTCGCCACGTTGCCCTTGGCGCCGGGGGCGAAGGGACAGCCGCCCAGTCCACCTACCGAACTGTCAAACTGGCGCACGCCGCTTTCGATGGCGGCGAACACGTTGGCCAGGCCCATGGCACGGGTATCATGAAAGTGGCAGGCAAGCCGCGCCGTGCCGTGAGCGACCACCAGCGCATCCATCAGGTCGCGCACCGCCGCCGGATTAGCCGCACCGATCGTGTCGGCGATAACAATCTCGTCCGCGCCCCATTCGGCCAGCTGCGCCGCCTGCGCAAGAACAATCTCCCGCGGCGTCGGTCCCTCAAACGGGCATTCAAACGCCACAGCGAGATACGCCTGAACCCGCGCACCGTCGGCCTTGCCACGCGTAATGATTTCGCGTGCTACTGCCAGGGTCCGCTCAAGGCTCATGTTGATATTCTTGAGGTTCATGGTTTCCGTTGCGGAAACCACCACCGCCACGGTCCCGACCCCGGCGGCGCGGGCGAGCTCGTAGCCTTTCATATTCGGAATCAGCGCGCTGAGATGCACGCCATCGGCAACGTTAAGCGCTGCGATAAGATCGCCGGTACCCGCCATCTGCGGCACGGCCTTAGGCGACACAAAGCTGCCGATTTCGAGATGCTTAAGGCCCGCACCCATGAGAGAAGACGCCAGCCGCAGGCGCTCATCGAGTGTGAGATGGCGTGACTGGCTCTGCAGTCCGTCGCGCAGACCCACCTCGTTAATGCGAATCGTCTCGCCCATCATGCAATTCTGCCCTCATCACGCAGCGCACGAATCTGCGCTTCACTATAGCCGAGTACATTTGCCAACACGCCATCGGTGTGCTGACCCAGGAGTGGCGCGGGGGAGAAGGACTCCTCGTCTGTCCGCGACAGCTTGATGGGGTTGCCGGGGCCGCGCGTATGACTGCCATTTGGGTGATGCAGGTCCACGACCATATTGCGTGACAGCACCTGCTCGTCGGACAGGGCTTCGCCGAGGCGGTTGACCCTGGCACAGGGGATGCGCTTTTCTTCAAGGCGACGCAGCCAGTATTCCGAGGTATTGGTTTTCAGCAGTTCATTCAACTTGCCATCGATAAAATCCTTGTCGGCGAGACGCCCGGGCTGGGTCTTGTACTTCTCGTCACGGAAGGGCTCGAAGTCGACCACCTCCAGCAGGTTGTCCCAGAAGCTGTCGAAAATCACCGCGATAATGATGTGGCCGTCAGAGGTGCGGTAGCTGTTGTAGGGCACGTGCACGAAATGGCTGTTGCCAATGGGTGCGGGCTCGTCACCGGAGAGGAAATGCATGGTGGCCATATAGTTCAGCATGGAAATCTGGCAGTCGAGCATGGAGATATCCACGTGCTGGCCCTTGCCGCTGCGCTCGCGTTCGTAGAGTGCCGCCATGACACCCATTGCGCCGAACATGCCACCACCGAGATCGCCAATGGGAATACCCGCGCGGGTCGGATGTTCGGAATCCACACCGGTAATCGACATGCCGCCACCCAGTGCCTGAACCACCTGATCAAAGGCGGGGCGCTGAAAATTGGGGCCGGCGGAACCAAAGCCGCTGATGGAGCAGGTAATAATGCGCGGATTGATGTCGGACAGGAATGGGTAACTGATTTTCAGCTTGTCGGCGACCCCGGCGCTGAAATTCTCGATGACGATGTCGGCGGATCGCGCCAGGTCGTAAAAAACAGCGAGACCTTCCTCGCTCTTGAGATCGATAGCAACACTCTGCTTGTTTCGGTTCAGCGTGATGTAATAGGCCCCCTGGCCATCCAGGGAATTGGCGGGGTCCGTCGCCAACAGCTTGCGCGTGCCCTCGCCCTTGAGCGGTTCCACCTTGATGGTCTCCGCTCCGAGGTCCGCCAGAATCATCGCACCATAAGGTCCCGAGAGCATATGGGTGAGATCCAGAACCCGCAATCCCGCCAATGGTTTCGCCATGAACACCCTCTCCTGTAAGCGCAAAAAACGACTGCTACTACTACGCTTGCAGGATATGTGCCACAGCAACCCCCACCGCAGCCCTCACCGCAACAACAGAAAAACCGTTAAAAAACAGTACTGTTACACACCAAACCACGTGCAGCCACGCCTGATGCCCACAAGCACCATCACTTTCTGTTTCAAAGTGAATGCCCTTCTTTCACTTTGAAACAGAAAGTGACGGTGCTAACTCCCAATCAGACGTCCTGCGTGCCCCCAGACACCGCCCGCTGATCCACCGTCGCCGGCACCTGATACCTTGCCTTCCACTCGGCATAGGGCATACCGTAGATACGTTCACGCGCCTCGGCATCCTCCAGCGTCACGCCCTGGTCCTCCGCCGCGGCGCGGTACCACTTCGACAGGCAATTACGGCAGAAGCCGGCGAGATTCATCAGGTCGATATTCTGCACATCCTTGCGGCTGTCCAGGTGCTCGATAAGCCGCCTGAAAACCGCGGCTTCGATATCGCGTTGGTGCTGTGTGTCGTCTCCCATCATATGCCATCTCCTGTCATGCAAATACCAGCCTGACGTTAGCGCTGCCAAGGCGCGCCCGCAAGGTTTCGAGAAGATCCTCGGTGGGCCGGACCTGCCAGGCCTTGCCAAAAATCAGCGGCGCTCGGATTCCGCCGCTGCAGTACAGCAGCCTGACCGGACATTCACCGGGTGTCGCGCCAAGGGCCTGGGCCAGAAAGTCACCGAAGGCATCATCCAGCGCGCCGCCATGCACCTCAAGTGTCAGCTCCTTGGCGAGCCGTTCACGCTCCTCGGCGAGACTGCGGATGCCGGTGGCACGCATCACCAGGGCGCCATTGTTGAAATCATCCTGGGCAATACGCCCCTCAGCCACAACAATCGCATCCTTGACCAGCACATTGCGACAGTCACTGTAGGTTTCCGCAAAAGCCGTCAGCTCAATACGCGCGCTGCGATCGTCCACCACCGCGATCGCCATGGTACCGCGGGCGGTTTTCACCGTTCGCAGGGAGATAACGAGTCCCGCGAGACGCTGGGTGCCCTTGCCGTCCGCCCGCATATCGACGATGCGTACCGGCGCCATGCGCCGCACTTCCGTTTCGTATTCGTCTATCGGGTGCCCGGTGACATACAGACCCAGGGTTTCCTTTTCACCGCTGAGGCGCTCTCGATCCGACCAGGGGCGAACGTCGCGAAACCCCGCGTAGGGATCGCCGGCAGCGGCGTCGGCCGTGACCACGGATTCACCGAACAGGTCGAGCATGCCGGCGTCGCGATTGGCGGCATTCTGCTCGGCAGCGCGGAGCGCATCGTCGATGCTGGCCATCAGAATCCAGCGCGCAACCTCGAGTGAATCGAAAGCGCCGGCGCGCGCCAGCGCCTCGATGGCACGACGATTCACTTTGCGCGGGTCGGTGCGCGCGCAGAAATCGAACAGGTCGGTGAAGTGACCGTCGCCCTCGCGGGCAGCAAGCAGCAGTTCGATGGGTCCCTCACCGAGGCCCTTTATCGCCCCCAGCCCGTAGACAATCTCGCGTCGCGCATTGACGGTGAAGCGATACTCACCCTCGTTGACATCGGGCAGCTTGACCGTGAGGCCCATGCGCCGGGCTTCCTCGATCAGCACCACCACCTTGTCGGTGTTCTGCATTTCCGAACTCATGACCGCCGCCATGAATGCCGCGGGATAATGGGTTTTCAGCCACGCCGTCTGGTAAGACACCAGCGCATAGGCAGCGGAGTGGGACTTGTTGAAACCGTAGCCGGCGAACTTTTCCACCAGGTCGAAAATGCGCGTGGCGAGATCCGCGTCAATCCCGCGCCCCGCCGCACCCTGCGCGAATACCTCGCGCTGCTTGGCCATTTCCTCGGGCTTCTTTTTGCCCATGGCGCGGCGCAGCAGATCGGCTTCTCCCAGGCTGTAGCCCGCCAGCTCCTGGGCGATCTGCATGACCTGTTCCTGGTACAGGATGATGCCGTAGGTGGGCTCAAGGATTGGCTTCAGACAATCGTGCTGATAGCTGTGATCCGGGTAGGCTATGGCCTCGCGCCCATGCTTGCGGTTGATGAAGTTGTCGACCATTCCCGACTGCAGCGGCCCCGGGCGGAACAGCGCGACCAGCGCAATGATATCCTCAAAGGAATCCGGTTTCAGCCGCGCAATAAGTTCCTTCATGCCGCGGGATTCCAGCTGGAACACCGCCGTGGTCTCGGCCTGCTTGAGCAGATCAAATGTGGGACTGTCGTCGAGGGGGAGCTGTTCGATCTCAAGCGGCGTCTCGCCCAGACCCGCGCGCTCGTCGTTGATGATGCGCACGGCCCAGTCGATGATGGTCAGCGTGCGCAGGCCGAGGAAGTCAAACTTCACCAGACCGGCGTCCTCGACATCGCCCTTGTCGTATTGCGTGACCAGACCGCCACCGCTCTCGTCGCAGAACAGCGGCGAGAAATCGGTAATCCGCGCCGGGGCGATCACCACGCCACCGGCATGCTTGCCGACGTTTCGGGTCAGACCTTCCAGGCGCTCCGCCATGTCCCAGATTTCCTGGGCCTGCGGATCCTCGGCGAGAAATTCGCGCAGCGTCTCTTCCTGGTCCAGCGCCTTGCCGAGGGTCATTCCCACTTCAAAGGGAATCATCTTGGACAATCTGTCGGCGAGCCCGTAGGGTTTGCCCTGCACCCGCGCCACGTCGCGCACCACGGCCTTGGCGGCCATGGTGCCGAAGGTGATGATCTGCGAGACGGCTTCGCGACCGTACTTCTCGGCCACGTAATCGATTACCCGGTCGCGCCGCTCCATGCAGAAGTCAACATCAAAATCGGGCATGGACACCCGCTCTGGATTCAGGAACCGCTCGAACAGCAAGTCGTACTGCAGGGGATCGAGGTCCGTGATCTCGAGTGCATACGCCACCAGCGAGCCGGCACCCGAACCGCGCCCGGGACCCACCGGAATGCCGTTCTGCTTGGCCCAGCGGATAAAGTCCATCACGATCAGAAAATAGCCGGGAAATCCCATCTGAATGATGGTGTCCAGTTCGAAATCGAGGCGCTGCCGATAGGCAGCCACGGTATCCGGTTCCGCATCAATTCCCAGCTTTACCAGCCGCTCATCCAGCCCCTCATGCGACAGGCGCCGGAAATAGGCCTCCATGCCCAGATCCTTGGGTACCGGATAATCCGGCAGGCAGGGCTGCCCCAGGGTCAGGACGAAATTGCAGCGCACGGCGATACAGACAGAGTTCTCTATGGCCTCCGGCAGATCAGAAAACAGCTCTGCCATTTCCTGTGGCGAGCGCAGGTACTGTTGATCGGAGTAGCGGCGCGCCCGGCGCGGATCGTCCAGCGTACGACTCTCGCCTATGCAGACCCGTGCTTCATGGGCCTCGAACTCGTCACTCTTCAGAAAACGCACATCGTTGGTGGCAACGACCGGACAGGCCCGCACCGCCGCCAGTGCTACGGCGGCATGCAGGTGATCTTCATCCCCTTCCCGACCGGTTCGGTGCAGCTCCAGATAGAAGCGGTCCGGGAAACAAGTCATCCAGTAATCCAGACGCTCCGCCGCCAGTTCCTCTCGGCCCACCAACAGCGCACGACCGATATCGCCCCTGGCACCCCCGGACAGCGCGATCAGGCCTTCACTGTGCTCGCTCACCCAATCCCGCGTTACCCGCGGCATGCCGAGATGCTGCCCTCGGGTAAAGGCGACGGATATCAAGCGCGTCAGGTTGCGGTAGCCGGTTTCACTCGCGACCAGCAGCACAAGCGGAAAAGCGTCCTCGGCATCGTGACTGTCAACGACCGCGAGTTCGGCACCGAAAATTGGCTTGATGCCCGCGGCGTAGGCCGCCTTGCTGAACTTGACCAGGCCGTAGAAATTGCACAGGTCCGTGACCGCAACGGCGCCCATACCCAGCTCAGCCGTGCGCTTCATGAGCGGCTTGATCCGCACCAGTCCATCGACCAGTGAGTACTCGGTGTGCAGTCGGAGATGGACAAATGAGGTCATGTCGGCAGTCTACTCCTTGCGTGCTGACGCTGTCTCGTCGGCGTCGATGATACGCCGCACCGGCGCAAAACTGCGACGGTGCGCCAGGGTCGGGCCGAGCCGGCCGAGGGCTTCCAGGTGTACCGCCGTGGGATAACCCTTGTGCTGGGCAAAGCCATAACCGGGAAACCGCTGCTCCAGCTGAACCAGTTCGGCATCGCGCTGGACCTTGGCCAGGATGGAAGCCGCAGCGATCGCAGCGCAGCGGCTGTCACCCTTGATGACGGCTGCCGCAGGGTACGGCCAACGCGGCAGACGGTTGCCATCCACCAGAACAAAGTCGGGTACAGTCGCCAGCGCTTCCACGGCGCGGTGCATGGCCTGAAGACTCGCCTGAAGGATGTTCATCGCATCTATCTCGGCCACACTGGAGCGGCCCAGAGCCCAGGCAAGCGCCTGATCGCGGATCACGAAGGCAAGCTGCTCACGACGCCGGTGACTCAGTGTCTTGGAGTCCGCGAGTCCGTAGATGGGGCGCTCTGGGTCAAGAATCACCGCCGCCGCGACGACATCACCGGCGAGCGGCCCGCGGCCGACCTCATCAACCCCCGCGACATACCGGGCGGCTGCAGCCTCAACGCTGAAATCCACTGCAGAAAACTTATCCACGCGGCAGCAGTTGCTCCTGTACGGCCGCGGTAAACGCCGAGGCAAAATCCACCGCCAGCGACTCGCGAATCGCCGCAAAGGCCGCCCGCTGGGACTGCGCTCCCGCCGGATCAAACAGCGGCAGCAGATTTGCCGCCAATGCCTCGGCGGTCATGGCCCCCTGGATACACTCGGGCACCACGGCCCTGCCGCTGAGGATATTTGGCAGAGCCGCATAGGGCGTGCGCACCAGGCGCGACACGAGAGACCAGGACAGCGACTGCATCCGGTATCCGACGACCATTGGCGCGTCCAGAAGGGCCGCTTCCAGCGTCGCTGTACCTGAGGCTACCAACACGGCATCGGCGACGGACATCACGTCGCGGGAGCGGCCTTCCAGTAAGGTCAGCGGCAGGGTCGTTGGCTCGGGCAGAAGAGCGCTGATCTGGGCGAAGCGCGCGGCATCAGCCGCAGCAACCAGCACCTTCAGCGCCGGCAGGTCGCGGCGCAGGCGCTGCGCGGCCTGCAGGAAAACGGGACCGATCTGTGCTACTTCCGACGCCCGACTGCCGGGTAGCAAGCCCAATACCGGCGGTCCCTCGGGTATCTCCAGTGCCCGACGCAAAGCCAGGCGACGCTCACTGTCTGCCGGAACCAGCGATTGCGCCAGCGGATGTCCAACGCAGCGCGCAGCCACGCCGGCTCGGTGATAAATCGGCACCTCGAAAGGAAACAGGCAGAGCATGAGGTCAACGGCCTCGGCAATCCGCTTTATTCGACCGGCGCGCCAGGCCCAGATTGACGGGCTGACGAGGTGCGCCGTCGCGACCCCGCTGCGCCGCAGACGACGCGCCAGGCCCAGATTGAAATCCGGGGCGTCAATACCGAGAAAAAAATCCGGCGGCTGCCGCCGGAAACAATTGAACAGGTCGTGTCGTATCCGCAACAGTTCGGGAAGACGCAGCAGCGGATCCACGAAACCCATCACCGACAGCCGCTCCATGGGAAACAGGGACTGCATGCCCTCTGCCTGCATCAGCGGTCCACCGATACCGGAGACCTCGACATCGCCCAGGGCCGCCCTGAGGGCCGCGATACAGCGTGCGCCAAGAATATCTCCGGAGGCCTCGCCGGCAACCATGCCCACTCGGAGTGGAGGAGCAGGCACTACTGTCGAGCCACTAGCGGACAATACCCCGCTCTGACGCGTGCAGGGAGTCGATCAGGACCTGGACTTCCGCGCTGTCGGCAAACACTCCCTCGAGACGCTGAATGGCAATATCCAGCGTCAGGCCCTGCCGATAAAGAATCTTGAAGGCGCGGCGAAGGTCATTGATGGCCTCGCTGGAAAATCCACGCCTGCGCAGCCCTTCTGTATTGATGGTCTTGGCCTCGGCCGGCGAACCGCTGACGGTGATATAGGCGGGGACGTCCTTGCCGATCGCCGTCTGCATGCCGCTGAAGCTGTGCGCCCCTATCTTGCAGAACTGATGCACCAGTGTGTGTCCACTGAGCACAGCCCAATCGCCGACATGCACATGACCGGCAAGCGCTGCATTGTTCACCAGGATTGTATGGTTGCCGATCACGCTGTCATGCCCCACGTGTACGTAGGCCATGAACAGGTTGTCATTGCCGACACGCGTCTCGCCGTGATCCTGTATCGTGCCGCGATGAATGGTCACCCCCTCGCGAACCGTGTTGCGATCACCCATGATCAGCCACGTGGGTTCGTTGCGGTACTTGAGATCCGGCGTAGCCTCACCGACAGATGAAAACTGGTAGATATGGTTATCGCAGCCAATGCGCGTCGGGCCGCGTATGACGACATGCGGCTCGACGATACTGCGGGGCCCTATCTCGACGTTGGGACCGATCACAGACCAGGGGCCAACACTGACGTCATCCGCCAGCGTTGCGCCGGGGTCAATGATGGCCGAGGGGTGAATCATCCCTTACGATCGGCACACAGAATCGTGGCGGACGCGCACAGAACGCCATCAACCTCTGCCCGGACGGCGAACTTCCAGATGCCGCGTCGATCACCGAGAATGCGCGCGTGCAGAATGACCTGATCGCCAGGCACGCAAGGCCGCTTGAAGCGCAGGTCATCTGCGCCGACAAAATAGTAGATGGAGCCATCTGCCGGCGTCTTGTCCTGCGACTTGAAACCGAGAATTCCCGCCGCCTGGGCCATGGCCTCGAGCATGAGCACGCCGGGAAACACCGGCTTTCCCGGGAAGTGGCCCTGGAAAAATTCCTCGTTCACGCTCAGGTTCTTCAGCGCGACGATGGACTCGCCAGGTACCAGTTCGAGAACCCGATCGACCAGCAGGAACGGGTAACGGTGCGGCAGATGCTCGCGTATTCCGGCGATATCCATCATGTTATTCACTCCTTGTCAGTGGTTGCCGAAACAGCTTTTTCCAGGGTCGCCAGTCTTCCCTCGATGGCATCGAGCTGTGCAAAGCGAACCGCGTTGCGCGCCCACTCGCGGGTGGGCGCGAGTGTCGTGCCGGACGAATAGGAACCCGGCACCGTAATAGACCGGGTCACCCTCGCCTGCCCGGTGAGGTGCACGTTGTCGCAGATATCGAGGTGACCGGAAACACCCACTGCGCCAGCGAGCGTGCAGTTCTTGCCGATCGTGGTGCTACCGGCTATGCCGACGCAGCCCGCGATGGCGGTATTCTTGCCGACCCGACAGTTGTGCGCAATCTGCACCTGATTGTCGATAATCACACCATCGTCTATCACGGTATCATCGAGCGCACCGCGATCGATCGTCGAGCACGCACCCACCTCGACGCGATTCCCGAGCCATACGCCACCAAGCTGCGCAATTCTTTCCCAGCCGTCGGGACCCAGTGCGTAGCCGAACCCGTCCGCTCCGATAACGGCGCCGGCATGGATACGACAATCATCGCCAACGCGTACGCCATGGTAAAGCACCACACGGGGATACAGGTGTGAGCGGGCGCCTATCCGGGAATTAGCGCCGATAAATACACCGGCTTCGACCACCACTTCATCGGCGATGGAGACATCCGCTTCAATAACGACGCCAGGGCCGATGGAGACAGACTTGCCCAGACTCACGCCGGCGGCAATTTCAGCGGAGGAGTGCACATGATGCTCAGGGGCTGCCCGGCGATCAAAAAGCCTCGACGCCCTGGCGTAGGCCAGGTAGGGGTTGTCGGCGAGCAGGCAGGCGACCGGGCAATCAAGCCGCCATTCAGGCTTCAATATCACGGCCGCGGCGGTCGTCGACTTGAGCGCCGGCAGCCGCTTGCGGGACGTAATGAACGTCAGATCCTGAACAGTTGCCGAGGCCAGCGACGCCAGGCCCGCCAGGGACGTATCCGGATCACCCACCAGCTCCAGATCGAGGCGAGCGGCGACCTCGCCCAGCGTGAGCACGGATGTCAGTTGGACGTGACCTGGTTCAGGCGATCTGTCACCTTGGACGTGATACTGTAGCCAGGATCAGAATGTATGACCGCCTGCTGCTGCAGAAGCAGGCCGATGCCCTCTGACTGGATAAGGTCGCGCAGGATTTCCTGCACAGCACCGGACATCTGGCGCAGTATGGCCTGGCCGGCCTGTTGCTCCGCCTGCTGCAGCTTACCGGTAACGTGCTCGAGGTCGGCCTGCTTGCTGGCAAGACGCTTGCGTGCCGACATCTGCTGCTCCTGGCTCATCACCGCGGCATCTTTCTGAAATTCTTCCACCAGCGCCTCGAGCTCGTCCTGAATACGGTCGAACTCCTGTTTGTCCTCGCTATAGTCGCGCTGGGTTCGCACCTGTTCCAGGGCTTTCTGAGCGGCATCCGACTGCAGGATAGCTTCCTGAAGATCAACAACAGCAATCTTGCCCTGAGCCCAACCGAGGGCAGGCAATGTGAGGGCGATTACGGCAATGAATAGCTTGAAAGGTTTATGCACAATCTTCTCCTGTTGATTTGCTTGAAAATCAGAACCCACGACCAAGGGTAAACTGGAAGACCTCTTCGCGGTCGATATCCGACGCGTTCAGAGGCTTGGCTATGGCAAATGTCATCGGCCCGAATCCGGAAATCCAGGTCACCCCGATACCCGCCGAATAACGCAGCTCCGACGGATCGACGTCGAAACAGTTCAGCTGGTCACGACGACAGGTCGTATCGAACACGTTACCAGCATCCAGGAAGAAAGCCGTCCGCAGTCGACTCTGGTCCTTGACAAAGGGCAGCGGGAACAACAACTCGGCCGATGCCTCTATCTTTGTATTACCACCGAATGGCGGCGGGCGACGCCGATTCTGGATCGTCTGGAAGTCCAGAAGACCCGTATCGGGGTTGAGCACATAGCCGAACTGCCGACCGTCTGGACCGCCCACCTCCAGGGGGTTGCCATCCTCACCTACCACAGTCACCGGCTGCGTTACGTCATAAATTGACGGCGGTGAGCTGCGCGGACCCAGCGTATTGATCTCGTAGCCACGCACCGAGCCGAAGCCGCCACCGAAGAAGTGCTGGTAGAACGGCAGCTCCGTTGTATCGCCGTAGCCGTCGCCGAAGCCGAGCTGAGTGCGGAAATGCATGACCCAGCGGTTAGTGATGGGGAAGTAGATCTCGCCCCGATAATTGGCCTTGTAGAACTCCAGATCGGACCCGGGCATCGACACTTCCAGGGAGACCGACTGCGCAGCACCTCGTGTCGCAAGCTGTCCGCGGTTCAGCGTTGACGATGACCAGCTGGAGGTAATTGTCCAGTTCAGGAACTCGTCGCCATTCTCGTCGAGGAAGCCGGGTTCCGAGGGTATCGTCAGGGCACCGTCCGGCACCTCCGAAATCGGACGGATTATCTCCGGACCAGAGTACAGGCCACTGTCGAGCCGGGTGCTTTCATAAAACGTATCGACGCCGGCAATCAGGCGTGGACTTGCACGGATTTCCTGCACCGCGAAGCGGCCGGCGGTAATCTTGGTGTTTGACAGTCCGAACTGAAACCCCAGGCGCTGCGTCTCCGAGAGTGGATAACCGAAGTTGAGCGAGCCGCCGACCGTGTCGGTGGTGTAGCTGGCTACGTTCACCTCGGCGAGGTCGGTAGAGCGGAAAAAGACGTTGAAGCCTCGACTCACGCCATCTTCCGTGTAGTACGGGTTGGTATAGCTGAAGTTGTAGACGTCCTGGAATCGCGAGGAGTTGAGGCCGACACCCACCTGCTTGCCCGAACCGAGGAAATTGTTCTGCTGCAGGTTGACGCCGACAATAAGGCCCGCTGCCTGCGCAAACCCGAGACTGGCACCAATGCTGCCGGAAGACATTTCCTCCACTTCGAACTCGACATCGATCAGGTCATCGTGACCCGGCACTTCATTGGTCTCCACTTTCGCATCACTGAAGTAACCCAGGCGCTGCAGACGAATCCGCGACTGCTCTATCGCTGACGCCGAGGCCGGCGCGCTCTCCATCTGACGCATCTCGCGACGCATGACCGCATCCTCGGTGCGCTTGTTACCCGTGAAGCTGATGCGGCGAACATAGGTCCGCTTGCCGGGATCGACGAAAAACTTGATATCAACCTTGTCGTCATCCTCGTTCACCTCTGGTATGCCCGTGACTTTGGCGAAGTTGTAGCCCTCGTTACCCAGGCGGCGGGTGATGTATTCCTCGGTCGATGTCACCAGCTGCTGCGAGAAGGTCTGCCCCTCGCCCACAAAGACAAAGCGCATCAGGTCCTGCTCAGGGAGCACGAGGTCACCGGAAAGTCCGACGGATCCCACCGTGAATTTATTACCTTCAGTGACGTTGGCGGTGATGAACACCTCATCCTTTGCCGGGGACACAGAAACCTGGGTAGAGTCGATGGCAAACTGCAGATAGCCGCGGTCCATGTAATAGGAGGTCAGTGTCTCCATATCGCCTGACAGCTTTTCCCGGGAGTACTTGTCGTCATTGCGGAAGAAAGACAGCAGGTTGGTCTTCTTCAGCGCAAAAGTATCCAGCAGTTCCTGGTCTTCAAAGACCTCATTGCCAATGATATTGATATTCTTGATAGAGGCGACGCTGCCCTCGTCGACGTCAATGTTCACGGACACCCGATTGCGCGGCTCCGGCAGAACCTCGGTTTCAATGTTGGCATCGTAGCGACCCTGCTGGACATACTGTCGCTGCAGCTCAAGCTGCATGCCCTCGAGGGTTGAGCGCTGGAACACCTGCCCGACCGCCAGTCCAGCGCCCTTGAGCCCTTCAAGCAGAGCTTCTGTTTCTATGGCCTTGTTGCCATCGATGGCGATGGCGCTGATGCTGGGTCGTTCGACCACCACAATCACCAGCACGTCGCCATCGCGCCCAATGCGAATGTCATCAAAATTGCCGGTGTAAAACAGCTCCCGGGCGGCGGCACGAATGCTGTAGTCGTCCGCTATATCGCCGACTGCCAGCGGCATCGCCGAGAACACGCTGCCGGCAGAAATCCGCTGCAGGCCTTCGACGCGTATGTCAGACACAACGAAGCTCTGCGCTGCAACCAGAGGTGACCACAGGAATAACGCCAGCAGACAGACGCGGAATTTCAGTGTAATTGTCGTCAAAATATCAGTGACCGGACATGTCGCGGACAGCGAAAGCGCTGCCACAACTGCCAGTGTTATCCCCCTAAAGCCTTGAGAAGTCGTTGTATAACGCGAACACCATCAGACTGAGCACCAGAAAAAGTCCTACCTGGTAACCCACCATCTGAACACGCTCCGGAACGGGACGCCCGGCAATCAGCTCCACCGTGTAATACAGCAGGTGCCCGCCGTCCAGCACCGGAATAGGCAGCAGATTGAGCACACCAAGGCTGACGCTGAGCAGCGCAAGAAAACCGACGTAGGACTCCAGCCCCGACTTGGCTGAGGTGGACGCCACTTTAGCAATGGTTATGGGGCCGCTCAAGTTTTTTGGCGAGATAAGTCCCTGGAACATCTTCTTTATGGAGGTCAGCGTAAAGCCGATCATTTCGCCGGTGCGGTTAACACCCGCGGCCAGCGACTCCAGGGGACCCCGGTCGAAGGTGCGCAGCATGCTCTCGGGCATTTCTGGCATTACCACTGCCATGCCGACACGGCCGAAGGCCTGCCCACTATCGTCGGTCATGCGTTCGGGAACCAGTGTTGTCGAACGCCTTACCCCGTCGCGTTCATAGCCCACACCGATCGACTCACCAGGCCGCTGCCGGACGTAATCCACCCAGTCTTCCCAACCCGGCATGGGATTGCCGTCGGCACTGACGACCAGGTCTCCGGGCTGAAGGCCCGCCCGTGCCGCAGGACCCCCGTCGACAATTTCACTGACTTTCGGCGGGACCTCCGGCAGGTACAGGCGCAAACCCAACGCCCGGTAGAGGTCCGGCTCGTCGGCACCGGACAACCATCTGTCCAGCATTGCCTGTGAGTCGTAAAGCATGTCGGAACCGGGATACTTGACCGTGAAGGAAATGGGACCTGAATCGCCAAGGCGATCGAGAAGCCGGAAGCTCAGCGCCTGCCGGGTTGGCGTCTTACGCCCGTCAACAGCAATGATTTCCTGACCTGGCTCGAGACCGGCCATGTCTGCAATGGAGGCCTCCTCGACCTGCCCGACCACGGGCGCGTAGCCGCTCTCGCCGGCCATGAACAGACCCCAGTAAACGACAATCGCGAGAAGGAAATTGGCCAGAGGTCCCGCTGCTACAATGGCGATCCGCGACAGCACGGGTTTGCGGTTGAACGCCAGGTGCTGCTCATGTGCCGGCACCTCACCCTCACGCTCATCCAGCATCTTGACGTAGCCGCCCAGGGGTATTGCGGCGATGACGTATTCTGTGCCCTGACGATCATGCCAGCGGGCGAGCGCGCGGCCAAAACCGATAGAGAAACGCAAAACCCTGACGCCGCAGCGGCGGGCAACCCAGAAATGGCCATACTCGTGGATAGCAACGAGAATGCCCAGCGTGCCGAGCATGACAAAAATGGTGTATAGCAGTTCCATCAGCGATCCTGTGACGAAGACATCGTTAGCGCCCTGCGGCCGCCATCCTGATTGCCCGGTGGATTGTCCGGTAGATTGCCCGGTGAATCGCCGAGCGGCCTGGCAAGCATTCTGGCGAGCAGTGCCCGGGCAGTATCGCGGGCCAGCGTATCGGCCTGTTCGACAATCGGCAGCGTGCTAGGTTCCACCAACGGCACCTGCTCGAGAGTCGCCTCGATCAAGCGGGGAATGTCTGTGAAGCCAAGCTGACCGTCGAGAAAACCGGCGACGGCTACCTCATTTGCCGCATTGCAGGAAACCATTGCCGTGCCGCCGGCGGCAATTGCCTCGCGAGCGATACGCAGGCAGGGAAAACGCCCCTCGTCCGGCGCCTCGAAATCGAGCCTGGCCGCGTTAATCATGTCCAGCGGCGCTACACCTGCCATGATGCGCTCCGGCCACGCAAGGCCATAGGCAATCGGGGTGCGCATATCCGGGTTTCCGAGCTGGGCGAGCACAGAGCCATCCTGATACTGAACCATGGAGTGGATGATGCTTTGCGGGTGCACCACAATATCGACCTGGTCGGGACTTACGTCAAACAGCCAGCACGCCTCAGCCAGTTCCAGGCCCTTGTTCATGAGGCTGGCAGAATCCACCGAGATCTTGCGGCCCATGTCCCAGTTGGGGTGGGCGCAGGCCTGGTCCGGGCTGGCCTTCTGTATTGACGCCTCTGACCAGCTGCGAAATGGACCACCGGAAGCGGTAAGGAGTATGCGCTCGACACCCCGCAGGCCGGGGCGACCATCGGCGCTCACCGGCAAGCACTGAAAGATGGCATTGTGCTCACTGTCAATCGGCATCAGCAGCGCATTCGCCTCATGTACTGCAGACATGAACAGGGCGCCGGCCATCACCAGGGCTTCCTTGTTGGCCAGCAGCACCCGTTTACCCGCCTGCGCGGCAGCCAGTGTTGGCGGCAACCCGGCGGAGCCCACGATCGCGGCCATGACAGCGTCGACATCGGCAGACTCGGCAACCTGCCGCAACCCCGCATCGCCATGCAGCACTTTCGTGACGTCGCTGTCTCGAAGGCGCCGCTCGAGTACTGCCGCAGCATCCGCGTCGGCCATGACAGCAAAACGCGGCCGGAAGCGACAGCACTGCTCATAGAGTGCATCGACAGACGTGCTGGCCGTCAGGGCGTAAACACTGAATCGGTCGGGGTGTCGGGCGATGACATCAAGCGTGCTGACGCCAATCGACCCGGTCGAGCCAAGAATTGTGATCTGCTGTAGTTTCAACGACACCTCAATACCCCGCAAGTAGCAGCGCCAGCGCAAATGTGGGAGCGGCACCACACAGGCTGTCCAGTCTGTCGAGAAGGCCGCCATGCCCGGGCAGCAGTGAACTGCTGTCCTTGACCCCGCTCTCCCGCTTTACCATGCTCACCGTAAGGTCGCCGAGCACCGATGTCAGCGCCGTTGCCAGCCCCACGGCGATCGCGGCGACCATGCCAATGTGATCAAACTGCGCCGGCAGGGTCGACCAGATGATGAGGGTGACGAGCACAACCGCGATCATTCCTCCCCAGAAGCCCTCCCAGGTCTTGGCCGGACTGACGGCCGGTGCCAGCTTGTGGCGGCCAAACCGCTTGCCGATAAAGTACGCACCGATGTCCGCCGTTGCGACAAGCAGCACCAGCGTCGCCATAAGCACACCGCCGCGCTGGAAGCTGAGCAGATAAACAGCGGCCATCCATGCGGGAAGAAGCACCATCAGCCCCATCACCACCCGCATCGGGCGGCTACTCCAGAGTACGGCACTGCCGGGAAAAGAGCGCACCCAGAGCAGCGCAAAACACCACCACAGGCAGGCGACTCCCAGCAATGGCTGTACATCCACTCGGCGCGGGCTGTCGCCGAGCGACAGATTGAGATAAAGAGCGCCGCAGCCAAGGACAACCAGCAGGACAAAGGCCGCTCGTGCCAGTGCGCTCTCCAGTCCCGCCAGCGGCGCCCACTCCCAGGCACCGAGGGCCACGACCAGAACAAAGGTCAGCGCCAGGGTCGGGATGGAAAGAAACAGCACCCCGCCGAGAAAGGCAGCGGCCATGGCAACCGCCGTCAGGACCCGTTGTCTAAGCATCGAGATCGCCACCGGCCACGAGCCCGTCGGGCTGACGTCTGCCGAAACGGCGTTCACGCTTGCCGTAATCCGCCAGTGCCCGCGCAAATTCCAGCTCGCCAAAGTCAGGCCAGAGGGTTGGCGTGAAATACAGCTCGCTGTAGGCCACATGCCATAGCAGGAAATTGCTGATGCGGGCATCACCGCCGGTACGGATGCACAGGTCGGGCGGGGGCAGATCGCCGAGGCTGGTGGCGCGACCAAAGGACTCAACCGTGATATCACCGGGCGCCAGCCGACCGGCAACGACGTCCTGGGCCATGCGACGGGCTGTGTCTGCCAGATCCCATTGCCCGCCATAGTCGACGGCGATGACAACGGTTGCCGCCGTGTTGTGCTGGGTGCTGCGCTCCGCATGCTCCATCAGCCGCTGCAGGCGCTCACTGAAGCGATAACGCTCACCCACGAAGCGAAGACACACCTCGTCGCGCTGCAGCTGTTTGACTTCCGTGCGCAAGTAGCGGGAGAGAAGCGCCAGCAGAGCGCGAACTTCCGGCCGGGGCCGCCCCCAGTTCTCACTGGAGAACGCGAACAGCGTGAGTATTTCAACGCCCTGATCACGACAGGCCCGCATGACGTTGCGCACCGCCTCTACGCCAGCGCGATGCCCCGCGGAGCCAGGCAAGCCCTGCCGCTTCGCCCAGCGATTGTTGCCATCCATGATGATGGCGACATGTCGTGGAATCGCTAGCGATGATTTCGGTTTACCGGACATAAGTCGCCGGTTCAGATTTCCATGAGGTCTGATTCTTTCTCAGCCAGAAGCGCATCCACCTTGCCGATGTAGGTATCGGTCAGTTTCTGCACGGCATCCTGGCCGCGGCGCTCATCATCCTCGCTGATATCCTTTTCCTTGAGCAGTTCCTTCAGCAGGTTCATTGCGTCGCGCCTTGCGTTGCGTATTGACACCCGCGCCGCCTCGGCCTCTGATCGCGCCTGCTTGATATAACCCTTGCGCGTCTCCTGCGTCAGCATTGGCATCGGAATGCGGATGACCTCGCCGGCGGTTGCCGGATTCAGCCCCAGATCGGACTTCATGATGGCACGCTCAACGTCAGGAATCATCGACCGGTCCCACACCGTCAGCGACAGCGTTCTGGCATCTTCGACATTGACATTGGCGACCTGGCTGAGTGGCGTCTCAGCACCGTAGTAAGACACCTTGATTCCATCCAGCAGGCTCGGGTGCGCCCGTCCTGTTCGGATCTTGTTGAAGTTATGCCCCAGTGCCTCGAGGCTTTTTTTCATCCTCTCGTCGGCATCGCTCTTGATATCCTTGATCACGCTCTCCTGCTCCCTCTGGACTGTTCCAGCTTGTTACTCTATCAGCGTACCATCGTTGCCGCCGCGCACGATATTCAATAAGGCGCCGGTCTTGTTCATGCCGAAGACCCGCACCGGCATTCTGTGATCGCGACACAGGCAGATGGCCGTCAGGTCCATCACCTCAAGCTTTTTATCCAGCACCTCGTCGTAAGTGAGGCGCTGATATTTTTCGGCATCCGGCTGCTTCATCGGATCCGCCGAGTAGACACCGTCCACCTTGGTCGCCTTGAGAACAACCTCGGCCTCCACTTCGATACCGCGCAGGCAGGCAGACGAATCGGTGGTAAACAGCGGATTACCCGTGCCCGCGCAGAAAATCACCACATCGCCGTTGGACAGGGCGCGAATCGCCTTGCGCCGGTCGTAGTGGTCTACCACGCCGCTCATGGGGATGGATGACAGCACCTGCGTGGCGATATTCGAACGCTCCAGTGCATCGCGCAGAGCCAGGGCATTCATAACGGTTGCCAGCATGCCCATATGATCGCCGGTTACGCGGTCTAGACCCGCCGCCTGCAGCGCCGCGCCCCGGAACAGGTTGCCGCCGCCAACCACCAGACCCACCTGGACACCAATACCGACAAGCTGCCCTATTTCCAGCGCCAGCCTGTCGAGAATTTTCGGGTCGATACCGAACTTTTCACTACCCGTCAGGGCCTCACCGCTCAGCTTGAGCAGAATACGTTTGTATTTCTTTTCCGCCGTGCCCTGCACCATAAATCCATCGCCTCCGGAAAACTGCATATGTTACAGGACAATCCGGCACTGCCCTAGCGTCGCAACGCAGGCAATGCGTGCCAGCCTGTTCTTTTCGGGCCAAAAAAAACGGGGCTTCAGCCCCGCTAATCACGTGTTTTGCTGATCAGCCCTTGAGCTGGGCCGCCACCTCGGCAGCAAAGTCGACGCTCTCACGCTCAATGCCTTCACCGACTTCAAAGCGGCAGAAGGACACCACGCCCGCGCCGGCCGCGGCCACTAGCTTACCCACGCTGGTGTCAGGGTCCTTGACGAAAGGCTGGTCCACAAGGCTGTTCTCGGCGAGAAACTTCTGGATTCGCCCACCGATCATTTTCTCGATGATTTCCACGGGCTTGCCGGACTCCATGGCCTGCGCCGTGTAGATTTCTTTCTCTTTGGCAATCACTTCTTCCGGCATATCGTCTGGAGAGACCACCTGCGGACTGACTGCCGCCACGTGCATGGCAACATCTCTCGCCAAATCCTGATCACCCGCCTTGAGCTCAACCAGCACAGCGATTCGGCTGTTACCGTGCACGTAGGATCCGACAACCCCGTTATCTGCCGTCATGAGCCTGGCGCGACGCACCGTGATGTTCTCGCCGATTTTTTGCACCAGTGCCTCGCGCGCCTGCTCCAGCTCACCGGCCATGAGCTTTTCGACGTCGGTTTCACGTGCCCTGAAAGCAGCGTCGAGAACGCTGTTCACGAAGCCGAGAAAGCCTTCATCCCGGGCGACGAAATCGGTTTCGCTGTTGACTTCAAGCAACATGCCGTAGCTGCCGTCTTCCGCCACGCGCGCTGTGACAACGCCGTCTGCGGCCGTGCGACCCGCCTTCTTGGCGGCCTTCATGCCGCTGGACTTGCGCAATTCCTCAATCGCCTTGTCGACGTCGCCATCGGCCGCCTTGAGCGCCTTCTTGCACTCCAGCAGTCCCAGCCCAGTGCGCTCGCGCAACTCCTTTACCAATGCTGCAGACATGGATTACCTCCTGACATGCCCACCTCGGTGGGCAAATAAAAAAAGTCGCGCGACACGCCTGGGCCGCGCGATAACTCGTGGGGTACTTAGACTGGCCTCAGGCGTCTGCGGCAGTGTCCGCAGGGGCCGCTTCCTCGACGAACTCGTCGCCGGCGGATGGCGGCTGCTCACCACTTTCGCTGCGTCCTGCTATGCAGGCATCTGCTACCGTTGTCACGTAAAGTCGGACGGCGCGGATGGCGTCGTCATTGCCAGGGATCACATAATCGACACCATCCGGATTGCTGTTCGTGTCGACAATGCCGATCACCGGAATACCCAGCTTATTGGCTTCGGTGATGGCGATGCGCTCATGATCAACGTCCACGACAAACAGGGCATCGGGAAGACCGCCCATGTCCTTGATGCCGCCAATGCTGCGCTCGAGCTTTTCCATTTCCCGCGTGCGCATGAGGGCTTCTTTCTTGGTCAGCTTGGCGAGCGTGCCATCGGCCTGCTGGGCCTCGAGATCGCGCAGACGCTTGATGGAGGCGCGAATCGTCTTGTAGTTGGTCAACATGCCGCCGAGCCAGCGATGGCTGACGAAAGGCATACCGGCGCGCTCAGCCTGCTCCTTGATGATCTTGCCGGCGGCACGCTTGGTACCCACAAACAGAATCTTGTTCTTGGTGCCGGCCATGCGCTCGATCAGCTGAAGCGCCTCGTTGAACGCGGGCACGGTGTGCTCAAGGTTGATGATGTGGATTTTGTTGCGGGCACCAAATATGTACTGGTCCATTTTCGGATTCCAGTAGCGGGTCTGGTGACCAAAGTGCGCACCCGCCTGCAGCAGTTCTCGCATGCTTATCTGTGACATAATAATTACCTTGTATGGGTTAGTCCTCCGCACTGCCCCCGATCCAAACCAGTGTGTAGACGAGCCTCTATCTATACAGGCAATCGCCGGCACCGGCACCCTGAATCGGGTTGTGGCGTGCGTGTGTCGTTTACCCCGGGGCAGCAAGCCGCCTCGAGCGGGGCGCTTTATACCACAAGTCTGCGATGATAAGAAGCGCGAGGCGGCGTCATTTGCTGGCGACACTACAGATTGACCCCTGGGTTGCGTTACACTTTGGCGCCTGTGTTGCAGGACAATCTCAACAGGCGCCTGCAGACATATCTCTCCAGCCATAAGGTCTGCCATGCCCGTCATTGCAAAATCCGCCGAGGAACTCGACAAGATGCGCGTCGCGGGCGCGCTGGCAGCTGAGGTCCTGGAAATGATCAGACCGCAGGTACAGCGGGGCATCACCACGGGTGAACTCGACCAGATCTGCCATCGGCACATTACGGAAGTGCAGCAGGCGGTACCCGCTCCGCTCAACTACCACGGCTTTCCACGTTCCATTTGCACGTCCATCAATGACGTGATCTGCCACGGTATTCCGAGCGATACACGCAAGTTGAAGGACGGGGACATCATCAACATCGATGTCACCGTTATAAAGGATGGCTATCACGGCGATACCAGCATCATGGTTGGTGTCGGCGACACGCCACCCCACGCAGAACGCCTGATACGAATCACCCAGGAATGCCTTTACCGCGCCATCGATATTGTGCGCCCCGGAACGACGCTCGGGGACATTGGCCACATCATTCAACAGCACGCAGAATCCAACTACTACTCTGTCGTCCGGGAATACTGCGGTCACGGCATCGGCAAGGTGTTTCACGAGGAGCCTCAGGTCCTGCATTACGGACGCAAGGGCGAGGGGCTGGTCCTCGAACCCGGAATGACATTCACCATAGAACCCATGATCAACGCCGGCCGACGGCATACCCGTCTCAACAAAAAGGATGGCTGGACGGTGACTACCCGGGACGGCCGGCTTTCGGCCCAGTGGGAGCACACGCTTGCGGTGACCGACTCCGGCGTGGAAGTCCTGACCCGACGCAGTGACGAGCCGTTCTGAGGCAGCGCATGTCTGACGTCGACCTGCCGCAGGATCTTTTCAGCAGGGCAACCTTTGAAACCGATGCCGCGGCCGCGGGGCCGGTAAAGGCGGGCAAGAAAGCACTGCGACTCGCCAATGAAAAGCTCAACGACGCTTTCAAGAGCGGCCATCTCGCCGGCGAACTGATTCACTGGCGTGCCGAAATGATCGACCAGCTACTGTCGGCACTATGGCAGCGATTCACGCCGGATCGCCCGGGACTCGCCCTCATCGCCGTCGGAGGATACGGGCGGGGCGAACTGCATCCCCACTCCGACATCGATCTTCTGATACTGCAGTCCGATCATGAAGGCCAGGGCCCGGAAGGCGTGGAACAGTTCATCACGCTGCTGTGGGACCTTGGACTGAGCATCGGACACAGCGTGCGCAGGCTGAAAGAGTGTGTACGCCGCGCAGCCGGGGACGTCACCATACTGACCAATCTGCTGGAAGCGCGGATACTCGCAGGGGATGCCAGCCTGCTGACACAACTGCGGGAGCAGACCTCCACGCACCATATGTGGCCGGCGCGGGAGTTTCTGCAGGCCAAGCTGGCGGAGCAGGAAGCACGGCACAATAAGTTCGCCGACACTGAATACAATCTCGAGCCCAACGTCAAAAGCTCACCCGGCGGCCTGCGCGATCTGCAGCTGATTGGATGGCTGGCGCGACGACACTTCGGCTGGAGCACGGCGGAGGAGTTCACCAGCAGCGGTTTCCTGACTGAGGAGGAATCGAGCATTCTGCTGCGCGGTCAGGAGTTCATGTGGCGGGTGCGCTATGCCCTGCACATGCTGACCGGGCGCGAGGAGGATCGCCTGCTCTTCGACCACCAGCGCGAGCTGGCGCGAATGTGGGGCTTCACGGATGGTGAGCGCCTGGCGGTCGAGCAGTTCATGCAGGTGTACTATCGCTGGGCACTGGCACTGGCGCAGCTGAATGAGCTGCTGATCCAGAACTTTGATCAGGCCATTCTGCGCACCGACGCTGAGGACGACGTCACCCTCCTCAACGACAGCTTCGAAATCCGTAATGGCTACATCGCAGCACGCTCACCCGACCTTTTCCAGAAGCGGCCTGGCGCGCTGCTGGAGGTGTTTCTGCAGGCCGGCAACGATCCTCACATCCAGGGCATCAGCGCGCCGACAATCAGGCTGATTCGCGAACATCGGCACTTGATTGACGAGTCATTCAGGGCCGACCCCTTGAATCGCAGCCTGTTTCTGCAGCTGTTCTCTTCACAGCACCGCATGACGCGGCAGCTGCGCCGCATGGCGCGCTATGGCATCCTGGGTATGTACCTGCCCGAGTTCGGTCGGGTGGTCGGACAGATGCAGCACGATCTGTTTCACGCCTATACGGTGGATGCACACACGCTGCAGGTGATCGAGAATATGCGGCGCTTTCTGCGTGGCGACAGCGACGAGCGGTTTCCGGTCACCAGTCGCGTCGCCAGGCGTTTGCCAAAAAAAGAACTGCTTTATATCGCGGGCCTCTATCACGACATCGGCAAGGGCCGGGGCGGCGATCATTCTGAGCTCGGTGCGGTGGACGCCGAGCGTTTCTGTCTTGATCACGAGCTCAGCCGTCGCGACACCAACCTGGTTACCTGGCTGGTGCGCAACCACCTGGTCATGTCGGCATTCTCCCAGCGCAAGGATATCTCGGACCCGGATGTCATACAGGATTTTGCCCGCCACGTAACAAGCCAGAATCGGCTGGACTACCTGCTCGTGCTGACGGTTGCAGACATCAACGGTACCAACCCCACGCTGTGGAACGCCTGGCGCGCCAGCCTTCTGCGTCAACTGTACGCCGAGACACGACGCGCACTGCGTCGCGGCCTGGAAAACCCGGTCGACAAGCAGGACTGGATCAACGAAACGCGCCAGGCGGCGATCGACATTCTCGAATACCGGGGGTTCACGGTCGAGGAGCTGGATGCCCTGTGGCGCGAGCGGGGAGAAGATTACTTCCTGCGCGAGCGGGCCGAGGACATTGCCTGGCATACCGAAGCCATTGCCGGACACCACGACCGGCAGCAGCCACTGGTCCTGGTGCGCAACAGCCTGGAATCCAACGTTGCCAACACGACCCAGATTTTCATCTATGCCCGCAACGACAATCGCTCGTTCCCTCGTGTATGCGCCGAGCTGGAGCAGCTCGAGCTCAGCGTGCATGACGCGCGTGTCTATAATGCCAATGATGGGATGAGCCTCGATACGTTCTTCGTACTGGACTCGGACGGCACGCCGCTGGAGGATCAGGGCGAGCGGCAGGAGCACATCGCGGAATACCTCACGCACGCACTCTCCGACGAAGCCCGAGGTTCTGGCATCGTGCAACGCCGAACGCCCCGCCAGGTGCGCTCTTTCAGCCTGCCCACGGAAACCCTGATGACCACTGACCCGAACAAGGGCGTCACCGTTCTGGAGGTCAGGTCGCCCGATCGGCCCGGCCTGCTGGCGCGCATCGGCGAGGTTTTCGTACGCTTCAGCGTGGTGTTGCAGGCCGCCAAGATCCAGACGCTCGGGGAGCGCGTTGAGGACGTCTTTTTTATTACGGACAGCGCGCACAGACCGCTGGAAGACCGCGAGCTGTGCGAAGCGATACAGGCGGCAATACGCTGCGAACTGGACGGACAGAAAGCCCCATGAACAGAGACCTCGATCGTCTACACCCCTATCCTTTTGAACGCCTCGCGGCGCTCATCGCCGACATCAAACCGCCCGAAGCGCTCGAACCCATTACTCTCACCATCGGCGAGCCCCGTCACGAGGCGCCCGCGGCGGTGATAGAGGCCCTGCACAGCAGTCTGCATCTTCTGGACCGTTATCCCGCCACCCGCGGCAGTGCGGACCTACGGAGCGCTATCGCCGACTGGCTGCAGCAACGCTTCGGCATTGTCCGTCCCGACCCCGGGCGACAGGTGCTGCCGGTCAGCGGCACCCGCGAGGCGCTGTTCGCGATCGCCCAGACCTGTGTTTCAAGGGTGCCGGGGGCGCTGGTACTGAGCCCGAATCCGTTTTACCAGATCTACGAAGGCGCGACCCTGCTCGCCGGCGCCGATCCCGTCTTCATGAACTGCGACGCCAGCAACAGTTTCCTGCCGGATCCCGACCGTATCGACGCCGAGACCTGGAAGCACTGCCAGCTTCTTTATCTGTGTACGCCGGGAAATCCGAGTGGCGCCGTGATGTCCAGCTCACTGCTGTGCCGGTTCATCGACAAGGCGCTGGAGCATAACGTGGTGCTGGTCAGCGACGAGTGTTATTCGGAGATCTATGGCGATGAGGATGCCCCGCCTCCGGGCCTGCTGCAGGCCTGTGAGGAGGCGGGAAATCCGACATTCCGCAACTGCCTCAGTTTTCACAGCCTGTCCAAGCGCTCCAACCTGCCCGGACTGCGCTCCGGCTTCGTCGCCGGAGACGCGACGCTGCTCGACGCCTTCACGCGCTACCGCAATTATCACGGCTGCGCCATGCCGCTGCATCACCAGGCCGCCAGCGCGGTGGCCTGGCGGGACGAGGCCCACGTTGTAGCCAACCGGGCGCTCTACCGGGAAAAGTTCACCAGTGTTGCGTCGATACTCGCACCGGCACTGCCGCTGCAGGTGCCCGAGGCCGGTTTTTACCTGTGGCCGCAAACGCCGATCGCCGATACCGACTTCACACAGCAGCTCTACGCCGAGGAAAACGTACTCGTTCTGCCCGGACGCTTTCTGGCGCGGGATTCCGGCGGCATCAACCCCGGCGAGAACCATGTGCGCATGGCGCTGGTAGCCACGCTCGCAGACTGCGAAGAGGCCGCGAGGCGCATCACACGCTTCCTCGGGCGACTCTGATGCTGCGCAAGGCTCAGCGCGTTGCCTTTATCGATGCGCGCCTGCAGTCGCTCTACCCGGAACCGCCGGTTCCCCTTGACCATAGCGATCCGTTCACGCTGCTGATCGCGGTTCTGCTGAGCGCCCAGTGCACGGATGAGAGGGTCAACAAGGTCACGCCGGCACTGTTTGCGGCGGCGGACAATCCCGCCGACATGCTGGCGCTGGGTACCGAGCAAATTCGTGGCATCATCCGCCCCTGCGGGCTGTCACCCCAGAAGGCGCGCGCCATCACCGGTCTCAGCCAGATATTGCTCGACGAGCACGCTGGTGAGGTGCCGCAGGATATAGATGCACTGGAGCGCCTGCCCGGCGTCGGCCACAAGACCGCCAGCGTGGTCATGGCCCAGTCCTTCGGCGTGCCCGCCTTCCCGGTAGATACGCACATACACCGCCTGGCACAGCGCTGGGGGCTGAGCTCAGGCAAAAGCGTGACACAGACAGAAAAGGACCTGAAGCGGCTTTTCCCGCAAGAGCGCTGGAATGCGCTTCATCTGCAGATCATTTTCTACGGTCGGGAGTACTGCACCGCACGCGGCTGTGACGGTCGCGTCTGCGACATCTGCCGCACCTGCTATCCGCAGCGCAAGCACCCGAAAAAAACCCGCAAGGCATAAGCCCTGAAGTCGACGGCAGTATGTCGATGGCAGTATCGCGGGCGCCGTGGCATTTTTGCTATCCTTGCCAGCGTTATCAGTCTGACGCGGCCCGGAGTTTCTCGTGATCACGCTATACGGCATCAAATCCTGCGACACGGTACGCAAGGCACGTCGCTGGCTGGACCAGCACGACATCGAGTACCACTATCACGACCTGCGAGAGGATGGTCTGTCAAAGGCGCGCGCCAAAGCCTGGCTGACAACCCTGGGACAGCAGGTGCTGGTGAACCGTCGCAGCACAACCTGGAAGACTCTGCCGACAGAACTGCGTGAACATATGGATGATGGCGAGGCACTGAGGGCGCTGCTTGAGCATCCGACACTGATGAAGCGACCGGTGCTCGATACGGGCAGCGAGATTCACGTCGGCTTTACCCCCGGGCAGTATCAGGCACTCTTCAATCTGCACACGCTTTGAAGACAGGCACGTTGACTGACGACATAAGCTCTGACGACCTGTCCCTTATGGATTTACCCCTTGACATGGACGACTCGACACAATGACGAAACCCGCGTTTGCTCTTGGAATCGGCGTCGGCACGCTGGACAGTGCCGGCAACTGGCTTGAGGTGTTCTATCCACAGCCCATGCTCGCGGTAGATGCCGGCCTCGCGGCAGCCGTGCAGCCCTTCAGCAGCGCAGATCCCCTGTCCGAGACGGCAGCGCAGAGACTGGGAGAGGCACTTGAACAGGCCGGATATCCCGAACTCGCACAGCTTGCGGTGCGCCTCGGCCATGCCACACGACCCTTTGCCTGTGTTCTGCTGCAGGACGATGCCCCTCCCGCCAACGTGCCGGAGGCCTACCTCAAGCTGCACCTGATTTCCCACCGTCTGGTAAAGCCTCACGGCACCAGGCTCGATGGCCTGTTTGGCCTGCTGCCCAACGTGGCATGGACCAGCGAGGGCGCGATCGCACTCGATGAACTCCCTGAGCGCCAGCTGTCCGCTCGCCTGCGCGGCGCCACGCTGGAAGTCAGCTGTGTCGACAAGTTCCCCAAAATGACCAATTACGTGGTGCCGCGGGGGGTGCGGATTGCGCACACCGCCCGGGTGCGCCTGGGCGCCTATCTCGGTGAGGGCACAACGGTAATGCATGAGGGCTTTGTCAACTTCAACGCCGGCACCGAGGGGCCGGGCATGATTGAGGGACGGATTTCCGCCGGGGTGTCTATCGGTGCACATTCCGATCTCGGTGGCGGCTGCTCCACGATGGGCACACTGTCAGGGGGCGGCAACATCATCATATCCGTAGGCGAACGCTGCCTGATCGGCGCCAATGCGGGTATTGGTATCCCACTGGGTGATCGCTGCACGGTCGAGGCCGGGCTATTCATTACCGCCGGCACCAAGGTGGCGGTACTGGACAATGACGGTAACTGCGCCGATACGGTCAAGGCGCGCGAGCTGGCGGGCAGACCGGACCTTCTGTTCCGGCGCAACTCGACCAGCGGTCGCGTGGAGTGCCAGACAAACCAGGCAGCGATTGAACTCAACGAGATGCTGCACAGCCACAACTGACGGACATCCGATAGTGACGCAATCCGAACACCCCACACTGGCACTGTGCCGCGAGCTGATACAGCGCGCCTCGGTAACGCCCGTCGACGCCGGCTGCCAGGATCTCATGATGCGCCGCCTCCAGGCCGTCGGCTTCACCTGCCAGCGCCTGCCCTTCGGGGATACTGTGAACTTCTGGGCAGAGCGCGGCAGCAGTGGTCCGCTGCTGGCCTTTGCGGGGCACACCGATGTAGTTCCGACCGGTCCCGAGTCTGCCTGGCGTACGCCACCCTTTGAGCCCACGGACATCGATGGCGTGCTGTACGGACGCGGTGCCGCGGACATGAAGGGCAGTCTTGCAGCGATGGTTATCGCGTGTGAAGACTTCGTGCGTGAGCAGCCCGACCACAGCGGGCGAATCGGCTTCCTGATTACCTCCGACGAGGAGGGTCCCGCCACCGATGGCACCGTCCGGGTCATGCAGTGGCTGCGTGAGTCGGGCCGGCACATCGACTGGGCGCTCGTCGGCGAGCCCTCCAGCAGCACAGAGTTGGGAGACACGGTAAAGAACGGCCGGCGCGGTTCACTGGGTGCCACTCTGGTGGTACGCGGCCGACAGGGCCATGTTGCCTACCCACAGCTGGCAGACAACCCGGTTCACCGAGCCCTGCCGGCACTCGCGGAGCTCGCAGGCGAGCACTGGGACAGCGGCAACGCGCACTTTCCCGCAACCTCACTTCAGATTTCGAACATTCAAGCGGGCACTGGCGCCACCAACGTCATTCCAGGCGAACTGCGCGTCCTGTTCAATTTTCGCTTCTCGACCGAGACCACCGCCGACAAATTGCGCAGACGCACGGAAGAACTCCTGAACCGGCATGGACTCGACTACCACATCGACTGGAACCTGAGTGGCGAGCCCTTCCTGACTGCAGAGGGCCCCCTGGTGGAGGCCACCGTCGCTGCAATACGGGAGGTCACCGGTCGCACCGCGACACTGTCAACCGCCGGCGGCACCTCCGACGGACGCTTCATTGCCCCCTATGGCGCGCAGATTGTCGAACTTGGCCCGGTAAACGCCAGCATTCACCAGGTGAACGAGCATGTTCGCAGCGAGGATCTGGTAACGCTGACGCAGATCTACGCTGCGCTTCTTCGGCGCCTACTGGCGAAATAGCGCCCGCTCCTCGTCCAGCGCACTCGCTACCATCGTCCGGTTCATGTCACCCGGCACAAGCAGTACATGGCCTGCGTCCAACGCAGCAAGACTCTCGCTCACCACCTCCTCCGCCGACATCCAGAGGCCCTCCGGAGTGCGGGATTTATCAAAGCCCCGCATGTCGGGCGAATCGTGGATTTCCGTATGCGTGAACCCCGGGCACAGGCTCTGCACGCGGATACCGAAGCGCTCCACCTCACTCTGCAGTGATACGGAAAAGCTGTTCAGAAACGCCTTGCTGGCCGCGTAAACCGCACTGCCGGGCATGGGCAGGAAAGCACCGACCGACGCCACGTTGATAATGTAGCCGCCACCGGCGTCGCGCATGGCGGGCAACGCCGTGCGGGTCAGCAGCAGTACGGCCTCCTGGTGAAGCCGCAGCATCGCCAGATCGCGGTCGATATCGTCCTCAATGAACGGGCCGAAACTGCCGAAGCCGGCATTATTCACCAGCATACCGACAGGCCCCTGCTGGCGGATGCACTCGACCGCGCGCGCCTGCCCTTCCAGAGTGGCAAGATCTGCCTGTAGCGGGACGATATCGGCGCGTTCCGATGCCAGCTCAATGGCGAGGGATTCCAGTCGATCAACGCGCCGGGCAACCGCTATGATGCGTTCATAGCGCGGCGCCAGCTGCCGCACATATTCCTCGCCCAGGCCTGAGGAGGCGCCGGTAACAAGCGCGGTTGTAGTCTCAGGATTCATCTATGCCTGCTCCATCCAGTTGATAAACATCGAAACGTACCGAACGCCCCGGAAGCGCGTGTGACGGCCGGATGTTACACAGCTGCGGCGCCTTCAGCGGTCGCTTCACGACCACGCGCCGCACCCGCTGGCGCAGCGCCCAGCGCAGCAGTGTCTCGGCAGCGTCGTCGGGGTCCTCGGACAGCAGGCGCTGCAAAAGGGCCATGCCTTTGCCGGCCGCCGAACGCCTGCCAGAGGGAAACATCGGATCGAGATACAGCACATCATCGGCATGCAGCTGCGCGGCTGGCAGCGATCGACTGTCGCCGCTACGGACTGACAGTCGACAGGCCACTTCTGCGCGCCAGCCCTCTTGCGCGGCTTGCAAATGATTGACCGAGAGAGTGAGCAGCGTGGCAAGCAGCGGATGCTGCTCACACAGCAAAACGCGGGCACCCAGGTCCGCAAGCACGAAGGCATCGGCCGCCAACCCGCCCGTCGCGTCAACCACGCGAGACGCGGGACGCCTGTGTATGCCCACTGCGCGTCCGAGCAGTTCATTCTGTCCACCGCGGCGCCGATAGGTCATAGCCGGATCGTAAAAAGCGCAGCGCACCGGACCCGGGGCGTTCGTCCCCGTCAGCTGCAGAAAGGGGCCGGTCTCATCCTGTGACAGATACACGTCACAGCGCGTGTCATGCCGCGCCGAAACGGCGGGTTCCAGAAGGGGAATATCCAGCGAGCGGGCGAGTTGCTCCCAGTCGACCTCGTGGCATTCAGGGCCGGGAGGAGGACGCAGCAAAGCCGTGCGACAGACGCCGGCAGCAGCGCTATCCTGGCTTTGCAGGACCTTTGCCGTCACTTCTGCGCCCTGAGCTGCTCCGGAGAGTGGCCCAGGCGCATCTGCACATCGCCGATGGTTGCGGCGATCTCGAGATTGTAGGCGAGGTGGGAGAAGCCGTGCTTGTCAGTCAGTGCCAGCTCCAGTGGTGAGGTGTGCCTTGGCGCCAGGGGGCGTGAGGCGGTCAGCCAGCAGGCGATCTCCTCGATGGCGCTGCCCATCATTTTGATCCCCCGGATACGGTCAAGCCCGGCGTCACTCACGGCCACAAAGGACGGCGTGACTTTCGCGCTGGGATCTACCACTTCCCCCGAGACGGTCTGTTCTGCGGCGAAATTCCCCAGCAGAATCTGACCCGGCCCCGCCTTTTCGATCATGCGCGCAAGATCAATCGTCACATCCCCGACAATATAGCTGAAGACTGTCGGGTTAACGCCCTCGGCCTGATACAGCTCATAGTGACCACCAATGTGGAACGCCGCGCGAATCAGTGGAACTGTCTTACCGCGGGAAGCCCGTGACGCCAGCGCATTGTCGAGCATGATAAGTATAAGGAAATAGAACAGCAGGCTGTCGGAATCGGTCTCGCGATCGCGGTTCCAGACGTAGTACCCGTCGCCGGTCGTGGTGCGCGCAAAGTTGATTTCCATACCGCACGCCGCGAGTTTGTTGTACACCGAGTTCATGGAGTAGGACAGACTGTTTAGCTGGCTCGCCTGCTCAAACGGAGTGCGCAGCGAGAAATCCGATATATCAAAAAGCAGAACGGCGCGACTGTCGACGTAGCCAAGACCGTAGCGACGGATAACCTGTTCAACCGCCGCCACCACCGCCGGTTGATCATCGAGGGGATGGTCCAGCTTGATGAAGGTTGGTGACGCGCCAAGACGCACAGCCACCGCAAACAGCTCGTCGCGGGTTTTTCGGCGCTTGCCGGAAATCAGCCGGCGGATATAGCGCTCGTTGTCACGGTGTTGTTCGCTGTCATCGCTGCGTGGCGCGCAGTAGTTGCCGAGGAAATAGTGCGGAACAAAAATCACCAGCAGGCCCCGGGCATCCAGCGACCAGCAAAGCACAATATTCTGCCCGAGACGCCACTGTCGGCGCAGTGTTCGCTCAAGGCTCTGCAGATTACCCCGCTGGATGATACTGACCGCTTCCACTTCAGCCTTACCCACTCAGACGATCGCCATGCCCTGCAACGTTGCCAGTGCCCGAGAGATCAGCATACTAGCACGCGTCGCAATGGGCCATTGCCGGCGTGGTGTGATTACCCCCGGCAACGTCCAGCCAGGGGAAGCCCACCCGCTGGTCTGCCCAGACAATCTCATTACGCCAGGCGGGAACCTGTGCAACAAGCTCATCCTCCACCGCGCTGCGCGCGTTGTTCTTTTCACTGATATGAGCAACAGCCACCTGCCTGAGATCCCCGGTCGCGATCTGACGCAGTATTTCACAGGCCTGCCGGTTGCTCAGGTGGCCCCAGTCACCGCCGACCCGGGCCTTGAGCGACGGCGGATACGGTCCCTCAGCGAGCAACCCGCAGTCGTGATTGAACTCCAGCAGCAGACCGTGGCACCCGCGATAGGCGTCGATCACGTGCGGCGTCACACTGCCGAGATCCGTGAGAACGCCAACCCGGTAGCCATTGTCGCTGAAAAGATACTGGCAGGGCTCACGCGCGTCATGCGGAACCACCACAGAGCGTACCGAGATGGAGCCCAGCGAAAAAAACTCCCCGGCGTTGAAGGCAACGACGTTGTCACAGGAGCCAAGTCTGCCGCTTCGCTGAGTACCGTGAGTCAGGTAGACCGGTATACCGAGAGCGCGGGACAGTGGCCCCACGCCACTGATGTGGTCGCTGTGTTCATGGGTGACAAGGATCGCTGTAATGGCAGCGGGATCCACCCGAAGACGCTGCAGGCGGCGCTGCGTTTCCTTCACTGAAAAACCACAGTCCACCATGAGCAGGGTATTGCCACTGTGCACCAGCGTGGCGTTACCCCGGCTTCCGCTGCCCAGCGATGCGAAGCGCACTAATTGATATTTCCCTTGATCAATTCGAGCATCGCCTGCTTCTGTCCTGGCTCCAGCGCAGGGGCTTCGTCGTCTGGCTGAAGGTCGATGGTGACCTCGCTTGGATCCGACTCCTCCAGCGATACCACAAACTGTCGATTCGCCAGCGGGTGATTGCTGTCACGGCTGAAGAGGCGGCCGAACCAGCCACGCTTGTCTTCCTCTTCTTCGCCAATGAAGCGAACGTAGTAATTGCCGGCACTCCGGTCGCGGTCGAGTATCTCGAATGTTGCAACCTCAAGCGCCAGCGCCAGCGATGCCCATGCCCGATTAAAGGGCAGACCAAGCCTGATAATGGCCTCACCGCCGTCGTCTTCCTCGACCGCTATCTTGCCGCCGGCGCTGATCGCCCGGTCGGCCATCATGGACACCGGCGCGGTCTCCGAGCTGTTGGCTACGTACTGCGCTACGCTGCGCAGCATCTCGGACTCATGCTCGAGATTGTTCGAGACCGCCGGCCAGGTTCCGGTATCACCGGCGCGGTTCATCTGCAGTACATGCAGTTCACTGGTGCCACGCTGCACGCCGCGCTCTATGCGGAAACGAAAGCGGGACTCCATGTCCTGGTTCCTCAGCTGCAGCCAGTCTGTCTCGATAGTACCCTGGCCGGCGTCGATCCGGCCTGCATTGATGCCCGCCGCCGAGAGAAATCCCCGCACCTGAGGCCACAGCTGCCCCGGCGCTATCGCTACCAGCGCCCAGCTCTCGTCTCCGAGCCGCTGGATACGCACCATTTCCTCGGCACGCCCCGAGGCGAGAGACGCGGGCCTTGGCACCTCGAATTCGCGCGTCATCAGCGCATCCGTCCGAATCGGGGGGATTGGGTACATTTCCTGAAGGGCGGCATTCTCGCCGGGGGACACCTGGATGACCTCCGTCGACCTGGCCTGTCGATAATCACCGGAACTGTCCCGGAAAAACCCGGAGTCGCCCACCAGATAGCTGCAACCGACCAGGGACAGAAAAAGCAGCCCTAGCGACAGACCGCGCAGCATCACAGCGACACCCCCGCCAGCGCATCGTCCACAATCGTGCGCAGCTTCGCATCCAGCGGCAGCAGCGGCAGGCGTATGCCTGTCTCAATCAGACCCATGCGGGCGAGAGCCCACTTGACCGGTATGGGATTCGGCTCGACGAACAGCGCCGCCGTGAGCCCCGCAATGCGCGCGTCGATCTTCGCCGCACGCTCGTTGTCGCCCGCCATTGCCGCGGTGCACAGCGCCGCCATCAACGCCGGCACAACGTTGGCCGTCACCGATACATTGCCGTGCCCCCCTGCGAGCATCAGCTCACGCGCTGTCGGGTCGTCGCCGGAGTACACGGCAAAGTCATCGCCGACTCGCTGGATCAGCTCGCGTCCGCGCTCCATGTTCCCCGTGGCATCTTTAATGCCGATAATGTTGGGGTGCCGCGACAGGGCAACGGCCGTGTCGTTGGCGAGGTCCGCCGCGCAACGGGCGGGCACGTTGTAAAGAATCTGGGGAACGTCGACCGTATCGGCAACCGCCATGAAGTGAGCATACAACCCAGCCTGGGTAGGACGATTGTAGTAGGGAACCACAAGCAGGCAGGCATTGGCACCCGCATTGGCGGCGGCAGTCGTCAGCTCGATCGCCTCCCGCGTCGAGTTGGCCCCGGTACCCGCGATCACGGGTACACGACCAGCAACGTACTCAACACAGTGGCGAATGACCGCGCAGTGCTCTGGAACCGTCAGTGTGGCGCTTTCTCCCGTTGTGCCCGTGACGCCGATTGCCGCGGTCCCTTCCTTGATATGCATATCGAGGAGGCGCTCGAGCGCTGCCCAGTCGAGGCTCCCGTCCTCGTGCATGGGCGTGACGAGAGCGACTATGCTGCCAGTGATCATGCAAAACCCCGCAAATTGGCCCGAACCGGCAATCGAAGTGCCGTCGAAGGGGCTAAAGGGCGCAATTATCCATGACCACCACCCAAACACAACCGGATTGAGGTATCCGTCATGCCGCGCTAGAGTGCGGTGCGCAGGGTTTGACTGAAAACCGGAGGCTTGAATGAACGTCCTGACCCGTCTTTGCCTGGTCATCATGGCAGCGTTACTCGCGAGCAGCCTGCCCGCTGCAGGCCAGGAGCAACAGCTGCGCGTCAGTGATCTGACGCCAATCGACAAGCAGTACATGCAGCGCCAGCGAGATACCATTGAGGCTCTCGCACGTCGCCACACCGGGGGCGGCTTTGATGGCTCGCTTGCAAACGACATCCCCCTTCTGCAGCGCCTGCTTGATCAGCGCCTTGTGCGACCGGACCAGATCGAAGAGCTGCAGGCCATGGGTATTCTGCTGGGCGACGTCCTGGCCAGAGAACTCGACATGCACTGGGTCGTTTACGAGGATCCAATTGGGCGCAGCCGCGCACTTCGCTACCGGGAGACCGACAATTACCTGTTTCCGGTAACAATGATTTCGCGCCGCCAGTCCGTTGGCAATGATCGCCCGGTGCGGGAAATCCATGACAAGGCGGTTGCGCTGATAGAACCCATCCGGGAAAAGCTGCCATTCCAGTGATCACGTCACGCAACCGCCAGTTCAGGCGGCAGGCAATAACGACACGCAACCGTAGGCGCGAGTAAGCCGAGGACATCAGGCCATGGACGCAACGCCCCCCGACTACGCAGTGCGTCCTGATGAGACGGGTCAGCTAACGCTTTACCTCACTGGCAACTGGACGGAGGGCCAGCAGCCACCGGGGACGTCCCGCCTGTCCGGGATGCTCGAAAAAATTGAGCCACCCGGGCCTGTCGCCCTCGATCTGTCTGGTGTCGGTGAGTGGGACTCACAACTACCTGCGTTCTGCCTGCGCTGGCTCAATCTCTGCCGGGCCCGCGGGATCGATTGCGAACGCCGACGCCACGGCTCCAGCCTCGACGACCTGCTGGATCTGGCAACCACAACACCACCGCGGGAGGCGCGAAAGCGCAGCGCAAGCTGGCTGTCGCCTGTCGCTATAAGACGCAACCTGCATGAAATCGGCGAGCAGGTTCAGGAGTCCCTGGCGTTTGTTGGCGACGCCACCCTCGCCTGCGCCACCTGCATGACGCCCGGTTCCAGCATGCGCTGGTCTGACCTGAAACTCTACTGCGCCCAGGCCGGCCCGGGGGCACTGCCCATCATCACGCTGACCAGCGTACTGGTCGGGATGATTCTGGCTTATCTGGGTGCGGTGCAACTGCAGGACTTTGGCGCAGAAGTCTATGTCGCTGATCTGGTCGGCATTGGCATGCTCAGGGAAATGGGTGCGTTGATGACGGCTGTTGTCATGGCGGGGCGTACGGGCGCCGCCTACGCGGCACAGATCGGCACCATGCAGGGCAATGACGAAATCGACGCTCTCACCACTCTCGGCCTGTCGCCAATGGAGTTTCTGGTCGCCCCGCGCCTGCTTGCACTCGCTCTCATGATGCCTCTCTTGACGATTTATGCGAACGTTCTCGGCATGGTGGGCGGCGCTATCGTCGCCGGCGGTATGGGCATCACCCCGCTTGCCTACCTGAGCGAACTGGTCACCGTACTGGCCCCCGGCCACTTCTTCGTCGGACTGTCAAAGAGCTTTCTGTTTGCCGTGCTGATAGCGATTGCTGGCTGCCGCGCCGGCATGTCCGCAGGACGCAGCTCCGCGGGCGTCGGCGACGCCACCACAGAAGCCGTGGTCACGGCAGTGGTCTACCTGATCATCGCAGACGCCGGCATGAACATACTGTTCCAGCAGGTTGGCGTGTGATCAAAGACCCCGTTATCGAGGTTCACGGGCTGTGCATGGCCTATGGTTCCACTGTCATCCAGCGCGATCTCGATTTCGCTGTCTTCCCCGGGGACATCTTTGTCATCATGGGCGGCTCTGGCTGTGGCAAAAGTACTCTGCTGCGCCACCTGCTTGGCCTCAAGGCGCCCGCCAACGGCGATATCCTATATCATGGTCAAAGCCTTATGTCAGCCAGTGCTGCAAAGCGGCGCATCATGCGGCGCAGCTGGGGAATCACCTACCAGAGCGGCGGCTTGTTCAGCGCCATGACTCTTGCGGAGAACGTCGCGCTGCCGCTGCGCCAGTACACAGGATACGAAGCTGACACCATTGATGATATCGTGGCCTATAAACTCGCACTCGTGGGTCTGGACGGATTCCAGGACTACCTGCCCGAAGAGATCAGCGGCGGCATGCGCAAACGCGCGGCTCTGGCGCGCGCCATTGCCCTCGACCCCGAGATCCTGTTCTTCGATGAGCCCTCTGCCGGGCTCGACCCAGTGAGCTCGAGACGCCTGGACGACCTGATTCTGCAGATCAAGGAAACGACCGGCGCCACCGTGGTCATGGTGACACATGAGTTACCCAGCATTTTCGCCATCGCCACCAACAGCGTCTATCTGGACGCGGAGACCCGGACAATGATTGACTACGGCGATCCGGGCTGGCTCAGGACGCACAGTGAGCAGCCTGTCGTGCGACAGTTCCTGAACCGCGAAGCCGATGTCCGGCCATCCACCGGGGTTTTCGCGGAGACGGACCGTGGGTGAACGCAAGCACAGCGTGCTCATCGGGTCATTCGTGGTGGGCTCCCTGCTGATTGTCCTTGCAGGCGCTGTCGTTATCGGCAGCACTGGCTTCAGCGGCCAGCGCGAGCAGGTGGTCATGGTATTCGAGGGCTCGGTGAAAGGTCTGACTGTGGGCGCACCCATCGCACTGCGTGGCGTTGAGATTGGCCAGGTCACCGATATTCAGCTGCTTCTGTCCACCGACAAGGCTGACATCATCATGCAGGTTGAGGCGGAACTATCCGAGAGAAATGTCCGTCTCGTGGGCGAGAGCATGGAAGCCTCAGAGCTTTTTCCCTACCTGATCGACAATGGCTTACGTGCCCAGCTCAACATGCAGAGCGTACTGACCGGCCTGCTCTATGTGCAGATGGACTTCCACCCCGATACCCTCGTGAGCCTGCCTGACGTCACATCGCCGCACACACAGATTCCGACAATACCCACCGAGCTGGAACTGCTGCGCAGGACGCTGCAATCCATCGACTATGCCGGGATTGCGCAGGACATCGGCGATATCGCGAGCAGCCTCAAAACGCTCACCGCGACCGAGGAATTCCAGGACCTGCCCGGCGACCTGCAGCAGACGCTGGCATCCCTCGCACAAGCGGGCGACGGCCTGACAGACGCCATGGCTGAATTGCGTCCGGAAATGACCGCGATGCTGGCGCAGGCGCGTGGCACCCTGGCGCAGGTCAACGCGGATCTCCCCGCCCTGACGGACAGCGCCGACCGTGGCCTTGCGCGGCTGGACTCCGCGCTTCTGGCAACCGAGCGGGTGATGCAATCCCTGGGCGACCAGGTGGATGCAGGATCACCTACGCTTTACCAGCTGAACACAACACTGAAAGAACTCGCCGACGCCAGCAGGGCACTGCAGTCGCTGGCGCGCATGCTGGAAGAGCATCCGGAAGCACTCCTGCGCGGCCGGCGGGGTAACGAGCAGTGAGGGCTGTCAATTACCTGCTATCGGGTTGTCTGCTGATAGCCAGCCTGGTGGGGGGCTGCGCCACCCACGAAGCCGTAGATTATCTGACCCTGACCTCGCCGACGCAGGCCGCCGTTCGCAGCGATGCACCCCCGCTCAGCCTCGGCCCGGTTACGCTTCCGGACTACCTGAAGCGCAACGGCCTCGCAAGACGCGATAGTAACGGCGCGCTGCGCTATAGCATGTCAGAGCTCTGGGCCGAGCCGCTGGATCAGGGCATACAGCGCACGCTGATCGAGATTCTCACTGACGCGCTTGATGGCACACCGATAACGAGCTTTCCGGGGCCATCAGCGCTACCGGCGCACTACGGCATCAGCATTTCTGTGCGCAGGCTGGAGGCAACAGACTCGGTCGCGAAAATGGCGGTCACCTGGCGCATCCTGCCCACGTCATCCGCTGCATCGACTGCAGTTCGCCGCGGCCGATTCAGTCGCGAGGCAACACTTGCGTCAGCCTCCGGCCCGGCCGTCGCCCGCGCCCTCAGCGACCTGCTACACGCACTTGCCCTTGAAATCGCCGCGGAAATTCCGGCAACGGACAGCTGAGAACACCACCCCGGCACCTGCAGTCAGAAACTGCAGCCGAGGCACTGCATATACAGATGACGCGGGTCGGAGAATCCGGACATCGCGTCGCTCGCCATCTGCACCGGCAGCAATGCCTGACGCCAGGAAACCGGCAGCGAGGCAGTCGGGTCCAATGTGCCGAGGATTCCGCTGAGAGACAGACGATCGGCCAACTGCTGCAGTAATTGCTGTCGCGGCGACGTCTGCGCCCGCACATGGTCAATGCGATAGTCAGAAATCCCGGCCAGAGACGCTGCGGCAGCAGCGGCCTCCTGCAGCGTTCCCAGCGCGTCTACCAGCCCCACGTCCCGCGCGGCTGGCGCACTCCAGACACGTCCCTGCGCCACCGAATCGACCTCGTCCGTGCTCATGTCCCTGCTGTCAGCTACCAGCTGGAGAAACTGTTCGTATATCTGCTCAACCGACTGCTGTAGTGCTGCCGCAGCCAACGGGTTCAGCGGCCGGTCAATGCGCAGCGAACCCGCCGCATCGGTGGTGCCGACGCCATCGGTGTGAATGCCCCCACGGGACAGCAGACGATCGACCGTCGGAAAAGCCGCGAAGACGCCAATGCTGCCGGTCAGCGTGGCCGGCGTCGCCCAGATCTGGTCTGCCGCAGTGGCAATGAAGTATGCACCTGACGCCGCGACTGGCCCCATGGACACAACCACCGGGATACCCCGCGCGCGAACCTCAGCCAGCGCTGCACGGATGACCTCGGAGGCAAAAACACTGCCGCCTCCACTGTTGATACGCAGAACGACAGCAGCGACATCAGGCGCCTCCGCCACATCGATCAGCTGCGCTGAGAGGCTTTCCGCGCCGATCGCGCCCGGTTCCTGCGAACCCGGCAGGATGTTGCCCTGCGCGGTAACGACTGCAATGCGCTTTTCGCTACCGGCACTGGTACCACGCTTTGCCAGGTAGCGCTGAAACGGGATCATCTCTGCTTCACCGGAATCATTCACGACGCCGACGCGGCGGGCCAGGTAGTCATCCCTGTCGCGGCGCGACATCAGCCGATCAACCAGGCGCTCTGCCAGTGCAAGCTTCGCCGGATCACCTCCGGCATCTTCGAGGCGCTGCGGATAGGCATTGATCTGCCGCTGCAGTGCGCCCTCCTCCAGTCCACGCAGGGCCTCGATGTGGCCGGTATACTGCCCCCAGAGGTCATTCAGCCAGGCCCCGGTTATCTGCCTTTCGCCTTCTGACATATCGTTGCGCGTGAGAGGCTCCGCGATAGACTTGAACTCACCGGCGCGGAAAACATGGATATCCACGGCGAGTTTTTCGAACGCCTCGTGAAAATAGTTCTGGTAGCTGGCGAAACCCTGCAGCACAACGCCACCATAGGGATGCAGGATAATCTCGTCAGCCTCGGCGGCCAGCAGGTACTGATCCTGGGTGAAGTAGTCTCCGGCGGCGATGATGGGCTTGCCCGTTGCGCGAAAGCGGGCAATGGCAGGCGCCATTTCCTGAGCGCGACTCAGGCCGAGCTGCACGAGGTTTTCCGTGTCGATGACCAGCGCGGAAATACGCTTATCCGCAGCCGCCGCATCGACCGCCTCTATCATGTCCTGCAGCCGGGTCTCAGCCGTGGCCGGGGACGGCTCACTCAGCAGGGACAGGGGCTCAATGCGCGTTTTTTCGTCGACCACCGTACCGGCAGGATCGAGCAGCAGGGCCGCATTCTGCGGCAGCGGTGCGGGTGATGTCCCACTGAACAGGACGTAAAGCAGCACCAGCCCAGCAAGAAACAGCAGGTTCGACAGTGCCAGGCGCAGGAGCGTGATGCCGCGCCAGATGCGGTGAAAAAGTCGTTTCAGGAAAGAGGGGCGGCGGGTCATGGTTGTCCTTCAGGCGAGGTGGCTGGGTGATTGGCTGCGCGCAGTTCGGGTCCGCGGGCACGCACATACAGCATGGCAGAAGTGAAAAGCACCACCACTGCAAGCATGCCGGTCTGGGCGAGAATAGAGCCCGGTGCGGCGAACAGGTACTGAACGATCGTGATGAAATAGAGAAGACAGATGAAACACAGCCAGATAAAACTGCGCAGGCGGTCTTTCAGCATACCGGGGACAAAAATCAGCAGCGGCAGCAGCTTGCCACACCAGATAATCCAGGGCACAGCGCTGATCCAGGCATCGGCAACCTGATGAACGAGCAGCAGTACCCAGGAGCCCCAGACCAGACCCCACAACCACGCGCTGGCCCCCTGTCTTGGTGTGAAGACACTCATGACTTATCTCCAACAGCGAGGGACAGCGCGAGAGACAGCCGCGCAATGCGCGCTCCGAGGGCACGACAAAGACCGATTTCGTCGTCGTCAAGCACGCGGTTGTTCTGCGCACCGGCGTGATGACTGGCGCCGTAGGGAGTGCCACCGCCCCGGGTGCGGGTCAGTCCCGGCTCACCGTAGGACAGGCCCGCCAGCACCATACCGTGGTGCAGCAGTGGCAGCTGCATGCTCAGCAGCGTGCTCTCCTGCCCCCCGTGCAGGCTCGACGTGGACGTGAATACGCCCGCGGGTTTGTCTACCAGAGCCCCGCTAAGCCAGAGCTCGGATGTACGGTCGATAAAATACTTCATGGGTGCCGCCATATTGCCAAATCGGGTTGGACTGCCGAGCACCAGCCCGCTGCAGTGTCTCAGGTCCTCAAGCTCACAGAACATTGGGCCTTCGTCAGGAATGTCGGGTGCCACCTGCGCCGTTTCCGCAGAGACTGCGGGCACCGTTCGCAGCCTTGCATCGATGGCGGCTACGCCCTGGACGCCGCGTGCAATCTCCTGTGCCATGCGTGCAGTCGCACCCGACGCCGAGTAATAGAGCACCAGCACATACGGCCGTCCCGACGTCACGACAGCCGTGACCGGACATTGACTGGCGTCCTGATAACAACGGCGAGTAGACTACGGGTTGCAGCTTGCTTGTAGTATTGGGCGATGTAGGTCATGCATTAATCCAGGGTCGACCAGGCCGTCTTCAGGCCCGCAATTCATTTCAGTAGCGCGATTATAGCAAAGCAGCAGACCCCACCGTGCGTGAGTCCAGGCTCACGGCGAATCATGCAATAATCCGCCAATGATCAGCGTACCCGACAAGTGGCAGCCACTGCTTCACCGGCTCGATTATTTCCTCCAGCGATACCATGCGGATCGCTGCAAGGACACGGCGGCGGCGCTCACCTATGTGAGTCTGTTCGCGCTGGTGCCATTGCTCACAGTGCTGTATGCGATGGCGTCTGCGATTCCTGCCTTCAAGGGTCTCGAGGGCAACATTCAAGACATGCTGTTCGAGTACGTCATCCCGGAAGGGTCACAGGACATGCAGGCCTACCTTGACGATTTTTCCCGTCAGGCCAAAAACCTCACTGGCTTTGGAGTGGCCTTCCTAGTCGGTACCGCCATCCTGATGCTGCGCAAAATTGAAAAGAGCTTCACATGTATCTACGGTGCCTTTGCTGCAGTACCGCTATTCCTGCTGTGGGTTTTCATTTCCTGGAATATTGTCCTTGTCTGCGCGATTCTTGTGCATGGTCTCTCCGCCTACCAGTCCAGAGACCAGGCCGCGCGCCCCCTCGTGGTCAAGGCGCTGGAAGCGCTGCACCTGTTGTGGCGGCGCCAGCAGGCAGGCCTGCCTCTGCGCGAATTCGATCTTATGCTGGATCGCAGCTGCAACATCGACAGCGACAGCTGGAGCGAGCTGCGCAGCATTTTTCTGCAACACAATCTCATCTCGCAGAATGATCGTGGGCACTACCTGCTGGCCCGGGACCTGCACAACGTCAGCCTCTGGCAGGTCGTGCAGTGGGTCAGCGGCGAAAAGCGCATGCACGATGATCCGGGCAGCGGTAACGCCTGGGAAGAAAAAGCCATTGCCCTGCTCAGCGAGCAGGAACAGGCACGCAAAAACGCCCTGGACATCAACCTGGTGGAGCTCTTCACGGTATGACAACACAAGACAACCTTCGTCGCCCGCTGGCAGCAATCTGTTTTTTCCTGATGGCAATGGCTGGCTGTGAACAAGCGGCAAACGGCCCACTGGCAAAGATTGAGGCAGCACACGGAAGGTGGGTTGTGGTGAATTACTGGGCTGAGTGGTGCAAACCCTGCATCAAGGAAGTGCCGGAGCTCAACGAGCTGAATGCGCTCGACGAGGTCACGGTTCTCGGCGTCAATTTTGATGGCGTGACGGGTGATGAACTGGCAGAGCAGCTGAAAAAACTCGGTATCGACTTTGCGACACTGCCGGAGGACCCCGCAGAGGCCCTGGGAACAGAGCGCCCTGTCGTACTACCCACGACCCTGGTCTTCAATCCTGATGGCCAGCTGATACAGACCCTGGTGGGACCGCAAACCCTGGAGTCTCTGCTCGCAGCGACATTGCAACGTTCTGCGGAATAGCGTTGTCGACTCGCGGCTGTCTGCCATAAAAGACTGACGCGAAAAAGAGCCGGCCTTGCGGCCGGCACAGGAGGAGTCTCTCCAAGGGAGTCAATGACCTGAACGGTGTGGTGACATCGGCAGGCATTCACCACCTACATAAATGTGACCGCGTGACACTGACATGGTTCCCCGCGCAAGGCGTTTCTTTCAGTGCCAGCGATGACAGTCAGGGCGTCAAAACACTGGATCCGATCGTCTCCCGGGCCTCGAGTTCACGATGCGCCCGCTGCACGTCCGCCAGCAGATAACGCTGGTTTACCTCTACGGGCAATGTCCCGGCCGCAACACGCGTCAGTACAGCCTTTGCGGAGGCCTGCATTTCCGTATCAGAAGCGACATAGCCCAGCAGTGAGGGCCGTGTGATGAACAGTGAACCCCGGGCAGTCAGCTGCTGCAGATCCAGCGGCGGGGGCGCGCCGGAGGCGTTGCCGAAACTGACCATGAGGCCTCGTGGCTGCAGGCAATCAAGCGACGCGTCAAAGGTCGCCGCGCCAACGCCGTCGTACACCACAGGAACGCCGGCTCCACCCGTGATATCCCGCACCCGGGTCGCCACATCCTCCTCCCGATAATTGATGACATGGGCGTAACCGCAACGACGCGCCACCTCGGCTTTATCCGCCGAGCCGACAGTACCAATGACCTGTGCCCCGATAGACCTTGCCCAGCGACCAAACAGCTGACCGACTCCTCCCGCTGCCGCGTGAAAAACGCAGTATTCGCCCTCGCCAAGAGCATAGGTGCGCTGCAGCAGGTACTCCACGGTGCAGCCCTTGAGCAATACCGCAGCGGCGACTTCGTCACTGACAGCATCCGGCAGCACCACCAGTCTGGCAGCCGGCAGGTTGATTGCCTCACTGTAGGCACCGATGCCCGCAGCGCAGTAAGCCACGCGTGTCCCAGGGATAAGAGAAACGCCCTCACCCACAGATTCCACCACCCCCGCAGCCTCAAGCCCGAGACCGCTGGGCATTGGCAGTGGATAAAGGCCCGATCGATGGTAGGTGTCGATGTAATTGAGGCCAATCGCGCTGTTGCGCACCCGCACCATGCCTGGCCCCGGCGCGGGTAACGCAGTTTCGCAAAGCTGCATGACCTCCGGGCCGCCGGGCTGCGTTATTTCCACACGCTTGACCATCGTCCTACTCCGCCGCTGTATGCTGCTCGAACCATGCCAGGATCGCCGCCACCTTGGCCGCCATCTGGCTGGGGCGCTTGGTGATACTGTGGTAGGCACCCGGTATGCGCACCATCGCCGTATCCACTCCACGCAGCTTCAAGGCCTGGTAATACTGCTCTGTCTCGCTGATCGGCGTGCGCAGATCCGACTCACCGGTCAGCAGCATGGTTGGCGTGCGCACGTTGCCCACCAGAGACAGCGGCGAGCGCGCCCAGTAACCCTCGGGATCTTCCCAGGGCATGGCCTCGAACCAGTAGCGGGTAAAATACGGCGAGTTGTCAGCGGTGAGCACAAAGCTGGTCCAGTTGATGACCGGCTTGGCCACTACCGCAGCGCGGAAGCGGTCGGTCTTGCCGACAATCCACGCCGTGAGCACGCCACCGCCACTGCCACCGGTGACAAACAGTCCGTCCGTATCAATATAACCTTCATCAATGACTGCATCGACCGCCGAGATCAGGTCATCGTAATCCCTGCCGGGATAGGCATGGTGTATCAGGTTGCCGAAGCGTTCACCGTAGCTTGTGCTGCCCCGAGGGTTGACGTATAGCACAACGTAGCCGGCCGCTGCATACAGCTGTACCTCAGTTGCGAAACGCTCACCGTAATTGGCGAACGGGCCCCCGTGGATCTCAAGAATAAGAGGGTATTTCTTATTCGGGTCAAACCCCGGCGGCAAGGCAACCCAGGCCTGGATCTCCTCGCCATCCGCCGATGACGTTATCCAGCGTTCTTCGACGCGCGCCAGGTCGCGATGGCCGAGGAAATTCTCGTTTAGCGTTGTCAGGCGCGTGGGGGCGTCATGCCCCGGCCGGCCGGCCGCAATATCCGCGGGTCGCGAGGTGTCTCCCGCCGTATAGGCGAAGACATCACCGCCACCCACAGCAAACGCCGACCCGGCGTAGGGGCGACCCAGCGATGTGCCGCCAAGCCCATCGGCAAGGCGCACCATACGGTCTTCCAGATCGGTCATGGCAAGAACAGTGTTGCCCCTGTCGTCAAAGCTGAAGAACAGATGTTCGCTGCCCTCAGACCACTGTGGAGACGACACGTCGCGATCGAGATCCGCCTGCAGCTCACGCTTCCCGGTACCGTCCGTGTGCATGATATAGAGTCGCTGACGGTGGTAGCCCAGGCCAGCGTCATCCCAGCCGGTGTAGGCGAGGAAGCGGCCGTCGGGAGAGACAACCGGTCCGCTGTCGGGCCCCGGTCGATCGGTCAGGCGGGTCAGGGCGCCCGTGGCAAGATCCACTCGAAACAGGTCCGTATTCACGGGGTTGAGCTCGGCATCGTCGCCCCGGTTCGCGGAAACAAACAGGGCATCTCCAGATGCTGACCAGGCGATACCGCCGCTGTGATCGAAATCGTCCGACGTCACCTGCCGCGGACTGCCGCCGCTGGCAGGCATAACGAATACGTGCTGGAAGCCGTGCTTGCGATAACCTCTGCCGTCGTTGCGATACACCGCGCGATCGATCACTACCGGCGGCGGCGCCCATTCCGCACCCTCCGGCGCCGCCGGCAGCACGCCCATGACGGGAGCCTTCCTTGCAACGCGCATGGTAAACGCCAACTGTTGGCCGTCAGGCGACCAGGACAATTGCCCGGGTGCGGTCGCAAGCTTAGTCAACTGCGCCGTGTAGCCCTGCTGCAGCCAGTGCACGAAGATCTGTGAGCCGGCGTCGTCCTTTGCGACAAATGCCACCCGGGTATCATCCGGTGACAGGGCCGTGTGAGACACGCTCATTGCGCCACTGGTGAGAGGCCTGTGCTCGCTGCCGTCGAGCCTGACTATCCACAGATTGGTCCGCTCGCGATCCTGCATGATGTCCATAGTGTGTCGCGTATAGACGACGAAATCGCCGCCTGCACTCACCAGCGGTGCATCCGCATAGCCCAGCTGGAAAACGTCCTCCAGCACCAGTGGGGCCTTCTCCTGCGCCAGCGCGGCCTGCGACACCAGCAGTATCGACACCGCGCTGTTGATCAGGACACGCCACAGCCGTGTTGTATTTTTCATGAAACATCCTTATTTCTTGACCATAACTTTCCCAAAGAGACAAACATCGCGGATGGGGAAACCGCGCAGGCATGCGCTACACTGGCAATATCCTGACTGTTGTCTGTGCCTGTTTTTCGTTTATGCACAAATTTCTCTCATGCACACTGTTCTCTCATGCACAAAGCTCACTAATGCACAAAAATTCTCTCATGCACAAAAGTTCTCTCATGCACAAAATTTCTCCCATGGAGTATACCCGATGACCAATCCCCTGCTCGCGCCCGCTGAGCTGCCCCGTTTCAGCGCCATCGAGGCGTCTCACGCAGAACCCGCCATCCGTGAGCTGATAGCGCGCAACAAGGCGGCGATCACTGCTTTGCTTGATTCCCCCCACGCTCTCACCTGGGACAGCGTTCTGCAGCCGATCGAGGCGCTTGAGGATGAACTCGCGCGCGCCTGGGCGCCGTTCAGCCACCTCAACGCGGTCGTCAACAGCGAGGAACTGCGTGCTGCGTACAATGCCTGTCTGCCGCTTTTATCTGAGTACAACACCTGGCTCGGTCAGCACGAGGGGCTTTTCGCGGTGTACCGACAGATTTCTGAAAGCCCAGCCTATGATGCTTTTCCCCCGGCACAACGGCGCAGCGTGGAGATTGCGCTGCGCGATTTCCGGCTTGCCGGTGTAGCGCTCGCGCCAGAGAAAAAGCGTGAATATGCCGAGCTTCGACAGCGATTGTCCAAGCTCGGCGCCAGCTTCAGCGAGAATGTGCTCGATGCGACCGACGCCTGGTCTAAAGCGGTGACGGAGGCGGAGTTGTCCGGCCTGCCCGCTTCTTCAATCGAGAGTGCGCGGGATGCGGCACAGGCAAGAGGAAAACAGGGCCTGCTGCTGACGCTGGATATGCCCATGTACCTCGCGGTAATGACCTACTGCGATGACTCCGCACTGCGCCGGGAAATGTATACCGCCTTTGCCACGCGCGCATCGGAACAGGGCCCCTATGCCGAACGCTGGGACAATAGCGCCATTATCCGCGAGACGCTCGACTGTCGACTTGAGCTCGCGCGTCTTCTCGGGTTTGACAACTACGCAGAGCTCTCTCTTGCGACTAAAATGGCCCGGGATGTCGATGAGGTGATCGCTTTTCTGAGCGATATGGCAGATAAAGCCAGGCCCCGAGCCAAGCAGGAATGGCAGGAACTGGCGGACTTTGCGCACGCACGACTCGGCTTTGACCAGCTTGAGGCCTGGGACGTGGCGTATTGCAGCGAAAAACTGCGGCAGCACCGTTTCTCTGTGTCGCAGGAAGAGATACGCCCCTACCTCCCGGTGCCCCGTGTTCTCAACGGCCTGTTCAATCTGGTCAAGCGGCTGTACGGCGTGGATGTCCTGGAACTGTCTGACGTCGACCGTTATCATCCCGATTTGCAGCTGTTCGAGATCCGGCGCGACGGTTCACCAGTGGCGCGCTTCTACCTCGATCTCTACGCACGCAGCGGCAAGCGCGGGGGCGCCTGGATGGGCAACTACAGCACCCGACGCGCTACCTCTGGCACCGACGGCCTGCAGCTCCCGGTAGCCTGGCTGGTTTGCAACTTCTCGGCCCCCTCGGGCGACTCACCCTCGCTACTCACTCATGACGAGATGACCACGCTGTTCCACGAGTTTGGGCACGGCCTGCACCACATGCTCACGGCGCAGACTGTTGCTTCGGTGTCTGGCATCAACGGCGTTGAGTGGGATGCCGTAGAACTGCCCAGCCAGTTTCTCGAAAACTGGTGCTGGGAGGCAGAGGCGCTGAGCTTCATTTCAGGTCACGTCGAGACGGGCGAGCCGCTGCCGACGGCGTTGCTGAACAAGCTGCTGGCTGCGCGGACGTTCCAGGCCGCCATGCAGACTGTGCGACAGCTTGAATTCTCCCTGTTTGACTTCCGGCTGCATCTGGAATGGGGCAGGCAGGACTTCGATTCCGTGCAATCGCTGCTCGACGCCGTGCGCGAGGAGGTTGCCGTGCTGCAGCCGCCCACATGGAATCGCTTCCAGAACAGCTTCAGCCACATCTTTGCCGGCGGCTATGCGGCTGGCTATTACAGCTACAAGTGGGCTGAGGTGTTATCTGCAGACGCCTATGGCCGTTTTGAAGAAGAGGGGATTTTCAATGCCGATACCGGCGCCGACTTCCTGCGGGAGGTGCTGGAAGCCGGCGGATCCCGGGATGCACTGGCAACGTTCCGGGCTTTCCGCGGGCGCGATCCGGACATCCGCGCACTCCTGCGGCATACCGGGATTGCAGCGTGACGGTGGCTTAGCGGGCTGTCCAGGTGGTACAGCCCTTCTGTCCCGGCCCGGAAGCGACGCAGATCTGCACCTCACGCAGATCCTCGCCTTGTGAGTCAGCGACGACACGGCCCAACAGATAGCGCGAGAACTCCTCCACCGTGGCGTTGACAATAGGCAGTACGAGGGTATCGCTCTTGAGAAAGTGCAGGGTCTCACCGGCAAACACCACGCGATAGCGGGAGTCCTCGTCTTCGAGCGTCTGATGCGGGGAGTGCTCCGGCAGAATCATGTACTCGTCGAGTTCGTCACACAGGCGCTTGATACGGTTCTTGTAAACGTTGTAATCCGCCGCGAACCCGTTGCTGCCCATCGGAGCCACGATCTTTGCCGACACCGAGTAGTTGTGGCCATGCAGCCGCTCGCGCTCGGTGGCCGAGAAAATAGTGTAGTGTGCTGCGGAGAACTTGTGGCTCTCCTTGTCAATGTACAGCGTTGCAAGCTGCTCTTCGTGGTTATTCAACGGGCCTTCCTCGCGCAGTGCGCATGCTTTTCGTCCGGGTATGCCTGCATACGCGATCCGCGCTGCGGATGGTTCACACCGCAGGCAATCCGGCGAGGCAGGGGCAGAGTATAAAGTGCTCTCACACAACGTTAGCATAGGCCGCAGTGCAGTGGCCCGGGACAGACAGGATAAATCAATGCCCATCGCAATAATTACGGGAGCCAGTGCCGGCATCGGTTGCGCCACTGCTGGCCTGTTCCTTAACGCCGGATACACAGTCTTCAGTCTCGCCCGTCGTACCTGCCCACTACCCGGCGTCGAGCACCTGCGCTGCGACCTGCAGGATCGGGACAGTGTGGATGCAGCGATGTCGGTTCTGCTGCCGGCCGTGAGGGCGGCGGACGCAGTCGCGCTCGTTCATAATGCAAGCCAGATGCTCAAGGATTCCGCACTGGATTGCAGCGATGAAGCACTGGCCGGCGTGCTTGGCGTCAATGTCGTTGGCATAAACACGCTCAACAGAAGACTGCTGCCCGCCCTGCCTGCATCCTCCAGCGTCATCTACGTGGGGTCCACACTGTCTGAAAAGGCCGTTGCCGGCGCGTTCAGCTATGTCGTCTCCAAGCATGCGCAGCTGGGCATGATGCGCGCCACCTGCCAGGACCTCATGGGCAAGGGCATTCACACAGCGCTGGTCTGCCCCGGCTTCACCGATACCGAAATGCTGCGCACCCATCTGGGCAATGACGAGGACACCCTGCGCGCAATCGGGGGCAGCAACAGTTTCGGCAGGCTGGTGGCACCGGAGGAAATCGCCGAACTGATCGTCTGGGCGCACGAACACCCTGTCATCAACGGCACCGTCATACACGCGAATCTCGGTCAGCGGGAATCCTGAATAATGAATGCCAGTATGCTGCAGGAGCGGCGGGAGCGCGTGTTTCTTATACTGGCTGCGACGTTCCTCTGCGCCATGACGCTGCTCAACGTGATCGGCATCACCCGCTTTGTCCAGCTTGGGCCGATGGCGCTCGCCGTGGGCGTACTCCCCTACCCACTGACCTTCCTGTGCACCGACCTGGTGTGTGAACTGTACGGCAAAGCCCGCGCAAACTTCCTGGTCAGCGTGGGCCTGGGGATGAATTTCTTTATTCTGGGCGTACTGATACTGGGCAACAGCCTGCCCTCGGTCGGTCCAGAGGCCATGCCGCCCTGGCAGGTGCTGCAGCTGGCGGCGCCGGTAGCACTTCCCAACGGCGACATTGTTGAATCCAGTGTGGGGCTTTATCAGCTTATCTACGCCACCACCTCAGGCGCCGTGTTCGCCTCTATGCTCGCCTATGTTGCAGCGCAGTACTGCGACGTGCAGCTGTTTCATTTCTGGAAGCGGGTAACGCGTGGCAAGCACCTGTGGATACGCAACAACTTCAGTACGCTGATGAGCCAGATGGTGGACTCCATCATGGTTGTGACGGTGACTTTCGGCGCCGCCTTCCTGCGTGGAGACATCGCCCTCAAGGCGCTGCTGGTTCTGGTCGGCAGCAACTATATTTTCAAAGCCTGCGTGGCACTGCTCGACACCGGACCGCTGTATATTGCCGTGCACTATCTGCGGCGCTACATGATGCTCCAGTCGGGGGAGACGGCGGCGGCGCACGGTGAAACGGAATCCTACGGAACCTGATCCCCTTTCCCTTGCCCCTGCCACCCCATGACCTGGCGCACAAAAGGAACGGATAGCGCTCGCTGGTAAGTGAGCGAGGCACGATCGAGCTCTTCCAGCACCACCATCAACTCACCCATCGAGCGTCCGGCGCGGTGACCGATATAGCGCGCCACCCCCTTCGGCATGGCAAGACCTCTCCGGCGAGCCCGCCCGATCAGTATCTCCTGCCTCTCCTCGTCACCGGGCGCAGGCACGCTGTAGACCAGCATCGAAGCGAGCCGCGAGCGTAGATCCGGCATCGCAATGGAAAGTGACGCAGGCGGGGCGTTCGCCGCGATCAACAGACGCGAGCCCGCCATCTGAACTGCGTTATACAGGTTGAACAGAGCCCGCTCCCAGTCGTGATCGCCCGCGACCGACTGCAGATCATCGAGGCAGATCAGCGCTGAATGCTCCACACCATCGAGGAGTGCCGCCGGGGCCATGTCGGCTACTGCCGTCAGTGGCAGGTAGAGGGCCACGCCATCACAGGCATGACAGGCTGCCTGAAGAAGATGGGACTTGCCGCCATCGCCGGGGCCATGCATGAACAGAAGGCGCTCGAGTGAACCACCGACTGCAAGGTGCACCGCCTGCACCCGCGCCTGGACAATATAATTATCGAAGGTGGCGTCGTCGCGGGGACGGATATTCAGGGGTAGCTGGCCCCCCGAGGCGGACGCCACGACTCAAGCCCCGTAAAGATTGCTGGCGCGGTAGCGAGCGATGGCATGCCTGACGAAAACCATCACCACCGCTGCCACAGGTAAACCGACAAGCACACCCAGAAAACCGGCAAGCTGCCCACCGGCCATCAGTGCAAATATCACCGCTATCGGGTGCAGGCCAATGCGATCGCCCACCAGAATGGGCGTAAGGAACATGCTCTCTACCAGCTGTCCGACAGCAAACACCAGCAATACCCACAGCAGCACAGAAAACTCCTGGAACTGAACGTAGGCAACAATCATGGACGCGGTGATACCGACAACAAACCCCAGGTAGGGCACGATGCTCGCGAGGCCTGCGAGTAAGCCCAGCAGCAACGCCGCCTGTACACCGACAATCCACAGCCCGCTGCTGTAAAGCACGCCAAGTGCGCACATTACAACGAACTGGCCGCGCAGGAATGCGCCGAGCACCTCATCCGCCTCCTGCGCCATGGCCCGGGTGCCGGACTGCCAGGCCCTTGGAAGCAGCCCCAGCAGCTTGCGCAGCATGTTGTCCCAGTCACGCATGAAATAGAACGCCACCACGGGCACCAGCACAATGTTGACGAGCCACAGAAGCATGCCCAGGCCAGACCCCGTAATCTGCCCCACTGCTCTTGCAGACGCCTTGCCCAGTGACTGCCAGTTTTCAAGCAGCTGGCCCGACCAGTCGATCTCGGGCAGGCGCGAGGAAGGAATGCTCACCCTCGACTGGAGCCATGGCAGCGCACTATCGCGCAGCCAGGTGTAGAACAACGGAATCTTCTGAATCAGGATATCCAGTTGCTGCAGCAGCATCGGTATGGCGAACAGCGTGGCGATCAGAAGAATGAGGCCGAAGGCAAGAAACACCAGGACAACGCCGAGGGTGCGACTGCCTCCTCTGGCCTCTACCCTATCGACCAGCGGGTCACCGAGGTAGCCGATTACAGCGCCAAGAACAAAGGGCAACAGAATGGGCTGGAGCAAATAAAAAAACAGACCGGCTACGGCAAATACCCCGAGAACCAGGGGCCATCGCTTGATGGGGAGGTCGATAACACGCTCGTCTATTTCTGCCATACATACACCAGGTTGGCGCCGTCGCCGCCACGGTTATCCGGAACAAGGCGGCTATTGAGCTCGATCAGCGGGCGCAGACTCTGAAGATCGGTCTGCGCCACCAGACGCAGGGTCAGTCGATCGCCCCGCAGCCACTCCACGTTCGCGAATTCCACCAGTTCGAGACTCTCCAGCCAGCTGACAATCGCCGCGTAATCCGAGTAGCCGCTGACGCCGCTGACCTCGACCCGATCACCGGATGTGCTGCCGGCCACAGAGGACGTCAGCGCAAAGCGCCCCGCCACGACCCCGGCAACCAGATCGACGCCGGCACCCAGGAACGCATCAGCGGAGTCGGCATTGACGGGCCGGTCGGCACGGCTGCGGCCATCGTACAGCAGCCAGTCGCCCAGCCAGCGGTCACCGGACAAGGCCGCAGCGCGTCCGACCAGGACCTGTTCTGCCGGGTATCGCGCAGAGGCCTGCATGATATGGGCAAGGCCCTGCCGCCAGGCATCGCCCGGCGACAGGGCAATCACATCCTCAAGATCGAGAATCGGCATGACCAGCGGCAGACCGCGGCGATCAAACGCCTGCTGCATTCTGACGACCAGTTCCGGGTAGCTCGCGGCATCAACCAGTTGGCGACCGTCGGGTCCATCGACGACCAGCCAGACCAACACCTGAGGTCGATTCGCAGTCCACAGCGGAGCGCCGGCTTCTATCACGAGGCCGCGGACTGTCTCGCTGCTGAACCTGAGCTCAATTGCAAGATCACTGCCGTCGGCCGCAGACTGATAGGAAAACTGCTGAAGCAGATCCCGGGCATCTCGCACGGCGCGATCAAGCACGGGCAGTGCAAGCACCTCGCGGCTGCCGGTAATCTTCACCAGCACTTCGGACAGGCCCTCACGCGCCGCAGCGTCCAGAGACGCCTGACTGCGGTCCTGCACACTGATGCGCGCACTGTAAAGGCCATCGACGACGCGTGCCGCTGCCGGAAGCGCCAGCAAAGCGCAGAGCAGGCCAGGCACGACCTTACGTACAAGGCACCTGAAAACGAATAGACTCATGCTGCCAAGTGTACCAGCGCGAAGCGCAGGCGGAGAGCATAAAGCGCAAGGCATAAAGCAAAAATAGTACCGTTGAGTACCGCCGCCGCTTTACTGGAATTGACGGAGCAGTACACTACGCGGCTCAATCCAGCGCCAGACAGGGAGAATCATGAGCGGTAATCGCGACAAGGCCGGGCTGAGCTACCGGGATGCTGGCGTAGACATCGATGCTGGCAACGCACTCGTAGAGCGCGTCAAGGATACCGCCCGGCGCACCCACCGCCCCGAGGTCATGGGCGGTCTGGGCGGTTTTGGCGCTCTTTGCGAAATCCCGACAGGCTACTCACAGCCTGTGCTGGTATCGGGCACCGACGGTGTCGGCACCAAGCTGAGACTCGCCATGCAGCTGGGACAGCATGACACCATCGGCATTGATCTTGTCGCCATGTGCGTTAACGACCTCGTGGTATCGGGCGCAGAGCCCCTGTTCTTCCTCGACTATTACGCAACCGGGGCGCTCGACGTTGATGTTGCAGCCCGCGTCATTGATGGCATTGGACGCGGCTGTGAACTGGCCGGCTGCGCGCTGGTGGGTGGCGAGACGGCGGAAATGCCTGGCATGTATCATGGCGGCGACTATGATCTTGCGGGATTCTGCGTTGGCGTGGTGGAAAAGAGCGAGATCATCGACGGCAGCGCGGTGCAGCCCGGCGATGTTCTCCTTGGCGTTGCCAGCAGCGGTCCGCATTCCAATGGCTTCTCGCTGATCCGCAAGGTGATCGAGATCAGCGGTGTCGATCTGCAGCAGAAACTCGCCGATACAACCCTGGCCGAAGCGCTGATGGCGCCAACCGCGATCTACGTCAAGCCACTGCTTGAGCTGATTCGCGACGGTGGCGTTCACGCTCTGTCGCATATCACTGGCGGCGGCTTGCTCGAAAACATTCCGCGCGTTCTGCCCGAAAACTGCGCGGCAGACATCGATGTCTCTTCATGGCAGTGGCCGCCGGTGTTCGAGTGGCTGCAAACCGCCGGTGGAATTGCCACAGAGGAGATGTACCGAACATTCAACTGTGGCGTCGGCATGGTGGTGTGCATGTCTCCAGACTCCTGGCTTGCGGCGATCGACACGCTTGAGCAGCATGAGTTGAAAGCCTGGAAGCTGGGGACGATCAGTCGCGGCGAGCGCCGAGTCAACCTGAAGGGGTGACTGGCGCTACTGATACACTGCCGCGGCTGGCGATACTGGCCTCGGGCAGCGGCTCCAACATGCAGGCGATAGCAAAGGCCTGCAGCGACGGTACCATTCCCGCGCGCATTACCTTTGTCGGCAGCAACCGGCCCGGCGCAGGCGTGCTGGCTCGCGCGCAGTGCGCAGGGATTCACCACGCCGTCATTGATCACCGTGACTACCCCTCACGAGAGGACTTTGATCGCGCACTGTTGACCGAACTCGAACCACATGCGCCGGATCTGGTCATTCTCGCCGGCTTTATGCGCATACTGACGCCGTTGTTCATTGCGTCGTTCCGCGGACGCCTGTTGAACATTCACCCATCGCTGTTGCCAAAGTATCCCGGGCTGAACACCCACGCCAGGGCATTGGCAGCTGGAGATCGCGAGCACGGCGCGACGGTTCACTTCGTGACAGAAGAGCTGGACGGCGGACCGCCAGCGCTACAGGCGACAGTGCCGATAATGCATAACGATAACGCTGACACACTGGCCGCAAGGGTTCTCGAACTTGAGCACCGCATCTACCCACTGGCCATCTCATGGTGGGTAACAGGGCGGCTGCGGTTGATAGCAGGAGAGGTGACACTGGATGGAAAAAAGACGCCCGCAACCGGGATACCCTACGTCCCGTGCAAGCCATAAAGTCACGCAGCGCCGCGTTGCCTGGCTATCGCTGCGGCCGCTATCGGCACTTCTGCTTGCGTGCCTGCTTACACCTGGTCTGGGGGCGGCGGCGCAGCAGAAACCAGCGCCAGCCGCAGGAGAAACGGCGCTAAAGCCCTATAGCACCGTGTATAAGACCACCGCACGTGGCCTGAGCATCAAGCTTCGTCGCGACCTGACGATCGACCGGGATGGACACTGCAGGCTGACCAGCGAGGGCAGCCTGCTGGTGGTCGGTCTGAGCGAAGTGAGCCAGTTCAACCTGGCGGAGGGGCGTGTAGAACCGCGCTCCTATATCTATCAGGGCACCGGGCTGATCAGCCGTCGAAGGGAAGTCCACTTCACGCCGGATTCGTCGGTGATTCGCAGCCTGTATAAGGGCGAGTGGTATGCGCTACCCGATATTGGACACACCCTTGACCGCATGAGCCAACAGGAACAGATGCGCCTGAATCTCCTCGGCCAGTCCGATGCGCCCCGGGAAATGATGTTTACCGTCGCTGATGGCCGCAAGGTCAAGGACTACACGCTTGCACTGATCGGTCCGGAGCGACTACAGACACCCATGGGAGAGATTGATACGCTGCTATACGAACGCCAACGTGATACCGACGAGAGGCTCTCACAACTCTGGGTCGCGCCGGACTGGGATTATCTCGTGGTCAAGACGCTTCATATCGAGGAAGGCAAGACCGTGGAGGCAAACCTCATCAGCGCGGAGATTGATGGGGTACCGGTCAGGGAGCACGTTGCCAGTTGATCAGGCGCCAGGCCTCTTTCACGCTCTGGGCTTCTTTAATTACGCCCTGGGCCTTCTTTAATAACGCTCTGGGCCTGTTTATTCACGCTCTGGGCAGTGTCACGCCGCGCTGTCCCTGATACTTGCCACCACGGTCTTTGTAGCTGGTCTCGCATACCTCATCGGATTCGAAAAACAGCATCTGTGCAACGCCCTCGTCGGCATAGATTTTTGCGGGCAGCGTCGTGGTGTTGGAAAATTCCAGCGTCACGTGACCTTCCCACTCCGGCTCCAGTGGCGTCACGTTCACGATAATGCCGCAGCGGGCATAAGTCGACTTGCCGAGGCAGACGGTGAGCACATTGCGCGGGATTCGAAAATATTCCACGGTACTGGCCAGCGCAAAAGAGTTAGGCGGAATCACGCAGACATCGCTGGTGATATTGACGAAGCTGCTCTCATCAAAAGCCTTCGGGTCAACCGTAGCCGAGTTGATGTTGGTGAAAACCTTGAACTGCTGGGAACAGCGTACATCGTAGCCATAGCTGGACGTCCCATAGGAAATCAGCTTGTGTCCGTCGCGCTCACGCACCTGACCGGGCTCAAAGGGCTCGATCATGCCGTGCTCCAGCGCCATGCGCCGAATCCATCTATCCGCCTTGATGCTCACTGATACTCCTCGCCGGGCATTAGTCGTCCGTTACACTGATATCGGGCGCGCCGCCGGACGTTCCATCGCCCGCAGCCAGACGTTCCTGCAGCCGCCGCGCTGCCTGCATAAAGGCCTCACCGGCGGCTGACTGCGGTGCCGACAGCACCGTCGGTCGACCGGCATCGGTCTGCTCGCGGATCGCCATGGCCAGGGGCAGACTGGCGAGGAGTTCGGCGCCGTATTCTGCCGCGACATCAGCGCCGCCGCCGCTGCCAAATACATGCTCGACGTGGCCGCACTGTGTGCATTCATGCAAGGCCATGTTCTCGACGATCCCAAGAATCGGTACATCGACCTTGCGAAACATCTCGATGCCTTTGCGCGCGTCGAGCAGGGCGATGTCCTGCGGGGTCGTCACAATGACAGCGCCGCTTACTTTGGCTCTCTGTGCCAGCGTGAGCTGAACGTCACCGGTGCCCGGCGGCATGTCGATCAACAGGTAATCCAGCTCTCCCCAGCGTGTCTGCTCGAGCATCTGGGCGAGCGCACCGCCGGCCATGGGGCCGCGCCACACCACGGGTGTACGGTCCGTTGTCAGATAACCCATGGACATGGTCTTTAATCCATGCGCCTCCACCGGGAGAATCACCTGATCGTCTTCCGTTTCCGGCCGCGTGCCCGGAGCAACGCCCAGCATCAGAGGCTGGCTCGGGCCGTAGATGTCAGCATCGAGGAGTCCCACGCGGGCACCACATGCCTGCAGGGCAAGCGCCAGATTCACGGCAACGGTAGATTTGCCGACGCCGCCCTTGCCTGAGGCGACGGCGATGATGTGCTTCACTGACTGCATGGTTATCCTTCCGGTCAGGTGGGGGGACAGGCCCTGCGCGCGGGCCAGTATAGAGACTCGCCTCCTCGCCCACAATCCGCTGCGCCCGGCGAGTGGTGGCCAACATCCACGGCGACCGACACGGGTGTGCCGGTCGCCGTGGGCGGCGTGAAAAACCATGGGAAAGCGGATATAGTACGCGCCCATTCTGCGATGTCATACAGCCTCATGCCCCTGAAGAAGCGCAGCATTCTCGTCACCAGCGCCCTGCCCTACGCCAACGGCCCACTGCACCTCGGTCACATGCTGGAGCAGGTGCAGACGGACATCTGGGTCCGCTTTCAGCGCTCCCGGGGACATGAATGCCTGTACGTTTGCGCCGACGATGCCCATGGCACCGCGATCATGCTCAGCGCGGAAAAGCTGGGGATCACACCGCAGGAACAGATAGACAGTATCCATGCCGCGCACCGCAAGGACTCAGAAGCCTTTCTCATCAGTTTTGACAATTTCTACACCACACATTCACAAGAGAACCGCCACTGGTGTGAGTACATTTACGCGCGACTGAAAGAGAACGGCCACATTGCCGAGCGTGAAATCACGCAGTCCTACGACCCGGAAAAGGGTCTTTTCCTGGCAGATCGATTTATCAAGGGTACCTGCCCGCGCTGTAAGGCTCCCGACCAGTACGGAGACAACTGCGAGGCCTGCGGCGCCACCTACACGCCGGCGGAGCTGATCGACCCCGTGTCCGCCCTCTCTGGCGCCACGCCAATAGAAAAGGCATCGAGACACTTTTTCTTCCGCCTGCCGGAATTCGCCGACATGCTGCGTGAGTGGATAGGCTCCGGCACGCTGCAGCCGCAGATTGCCAACAAACTGCGCGAGTGGACCGATGCCGAGCTCCACGAATGGGATATCAGTCGTGACGCCCCCTACTTCGGTTTCGAGATCCCCGGCGAAAACGACAAGTATTTCTATGTCTGGCTCGACGCACCCATTGGCTACATGGGCAGCTTTCATAACTACTGCAAGCGCACCGGCGCGGACTTCGACCGCTTCTGGCGCCCGGGGCACGACACCGAGCTGTACCACTTCATCGGCAAGGACATCGTCAATTTCCATGGCCTGTTCTGGCCCGCCATGCTGCATTCTGCAGGTCTGCGCACCCCTTCGGGCATCTTCGCCCACGGCTTCCTGACGGTGAACGGCACCAAGATGTCCAAGAGTCGAGGCACCTTTATCAATGCCAGCACGTATCTCGAACATCTCGACGCCGAATACCTCCGCTATTACTTTGCCGCCAAGCTGGGCGCGGGTGTCGATGATATCGACCTGAACCTCGAGAATTTCGTGCAGCGCGTCAATGCCGACGTGGTGGGCAAAGTGGTCAATATCGCCAGTCGCTGTGCGGGCTTCCTGCGCAAGGGTTTTGATAACCGTCTGGCCGCCAGCTGCAGCGAGCCGGAACTGCTGCAATCCTTTATGGCTGCGGGGGAAGAGATCGCGGAGCGCTATGAGAGCCGGGAGTTCAGCAAGGCCGTGCGCGAGATCATTGCCCTGGCGGACCGCGCCAACCAGTACATCGACCAGCACAAGCCCTGGGTCCTGGCGAAAGACCCCGCGAATGCCGACCAGGTGCACGCCGTTTGCTCCATGGGCATCAATCTGTTCCGGGTGCTGATGATCTACCTCAAGCCCGTGCTGCCGCGAATGGCCGAAAAGGCCGAGGACTTCCTGCAGACCTCTCTCGACTGGACAGCACTGGAACAAAGCTTATTGGACCACGAGCTGCGTGCCTTCACACCCCTGCTGACGCGAATCGATGAAAAGCAGGTTGCCGCCATTCTGGATGCGGGACGCGAGGCAGCGGACGCTGCAGACAGACAGGCGGCGCAAGTGAAGCCGCAGACAGCGAGGAGTGAGGATGACGTGGACACTGCCAATAAGAACGGCGCAAAAAAAGTCAGTGGAACCGCCACCGAGGTCGCCAGTGAAATTACCTTCGAGGATTTTGCCCGTGTGGACCTGCGTGTCGCAGAGGTCGTCCGTGCAGAAGCCGTCGATGGCGCCGACAAGTTACTGCGGCTGACGCTGGATCTCGGTCCATTCGGTGAGCGTGAGGTTCTCGCGGGAATCAAGGCGGCCTACGCACCGCAGGATCTCGTGGGCCGACTCACCGTGGTGGTGGCGAACCTCGCACCACGCAAGATGCGCTTCGGTACCTCCGAGGGCATGGTGCTGGCGGCGGGACCGGGAGATGAAGAGATCTTTTTGCTGGCGCCGGACAGCGGCGCCACGCCGGGCATGCAGATCAAATAAGCGGCATTGTGTTGTTGGCGGCGACCCCCTAACATTCCGGACTGAACCCGACGGGATGCGAGATGCTTGCTGACTACTCCTTTCTTTTGATCGGGGCAATCCTGGTCAACAATTTTGTGCTGGTGCAGTTCCTGGGCCTGTGCCCGTTTATGGGCGTCTCCAATAAACTGGAGACCGCCATGGGCATGTCCATGGCCACAACGTTCGTGCTGACGCTGGCCTCGGCATGCAGCTACCTCACCTACAACTACCTGCTGCTGCCGCTGAATCTTGGCTACCTGCGCACCATCTCCTTCATTCTGGTCATCGCTGTGGTGGTGCAGTTCACGGAAATGGTGGTGCGCAAGAGCAGCCCTCTGCTGCACCGCGTACTTGGTGTCTATCTGCCGCTGATCACCACCAACTGCGCGGTGCTCGGAGTTGCCTTGCTGAACATCAACAAGAGCCACGATTTTTCCCAGTCGCTGCTGTACGGCTTCGGCGCCGCCCTTGGCTTTTCACTGGTGCTGGTGTTGTTCGCCGCTATGCGCGAAAGGCTTGCTGTCGCCGACGTACCCGAGCCCTTCGCCGGTGCCGCCATCGGCATGATTACCGCCGGCCTGGCATCCCTGGCCTTCATGGGCTTTGCAGGGCTGGTGTAGATGATCGCGTGGCTGGAACAGTTTCCCTTGCTTGCCGCCAGTATCGC
>JBHEOO010000017.1:0-68621 GCA_046260765.1 Chromatocurvus sp.
ATATAAAGTACCGTGCCGATGGTAGACATCCAGAAGTGCACATTGATCAAACTGATGCTGTACATGCGTTCACGGTTGTAAAGCACTGGAATCAGATGATAGAGCGCGCCGATGGTGATCATTGCCACCCAGCCCAGAGCGCCCGAGTGCACGTGGCCAATCGTCCAGTCCGTGTAGTGCGACAGAGCGTTCACGGTCTTGATAGCCATCATGGGCCCCTCAAAGGTCGACATGCCGTAGAAAGACAGGCTGACCACCAGGAATCGCAGGATCGGGTCGTCGCGGAGTTTGTGCCAGGCACCGGAGAGGGTCATGATGCCATTGATCATGCCGCCCCAGGAGGGCGCCAGCAGTATGATACTCATCACCATACCGAGGCTCTGGGCCCAGTCGGGAAGCGCCGTGTAATGCAGGTGGTGTGGTCCTGCCCAAATGTAGACAGCCACCAGCGCCCAGAAATGCACGATGCTCAGGCGGTAGGAGTAGACTGGCCGCCCGGCCTGCTTGGGTACAAAATAATACATGATGCCAAGGAAGCCCGCAGTCAGGAAAAACCCCACGGCATTGTGTCCGTACCACCACTGCACCATTGCGTCGACCGTGCCGGCGTAAGCTGAGTAGGATTTGGTCATGCTCACAGGCATTGCTGCGCTGTTGATGATGTGAAGCACCGCAACCGTCACAATAAATGCGCCGAAGAACCAGTTGGCGACATAAATGTGGCTGGTCTTGCGTTTTGTAATCGTGCCGAAGAAGACCACGGCGTAGGAAATCCAGACGATGGCGATTAACACGTCGATTGGCCATTCCAACTCGGCGTACTCCTTGGAGCTGTTGAGGCCCAGGGGCAGCGTGACAGCGGCGGCCACAATGACGGCCTGCCAGCCCCAGAACGTAAAGGCCGCCAGTCTGTCGGAGATCAGCCTTACCTGACAGGTGCGCTGGACAACGTAGTAGGATGTTGCAAAAAGCGCCGAGCCACCAAAGGCGAAGATAACGGAGTTGGTATGCAGCGGGCGCAGACGCCCGAAGCTGGTCCATGGGAGATCGAAGTTCAGCGCCGGCCAGGCCAGCTGTGCTGCAATCAGCACGCCGACCAGCATGCCGACGATGCCCCATACGACAGTCATGATGGCGAACTGCCGTACCACCTTGTAGTTGTAGATGGGGTGCTCCAGTGCAGAGTTGAGCTCAGTCATTGTGTTGTTCCGTTCCGATGAGTTCGAGCGGGTTTGTATGTTCGCCTAATTCTAGTGGTTTACTCAGTGAAATGGTGGTCTCAGCCATCAGTAAAGGCGGGGGCCGCCCCGTAATCCCAGGCGAGTATCGAAATGACCATGATGCTGACCAGCACCACCATGGCAATGGCCAGTACGGCACTGGAGAACAGGAAGCCACGCTCCTCGGGGATCTTCATCATAATCGGTATGCCGAGGTACATGAGGTAGACCGACCAGCTGATGGCAACAACACCGATCAGCAGATCCAGCCAGAGGGTGGGGTAAAAACCCACGAGACCCGTGATGAAAAGAGGGGTCGCAGTGAGACCTGCGATCACAATACCTTTGGATACGGTAGATTCGGCCCCGTAGGTCTTCGACATCCAGTGTATGAAGAAGCCGATGATGGCCACGCTTCCAACCATGACAAGGTAGAAAAGCACACTGATCTGAAAGGCGCTCTCTACGGTCAGGCGTACCACGTTGCCCTGCAGTCCCGTGGTCCAGCCGACCTGACTGGTGCCGTAGTACCAGGCGATGGCCGGCAGCAGCGCAAAAATACATGGATAGAGGACCAGAACGTTGCGCGACTTTTCTGGAAGCTGTGCGACAACTCGCCATTGTTCGCTGGGTCTGAGCAGAAGACCGATTGTATGCTGGATCATGTGTCGGGGATCCCCGTGATTTTCAGGTTGCGAAGTGTAGCGACAACGTGCCGCCGGTTGTTGATTCAGGTCAAGTGCGTCGGAATATAGCCCCGGAACAGACTGAATGCACGGGTGGTATAGATAGCAATGGAATTCCCCACGAGTAGTGGGCACCCGGGGAGATGCCCACTACTCGCCGCTCGTCAGCTGTCTCAGCGCCGTCTCGTCAAGAATGCTGATTTCCCGGTTGCTGACATCCATAATTCCCGATTTCTGTAATCGGGTGAACACGCGGCTCACTGTTTCAACGGTGAGGCCGAGATAGTTGCCAATATCCACTCTCGACATGCTCAGGCGAAACTGCGTGGCACTGAGGCGACGGCGTGCATTGCGCATGGATATGCTCAACAGCAGTGCGGCGATACGTGCATCAGCAGAGCTTTTGCTGAGCAGTGTTATCAGCTGCTGGTCTTCCGTGATCTCGCGGCTCATGAGCTGGAAAAAATGCCGCTGCAGCTGCGGCATGCTGGCGCTCAGTTTTTCCAGTGACGAAAACGGGATTTCACAGACAGCGGAGGTCTCAAGAGCGCGCGCTGACGAGGCGTGGCGACTCTGGTTGATACCATCCATGCCGACTATTTCTCCAGGGAAGTAGAAACCTGTGATCTGCTCCCGCCCATCGTCAGTCATGCGATAAGCCTTCAACGTGCCAGAGCGGACGGCGTAGATCGAGCTGAAATCTTCGCCCTGGCGATACAGATGCCCACCTTTCTGCAGGGGGCGACCGCGCTGGATAATCCGGTCCAGTTCCTCAATGTCCCGGGTTTCCAGGGAAAAAGGTAGGCAAATACTGTTCAGCCGGCAGTCGCTGCAGTTGGCTGAGAAGTCATGGCTGCAGGCCAGTGGCGCCTGGCGACTGACTTTGATCGACGCTTGCGATGTCATGAGATGCACCCCTGAACTAGGATGCAAAAGCTATAGCGCTCATGGCCTCTAGTCAAGGCTGTAGTTAAAGCTACAGCCAAGTCCCCAGTTAACATGCGGCCGCATTGCTGCGGCTCAGACAGTGGCGGAAAAGCGTCCTTCTGAGGCGGCGTCAGCGGCGAGATAGCCATCGAAAGGCATGCAGATATTGCGCAGGAAAGGTCGTCCGGCGGCTTCGACGCGGATGTCCGTGTCGCCCAGCGTCAGCAGTCCGTCGCTTGCCAGCGGCGCCAGCGCCTCCATCGCAGCGGCAAAATGGCTGTCGAAGTCGACGCCAAAGCGCGCGGCGGTATCTGTCTTGCTGAGGTGCAGGTCACAGATCAGTGACATGATGACGTGGCGCCGCAGCCGATCCTCTGCATTCATTTCGTAGCCGCGCTGAAGGGGTAGTTCGCCCTGATCCACCAGGCGATAGTAACTGTCCAGCTGCGGTGCATTCTGCAGGTAGAAGTTTCCAATCTGGCTGATAGCGGAAACGCCGAGTCCCAGAGTGTCTTCCGCAAGACGCAGCGAGTAACCCTGAAAATTACGCTGCAGTCTGCCGCGGGACTGAGCCTGTGCAAGCTCGTCGTGGGGGAGCACGAAATGATCCATGCCGATGTGTAGATAGCCCTCGCTCTCCAGCGTCGATGCAATGAGTTCCGCGAGACGCAGCTTGTCTTCCGGCGAGGGCAGGGCCAGCCGATCGATAGCGCGCTGTGAGGTGAATCGCTCCGGCAGGTGGGCGTAGTTATAACTGGCAATCCGGTCTGGACGCAGCCGCAGCACATCCTGCAGTGACCTTTCCATGCTGTCCACGTCCTGGAAAGGCAGGCCGTAGATCAGGTCGAAGCTGAGAGAGCGAAAGCCGTGCGCGCGCGCTGCATCCACTAGCGTGGCCACGCTTTGCGGTGTCTGCAGGCGGTTGATCGCCTGCTGTACACGGGGATCGAAATCCTGGATCCCGAGGCTCAGTCGATTGAAGCCGAGTCCCTTCAACAGGGCAACGGTCGAGACATCGACCGTGCGCGGATCGATCTCGATGGCATATTCCCGTTCATCCGTGCTCTGCAGTGCAAAGTGCCTCGACAGTGCATGCATCAGCCGGGTCATTTCGCCGCTGTCGAGATAGGTTGGCGTACCACCGCCCCAGTGCATCTGGGTAACAGGGCGCCGATCGCCGACGATTTTCGACTGCATGGCGATCTCGAGCTCCAGGCGGTCGAGATAATCGCTGGCGACGCCACGCCGTCGCGTTACCACCTTGTTGCAGGCGCAGTAGTAGCAGATGTCGTTGCAGAACGGCACATGTATATACAGTGACAGCGGCTTTGTCCCTGCATCAGAGCCCGCCTGCCAGTCCAGGTAGCGTTCACGCGGGAAGTTCTCGCTGAAGTGTGGCGCTGTCGGGTATGAGGTGTAGCGCGGCCCACGACAGGCATACTTGCGCGCCAATGCGATGTTCTGATCGCCATGCACGGGGCGGTTCTGTTGCGAGGTCGCGATGGTTTTTAAGTGTTGCATGAGGAATCACCGGCTGCTGCTGTCTGATTTGTGTTAAGGCTAGCAGTGGCGCGGATCTACCGCGTTGATTTACGTCAAGGAGGGGTGTTGTGGCTCAGGTTTCCAGGGCCTCGAGTTCCCGCGTGACTTCCTGCAGTTCGCGGGGCATACCCACTCCCCACCCCTGCAGGTAGTCGATGCCCAACTCCCGCAGTGGCTCGATGATTTCAAGCCTCTCCACACACTCGGCGATGGTTTCCTGGCCCAGGAAATGCGCCAGGTCGTTGATTGACCGGACCATTGCATGGTCGGTCTTATTGTCGAGTATGTCTTTTATGAAAATGCCGTCTATCTTCACGTAGTCTACCGGAAGCTCTCGCAGGTAGCTGTAGCTGGCGAGGCCGGTGCCGAAGTCATCGAGTGAGAATTTGCAGCCGATGTTGCGCAGTGTGCGCACAAAGTCAACCGCCTTGTTCAGATTCTCAATGGCGCCGGTTTCAGTGATTTCGAAGCAGATCTTGCTGGTGCCGACACCGAATTCGGAGATCTGCTCCAGCACGTAATCGGTGAAGGTGTCATTGGTCAGGCTGCTGCCGGACAGGTTGATGGATAGCTGTGGCACCACTTTCTGCATGTCCATCAGGCTGGAAATCCATTCGCAGACTTTGCGCACCACCCAGCGGTCCACCAGGTTTATATAGCCAAAACGTTCCGCGGAACGGATGAATTCGGTGGGTGACAGCAGGCTGCCGTTGTCCTCGCGAATCGACAGCAGAATTTCGTAGTGATGTGATGCCGGGCTGCTGCCATCCATGGCGCTCTGCACAATGGGCTGGGCGCGCAGCACAAGGGTGTCTGTCGCGATGGCGTCTTCCAGCTGCCGCTGCGACTGCATCCTTTCACGCTGGTAGGCAATCAGCTGTTGCTCATCGATATCGAACTGAACACAGCGATCGCCGCCATGCTCCTTGGCGACAAGCCCGGCGTCGCGTGCCTGGCGCATGACCTCATCCGCACTGACGGTCGATTGCAGGATGGGTGTTACGCCGATGGACGTGGTGAAAGAGACTTCCTCGCCGGCGACCGTAATGCTGCTGTCACTGATGTCACCACGCACGCGCTCAGCGAACGCCATAGCTTCATCCATGGCGCGATAGGCGAGAAGAATGCCAAACGTGTCACCCTCGAGTCGTGCCGCCAGTGAGCGCTTTTCATTCAGCTGGCTGAGCAGGCGGGCAAATTCCGACAGCACCTGGTCGCCGTCCACCTCGTCATAAACATCGTTCACCAGATGAAAGCTGTCGATGTCCAGATGCAGGAAAGCATGCGCTGCATCGCGTCGCTGGGCGTGGTGAACCGAGCGTTCAATCTGGCGTTTGAGGGACTCGCCGTTGATAAGCCGCGTGACCCGGTCGCGGTTACGCTTGAAGCTCAGGCGCTCCTGGGCACCTGCCAGCGTGCCGTAAACGCTCTGGTTGAGCACCGACATGCGATCGACGGAGCTGGGTGGTTTGAGGCCCTGACTCAGCTTGCGAGCCAGCCGGATGCGCGATATCTCCGCCACTTTCTGCCCCAGCTCGTTGACGAACGCATAGCGCTCTTTGTCATCGCTGATCCAGACCAGGCGCATCCGACGGCGGAACCCCTGTTTGTCGCGGTAGCTCATGACTGTGCCGATCTGCAGCTGCTCAACGCGCTTGACCCATCGATTGAGTCTCGGCAGTTGCTCCAGCCGGGCTCTGGAGATGCCGGTTTCCTCTGCTGACTCCTTGACAGCGTAGGTCTCCAGCGGCACCTCGCCGCGGAGTATCTGCGACAGCTCCTCCAGCGTTTGCTCGTGGCCGACGTTATCGGGTTGCGCCCTGCGGATATCATCTTTCAGTACGCGCACCGCCGGCGCCAGCTCGCGGAATCCATCCGTGGATTGGTCCCCGCGTTCGACGCTGTTCAGTGCAGAGAGAATTTTCTGCAGAGCACCCACCTGGTCCTGCCAGGCCTGCGATTCAATGCCCTCGCGTACGGCGATCTGAACCAGCAGATCACGCCAGCCTGCGTCCATGAGATCGAGAAGAACCCTCGGCGCCGAGGGTGGTTTGATGAAGGTTCCCAGCAGTTGTTCGACGGACTGCTGCGCCTGCTGCAGTCTCTCCTGGCCCTCCATGGTGCTGACGACGCGCTCGATGTTCTTGCGCAGTGCGGTTTCCTGCTGGATTACCAGTCTGTCGAGACTCCTGAGCGCGGTCTCGAACACGTCCGTATCGCCGTCATAGCCTGTGGCGATCTCATCAACGATGGCGCGGACTTTTTTCTCCAGCACGCGATTCGGGAAATTCTCCGCGGTTGCCAGCTGCGACAGCTTGTCAAGCATCTGGTGCGCCGGGTGCTCTGGATCGGCAAAAAATCGCGGTTCCTGCAGTGACAGGCGTGCCAGCGGTATGCGCAACTGGTCCAGTGTGGGCTTGACGTCATCCGCAACGTCGACGCTGCCACGAATTGTCGTGAAGACGTTGTCGATGAAGTCGAGGCGATTCGAACTTTCCCTCTGCAGCTTGCTACCCGCCAGAGCCGGGAGCTGCCCTGCATGTTGCTCCAGCAATTCACGCAGAGACTGCGACTTGTCTGCACCCTGTAACCATTCCGGGTGCTGCTGCAGTTGAAGCAGGGCCTGGATAACGGTCGCAGGCTCCGCTCGTGGCATGCCCGGTGCGTCCTGGGAGCCGTCGCCATCGGCATCTGCGGATGTGCTGTCCTCGGCGTTACGCGCTGATAATGCATGTACCACTGCATCGTACATGGCGTCGTGTTTCATACGCGGCTGCACTGGCCCCTGCGCGGCCGCCGGGTCTCCGCCTCGACCCTGGAGGATGGGGTCTGTCGCCCGGCGTCCCTGTCGCCCGCGTCTTTCCACGGCTGCCGGTGCTGCTGTATCAGCGGTGCTGCCAGGGTTGTCTTTTGGGTCTTGCACAATGCCCTGCGCTGCAGAGGGGCTGCTCGCGCTCTCGTCCGTCTCGGGAATACTGCGGTTGCGCACGGGTCGTCGGCCGCTGGCATCCATGATGGAGCCGGTATTGAAGAGCTCCTCTTCCAGGCCCGGGCGCAGTCCATCGCCGGCGAGACCATTGTTCAGCCGGGCATAGAATCCGCGGAGCTTTTGCATCCACTCGCGGTGGAAGAACTTGAGGCTGTCCTGAATAACCGTCGGACTGAAATCCAGCGAATGCATGCCGTCGCGGAAACTGCGGCAGAGATATGCGGGGTGGAACGGCGTCTTGACGCGGGCTGCACCCAGGCCGAGAAGGTCACCGGTGCGCAGCGTCAGGCTCTCGAGGTCAACCCGGTAAAGATTGACCGCGTCGGTGGTGATGCGGTCGAGCGCCAGCTTTTCCTCCATCTCGCTCAGCCCGACGAGGTCGAGTTCGCTGGCATCCGTCTCTTCCAGTGCATGCTCGCCGCGTTTGCCGCGAGGCTTTTCCGGCTCTGCGAGCTCGGCTGCCAGCTGGTCGAGCATACCGGCGATAAAGGATTTGTTGTTGCGTTTCAGACTGTTCAGCGCGTCGTAGTGTTCGTGCCGGCCCGAGATCCCGTGCTGGGGTGACGTGGACAGGTCGAACAGGTGATCGCCCAGGCTCAGTGTGAATGCACGCAGGCTGTCACCGAGCAGGGCGATACCATCGGCGTTGAATTTCTCGCGGTATTGCGCAGCGTCCCCGGCGCTCAGGCGGCGTTTTCCCAGCATCATGCCCAGCGCTCTCGCGCTGTCGTCGCTCAATCCGTCGGTGACGGTGACGTCAAGGCCCTGACCAACGCTGCCGTTGAATACGACCGAGAGCCTGGCATCCGCAGTGCCGGCACCGCCCGGATGGAATACGGTGAGTCTGGCAGCCTCGATATCGCGCCAATCCTCCCGCACCGGGGTTTCGGCAAAAAACAGAAGGGCATGAATTCCCCTGACCGCCAGTTTTCCGCGGTAGACACCGCCGCCCGGCAGGTGCAATTCGGCGCTGTGAGGCGCGTCCGTTATGGCTTTTTTATCCATGCGCTCTGGGCATTGGCAGAGGGTAAGCGTCGCGTCTGATGTAGCCTGGCACGATAGCGTGCGGGACCTCTGCGCACAAGTCATGCACATGCCCCGGCAGTGGGCGATGGGACCTGACCCCGAGGTTGCGTTATGCTGCGATAAATCCAGACGGGTAATCGCTATCCATGTTCTCCGGGAACGCTTACATCCTCGCCGTGCTCGGCATGTACTTCTGCTTCATGCTCGCCATTGGTATCTGGGCGCGGCGCAGCCACGATAGCGCCTCCGGATACTTTCTGGCGGGGCGCCGCCTTCCCTTCTGGGTTGCCGCCTTCAGCATGAACGCCACGGGCGAGAGCGCCTGGTTGATTCTGGGCCTGTCTGGCGTTGCCTACCTCACAGGCGTGCAGGCGCTGTGGGTTGTCGCAGGTGAAGTGCTGGGTGTGGCCTGTGCGTGGCTGCTGGTGGCAAGACGCCTCAACTCAGCGTCTCGCGAGTCTGCCACGATTACCGTCCCGGACTTTCTTGCGCAGCGATTTCAGGCACAGGCAAAGGTCATACGACTGCTCGCGGTGGCTATCATCCTGAGCATGGCCTGCGCCTATATCGCCGCTCAGATGCTCGCTACGGGCAAGGCGTTCACGGTCTTTCTGGGGTGGGATTATGCCACCGGGGTCTGGGTTGGCGGCCTGGTCACTGTCGCCTATACGGCGTTCGGCGGATTCAAGGCCGTTGCCTATACGGATGCCGCCCAGGCCATGCTCATGTTGTTTGCCCTGGTGGCGGTGCCCATCGTCGGCATCCACGCTATCGGTGGTCTCGGCGCGCTGGGGCAGGGTCTTGCGGTTGCCGACTCTGCTCTGTTGCTGCCGTGGTCGCTCGGGGAGGGCGGTCTCGTCGCGCTGATTGTCATCGCCAGCAGTCTCGCGGTAGGGTTGCCTTTTCTTGGGGTGCCGCAGCTGCTCGTGCGTTTCATGGCGATTCGTAATGCGCAGGATGTGCCGAAAGCGGCAGGTATTTCTGTTGTCGTTATTCTGCTGTTCGACCTGGGCGCGGTAGCGACAGGGCTGGTCGGACGGGTTCTGTTCCCCGGCCTTGAGGATGCCGAGACTGTCATGCCGACGCTTGCGCGTTCGCTGTTTCCGCCGCTTGTGACTGGCATTCTGGTGGTTGCCGTGCTTTCAGCGGTAATGTCCACGGTGAGTTCGCTGCTGAACCTCGCGTCGTCTGCCATTGTGCACGATCTCTACGGGCAGTTTGCGCGTCGCGCCGACGCCGCACGCCGCGAGGCGAAGATCGGTGCCTGGGTGACCCTGGTTATCGGTATTGCGGGCTGCCTGATTGCCCTGCGGGAGGGTGGCGTGATTTTTTCACTGGTACTCTTCGCCTGGAGTGGTCTGGGCGGCGCTTTCGGCCCCGTTGTTCTTTGTGTGCTGCACTGGCGCGGCACCACTGGCCCGGGCGTCGTTGCCGGCATGGCCACCGGTTTTGCCACGACGGTGCTCTGGGTTCTTCTATTCAAGGAGACCAGTCATGGGCTCTACGAAATGGTGCCCGCGTTTATCGCCAGTCTGGCGATGACGATTCTGGTGAGTCGGATGACGGCTCCCGTGGTTTCAATATCCAAGGCTCTACCATCTGAGAGTGATAGCCCCGAAGATAAAACAAGGAGACAGAATCATGCACACACTCAATAGACGTCGCTTTGCACAGGGAATTGCCGCTGGCAGTCTGGGCGTTTTCGCCGGTCCTTTACTGGCGGCTGGCTCGTGGGGCAAGGCCGACCTTGTGATCCTCAGCGATACGCTCTACACCATGGATCCCGACTACCCTGATGCAACCGCGTTTGCGGTGCGCGGTAACCGCATTCTTGCGGTTGGAGCTGCGGAGGAGATCAAGGCTCTCGCCGGGCCCTCCACGGAGGTGATCGACGCCCGGGGTCTCACCGTGACTCCGGGTTTCATCGATGCCCACAGCCATCCACTGGGTGCCAATGAAGTCATCAGTGCCAACGTGGACGTTCGCAGCATCGCCGATATACAGGCCGCGCTGCAAAAGCGGGCTGCCGGGACGCCAGCCGGCAAGTGGGTGCTGGGTCACATGTACGACGACACCAAGCTCGCTGAGGGCCGGGCGCTGAACCGCGATGATCTCGACGCCGTGTCCACCCTGCACCCGATATTCGTGAAGCACCGTGGCGGCCACACTGGCGTCGTCAACAGCCGGGCGTTCGAGCTTGCCGGTGTCACCGCCGAGACGGCCGATCCGGAGGGCGGCAAGTTTTACCGCGAGGAAGGGCGTCTGACCGGCAAGGTTGCCGAGCATGCGGTGGATGTCTTTGAGACGGTGGGCGAATGGCCTGACGTTGACCGTGCCGGGCACGCCGAGAATGTCGCCCTGATGACCCGACGCATGGCTGCGTCCGGACTCACGTCAACCACCGACGCCTGGGGCAGCGACACCAGCTGGCGGGCCTATGATGATGCGTACCGTGCTGGGAAGCTGTCACTGCGGGTAAGCTTCATGCCGGGGGGTAAGGACCCTATCTACAGCGCAATGAAGGCGGCCGGGCTGCGCTCGGGCTTCGGCGACGCCATGCTGCGCGTGGGCGCGGTCAAATACGGTGCCGATGGCTCCGCCTCGGAGCGCACCATGGCGATGAGCACGCCCTATGAGGGGCGGCCAGATGATTTTGGTATCCTCACCATGAGCGTCGACGAAATCAATGCGGCGGTGGATGACGCGGTCGCACATGACTTCCGCATCGGCATTCATGCCAACGGCGATGTCGCCATCGACCGCGTGCTGAACGCCTACGAGCGCGTGCTGGCCAACATGCAAGGGCGCAATCCGCGCTTTCGGATTGAACACTGTTCCCTGATCACGCCGTCACTGCTCGACAGGATTCGCGACGCCGGCGTGGTGCCAGCGCCGTTCTATACCTATGCGCACTACCACGGCAACAAGTGGGGCGAGTACGGTGAAGAGAAGATGCAGAATATGTTCGCGCACCGTTCTTTCCTCGACCACGGCATTCCTGTCGCACCCGCATCCGATTTTACGCCCGGCCCCTATGAGCCGATGATGGCGCTGCAGAGCATGGTGACGCGCAAGGACTTCCAGGGCAGGGTCTGGGGACCGAAGCAGCGTATCAGTGTCGATGAAGCGATGCGCGTGTGCACAATAAACGGCGCCTACGCGTCCTTCGAGGAAGATCTGAAGGGCTCGATTAGCCCCGGGAAACTTGCCGATTTTGTGATTCTGGGGGATGACCCTAACAGCGTGGATCCAGATCGGATCAAGGAGATTCCCATACTGCGGACTGTAATGGACGGTCGCACGATGTTCGAGGCGTGACGGTCCGGGACAGGTGAGTCGGCAGTTCGCAGATCGCGCCTGCCTCTGGACTGGATAACCGTCTCGCAGCGTTATTCGAGGGCGATGACCCTGATCGAGCGGCCCCGGTCCGCGTGATAGCTGAACAGCCCGCGCACTGTCAGGTACTCGCCCTCGTGCCGCTTCAGGTCGCCTGGGTAGGTCAACTCCACGCGATGGTACTCGTCGTCTTCAATCCAGTAATGCAGCGGATCGGGGTGAGATCTCAGTGTGCCACCAACGATTACCTGGCGCCCGGCGTAGTCGTCCTGCTGGGCAGCAAGTTGAGCAAGGGTCACATTGGCGATGCTATCCCCCGTGCAGGCGATCAGACAGAGTAGAATGAAGGCTGTTGCAGCATGGCGCATGGTATAGGTTCCCTTGGCAGGGTGTGTTTGCCAGCGTGTGCTCGCCAGCGCGTGTCTGGCAGCGTCCGCAGGCTGAAAGCAAGCAGCAGGCAACGGCTGCGTGCGACGGGATGACCCACTGTGAGCACTGCAGTATTATCAGTCAGTCTCAAAGGATAAGCCTATGGCTCCCGAACATCTCCATATTTATCACCTCGTTCAGGCACGGCTCTGGGAGCCGGTTGTGGCGAGCAACGGTGTTTACTACCCGCCAACCTACGAGGCGGATGGCTTTATTCACGGCACCGCGAATACGCAAAAGTTGCTGAGCGTCGCCAATCACTTTTACCGCGCTATCCCGGGTGAGTGGTGCTGTCTGCGAATGACCGTAAAGAGCCTGAGCCTGACGGGGGTAGAGACGGTTTTCGAGGCCACGGCGCCGGTGGGTGATATCCAGCCCGGGTTCGAGGGCGCCGGGGACGAACTGTTTCCACATATTTATGGCGGTATCCGGCCTGCGGCAGTGCTGCAGACACACGCCGTTACCCGGGCGGAGGATGGAACATTTCTGGCGGTCGACGGTGTCACTGACTGACCCAGGCAACAGCGTGAGAGCGTCTTGATAATGACTATTTATTCGAGCACTTCTGGCGTGCGCCTTCGATGGCTGCACTTGCTTGTTCTCGCCCTGGCCAGCGCGCCATTTCTCGCAGACGCAGCGCCGGGCACGCTGCTTGTCACGGCACTGGAAGCAGAGTCCGGTCGCTCCCTGGCGGGTGTCCGAGTCGAGGTCACCGACCGTGATGGCCAGTCAGTCACGGCATTTTCCGATGATTTCGGGGAGGTGCGCTTCGATAATCTCGAAGAGGGTTTCTATCGCGTCGAGGCGAGTGCGGAGGGACGTGTTCTGACCCTCGAACCGAGCACTCGGGTTCTCGCCCGACGCAGCTCGACTCTCCGGATTCAGATGCCAAAGTTGGCGCCCCGGCTGGATGCGCCGCTCGAGGAGGTGCTTGTGGTCGCCCGCGCCCGGCAGGCAGATCGCCTGGGCGGTGTTGGCGCCAGCTTTCGCAACCGCGATGAGTTGCGCAATGCCGTCGGCGCTGGTCCAGATGCCATGCGTGCGCTGGATGGTCTCCCCGGACTGGTGTCGGATGGCGCCTTCGCCGGCTTTACCGTGCGTGGCCGCGGCCCGCGCAACAACCTGATTTTCGTCGACGACTTTCCCCTCGACAAGGTAGTGCACTTCGACCAGACCATCGGCGAGGATGACGATATCGGCGGCGGTGGACGCTTTTCCATCTTTGCGCCGAACTCGGTGGCGGGGGCGGAATTCTCACCGGGCGGCTGGGGTGCTGCTTACGGGGGTCGCGCAGGCTCTCTGCTGCGTCTCGAGCTCGCCGAGGGCGGCTTGACACCGGTCACCAGTCTGCGTCTGGATGTCGCCGGTGCTGAGTTTACCTACGATGGCCCCTCGGGTTTTGACGACGACACCTCGATATTCCTCACTGCGCGACGCTTCGATTTTGGCAACCTGTTTGAGCTGATCGGCCAGGATGCCATCGGCACGCCAAAGGTCACGGATATCATCCTCAAGACAACGAGCCAGCTTAGCGACCGTGACGAACTGCAGTTCCTTGTGATTCACGCGCCGGAGGAGTTCACACGGGACCTCGGCAACGTTGCCAATTCCGATGACTTCGACAACGTTAACCTTATCCGCTCGAAGCAGGATCTGTCTCTGTTTGGCGTGACCTGGCGGCGAATGGTGGGCAGCAACGGAGCGTGGAGCAACCGGCTCTACCTGCGTAGCAGTGACAAGGACTCTACCCAGGGCGAGGCTTTTCCTGATCTTGTCTCGGGCGGCGTTATTCCGGCCAGAGAAAATATTTTCTCAATCCTTGAGCGGGAGGATGAGATTGGCTGGCGCAGCGACTTCTCGACCTTCAACCGCTTTGGCGAGTTTTCAGCTGGTCTGCGGGTCGTGCACATTGATGCCGACTTCGAGACGCAGCTGGATGGACCCTGGACCCGCTACGTTTACGAGAGTGCCGATCCGCGGCCCCCTGGGCAGCAGTACATTGTCTGGCAGCCCGGGAACATCGAGGCCAGGTTTGGTCGGACGGGGACAAACCTCGCGGCCTATGTTGAACAGGTTGTCGAGCTGGGTCCTTTCGAGCTGCGCCCGGGCCTGCGCGTTGATCAGGATGCGTTTTCTGAAGAGACTTACCTTTCTCCCCGTTTTTCGGTGGCTTACGCGGCGACGCCGACGCTGCGTTTTTCCCTGACGGGTGGCCTGTTTTACGAGTCGCCGCGGTTCCTGACGCGCGCTGCGAACCCGGATAATTTCGACCTTGGCAACGAGGAGATCACCCATGTCAGCCTGGGCCTGGACTACACCATCAACGATGCCTGGAACGTCATCGCCGAGGTTTACCATCAGGAGCTCGATGACCTTGTTGTTGACCAGAGCCGCGCCAGCCGGCGCGCGCTGAATGCAGGCGATGGCACCAACAGCGGCTTTGACCTCGTGCTGCAGCGTGCCTTCGACAATGGCTGGTCCGCCGACCTTACCTACTCCTACAACCGCGGGCGCCAGGACGACAACGATGGTCTCGGCAGCTACACGCCGGATTTCAGCCGCGAGCATTTTTTTTCCGTCGGCAGCCGCTGGGAAATCAATGAACGGCTGCAGCTGGCTGCGCGCTGGAAATGGGGTGGCGGCCGACCGGGAGATGCATTCATCATTCACCAGAATGTCATTCCGGAAAGTGGGCTTGTGCGCGCCTCAAAGGAAATCACAGAACAGAACGCGACGACTCTGGGCGACTACCAGTCGCTGAACGTGCGTGTCGATTACCGGCGTCGCTTCGGGCCCCTCGATGTTGTGCTGTTCCTTGATGTAATCAATCTCTATGGCGCAGAGCGCGGCTCGCCGCGGGATTTCAATCCCATCACCGGTCGGCAAATTGACGACGATGCCAGTCCGTTTCCACAGTTCGGACTGATACTGGAGCGGGCCTGGTGAAAGCCACCTGGTTCTTGCCCAGAAGTTGGGGGTCGGTTAGGACCTGACCCAAAGACACTCGGACCACTTCCCCTGGCTCATCATCACACGTACTGTATGGGTCACGACAATTGCAACGCCACCCGCATATAACGCATAACATTGCAGGGAGACGCCGTCTTGACAGGAATTCGCCCTGGCGCAGCCGCGTCATCGGAAGGCTTTGGTGCGGGCACGCGTCGCTACGTGCTGGCCATTCTGGTCATTGCCTACACCTTCAACTTCATCGATCGGCAGATTCTGGGCATTCTCGTGGAGCCGATCCGCCTGGAGCTTGGCGTGGGGGATACCGCGATGGGTCTGCTCACCGGATTGGCGTTTGCCGTGTTCTATACGCTGATGGGTATCCCCATTGCCCGCTACGCAGACCGCGCCAATCGTCGTAACCTGATTGCCGCCGCAGTCGGCATCTGGAGTCTGTTCACTGCGGCCCAGGGGCTTGCGCAGAACTACTGGCAGCTGCTCGCTTATCGCATCGGCGTGGGCGTCGGGGAGGCCGGCTGCTCGCCGCCGGCGCATTCCATGCTGTCAGACTACTATCCCGCCAATCAGCGCGCGACGGCGCTCGGTGTCTATTCTCTGGGTATACCCGTCGGTATTCTGTTCGGCTTTTTTGTCGGCGGCTGGATGAACGAGTGGTTTGGCTGGCGTGCGGCGTTTCTCGTGGTCGGTATCCCCGGTGTCGTGCTCGCGCTGGTCATTCGCTTCACCGTGCGTGAGCCGCATCGCGGTATGTCGGAGCAGCGATCCACGGCAGACCCCCATGCGCAGCAGCCTGCCATCGGCGCGGTATGTCGCTATCTGCTGGGTCGCCGGTCGTTCATTCACATGGCCCTGGGTGGGGGTATCTCTGCGTTTGTGGGTTATGGGTTGATCTCCTGGTCGGCGGCTTTCCTGGCTCGTAGTCACGGGCTGTCCTCGGGGGAGATCGGTACCTGGCTGGGTCTTATTTTTGGTATCCCAGGCGGGATTGGCATTGTACTGGGCGGTCGTCTGGCGGATTACTTCGGTGAGCGTGATCAGCGTTGGTACCTGTGGGTGGTGGCGGTGGCGCTGTTGATTGCGGTGCCCACGGGGGTGGGGTTCTTCCTTTCTGACTCAGTCAACGTTGCGCTGGTGTTTTTAATTATTCCCGTGATTCTGGGCAATTTCTATCAGGCGACAACGTTTGCCCAGACCCAGACGCTGGTCGGATTGCGCATGCGCAGTGTCGCGGCGGCTATTCTTTTGTTCGTGATCAATATTGTTGGCCTCGCTTTCGGGCCGTCGGTGGTAGGCATGCTCAGCGACCTGCTGGCACCGCACTACGGTGTCGAATCTCTCCGCTGGGCACTTTTGATCTGCTCTATGGCGAATCTCTGGGCGGCGTTTCACTACTGGCGCGCGGGAGTGCACTTTCCAGGGGATTTGCGCCGGGTAAAGGATTGACCCGCAATTCAATGCTGGTTTGATGTCGCCCGGGCAGCGTTCCATTCGTCCCGGGTCGCGGGTTGCTTCTGGTATTCCATCACCATCGTCCACTCGCCTGACTTCAGCAGCAGAGCCTCAAAGTGGATATAGGCGTCCCCGATGTCGCTGGCGTCAACAGACTCCCCCGTCGGTCCTGACCGATAATGAAATATGCCTTTCTCATGCGAGGTCGACTCGCTGAAGAGGCGATTCGTGATCTGGAATTCAACGCTTGAGAACGTCTTGCCCGCGCTTGTCTCAAGAATCCCCGGCTTCCACCGCTCAAGCGCACGGGTGATAGGGTAGCTGGTTCCGAGGGACTCGCTCACCAGTACCGCGTCGGGGTGGTAGGTTGAGACCACTCCGTCGAAGTCTCCTGCGGCCAGGTAGGCCTCTACGCTGCGCCAGTAGGCATTGAGCTCACCTTCAATGACGCCGTCATCTGCCAGTGCCTGCGCAGAGCCAAAAAGCAGGAGCGAGATGACGGCTATGGCATGACGTCGGTTTTTCATGATGCGTATCCTTCAGGTTCGACACGTAGGCAGGCCAACACTTAAGCCCTGCTTTCATTCTGTATCGGTGTCTGATGGTTTCTGAGCGCCTTACTATAAACCCACAGGCTGTGGCGCTCCCTGCTGTGCGGCGCGTGCTGGCGGCGCTACGAAGCGAAACTGTCCTTGTCATGCGTGCTCCGGCCAATAATATTACCTTGACGATACTCATCCGGGAAGCGGCATGGTGGCTTCGATTCTGCTTGTGGCCCTCTTTGCGATAATGCTCTTGATCCTGGCACTGGCAGTGCTTGCGGTTATCGACAGACGCGCGAACCGCATCGAATGGCGTAGACTCTCTGCGCTACAGCCTTCGGGTCCGCCAAAATTTGATCTTGCAATGATTGCTGATCTTCCAGCGGCTGCGCGTCGTTACTTTACCTTTACGATCAAGCCCGGTACCCCGCTTTTTTCGGTGGCCGAGATCGACATGAGCGGTCAGTTCAGTCTGGGCACTAAAGACCGGCCCGCCTACCAGCCGATGCGGGCGCGCCAGATACTGGCGGTGCCCGAGGGATTCGTCTGGGCGATGCGCACACGTGGGGGGATGCCGATATCGGGATCGGATGCCGCGCCATGACCACCATGATCCGATTGCTTCAGGTCGCGCCACCGATTTCTGGCGAACCGCTGGCGCCGCGCATTGACGGGAAATTCCCTGTGCGCGGCAACCGATTCTTGAAGCGTGTTGCCCCGGTGCCTGCATCGCTATTGATCTGGAGCGCCACAGTTACATTGTTATAGGCGTAATGCCGGTACAACCCGCGTCACCGCACCTTCTCGGTTGAATAACACATCGCGCTTCCACTATGCGATGATCACTGCAACACCGACGAAGATCCACGTGTCCCAGGGTTGCGCATCCGGCCAGAAGGGGTTGATCAGTTGCCAGTGAGACAGCATCGGCAGCAGAAGGCTCCCCCGTGCGCTCTTGAAGATGGGCGTAATCAGGATGGCAAGCGTCACGTTACCGATAAAAAAAGGGCAGGAGGCTCCAGTCTTCATACACCACGCCGGCAAGGAAAAACGCCGGCAGGTGCCATAGGCGGGCCGCCCCCAGCAGCGATCCGCCGTTGATTGCCCCGAACATGGCGGTGGCCGCTTCTGGAAACAGTGCATAGCTGCCTACAATCCCCCGGGTAATGACGAAGGTGCCAGTCAGTAAAAAAACAGAGAATTGAAGGGGACATCGCGATTCAATCCAGCTGACGCAATGGCCATGTTCGATCTCCAACGAGGTTAAATGATAAGCTTCCAGTGGCTTTGTAGCGGTTTACGTGTTTTGCCTCATTTTTTGGATAAACGTCTCCGCGGAGACGTTTTCTGGTTATATAGCGAATGGTGGATCAGCGTTTCAAAATATAACAAACGTTCAACGTCAAACCGACTGGCGGTGGACTCTCGGAGGCAGAAGCCCGGCTATAGCGAGTGGGTTGGTGAGAGCGCGGGATGCCATCAGGCGGCGCGTGACCTCACTCTCAGCGGGCGAATATTTACACCATTTCAACGTCAACCTGCCACCGCCGCGTCCGTAATCGCCTTCAGCGCCCTCTGCAGGTTGGGCACAACGCCACAGTCCGTAACGCCGTGCCGCTGCGCCAGGTAGGCGGGGTCGTTGTAGCCGACCCAGGTTCTCGAGGCCGCGTCTTCCCAGACCAGTGCCTTCAATGGCAGATCAATCCCAATCGACTGCGTGCATTGCATAAACGGGGTGCCGCCCTGTGGATTCCCGAAGATCAGTACTTCGGTGGGGCGTAGTGACTTGCCGACCTTATTGGCGCCTGCCGCATGATCAATGCGTGCAAAGATGTTAAGTCCACGGTCTTTGACCCCGGTTTCCAACCTGTCCATTGTTTCCTCTGGACTGTAGGGGCTTTCCACCACGATCAGGCCCTCGGCGGCAATGGCAAAAGACGTGGTCATAAAGATGGCGAGTGCCGCAATGCTGCGAAAAAAGTTCATAGTCTTATCCTACTGCTTTGGGCGGCCGCCGACTTGCAGCTGGCCCTTGCCAGTGCGGATCCTGCAGCGGCGAACTGTGTGTTCTTATCTAAGGATAGCATCGGGCGTTTGAAAAAAGGCGCATCGGAGCTAATGCAGGCTTTTTCGTCTTTCCTCAGTGTCGAAACGTATCTGCCGGTGATCGTCGTTGATGACGATATCGATAGCGGCCAGTTTCTGCTTTATCAGGGTTCGCATGCCCTGCAGGTCGCCCCGAGCAAGATGGTCATCTGTGTCATAGACACACACGACCAGCAGCGAGTCGGGAAACGCCTTGTAGTCTGCAGAGTGGGTCAGCCAGGCGAATCCGTCATGGTGCGTCAGCGCTGTCTCGCAGGCGTCAGTCAGTGCTGCCCTGATCGCATTGTCCTTTTTCTTGTCGGTTTTTCTCATATCACTATTAATACGCTGGCGAATATCGCGGCACCTACAAACGCGGCGAGCGTTGCGAGATGGACCGGTCGGGTAGAGTCGTTCTGGCTGAATTTTTTCATGCGATCAATGACGCAATAGCCTGATTGTAGCGGGGTGCGCCGGAAAGTGTCGGGATACTGGCGTTCATGAGCGACTGTTCGGCGCGTGATCGGGTGTACTCGACTTCTCCGGGAAGCTGCGTGCAGCGCTGGTCGCGCACAAGTGCGTTGAGCGGTGGAATGCGATCGCTCTCTGGAAACAGCCTGGCGCTTGCCTCCCCGGCGCCAATTTGAAAAACTCGAACGACGGCGGAATACCGACCGCGCTCCCTTTAACTGCTGAGAGGCATCCACCATGCCAGTTGAAATACAGGTGCTCGCCTACGCGGGCCTGCTGCAATTTGTTCAGATCGTCCTGATGGCGATTCCAGTCAATATCCAGCTCGGCCCGGCCTATACCGCCGGTCCCCGGGACGAGGAGCGTAAGCCCAGCGGTCTGGCCGGCCGGCTCAAGCGAGCGGTGGACAACCACTTTGAAGGCCTGACGCTCTTCGCCATCGCGGTGGTTGTGGTGGTGCTGGGTGATGCGACCAGCGCTCTCACGGCGCAGTGCGCGTGGGCCTACCTGATTGCGCGCATTCTCTATGTGCCGGCCTATGCGTCGGGTGTCTACCTGCTGCGTTCTCTGATCTGGGCGGTGGGCTTCTTGGCCACCCTGGTTATGCTGCTGGTTGCCGTGCTGTGATGGCGCTGGCGCGGCGCCTCTGCCTGCTGGCAGCATTGCTGTGGCAGGTAGGTCACACCACCGCGGAAACCTCCTTACAATCCGGTTTTGTCGACGTGCCGGGCGGCCCCGTGTGGTATGAGATTGCCGGCGATGGGGCCGGGGTGCCGCTGCTTACCCTCCATGGGGGGCCGGGCGGTACGTCCTGCGGGTCACAGCTGCTCTATCCGCTGGCAAATGAGCGCCCGGTTATCCGCTATGACCAGTTGGGCAGCGGACGCTCGGGTCGTCCCAGCGACACCAGCCTGTGGCAGCGAGACCGCTTCGTCGAGGCGCTGCACACACTGCGCCAGGAGCTCGGTCTTGAACGCCTGCACCTGCATGGCCACAGCTGGGGCGGTGCGCTGGCTGCATATTACGTGCTGCAGGAGGGGGCGGAAGGAATAGTGTCGCTGACGCTGTCATCGCCACTGATCAGCACACCCCTGTGGATGCGTGACGCGGATGCCTTGCGCGCGACCCTTCCAAGGGAGGTGCAGGATACGCTCGACAGGCACGAGGGCGAGGGCAGCACTGATCACGAAGATTACGTGGCGGCCACGGAGGTGTTTTACAGCCAATTCGTGACGCGCGGTGCAGCGGTGGAGGAAACCCGCTGCGAGGATGCACCGCGAAACGCGCTGATCTATCTGCAGATGTGGGGGCCCACAGAGTTTCATGCCACCGGCAGCCTGCGGGACTTCGATCTCACCCCGCGTCTCGCTGAGATTGATGTGCCGACCCTGTTCATCACGGGTGAGTACGACGAGGCAAGGCCGGAAACTATCCGCGCCTTTGCCGAGGCCATTCCAGGGGCTCAGATTGAGGTGCTCCCCCAGGTGGGTCATGCGTCTCTCAGCAGGGCGCCGCAGCGCTACCGGGAGCTTCTGGCCAGTTTCCTGCGTGAGGCGGAGGCTCGCAGCGTTGAATGAGTCGTCAGGGCAGCGGCGCTAACGGAGCATTTGACGGGTCGTGGCAAGCCTGTCAATCTTCTGGGATAACACATAAAGGGGCAGAAAAATGCAGAGAATGGGAAGGTTTTTAGCGGTTTGCTGTGCACTTCTTTCCGTAACCCTGGTCCCGGTCCACGCGCAGGATCAGGTTCAGCCGGCCCCCGACCGGGGTGAGAACGAGGGAGCGGGTCCCTTTGATCGCCTGGTTATCCGTGGCGCCACATTGATCAATGGTGACGGTGGCATGCCGGTCGGTCCGGTAGATATCGTCATCGAGCAGAACCGGATTGAATCCATCAAGGGCGTCGGCACGCCGGGTGTTCCAGTCAGTGACGAAGGTCGGCCCGAGCCTGGTACACACGAGATTGACGCTCACGGTATGTACGTCATGCCGGGCTTTATCGATAACCACGTCCACACGGGCGGTGTGCCGAAAGCGCCCAATGCCGATTATGTTTACAAGCTGTGGCTGGCTCACGGCATCACCACGGTACGCGGCGTGCCCTTCGGCCCGCTGGAGTGGTCCATCGGTGAGAAGAAGCGCAGCGCCAGTAATGCGATTGTGGCACCGCGCATGGTTTCCTTTCATCGTATGGGTAGCGGCGAGGCCTGGAAGGACCGCTCGATACGCACCCCGGATGAGGCCCGCGAGTGGGTGCGCTATGCTAAAAAACAGGGCGTCGACGGGCTCAAGCTGGGTGCGCACCGCCCTGACATTATGGCTGCGCTCATTGACGAGGCGAACAAGCTGGGCATGGGGCAGACCGCCCACCTGGACCAGCGGGGCGTCGCGCGGATGAACGCGCTTGATGCAGCCCGTCTCGGCATGAAGGGCATGACGCATTTTTACGGGCTTTTTGAAGCGCTGTATGACGATCATGATGTGCAGCCCTGGCCTGTAGGCATCAACTACGCCAACGAGTATGACCGCTTCAGTCAGGTTGCCAGACAGTGGAACCTGATCGCTGAGCAGGGCAGTGAGCCATGGAATGCGGTGATCGATGAATTCCTGGAAAGAAACTTCTTCATCAACCCGACGATGACGATCTACGCCGCGGGACGCAACGTGGAGTTTGCGCGACAGTCGGTGTGGCACGACGCCTACACGTTGCCCTCGATGATGGAATACTACCGGGCCAGCCGCACGGATCACGGAGCGTACTGGTTCTACTGGACTACTGCGGATGAGGTCGCCTGGCGCAATTTCTATCACCGCTGGATGGCTTTCCTCGACGATTACAAGGATCGCGGTGGACGCGTCACGATAGGCACCGATGCCGGCTTCATCTACAAGCTCTACGGCTTCAGCTACGTCGAGGAAATGGAGCTCCTGCAGGAGGCTGGCTTCCATCCGCTGGAAGTGATCCGCGCCGCCACACTCCACGGGGCGGAAGAAATATTCGAGCCCCTGGGGAAGCCCATCGAGTACGGACTTATCCAGGAAGGGCTTCTGGCGGACCTGGTGATCGTTGAGGAAAATCCGCTCGAGAACTTCAAGGTCCTTTACGGCACAGGGGCCGTCAGACTCAACGATGAAACCCGCAAGCCCGAGCGTATTGGTGGCGTGAAGTACACGATTAAGGACGGTATCGTGTACGACGCCAAGCAACTCCTGGCAGACGTCGCCAGCATGGTCGAGGCGGCTAGGCAGGCTGACGCAGAGAGCAGCGCGGAATAGTAGAGACTTTGCGACTCCTGGATATCTGTAGCGCCGGTGCCATGCATCGGCGTGTTGGTTTATGATCTGCGGTTCTTGACAGGGAAATCTGGAAACATGCCTTTGTTACGCGCCTTATTACCCGCAGCAGTGCTGTTATGTGCCGCCGTCACGGGCACTGACAGCGCCAATGCTGCCACCGTCGTGATGTCGAACGGCGAACGGTTCTCCGGGGATATCATCAGCATGATTGATGGAAAGCTGCTGCTGAAAAACGAGTATGCCGGTGAAATCACGCTGCCCTGGTCAGCGGTCACCGAGTTGATCAGCGACGAGCCCCTGCGCCTGCAATTACCTGACGAGAGCGTTGTCACCAGCACGACAACCAGCGCAGCGCCAGGCAGCCTCGAACTGGCGGAGAAATCTGCCAGAGAGGACCAGGTGTTACCATTGGTTGATATCGCAGCGATCAACCGACCTCTCGTGAACCCCTATGAATATGAGTGGCGCGGCAAGTCAAACGTCGGTCTCAACGCCACCACGGGCAATTCCGATACCACCCGTTTTCATGTGGATACCGAGGGTACGCTGGAAAATGATGTGGACCGTTATATTGCCGGCGTGGATTTCAACCGCGGCAGCGACAACGATGTCACCAGCGTGGACAACTGGACGGCCTACGGCAGCTACGATCACTTTTTCAGTGACAGGCTGTTCTGGAACAACTCCCTCAGCTTCAAGCGGAACACCCTGCAGGAACTCGATCTTCGCAGTGCCATCGGTACTGGTGTCGGTTATCAGTTTTTTGATGACAGCACGCTACGCCTTTCTACCACCGCGGGCCTGAGTTATGTGCGTGAACAGTTCGACGTTCAGTCCAGCGAAGAGTTTGTGGCACTGCAGCTTGGGGCAGATTACGAACACCGATGGTTTGACTGGCTGCAGTTTTTCCATAGTCTGCAGACGCTGACCAGTCTGGAGAGCGTTGACGATTTTGTACTGCGCACTCGCACCGGTCTTCGCTATCCGATTGGCGACAATTTTGTCGCCAGTCTGCAGGTCAACGTGGATTACGATAATACCCCGTCCGAGGGTGCGGAGAAGGAAGATATCATTTATGTCTTCACGCTGGGGTACGGCTGGTAATGTCCTGGTGTCGCTGAAAGAGAGCGTTTGAGACAGGTCTTAGTCAGGTCTTAGCCAGGTCTTAGTCAGGTCTTAGTCAGGTCTTAGCGTCAGACGTCAGCTGTTCAGATAGGCATGCCAGTACAGCTGGGTGGCGACGCTACGAAAAGGTCTGTAGCGTTCTCCGAGTTCCTCCAGCGCCATGGCGTCGGGTCGCTCCGGGAGGCTCTTTATGGTCTGCACGGCCTTTATCAGCGCGAGATCGCCGATGGGCCACAGGTCTGGTCGCCGCAGGGCAAGCATCAAGTAGCAGTCGGCTGTCCAGTGACCGATGCCGGGTAAGGCCGTGAGAACTTCCCGTGCACGCACATCACTGCGGCGAGCGAGGCTGGCAATCGGCAGCGTGCCTTCTTCGATCGCGGTAGCCGCCGCGCGCGTATAGCGCGCTTTCTGCCGACTGACCCCCGCGCTGCGCAGCGCCTCATCCTCGAGCTGGAGGTAAGCCACCGGCGTGAACTGCGGCAGGCGCAGGGCGAGTTTGTCGAGCGTGGCTTTTGCCGACGCCAGCGAGACCTGCTGCTCGAGGATAATGTGAACGAGAGTCTTGAAGCCCGCGGGTCGTGTGCGAAAGGGTGGTGGCCCGTGACGCCTCACGATAATGCCCAGGTCCCGGTCTCTGGCGGCGAGTGTGTCCACCGCCGCCAGATGCTGTTGACGTGTCAGTGCAGGCACGCGGTCAGCGCGCCAGTGGATCCGGTCGCATCTGGAAATGGTACACCTTGCTGGTCGTGTCCGCCCCGGTTTCCATGTGAAAAGGCGCCCGGCTGCTGAAGGTCGCCCATAGGCCGCGCCCTTTCCAGCCGCCGTCGGGATCATCAATACGCCCATCCATCCACTTGGTATAGAACCCGAGGGGGTAGGGGACGGTCAGCCGCACCCATTCACCCTCATGCAGTACCAGTAGCGCCTCTGACAGATTGCCGGTGTTGATCGGCGTGTTGGCACCGAGGCCCAGAGTGTCAAACTGGTCTACCCAGGTGTAGTAGCTGCCTTCTGCGCTGCCCTCGTGCTGCTGGTTGCGGAATTTCGGCAAGGGTTCGGCATAGAAAGTCCAGCCTTCGGGACAGTGCTGCCCGGTTGCCGTCGGCCCGTTCATGGGACCCTCGCAGAGGCGGCGGTCGAAGCTTGCCATGTGGCCACTGGCCATCGCCGCCCATGCCACGCCGTTGCGATCAATGTCCATGCCTCTTGGGGAAAAACCCTCGATGGCACTGCCATTTTTGTCCACTGGCGGCTCGAAGTACTCAGTCAGCGCCGTGCGAACGGGATCCTCCCCGGGAACCAGCCGCACCAGACCTCCCGGGTAGCCGAGTGTCGAGCCCCATATGGAGCCGTCGGGCGCCGGCGCTACTGCGTAGTAACCCGCCTGGATACGTGTGTCCTTGCTGGGGTCGGCAGCCTCGCCGGGTTGCACATAGCCCTCATCCCTACGGCCATTGCCGTTGGTGTCCAGTATGGTCGGTGTCCAGCCCTGTGCCGCGGCGGCATCGCCGGTCTCTAAATATTTGGCGACATCGAGCCAGCCCACCACATCGCGTCCGCCGCTGGTCCACAGGGTGTTCTGCGCGTCTTCGGCAAACATCAGGTGATGGGTGCTGAAGCAGGTGTCGATAGGGGTATACACGTCGGTTGACGGCTCATAGACGCCGAGATGACGAGACGAGGTCTCGGTGGGAAATGCCTGGGCTGCGGGATGGCTGGAACCCTCGCGACAGAATGCCGGGTTATCCTTGGGATCACGCACGCGCGCGGTTAACCAGACGCGACCGTCGGCATCCAGCATGGGGTTGTGCGCGGTGGTCGCACTGTCCCAGATCGGCTCCTTACCCCAGAACACCGAGGGACCCGCCACCGGTGCCGGGTCGGGATCATAGCCCGAGTCGGGCAGGGGGAAGATCGGTATTTCTGAACTCTCGTGCGTTACCGGATTGAGCACCGGCATGTAGTCGGCGCTGTTCTCCAGGACGCCATACAGCTTGCCGCGTGCGTTGACTGTGGGATCGCGGCGGTCAGTGGAAACGACATCGTGCAGATAGACCTTTGGATCCGCCCAGTCCCACTGGGTGATCACGACGTTGCGCTCAAGCCCTTGCGGGCGCTCCGGCGCCAGCGGCAGCTCACCGTCGGCGATACGGTCGGTCCAGTCTGCATACAGCCCTATGGCGCGCTCCAGGCCCATGCCCGCGAGAATGTTCACCATGCCCGTGCCGGCCTGGCCCGCCTGTACGCGCTGGTGCCAGGCTTCCACGCTGCTGCGTCCATCGCTGAACAGCGCGGGAATTTCCCGGGTGGCCTTGCTGCCGAGCTGGTGACAGGCGAGGCAGCTGTTGTTGCCCACGCGTCGCACCCAGTCCTCGTAATGCGTGATGGATTCGGCAATGCCGTTGCCCTGTGGGCCGGTGCCCGGGAATTCACTTTTGTCTGGCAGTTCCAGCAGCGAATACCAGTAACCGGCAGGATAATAGTCGGCGGCCGCGGCCGCACTGGGAGCTGAGCGAGCCTCAAGTGCCAGCTGCTTACCCGGCGTCGCCGTTACCTTTTCGGAGTCCACCAGCCCGTAGCCTCGCACCCAGACCTGGTAGCTGGCGTCGGGCAGGTCGGGCACCAGGAATCGTCCCGCATCATCGGTGACGACTATGCGGGCGAAGCGGGTAGGCAGATCGGTTGTTTCAGCAATGACCCAGACACCGGCTTCCGGGCCCGCAGGTCCTGACACCACGCCGCTGATATCTGTGTCGCTGGTCGCTACACTACCGGCCCGTGCTGGCGCCGAGGTGTCGGTCTGGTCAGTAATCTGCAGCTTTGCGTCAGTGTCCTCACGATCGCAGGCGCTGAGTGCACCCAGAGAAATGATAAAAGACACTATCCATGTCAGTCGGTGCATTGCCATACCCTCCCGGTGTCAACGCATCTCTTAAGGAGCGTGGCGCTCCGATCCTCTATGAAACACCGGTCAAGCTATAGACTTCACCGGTCAGGGCCTGAAATCTGCCATCGTATCATCGTCCATGTGCTCGTCATTCGCTTCTTCTGCGTCGAGCACCTCAAGATGCTCTTCCGCAAACCAGCGTGTCATGAGAAAGCGCAGCGGAACCAGCATTGCAATAAGAAGCGGAAACAGGATTCCGGCCGGGCTGCTCTTCAGTATCCAGAGTGCGATAAGCGCCAGGAGCTGTATCAGCGTGAACACGTGGATGACCTTGCGCGGTACCTTGCGCACGTAATGGGTCTGTGGGTAAAGCTTTCTGTCCGTTGCCCAGAGGCGCACGCGCTCAAAGAATTCAGTACCACTCAGCGTATTGAAACCCATGTAGAGAAAAAGGCCGAATAGAACCTCCATGGGGATCATCTTGATCAGTGGCAGCATTAATATTGAGGCCGCCAGCAAGAGGTGTATTAACAGTGGCGATATGCGGTTCTCCTCCACCGCGATGATTTTCTCGGTGGTGCTTGAGCCCAGACTCACTGTCTCCGTTGTTGCGAGGCTCTTGACATGATTCAGGGAGTGCACGGTGGCGGCGACTATCCATGGCAGGGCAAACAGTGAGCAGACGGCTGTGATCGCAGCGACGACGACGAGGTCCAGGTTATAGCCACAGCCCTTGCGCAGTGAGTGCAGTGGGCTGTTGACCAGTCGGGCCGTGATGTTCTGGTCAAGGAACAGCAGTACTGTCACCAGCAGTGCCGGGCCGGCCGCCGCAAATATGACCCACGTGGGCACGGCAAACAGATCAACCAGCCAGGGCCTGCCCGTTGTGGTGGCGAAGGTTTCAGGGACTGCAGCGCGCTCCACTTCTATTTCTGGCATCAACAGGGCGAACGCCGTCATGATGGCGATAGCGATGGCCGGGCCAAAGTCCGAAATGAACTCGCGTGCCTTGCGCTGCAGGTAGGGCGTCTGCAGCACCATCTTCAGGCTTCGCGCCAGCATGTAGGTTCCCAGCGACAGCACCAGCGTCATCAGCGCGGTGGCGTCATCGCGCGGCGTTTCGAGAAAGGGTGCGAGCAGGGACTTCACGGCTTCGTAGATAAAGATGACCGCTACCAGCGCAGCGAAGATCTCGTCCGTGAAGCGCGTGAACAGGCGCATCAGGGCACTGGCATCGGTGAAGGCGAGAATCAGCATGAACAGACCGGCCCACAGGCCAACCCAGGCGTACAACGACAGGAAAGGCAGGTTCATCTGTAGACTCAACGCGTACAGCAGGCCCGTGAAGATCGTGATAGGACCTGTTCCGCCCAGAATCGTCAGCGGTTGCCCGGCGAACAACGCGAACAAAATGCCGCCAAGTGCGGTTGCCACAATCATTTCTACGGTGCCGATCTGGCCGCCGGTCAGGATGCTGGTGAGAGCCCCGAATGCGACGGCGTTTGCCAGGCAGGCGAAAAACAAAAACACCGTGGAGGCAACGACCTTACTGCTGAGACCGTCGCGAAAATCGCTGATATAAAAGGGTAGTCGGCGCCTGAGGTCGTTCTGCAGTCCGCCGAAAAGGCGACCGGTGTACGCCAGAGGATCACTGCTATCCGTTTTTTTCATCGGGCTCTCGTCTCGTTTTGGGTGGCTGCGCCGCTTGACGCGGGAAGGGTGTTGGCGGCTATGGTTCTATCGGAGGCGTGAAGCCCGGGGGCTTGATGGCAATTACGGAGCAGTTGGCCCAGGGCAGGACGTTCTCGGCCGTGTTGCCGGTAAGCAGTCCCTTGATACCCTGGCGCGCGACCGTTCCCATAATGAGCAGATCGACCGGGTGCTTCTCGAGGAATTCGAGAATTCTTGCGTAGGCATTGCCGTCGGTAATGGTGATATCCCATGTCCCTTCCGGCAGCAGGGACCGGCACTGTGCCTCCAGGGTCGCCTTGGCATCGTCCAGGCGTCGCTGGCGCTCTCCACGCGCCACGGTATCCAGAAAGTGCGCCGCCTCGGGATGCTCAACGACATGCAGGACTTTCACGTCAGCGCCATCGTACTGCTGCTTGAGCGCCGCCGCTATCGATAGCGCCGCCTCGCCCACGGGCGTCAGGTCGTGCGCAACGAGCACGGTGGGATGTTCCGGACGCGGCTCATCCTTGACCACCCAGACGGGGCAGGGGCAGAGGCGCAGAAGCTTGTTGCCTGTGCTGCCGAACAGTAGGCGTCCGGCAAGGCTGCGCTTGCGGGTGCCGATGACAACCAGGTCGTAATTTTCTTTTACAACCGCGTGCAGAATTTCCCGCCAATGCTCGCCAAAGCGAATTGCGGTGCTGGCCCGCAGGTCCTCCCCCGCATCCGCCTGTAGCTTTTCGAGAATCTTGAGTGCGGCTGCGTGTTGTTTTCCTGCGGCGGTGCTCGTATCCGGGGTGTCGGATGCCTGCTTGTTGCCTGTCGCATTGATGACGTGCATGAACGTCACCTCGGCGTTGTCGCGCCGGGCCGTGATCAGTGCCTCGCGAACTGCGACAGCGCCGGTATCAGCGATGGTTTCCGACTTATAATCGATGTCGACAGCAACCAGCACTCTGCGAAACTGAATCATGTTGGCCGTTTCCTCCAAAGGGCGCTCGCACTGGAACCTCTTGCAGGGTTCTCGCACTGGAACCTCGCCTTTGCGCCGTGGTACGAGCGCACCAGCGCACGTCTAAAAAAACACGAGCCTAGCAATCAGACTTCCGCACTACAAGAAAAACCGGAGTGCGCACAGCTTACGCTCAGAAGTTGAAGTTGTTCCCGCCGAACAGTCCTATAAGACCCACGGCAATAAGATAGATTGCAACAATCTTGGCCAGCAGGCGTGGAAACATGAAGATAAGAACGCCGGCGATGAGTGAAACCAGTGGCGTCAGTGCGAGGTTGATGTCCATGAAGGATTTCCTTTTTCGTTATGGCTACGGGATAGCGCCAGCCTACTTTCATTTGCGCCCTGTCGTTAGTGCGGTGAGGTGAATCAAGAGCGGCATGGTCGACACCGGTTTGGCGTAAAGATTATCTCAGCCTACTCCCTATACCTGAAAGAGGCGTCAGCGTTGGAACACAATCCGTCCTTCCTTGATGGTCTGCTCTACTACCAGAGTATCCAGTTCTTCCTCAGGCACGGCCATTGGATTTTCCGACAGCACGACAAAGTCCGCCAGTTTACCCGGCTCGATACTGCCCTTTTCATGCTCTTCAAAATGTTGCCACGCAGGCCACAGCGTCATGGCTTTCAGGGCCGTGGCGACCGGCACGCGATGCTCTGGCCCCAGGATGTCGCCGCTGCGCGAGCGGCGCGTGACGGTTGCCGACAGCACGCGCATGGAATCCGGAAGCGCCACCGGAGCGTCGTGGTGGCTGCCGAACATCATGCCCCTCTCCAGTAGCCAGCCGGTGGGGGAAATATTGTCGGCGCGTGCCGGGCCGAGAACGGACTCCCGGTGCCAGTCGCCCCAATAGAACGTGTGCATGGGGAACAGGGACGGAAAAATGCTCAGCTCGTCGAGTGCCTCCACCTGGTCCCGGCGCAGGGTCTGTCCATGGATCAGTACCGGGCGATTGTCGACCTCGGGATATTTTGCCCTCGCTGCGCGTATCGCATCGATGTACTGGTCGATTGCGGCATCGCCGTTGGCGTGACAGAGAATCTGCCAGCCCTTGGCAAACGCTCTTTCAACAGAGGCCAGGGCGGTGCTTTCGTCGATGGCGGCATAGCCGCGGTAGCTGTCGGACTGGCCGTGGGGTGGGTGAAAGTAAGGTTCGCTGAGGTAGGCGGTCTTGCCCTGGGGTGAGCCATCGATAGTCAGCTTGACGCCGCCCACGCGGAAGCCGTTCGTGTAGGTTCGTGACGGCGTGACTTCCTGCACCACGAGCATGTCCGGGTAGGCAACCAGGTCCACATCCAGGGCGCCGCGTTCAGCGGCCCGACGCATAGCAGCCATGGCTGCGGGCATCGCTCGCCCTTCCTGCACCGTGGTATAGCCGTAGGCGCTCGCCAGTCGGGTACCTTCGATTACCAGGTGCTCGTGCATGGCGTCGTCGAACTGTGACAGCAGCTGCATGAGCGGGGAGAGAAACGCCATTTCCTCCAGCACGCCATTCGGCTGGCGGCTATCCTGCTCGCGCCGGATGATGCCGCCGGCGGGATTTTCGCTCGCTGCCGTGATGTCCATCATCGCGAGCGCCTTGCTGTTGGCAACGCCGAAGTGGCCTGACTGATGAATGATCATAACGGGGTGGTTGGTAGTGACGGCATCCAGTTCCTGTCGTGTCGGGTGGCGCTGCTCAGCCAGCTGGGAATCGTCGTAGCCAAAGCCGACCACCCAGCCGATGCCCTGCATCACCGCTGAGTCGCCTGCCATCCAGTCCTTAAGCTGCGTCTGCAGGGTGGCGATATCGGCACCCATACCGTCCGGTGGCGGCAGAAGGTTGGCGGTGCTCGCCTGCAGACCAATGCCGTAGGCGTGGCCGTGGGAGTCCACAAAACCCGGCAGCAGGGTGCGTCCCTCCAGGTCTATGCCGCGTGCGTCATTCCCCGCACTGGCCAGGACGTCAGCTGTATCGCCCACTGCCAGAATGCGCCCCTCTCTGACCGCTACCGCCTCCGCCAGGGGTCTGTCATCGTCCATGGTGATGATCGTGCCGTTGTAGTAATAGTGGTCCGTTGCCACTGCGCTGGTTGCAAGTGCGAGGCTTGCAAGGAAGAGCAAGCTGCGCAGGCGTGTGCGGGTCGTTTTTGCCTGGTTCATGAAGGATGCCTCGGGGGTGACTGTGGATGATAATGCCAGACCGATAAGTTATGTCACGCATCGAGGGCGGGGCGTGAGGCCACGAATGTGTTAAACCGCAATAGTTGTATAGAGCAATATTCAACTAAAATGGTTTAAAATAATTAAATATAACTATTTCGGTTGAATAAGCTGACCTCTAACTGATAGGGTTCTTCCGTTGCGAACAACAACGGCTGCAATGAGCGTGCAATATCTCGTCCTGATCGGTGATCTACGTGACTCCCGGAGAGTGAAAGATCGAGCAGGTCTCCAATGCCTGTTCGAGTCGTCGCTCGCGTCCCTGAACGAACGTTTCCAGAGTGCCCTCGCATCCCCACTCACCATTACTCTTGGCGATGAGTTCCAGGCGGTGTTTTCCGATCCGCTCCCGGTGTGGGAGATACTCTCCGCCCTGCAGGCGCGCCTGTTTCCTATAACGGCCCGCTTTGGTCTTGGGCTTGGAGAGATCGCAACCCCCATCAATTCTCAGGCAGCGCTCGGCATGGATGGTCCTGCCTTTTACCATGCACGGGACGCTATTGTTCTGTTGAAGAAACAGGGTGGCAATTATCGCATTGAGGGCATTGATGACGTCGATCTGATCAATCACGCTTTGTCCCTGGTTTCTGAACTGCAGGAAAGCTGGCACGGCAACCGTTTCGCCACGTATCACAGCTTTCTTGCGGGCGTTCCGGTTCAGCAGATCGCGCAGGCACTGAAAATCAGCAAGACTGCCGTCTACAAGAATCTGCACGACGGGCATCTGCATTCGATTTCCGGTATCCAAAGATCAATCGCGACGAAGATTGCAGCTACGATGGAAGCGACGGAGACTGATAGTGACGAAAGGTCGTGACGTCCAGCTGCAGCCCGATTGGCTGCGGCTGCTGGGCGATGAATTCGAGCAGGACTACATGCGTAACCTCGCGGAGTTCCTGCGCCAGCGACGAGGGGAGGGCGCAGTGCTTTATCCGCCGCCTGCGGAGATATTCAACGCGCTCTGGTACACCCCGCCCGAGAATGTCGCGGTGGTGATTCTGGGTCAGGATCCCTATCACAACCCGGGACAGGCGCACGGCCTGTGTTTTTCAGTTCGTCCGGGTGTCGCCGTGCCGCCGTCGCTGCGCAATATCTTTCAGGAGCAGCGCGATGACCTCGGTATAGACATGCCTGCACATGGCTCGCTGATCGCCTGGGCGCGTCGCGGCGTGCTGCTGCTGAACAGCGTGCTCACGGTCGAGCAGGGCCAGCCAGCCGCGCACCAGGGGCGCGGCTGGGAGCGCTTCACCGATCGCGTGATTGAGGTGGTCAATGCGCGGGATCGTCCGGTCGTGTTCATGCTCTGGGGCAGCTACGCCCAGAAAAAAGGCGCGTCGATCGATGTATCACGCCACTGCGTTCTGCGCGCACCCCATCCATCGCCGCTGAGCGCGCACCGCGGTTTCTTCGGCTGCGGGCACTTCAGTGCCGCCAATGCCTTTCTGCGCGAACTCGATCTTGGCGACCTGGACTGGACGCTTCCTCCGCTGGTCGAGGCGCGTCAGCTGGCCTCGCTGGATCCGCGCACGCTGTAGGGCAGGGGCACTGGCTGCAGGTGTGGGCCGTCGTGCCCTGCGTCCTTGAGAGTCAGGGTCAGCTCGCTGTCCGCCACCGTGACCAGTGCAACAACCAGCGACTCATCGCCCGCTGCCCGGATGACGCGCAGCACGCTGCCGACCGGGCGGCCGTCACCTTGCTGGGCAAGTGTGGTGCCGGATTCCATCTTTGCGGCTTCTGTGCTGGTGTAAATGCCACAGCGTCGTTTGCTCCTGCCTTTGTAATGCAGCCGCGCGACGACCTCCTGCCCGATGTAACAGCCCTTGCGAAAGTTCAGCAGGCCAGCCAGGTCGTAATTCAGAACCTGCGGTACGTGCTTGCCGCTGAGTTCGGCGGTGGTTCGCACCAGACCTCTGCGCAATTCGTTCTGCTGCCAGCGTGCCTCATTGCATTCACCGGCCTGCGACGACAGCGCCGCCAGGACATCGGGTAGAGCGGCGCGCGTCACGAAAAGTTCAAAAGCCTGGCCGGCTTCATCCGCCTGGCAGGCCACCATCGCCGCGCTTGTCACACACATGTCCCTTCCCTCGGGTATGCTGCCAACGACGTTGCGCAGAGCTGTCGTCGCGTCCTGGCCCCATAGACCCAGTAGAGTCCATTCGTCATCCCGTTCACTGATCTGCGTGCGCGAGAAAATGGCGTATTTTTTCAGGGTCTCGTGCGTGACGTCGCGTACATCACTGCGCAATCGCAATGCGTAGTGCTTATCGCCCAGCTGCAGCACCCGGCAATCCGTCACGACGCGGCCCTGGGCGCTGCACAGCGCGCCGTGAGCGCTGTGCGAGGCGTCAAGCTGCAGGCAGTCGCAGGTGAGCTGGCCCTGCAGGAACGTCGGCACCTGTGCGCCGCTGAAATGTAACAGGCTGTCTGAAGAGAGTTGCGCGTAAAAAGCGGGCATGAATAGCAGTCCTGTTGTTCCTGGTTGTTCCTGGTTGTTCCCGGTTATTGCTGAGTCCACGGCAGACGCCGCCGATTTGCGGCTATAATGCCTGCTTTTGATCTGGCACCGGGAATACTTTACGGCGATGATACGTGAAAATGAACACCGTCGGATGAAATGGGCAAGCCGCCGCGGCATGCTCGAGCTGGATCTGATTCTCGCGCCCTTCGTCGATCAGGTTTTTCCCGCTTTGTCGGAGGAGGACCAGCTTTGCTACCGGCACCTGATGGAATGTGAGGATCAGCAGCTGTTTGGCTGGTTCCTCGGACGCGATATCCCGGAGGATCCGGACCTTGCCCGTATCGTCGACAGAATCCTCGCCTGCAACGCTGCTGGCTATTCCGCTGGCTGATACCTCTTTGGCGCAATGGCTTCACAAAGCCATAGTGTGTGCGCTCATTTTGCAGGGTGTCCTGCTATCGCTTGCGGCGCCGCTTGCAGCATCTGCCAGTTTTGCCGCTTGTGTCCTTGCGGTGTGGAGTCTGCGGCAAACGTCGCTGGCGACGGGACAGCTTACTCTCACCAATGAGGGCTGGTGTCTCGTGGATAATGCGGGCGTGTGCTGGCGTGCGCCGGTGCACGCCGTTTCCATGGTTTTCTGTGCCTGTTCGATTCCGCTCCGCCGGGGGTACCGCTGCCGCTGGGTACTCGTGACCCGCGGCGTCTGTGGTACGGGCCCCTGGCGGTCGCTACGCCGAGCGGTGACTCTTTATGCGCGGCCCGTTCGGTTCAAGGATCGTATCCGTGCCCGTCTGCAGGGTGTCCGGGTAGTCCAGGGTGAAGTGCAGCCCACGGCTCTCTCGACGTTCCAGCGCGCTGCGAATCATCAGCTCCGACACCATTGACAGGTTGCGCAGTTCGAGCAGATCGTTGCTGACCTTGTAATTCGAGTAATACTCCGCAATCTCGGACTGCAGCAGTTCTGCTCTATGCAGCGCTCGCTGTAGTCGCTTGGTACTGCGTACAATCCCGACGTAGTCCCACATGAAGCGGCGCAGCTCATCCCAGTTATGCGAAATCACCACGTCTTCATCGGAATCGGTGACCTGGCTCTCGTCCCAGCCTCGAATGTCCGGGGCACCGGCTTTGAGCAGATCGGCGCTGGCAATATCCTCTGCCGCCGCGCGCGCGAACACGATGCACTCCAGGAGTGAGTTGCTGGCCATGCGGTTGGCGCCATGCAGCCCGGTAAACGAGCATTCCCCCACCGCGTACAGTCCCGGGATGTCAGTTCGCGCCCGGGTGTCCACGACGATACCGCCGCAGGTGTAATGCGCGGCTGGCACCACGGGAATGGGTTCGTGCGCAATATCAATGCCGAATTCGGCACAGCGGGACATGATGGTTGGAAAGTGCCCGCGCAGAAAGTCCTCACTCTGATGGGAAATGTCGAGATATACGCACTCGATGCCCAGACGTTTCATCTCATGGTCGATGGCGCGCGCCACGATATCCCGCGACGCCAGCTCCGCGCGCTCGTCAAAGCGCTGCATGAAACGCTCGCCGTCCGGTAGTCGAAGCACGGCACCCTCGCCGCGCAGCGCCTCGGAGATCAGAAACGACTTGGCCCTCGGATGAAAGAGACAGGTGGGGTGGAACTGGTTGAATTCCATGTTGCCTACGCGGCAACCCGCCCGCCAGGCCATTGCGATGCCGTCGCCACTGGCGCCGTCTGGATTGCTGGTATAGAGATAGGCCTTGCTTGCGCCGCCGGTCGCCAGAATCACTGCTGGCGCCTGGAACAGGTCGACATGGTCGCTGCGCTGGTTGAGTGCATAAACGCCGTGGCAGTGGCCGTTGCGCACAACCAGATCCACAGCAACGCGATGGGTAAATACGTCGACGTTGTCTGCGGCCTGAACCTCACTACCCAATACATCGCCGATGGCGCGGCCGGTCTGGTCAGTGGAGTGAATGATGCGGCGGTGACTGTGGCCACCTTCCTGTACCAGGTGGAACTCCTGCGCCGCGTCGGCCGCCTGGTCGTCGCGGCGGTCAAAATTGACGCCCAGGTCTACGAGCCATTCCACGCACTCGCGGCTGTGTCTGACCGTGAACTCCACCACGTCGCGGTTACACAGGCCGGCGCCCGCTCTCAGTGTATCCTCCACATGAGAATCGATTGTGTCCCGATCATGGAGCACGGCGGCCATGCCGCCCTGCGCCCAGTACGTGGCCCCCTGCGCGATGTCTGCCTTTGAAATCAGGGCGACGCGCAGATGACTCGGCAGACGCAGCGCGGCGCTGAGGCCGGCGGCTCCGCTACCAATAATGACGACGTCGTGGCGCCAGTGTTTTCCCATGAAATGTCCGTCAGCCCGATGTGAGTGTGTGCAAAATACGCAGCGGCGTGAGAAGCTCTGTCGCAGTATAGTCGACCCGGCGATGGTGACGAACAAATTCAATGAATGATGAACTTGCGGGCGTTGCCAGGGTCTACAGGCACGGCCGACGCTGCGGGGGACAAAGCCCGCTGGCACAGATCAAGGAGGATGGCGTCGCGTGACGGCCACGGCCACGGATAAACAGCTGGTTGCCAGGGTGCAGAAGGGAGACAACCGCGCTTTCGATCTGCTTGTGCTCAAGTATCAGCACAGGATACTGGGGTTGATCAGCCGCTATATTCAGGATCCGGATGAAATGCAGGATGTTGCACAGGAAGCATTCATCAAGGCGTATCGTGCCTTGCCCGGCTTTCGTGGTGACAGCGCGTTTTATACCTGGCTCTATCGAATTGCGATCAACACCGCCAAGAATCACATTGTGGCGCGTTCCCGCCGCCCCCCTGGCAGCGATGTCGAGGTGGAAGATGCGGAGTACTACGATGGAGGCGCTGCGCTTCGCGATCTGGAAAACCCGGAAAATGCCTTGTTCGGTGAGGAACTGAAAGCTGTGGTCGAAGCAGCGATTGCAGATTTGCCTGATGATTTGCGTACTGCGGTAACTTTGCGTGAATTTGATGGTCTTAGTTACGAGGATATCGCGGATGTCATGGATTGCCCTGTCGGCACCGTGCGTTCACGTATTTTCCGGGCACGCGAGGCGATTGATGCCAAAGTCACCGCTCAGATTGATGGCAGTTAGCAGAGGCGTTGCAGCAGGCAACGGCAACCCGAGGTAAAGAATGACCAATAGCACGCAAACGGAAGGGAATATGAACGAGTCCATGCGCGAGTCCTTGTCTGCACTGATGGATGGAGAGGCGAGTGAGATTGAAGTGCACCGCATTCTCGCCCGCACTGATGACGCTGAGCTTCGTGCCGCATGGTCCGACATGCACCGCAACCGCCATATCATGCATGGGTCCGCCGTGATAAGCAGCATCGATATATCCCGCGCAGTCGCTGAGTCTGTTGCGAACATGGGCAGGGCGCCCATGGCCGACAGGGTCTCCGGCGGTGGAGTGCGCCGTTCGCTGGTAAGTTTTGCGGTGGCGGCTTCGGTTACGGCCGCGGTGGTGTTCAGCGGGCAGCAGTTTCTGACATCGCCCGACGCCGTGACGCCAACAGGTGCCGGGTCACCCGGTCTGGTAAGTTCCAGCGGTGCGGTCCCTGTCCGCGCGAGTTTTGGTTCGCGCACTGAGCAGCCGTCCATGGTGCTGCAAGCCCCAGTGGGTACGAGCTATCAGGAGCTCGCACGTCAGCGGCTACGTAAATACAGTCAGGCCCACGCCGAGCAGGCAGCCCTGAACACGCCGCAGGGTCTCGTGCCGTTTGCCCGCGTTCAGGATATTCAGTCACAGTAACATCCATATGCACCGCTCCCAGTTGCATCTGATACGTGCTTTCTTGTGCAGCGCCTGTCTGTTGCCAAACCTTCTCTGGGGCGCGTCCCAGTGTGATGATTCCAGCACAGAAGCGTTAGCGCTACTGGAGCGCATGTCCCGCTCGGGGGTAATGGTCAGTCATCAGGGGATGGCGACGCTGCAGCGCGATGGCGATATGCGTGTGCTGCAGATTCACAGAAACACCCAGGGCGACGCGACCACAGAAACATTGACACTGCTGACTGGCCAGAGCGCCCGGATCGTTCGCTCTGCTCATGCGGACACATGCGTTCACCCCGGGCAAACACTGCTCCGCCTGCGGCAGGAGGAAGGCAACATGTGCGGTGTTGCGGTGCACTACAGGCTCGCACTCGAAACGGGTGATCTTGTCGCCGATCGGATTACCCATCGGATCATCGCCCAGCCGCGCGACATGTATCGCTATGCACATGTTCTAGAGATCGACGCAGAGACAGCGCAACTGCTGAAAGTTACCACACTTACCGCTGACGGTCGCCCTCTCGAGCAGTTCCAATACGCCAGTCTCGCATTGGAGGGAACATCGAGCGGCGATAGCGACACATCGGGCAGCACAGAGCCAGGCAGCAAGCCTGTCATCACTCGCAGTCACATCGCTTCCCATCCTGGTGGCGGGGATGATGAGGGCGACGACGCGAAATCCGGCGACGCGCCGGCAACTGGTTTAACGCCGGAGCTGCAGCGAGATTCGAGACCAGAGTGGAAACCAGAGTGGCTGCCCGCGGGATTTGTCGCCACGCAGACCACGCCAAATGGCATGCGGCAGACCTACACTGACGGCATGGCGAGCTTCTCGGTATTCCTTGAGCCAATGGGCCAGGCCCTGCAGGCCGGTGAAGGTGCTGTGCGAGAGGGCAGCACCCTGGCTTACACCCGTGGCATGGCCGTGGCGGGCTCGATGGTTCTAGTGACAGTGATCGGGGAGGTTCCGGTGAACACCGCAAGGATCGTCGCTGACTCGGTAAGGCTGAGGTAGCGCATGCTGACGGAGTCGGGCAGGGTAGTGGCGGTGGAATCCGAGTTTGTCTGGGTCGAGACGTTGCGCCGCTCGACCTGCGGCAGCTGTGCGGCCCGCGCCGGGTGCGGTCAGCGCTTGCTGAATCGACAGGAGGGCGGTGGACGGGGGCTGATCCGGGCGCTATCGGGTGACGCATTGAGGGCAGCCGATTGTCGCGTGGATGATCGCGTTGAGATTGCGCTGCCCGAAGAAGTTATCCTCCGCGGCTCCATCATCGTCTACGCTTTGCCGATTGTCAGCATGATCCTCGCGGTGGCGCTGGCTTCGGTGTTGACAGGTGGTACCAGCGATGCTGCCAGCGTTGCGGCTGCAGTTACCGGCCTGGCGGCCGGCCTTGGCCTGGTGCGTTGGCACGCCTTCGCCTACCGTGATGACCCACGGATTCAGCCGGTATTGCAGCGACGCTTGTCGGCTGATGCAGATGCCGGCATTGCAGTCGCGACCATGCCGTAAACACGCTGAACTGAAATAAGCGCTAAACTTACATTTCTACGAGTGATTTGGAACTGAACTATGCCAACTCCACGATTCCTTGCCCAGTGGCTGCTGTTGACGGTGTCGCTGCTGGCGACGAACTTACATGCGCAAGGCCTGCCGGATTTCCGTGATATTGTCACCGACAATGCTGCGGCCGTCGTCAAGATTCTGGTCGAACAGGAGGCGGGAGCTCCCGCCCACCCGGAGTTCGATTCGGATCAGATACCCGAGTATCTCCGGCGGTTTTTTGAGGAGCGCGGCGCGCCTCCCGGACCACGACAGCGAATGTCGATGGGATCCGGCTTCATTGTTTCTAATGACGGGTACATCGTGACCAATAATCATGTCGTCGAGCGGGCCACCAGCGTTGTTGTCCGCCTCAGCGATCGCCGCGAGTTTGATGCAGAGGTCATCGGTCTGGATGAGCGTTCTGATCTGGCGCTGCTGAAAATCGAAGGTGAAGATCTGCCGGTCGCCCGGCTGGACACGACAGACCGGCTGGATGTCGGTGAATGGGTGCTTGCCGTGGGCTCGCCGTTTGGACTCGATTATTCAGTGACGGCCGGTATCGTCAGCGCCAAGGGCCGCAGCCTGCCCACCGAGCGCAACGAGAACTATGTGCCCTTCATACAGACGGATGTCGCGATCAACCCCGGTAACTCCGGGGGGCCGCTGTTCAACCTCGACGGAGAGGTGGTTGGCGTCAATTCCCAGATATTCACCCGCAGCGGCGGCTCTATCGGCCTGTCCTTTGCCATTCCGGTCAGTGTGGTGCGCAGCGTGGTCGAGCAGCTCAAGGAGAATGGCTCTGTCTCCCGTGGCTGGCTTGGCGTGACCATTCAGGATGTCGACCGTAACCTGGCGGAGTCCTTCGAGCTTGACCGGCCGATGGGCGCCCTGATTGCGCAACTGGCACCCGGTGGTCCGGCCGAGGGCGCGGGTTTTGAGCCTGGCGACGTGATCATTGAATTCGCGGGTCAGCCGATCGCCAGCTCTGCGGATCTGCCCCACGTGGTGGGACTGTTGCGTCCAGGTACGGAAGTGGAGGCCGTGATTGTGCGTGAGGGCACTCGCAGGACGATCGGCGTCACAGTCGGCGGGCTCGACGCTGACGATGATCTTGCGGCTGCCGCCAACGGCGCTTCCAGCAGAGATGAGGGCAAGCTCGGCATGCTCTGCGAGAATGCCGCCCCGGATGTGCTTGAGCGCTGGGGTCTGTCGGGTGGTGTGCTGGTGCGCAACGTTGAGCCGCAATCGCCGGCGTCAGATGCCGGCATCCGTGCCGGAGACCTCATCACGATGGTTGCCAATCAGCCGGTGCAGGACCTGGACGCCCTGCGGGACGTCGTGGAGTCATTACGCGCGGGTGCCTCGGTCCCAGTCAGGCTTATTCGCCGCGGTGCGCCCCTGTTCATTGGGCTGCGAGTGCCCGGCTGACGCTGACACTGTCGCTCCATCAGCTACTCGCGCTGCCCGCTTCGCACTTGCGCGTGGCGGGCACGTCTTTGCTGCGTTACAATCGCGCGTCGCTGCTGACGACATTGTTGCGCGTCGTCAGCTGGCCGAGTGCACATTCGCTAGCAATCAATACTGGCATCCCTAGGCGTAGAGTCATACCGAGTGAGTGATCTCAAGCACATCCGCAATTTCTCGATCATTGCGCATATCGACCACGGAAAGTCCACGCTGGCAGATCGATTCATACAGCACTGCGGTGGACTGAGCGATCGCGAGATGAGCGAGCAGGTCCTCGACTCTATGGATATCGAGCGCGAGCGCGGCATTACCATCAAGGCCCAGAGCGTTACTCTCGATTACCGGGCACGGGACGGGCAGGTTTACCAGCTGAATTTCATCGATACACCTGGACACGTCGATTTCTCCTACGAGGTTTCACGTTCCCTGTTTGCCTGCGAGGGGGCCCTGCTGGTGGTGGATGCGGGTCAGGGTGTTGAGGCGCAGTCCGTCGCTAACTGCTATACAGCCATCGAGCAGGGCCTTGAGGTATTGCCGGTGCTGAACAAAATGGATCTGCCGCAGGCGGATCCCGACAAGGTACGCATCGAGATCGAGGAAATCATTGGCATCGATGCGACCGACGCCTGCCTGGTCAGCGCCAAATCCGGCATGGGAATCGAAGACGTTCTGGAGCAGCTGGTGGCAAAGGTGCCGCCACCGGAAGGTGACCGGGATGCCCCGCTTCAGGCACTGATCATCGATTCCTGGTTCGACAATTATCTCGGTGTGGTATCGCTGGTTCGCGTCAAGCAGGGCATGCTGAGTAAGCGCGACAGGATTGTCACCAAATCCACCGGCAAGCAGCATCAGGTGGATGGCGTGGGGATTTTTACACCGAAGCGCAAAGAAACCGGGTGCCTGCGTGCTGGTGAAGTGGGTTACGTCATTGCCGGTATCAAGGAGATCAACGGTGCCCCGGTAGGCGATACACTGGTGCCGGCCCAACACACGGATGTACCGGCGCTGCCGGGTTTCAAGAAGGTGCGTCCGCAGGTTTACGCCGGCATTTTCACGGTGTCCACGGATGACTACGAGGATTTTCGTGACGCGCTGGCGAAGTTGACATTAAACGATGCCTCGCTGTTCTACGAGCCGGAAACCTCCGATGCCCTGGGCTTCGGTTTTCGCTGCGGTTTCCTCGGTATGCTGCACATGGAGATTATCCAGGAAAGGCTGGAGCGCGAGTACGATCTCGACCTGATCACCACCGCCCCCTCGGTGATCTATGAGGTGTTGACCAAGGCCGGCGAGGTGCTCAGCATCGACAATCCTTCCTCTTTGCCCGACCCCGGCGATATCGAGGAGATGCGTGAGCCCATCGCCCGCTGCAGCATTCTGGTACCACAGGACTATCTGGGCAACGTGATCACCCTGTGTGTCGAAAAGCGCGGCGAGCAGATAGACATGCAGTTTCTGGGCTCCCAGGTATCCCTGAGCTATGACATCCCGCTGGCGGAGGTGGTGCTCGATTTCTTTGACCGGCTTAAGTCGGTAAGCCGCGGTTATGCCTCCCTGGAGTATGGCTTTGATCGCTTTCAGCCGGCGAACCTCGCACGCCTGGATGTACTGATTAACGGCGAAAAGGTAGATGCGCTGGCAGTGATCGTGCACCGCGACCATATCCAGCACCGCGGCCGCGTGCTGACCGAAAAAATGAAAGAGCTTATCCCACGGCAGATGTTCGATGTGGCGATACAGGCCGCGGTTGGCGGCAAGATTGTGGCACGCCAGACGGTCAAGGCGCTGCGCAAGAACGTGACGGCCAAGTGCTACGGCGGCGATGTGTCGCGCAAACGCAAACTGCTCGATAAACAGAAGGCCGGCAAAAAGCGCATGAAGCAGGTTGGCCGCGTTGAAATCCCGCAGTCGGCGTTCCTCGCCGTCTTGCAGGTAGACTGATAGGGACGGACCCCGATGACCATAGACTTCCCCCTGATACTGGTGTTGGCGGTATTCTTTACCGGTGGCGTCTGGCTGGTTGATGTGCTGCTGCTGGCGCCGGCCCGACGCCGCAATGCCGTCGAGCAAGAGGTATCGGAACCTGTGCTCGTGGAGTACTCGAAGTCCTTTTTCCCCGTGCTTTTTGTGGTTTTCGTGTTGCGCTCGTTTATCGTGGAGCCGTTCCAGATACCGTCTTCCTCCATGGTGCCGACGCTGGAGGTGGGGGACTACATTCTGGTCAACAAGTTTACCTACGGGCTGCGACTGCCCGTCGTGCGCACGAAGGTGTTTGACATGAATGAGCCGGAGCGCGGTGATGTGATGGTGTTCTTTCCTCCACATATGAATAAGACTTACTACATCAAGCGCATTATCGGTATCCCAGGGGACACCGTCACGCACCGCAACCGGCGCCTGTATGTGAATGGCGAGCTGGTCGAGACAGAAGCCCTCGCCGTCATCCCCAAGGGGCGCTCCCGCTACCAGATCAGCCGGGCGGAGTTTGGTGAAGAAGGCCATTTGCTGCAGGAAGAGGTATCGCGGCCGACACGGGATTTTTCAGTGGTTGTGCGTCCGGGCCATTACTTCATGATGGGCGATAACCGTGACAACAGCAGCGACAGCCGCGTATGGGGTCAGGTGGCGGAGAAGGACATTGTTGGCAAGGCATTTGCCGTGTGGATGCATTGGGACTCGCTGTTCAGCGTGCCCAGCTTCAGTCGGGTGGGCGGGATTCGCTAACGCCGATCCATTCAGGGGAATGGTGCCGTTCGCACATGGCGCGCACACAACGGGACAGCGATTATGACGTTACAGGGTTCACAGCGGGGCATGTCACTTCCGGGCTTGCTGGTCATCGCAATCATGGTGGGTTTTTTTGTCACAGCCGCCATTCGGATCGCGCCCAAATATATAGAGTACCTGACCGTCAAGGAGGTGGTGGAGCGCGTTGCCAGCGAATTCAATCGCGATGAAGACACGATTTCCGACGTGCGCCGCAAGCTGGCGACCATTCTGAATACCAACCAGGTCTACGACATCGATTACAAGGACATTGAAGTCTATCGCGAAGACGGCGAGACCTGGATCGACGCCCGTTATGAAGCCCGCGTTCCGATGGTCTGGCGCATTGATGCCGTGATCAAGTTCGACGATCTGCTGTTCGAGGCCGGGCGCGCCGGGCCGCAATGAGTGCGACGAGTCAATCGGCAAACCTCGAACGCGCTATCGACTATGCATTTTCCCAGCGCGCACTACTTTTACAGGCACTGTCTCATCGCAGCGCGGGTCGTCACAACAACGAACGGCTTGAGTTTCTGGGAGATTCCATCCTTAATCATCTCGTGGCGGAGCATCTCTACGATACTTTCCCGCGCGCACGTGAGGGCTCACTGAGCCGTATGCGCGCGGAGATCGTCAAGGGTGAGACGCTGGCAGCGGTCGCTCGCGAGCTGAGCCTTGGAGACTACCTGGTACTTGGACCGGGTGAACTGAAGAGCGGTGGCCATCGTCGTGATTCCATTCTCGCCGATACCCTGGAGGCACTGACCGGCGCCATCCTGATTGACGGTGGTCTAGAGGCCTGCAGGCGCTTTGTCATGCAGGTGCTGGGTGGACGCCTCGGCGCGTTGCAGGATATCGAACTCGACAAGGATCCGAAAACCCGGCTTCAGGAGTACCTGCAGTCAAGGGGGCTGCCGCTGCCTGAGTATCACTTGCTTGATGTCAGTGGCGACGATCACGATCAGGAGTTCCGCGTCAGCTGTCGCCTCGCGAAGCCAAAGTCGACTGCCGAGGGTACGGGCAGCAGTATCCGGCGCGCCGAACAGGCCGCCGCAAAAACCGCAATGGGTCTTCTCAACCGTGGTTGATCCAGTGGCACATCGCTGTGGGCATGTCGCCATCATCGGTCGACCCAATACCGGCAAGTCTACCCTGCTCAACTACCTGGTAGGCCAGAAGCTCAGCATTACCTCACGCAAGCCGCAGACCACGCGCCATCAGATACTCGGGATCAAGACCGGCGACGATTATCAGATCCTGTTTGTCGATACACCGGGCATGCACGTGGACGCCCCGCGCGCCATTAACCGTATGATGAACCGCGCCGCCAGTTCTTCCCTTGTGGATGTCGATGTGGTGCTGATGGTGGTTGACCGCACGGCATGGACAGAGAACGACGAGCGTGTCCTGAGCCACCTGGTGAACTGTGAGGCGCCGGTGATTCTGGTGGTGAACAAGGTCGACCTGGTTCGGGACAAGACCGAGCTGCTGCCGCACCTCGAGAGTCTGGAAAAAAAGGCGGATTTTGCCGCGATTGTGCCGTTGTCGGCGCTGCGCAAGCAGAATATCGATGCGCTTGAGCGGGAGATTGTCTCGCGCCTGCCAGAGCGCGATGCTCTGTTTCCTGAAGATCAGATTACCGACAAAAGCATGCGCTTTCTTGCGGCGGAAATCGTTCGCGAGAAAATCATGCGTCAGCTGGGCGATGAATTGCCTTACGCCACGGCTGTGGAGATAGAAGAATTCGTCGACGACAAGGGCATTCTGAATATTTCCGCACTGGTCCTGGTCGAGCGTCGCGGCCAGAAGCTGATTCTTATTGGCGAGGGTGGCTCCCGTCTGCGTTCCATTGGTAGCGAAGCCAGGCGCGATATGGAAAAGCTGTTCGACAACAAGGTCATGCTGCGGCTCTGGGTCAAGATCAAGTCCGGCTGGTCCGATGATGATCGGGCCCTGAAGAGCCTTGGCTACGACGATCGCGCTTAGCATTATTCCCGGGGCCTGGTGAATGCGCATTACCCTGCAGCCGGCCTATCTGCTTCACCGTAGACCGTTTCGCGACAGCAGCCAGCTGCTCGAGGTTCTCACGGCTGAGTACGGTCGCCTTGGCCTGGTTGCCCGCGGCGTGCGTCGCAAGTCGCGCGGTGGTTCCAGCGGCTCACTGCTGCAGCCATTTGCCCCTCTGCTTCTTTCCTTCTCTGGTGGCGGTGAGCTGAAGACGCTGACCGGAGTCGAGGCTGGTGGCGGCATCGCGCCACTGCGCGGCGATGCACTGCTCAGTGGGTTTTACCTGAATGAGCTGGCGGTGCGCCTGCTGCACCGCGATGATCCACAGCCAGATATTTTTGCCGCCTATGCGCTGGCATTGGCCGCGCTTGCTGACGGTGGCGCTATCGAGGATGCACTCCGCGCTTTTGAGTTCAGCCTGCTGGACGCGCTGGGTTACCGTGTTGAGCTGGCGGTGAACGGTGCCGATGGTGGTGTTATCGCGGATGAGGCGTTCTACGCCTATCGGCCTGGCACGGGGTTGATTCCGCAGGTGGCATCAGCGGTGGCCGAGATCCCCGCTGGACTGTATAGAGGATCCGATCTGTTGGCGGTAGCGCGGGGTGACTACCGCGGCTCGGCGGGACAGACCGCCAAGCGATTGGCCCGTTCAGCGCTCGCAGACCTGCTCGGTGGTCGCCCACTGCGCAGCCGGGAGCTGTTCCTGCAGCAGCGTCAGCGCGCCCGCGAAAGCTAGAACTGCAGCACATACATTTCAGTGTCGTCGCCACCAGACGTGCCCCTGCGCAGGCGCGGTCGCAGGCGTTATACTGCATGGTGCCACTTGCAGCGAAGGTCTCTCACTCCATGCCCACATACCCAACGATAGAAAGCTGCATCGGCCAGACGCCCCTGGTCAGGCTGCAGCGTCTGCCGGGAACGACAGACAACATGTTGCTGGCGAAGCTCGAAGGCAACAATCCCGCGGGGTCGGTCAAGGACCGGCCTGCGCTCAGCATGATCGCCGAGGCGGAGGCCCGCGGTGACATCAGGCCTGGCGACACCCTTATCGAGGCGACCAGCGGTAACACGGGCATCGCCCTGGCGATGGCCGCGGCGATTCGTGGCTATCGTCTGGTGCTCATCATGCCGGAAAGCGCCAGCGCTGAACGTAAGCAGGCCATGCAGGCCTATGGCGCCGAGCTGATCGAAGTGTCGGCCAAGGCCGGTATGGAGGGCGCCCGCGACATGGCCGATAGCATGGCCGGCGAGGGGCGCGGCCGCGTGCTCGACCAGTTCGCCAACCCGGATAATCCCATGGCGCACTATCGCGGCACAGGACCTGAGCTGTGGCAGCAGACGGCGGGCGAAATTACACATCTGGTGACGTCCATGGGGACTACCGGCACGGCCATGGGCTGTTCCGCCTTTCTCAAGGAAATGAATCCGGGGATACAGATTATCGGGTTGCAACCGGCCGACGGTGCCAGCATTCCTGGCATTCGCCGATGGCCCGAGGCCTACCTGCCGAAAATCTTCGAGGCTGCGCGAGTGGATCGCGTGATGGATATTTCACAGGAAGAGTCCGAGGACACCATGCGCCGACTCGCAGCGGAGGAAGGTATATTCTGCGGCGTATCAGCAGGTGGCTCAGTGGCGGGCGCACTTCGACTGTCACGAGAAGTTGAGAACGCGACGATCGTGTCGATCATTTGTGATCGCGGCGATCGCTATCTGTCCACCGGTGTGTTTGCACCGCGCAACTGAGCGGGCGCAGTCCATGGTTCAGGTCCGGGATCAGTTTCACGTCAGCGCAGACGGCCAGGTGGACGTCAGCAGCTGGCTTGCCCATATACCGCTAGCGTTAGAGGGGGCTGATCGCGAGCGACTTGCTGATGCGGCGCAGATGGCTAGCGAGGCGCGGGACATGCCGGGGCTTGATGCCAGTGACTGGAGCGCGCACTCAGACTGCCTGCTCGCGGGCGTTGAGACCGCGCAGATACTCGCCGAACTGCAGGTCGGCGTGGATTGCCTGCTGGCGGGGCTGCTGTACCGCGCAGTGCGCGAGGGGCGGCTGGACATCGCCACGGTCAAAGACCGCTTCGGTCAGGGTACCGGTGACCTTCTCGAGGGTGTGCTACGAATGGCTGCTGTCGGCGACCTGCGAAAAACGGGGGATGCCCGCGTTCTCGGTCAGGCCGACGCGCAGCGCGAGAATATTCGCAAAATGCTGGTGGCGATTGTTGATGATGTTCGTGTTGCGCTGATAAAGCTGGCGGAACGCACCTGTGCGATTCGGGCGGTCAAGAACGATGTCGAGCGGCGCGAATCCATCGCACGGGAGATATCAGACGTCTATGCGCCGCTGGCCCATCGTCTCGGCATCGGACACCTGAAATGGGAGCTGGAGGATCTGTCCTTTCGCTATCTGCATCCCGATGCCTACGGCAAGATCGCACGTCTGCTGGATGGCAAGCGGCGTGAGCGAGACCGCTTTATCCAGCAGGTGTCGTCGCAGCTCGACGTCGTGCTGAGCAACGCGGATATCGAGTTCGAGCTGAACGGTCGCGCCAAGCACATCTACAGTATCTGGCGTAAAATGCAGCGCAAGGGCATCGGCTTCTCGCAGGTCTACGACATCCGCGCGCTGCGCATCCTGGTTCCCGACGTCAAGGATTGCTACGCCACGCTCGGCCTGGTCCATGGTCTGTGGCGCAATATTCCGAACGAGTTTGATGATTACATTGCCAGTCCCAAGGAAAACGGTTATCGCTCTCTCCACACTGCCGTAATAGGGCCGGAGGGAAAGATTCTCGAGGTGCAGATACGCAGCCGTGCCATGCACGAGGAGGCAGAACTGGGCGTCTGTGCGCATTGGCGCTATAAGGGCTCGGACCGGGAGGCGCGTCTTGGCAGCACTTATGAGGAGAAGATAGCCTGGCTTCGCCAGGTTCTCGATTGGCATGAGGAAACCGGCGACGCCGGTGGCGTCGCCGAACAGCTCAGCTTCAATGTCGCTCAGGATCGCGTATACGTTTTCACGCCATCCGGCGACGTGGTGAATCTTGCCAGCGGCGCTACCCCGCTGGATTTTGCCTACCACGTGCATACCGAAGTGGGACACCGCTGCCGCGGTGCCAAGGTCAACGGGCAGATAGTGCCGCTGACCTATGAACTCAAGACAGGTGAGCGGGTTGAAATACTCACCGCCAAACAGGGTCAGCCGAAGCGCGACTGGCTGCAGCCGACGCTGGGTTATCTCAAGACCAGTCGCGCCCGTGCCAAGGTGCAGCAGTGGTTCAAGAGCCAGGCGCGCGAGGAGAACATCGACGCCGGCCGGCACCTGCTGGAGCGCGAGTTCCGGCGTATGGCGCTGACCAGCGTCGACTACAAGCGCATTGCTGCCAGGGTGCAGCTGTCAACGGTTGAGGATATGTTTGCGGCGGTGGGCGCGGGCGATCTGTCCTCATCGCAGGTGCTAAACGCAGCAGAGAGCCTGATCGGCGACAAGCCCCAGCCGCAGCTGCGCGTCGCCCACGGCACTGGCCGTCGCCGTGGGCATGTTGATGTGCAGGGCGTGGGCAACCTGCTGACGCATATGGCGGGCTGCTGCAAGCCGCTTCCTGGCGACAGCATTGTCGGCTTTATCACACAGGGCCGCGGTGTCAGCGTACACCGCGCGGACTGTCGCCGGGTGGTGGAGTGCCAGGACAGCTCTCCAGAGCGCATTATCGACGTGGAATGGGGTTCGGATGCCGACGAAAAGTTCGAGGTCGATATCGCTATCGAAGCCTACGACAGACAAGGGCTACTGCGCGATGTCACCGGGATGTTTGCCACGGCCCGCATCAACGTGCTCGCCATCAATACGCAGTCGATACGGCAGTCGCATTCCGCCACCATGCGCCTGACGGTGGAAATTGCCGACCTGGAGTCACTTGCCAAGCTGCTGGAGCGACTGAACCGACTGAAAAACGTGATATCCGCAAAGCGGATCAACAGCTGAGGTAATCCCGTGTCCGATCCCCGCTATGACCTGAACGACCTCCTGCGCATCATGCAGCGGCTGCGCGATCCCGATGGCGGTTGCCCCTGGGATCTGCAGCAGGATTTCCAGAGCATCGTGCCCTCCACTATTGAGGAGTGCTACGAGCTGGCGGAGGCGATCGAGCAGGAGGATTACCCGCACGTCGCCGAGGAGCTCGGCGACGTGCTGTTCCAGGTGATCTTCTATGCCCAGCTGGGTAGTGAGCGGGAGCTCTTCGATTTCCACGCCATTGTGCATACGCTGGCAGACAAACTGGTCCGGCGACATCCGCATGTCTTCGTCCCCGGTGATCTTGAACAGCGTGTGGATCCTGGGGCCATGGATGAGGCAGACGTCAAGGCACAGTGGGAGGCAATCAAGCGCGACGAGCGCCGCGCCCGCGACCAGCACCATGCGCTTGCCGATGTGCCGGTGGCACTGCCGGCACTGCAGCGGTCGCAGAAGCTGCAGAAACGCGCCGCCCATGCGGGCTTTGACTGGCCGGACAGCGATGGCGTGCTGAGCAAGCTGGAGGAGGAGATCGCAGAGCTGCGGGAGGCCATGCACAGCGCCGATAGCGACGCTGTTGAAGACGAAATGGGCGATGTGTTGTTCACCTGCGTCAACCTGGCGCGCTGGTTGCGCCTGGATGCAGAGCGTGCCCTGCGGCGTGCATCGGGCAAGTTCGAGCGCCGCTTCCGGCGCGTGGAGGAACTGGCAGGCGCCCGCGGAAAGACAATTGAATCCCTTGATCCGGCGTCGCTGGATGAACTCTGGCAGGCTGTGAAATCGGGTCACTAGCCCCGTTGTAGGGGGCCCGGGCAGGCGCTGGGCAGGCTCTTGTACTCACTCCGTGGGCTGTGTAAGGTTGCGCTTCGTTTAAACGGGTTTGGCGTTTCCACTTGCGCCGCATATAACAGTTATTGCGAAGGAACAGCTGCATGCGTTTAATTCTTCTGGGCGCCCCGGGTGCCGGAAAAGGCACTCAGGCCCAGTTCATTACCGAGCACCTGAATATCCCGCAAATATCCACCGGTGACATGTTGCGCGCTGCTGTCAAGGCGGAGACCGAACTCGGCAAACGCGCGAAGGAAGTCATGGAGGCAGGTGGCCTGGTCTCCGACGACATCATCATCGGGCTGGTGGAAGAGCGCATCAAAGAGCCCGACTGTGCTCAAGGTTTCCTGTTCGACGGGTTCCCTCGCACCATTCCCCAGGCACAGGCGCTGCTGGAATCCGGCGTTGTGATTGATCACGTTGTCGAGATTGCTGTGGACGATGAAGAAATCGTTGGTCGCATGTCAGGGCGTCGCGTGCATCCCGCCTCGGGCCGCATCTATCACACAGAGCACAATCCACCGCAGGTTGAGGGCGTTGACGACGTCACCGGTGAAGCCCTGGTCGCCCGGGATGATGATAAAGAGGATGTCGTGCGCAAGCGCCTTGCGGTGTACCACGAGCAGACGGCACCGCTGGTTGGTTTCTACCAGTCTCTTACCGGCGAAGCCGCTCCGGAGTACCACCGCATCATGGGTGTGGGCGATGTCGAGAACATTCGCGACCGCGTGTTTGCCGCACTTAGCGTCGGCTAGTCGCCTGTGTAAATCTGATTGATATTGCGCAACGCTTGCTGCGGCAGATCAATACACATGGTCCGCGTATCCAGTGTTGACAGCCATCCCTTAACGCTTCTCCTCCCACTGTCCAGGTAATCTGTAATGCCCGCCAGCGCCTCCCGGCGCAAGGCGAGGCAGAGGTAGTGCTCGCGCCCGCTGCTGAACAGATAAACGGCGTCGGGTCTTTTTTCTGGCTGTATGGTGATGGTGTCTCGCAGCAGGGCAAACACGGCCTGCGATACGCCGGGCATATCGCAGGGTGATACCAGCAGCAATGGTGTGTTCAGTTCCCTGCCGGCCGCTTCCAGTCCCGCGAGCGGACCCTCGCAACCGCTACGCATGTCGGTGACCACGTGGTCAGCGAAGTTGCGATAACGGTCGAGGTTGCGATTGCAGCTGATCAGCAGACGGCTCACCAGCGGCCGCAGACTGCGCGCGGCATGTGCCACCAGTGGTTCTCCCTGCCAGGAAACCAGTCCCTTGTCCCGGCTCTGCATGCGCCGGCCGGCTCCGCCCGCCAGCACAAGCCCTGTGGTTCTCTCACGCAGTTGCGTGGCGATGGGGTCGATCGAGGAGTGTGTGGCTGGGTGCATGAGGCAGATTGTGGGATAATTTTTCGGTTTACGCACATCAATACTGCAGGTGAAATACAAATGGAGTCATGCAAAGGGCGCGGTGAACGACTGCTGGGTATCGAGACGGCAACCGACGCCTGCTCGGTTGCGCTGTGCCTTGAGGGTGAAACGGATCAGCGCCACGAACGCAACCCGCGCCAGCACAGTCGCCGGCTTTTTCCGATGCTGATCGACCTGCTGGCGAATCGTTCGCCGGCGTCGCTGAGGCTCGATGCTATAGCCTATGGCTGCGGGCCGGGTTCCTTTACCGGCTTGCGCATTGCGGCCAGTGCTGCTCAGGGGCTGGCTTTCAGCCTGAATCTTCCTGTCGTGCCTGTTTCCACGCTGGCCTGCCAGGCGGCGACCGCGCGGCGCGAGCACGACGTGCCGGCGAACGCCGTCATTCTGAGTACGCTGGATGCGAATATCGGGCAGGTGTACTGGGCGCTCTATCAGGCAACGCATGAGACTCTGGTCGAACTCATGCCGCCTGCCGTATGCACGCCGGAAGCGTTGCCGCTTGCAGCGATTCTCGCGCAGAAGCCGGAGAATGCGCCGTTCGTTACCGTGGGATCCGGCGTCGCGCTGATCGTCGGTGTCCCGGGACTGCCTGCGAACGAGCGCTACGATGATGTGTTGCCCCAGGCGCGCGACCTGCTGTCGCTGGCACGGGTAGCACTGTTGGCGGGTGCTACAGAAGCCGCAGCAGACGTCTCACCGATGTACGTGCAGGATGCCACGCGCTGGAAAAAGCTGGCAGAGCAGGGACCGCGCGCGTGATTGACTGGTGGCAGGCGGCAATATTGGCCCTGCTTCAGGGGCTGACGGAATTTCTGCCGATTTCCAGTTCTGCGCACCTGGTCATTCCCTCCCTGATGCTCGGCTGGCAGGATCAGGGCCTGGCTTTCGACGTTGCGGTCCATGTCGGCACGCTGACCGCGGTGGTGATGTATTTTCGTCGGGATCTGTTTGCGCTGGCGTTTGCACTTTTGTCAGGAGCCCGAGAACGCCGTGTCAATGACGGGTGCCGCCAGGTGCTGTTTCTCGCTGTTGCCACGGTGCCTGTGGTTCTCTCCGGTTTTCTGCTCAACGATCTGATCGAAACGCATTTGCGGACATTGCCGGTGATTGCCACAACTACGCTGATATTCGGTCTGGCGCTGGGCCTTGCCGACCGGGCAGCGCGACGCGGCATCCAGCGCGATATGACGCTGCCCATTGCATTGGCAGTAGGCATCGCACAGGCGATAGCGCCGATACCGGGTGTCTCGCGCTCCGGCGTGACGATTACAGCGGGACTGCTGCTGGGGCTTGGACACCAGGGCGCGGCACGCTTTTCGTTTCTGCTGTCAATTCCGGTGATCGCTGGCGCCGGGCTGCTCAAGGGACGCGATCTGCTCCTGCTGGATGTGCCGGTGCCCTGGCTGCAGCTGCTGCTGGCCGCGGCGCTTGCGGGCATTACGGCCTACGCCTGCATCGCGGCCTTCCTTCGCCTGATCGATCGCATCGGCCTGATGCCCTTTGTTTACTACCGTATTGCCCTGGCGCTGGTTCTCGGCGCGCTCTGGTTGGCATAATGCGGCGCTCGCACTTCGGAGGAAAAGCATGAAAATTGCGTTTATTGGCCTTGGGGTCATGGGTTTTCCCATGGCGGGGCATCTGCAGGCCGCGGGCCATGACGTGACCGTGTTCAATCGCACGGGCCAGCGTGCGCTGGATTGGCAGCAACAGTACGGCGGTAGCGTAGCTGACACACCGGGCGCGGCTGCCACCGGTGCCGGCCTGGTCTGTTGTTGCGTCGGTAACGATGACGATGTGCGTCAGGTTCTGCTCGGGGATAAGGGGGCGCTTTCGGCAATGGCTTCGGGTGCGCTTCTGGTTGACCACACCACCGCCTCTGCAGAGATGGCCCGGGAGCTCTCCACCGCTGCTGGAGCCGTCGGCGTCGGTTTCCTTGACGCTCCGGTGTCGGGAGGTCAGGCGGGTGCTGAGAACGGTGCACTCACCATCATGGTCGGTGGCGAAGAAGGGATTTTCGCTATCGCCGAGCCGGTCCTGTCGACCTATGCACGCTGCGTGCGCCTGCTGGGCCCCTGCGGCAGCGGACAGCTGGCAAAGATGGTCAATCAGATCTGTATTGCCGGTGTGGTGCAGGGGCTTGCCGAGGGCCTGGCATTTTCCGAACGGGCGGGCCTGGATAGCGCTGCCGTGATCGAGGTTATCTCCCAGGGCGCGGCGCAGTCCTGGCAGATGGTCAACCGCTACCAGACCATGCTGGCTGGCGAGTATGCTCACGGTTTTGCGGTGAACTGGATGCGCAAGGATCTGGGTATGGTGCTGGAGGAAGCAACAAAGCGGGATCTGGAATTGCCGCTTACGTCCCTGGTTGATGCCTTCTACGCAGAGGTCCAGGACATGGGCGGTGGGCGCTGGGATACATCGAGTCTGTTCGCGCGCATGCGGGCGCACATGGACGAGACCGGGAACGAGAGCGGGAGCGAGAAATCGTGAAGAGCACTGACTTCAACAGCGGATTGTGCGAATTCCTGTCTCGCGCAACCACACCTTTTCATGCGGTGGCGGCCATGACAGCTACCTTGCGCGAGGCCGGGTTCCAGTCTCTCGACGAGGAAGGGCAGGGGGCCTCGACGCGGCCTGGTGGCCGCTACTATCTCACGCGTAACGACAGCAGCCTGATCGCCTTCACTCACGGAGCGGAGCACGCGCCGCGGGACGGTCTGCACATGGTCGGCGCGCACACGGACAGCCCCTGTCTGATGGTCAAGCCGAATCCCGAGCGTCTGCGACAGGGCTGTTTCCAGCTCGGCGTTGAAGTCTACGGCGGCGCGCTGCTGAATCCCTGGTTTGATCGCGATCTGTCGCTGGCAGGACGAGTGAGCTTCGCTGACGAGCATGGGTCGCTGCGCACGGGCCTGGTGGACTTCCGCACACCACTGGCCATCATCCCGAGTCTGGCCATCCATCTGGATCGCGAGGCCAACAGCAATCGCAGCATCAATCCCCAGACCGATATTCTGCCCCTGCTGGCCCTCGCCGCCGAGGGCGAGGAGCCCGCCCTGCGCGAACTCCTTGCCACGGATCTCCATGCGCAGGGCCACGCCCTCGCCCGGGTGCTTGATTACGAGCTGTGTTTCTACGACGTGCAGCCGCCTGCGCTTGTCGGTCTGCGGCAGGAATTTATTGCCTCGGCGCGCCTCGACAATCTGCTGTCCTGCTACGTCGGCCTGCAGGCACTGCTGGCGGCGGACCCGGCGCAGTCCTCGCTGCTGGTGTGCAATGACCACGAGGAGGTCGGCAGTACCTCGGCCGTGGGTGCCCAGGGACCAATGCTGCGATCATTGTTGAAGCAGCTGGCAGGCGACGAGCGGGCCTTTGCCCGCATGGTGGATCGCTCGCTGATGATCTCGGCGGACAACGCTCACGCGGTGCACCCTAACTACGCCGACCGTCACGATGAGCGGCACGGTCCGCGCCTGAACGGTGGGCCGGTGATCAAGCACAACGCCAACCAGCGTTACGCGACCAGCAGTGACACGTCGGGGCTGTTTCGCCTGCTGGCAGAGCGGGAAGGGGTGCCCGTGCAGTCCTTCGTGGTGCGTTCAGATATGGGCTGCGGCAGCACGATCGGTCCACTGACCGCGGCTGGGCTCGGCGTGCGCACTCTGGATATCGGCGTGCCAACGCTGGCCATGCACTCCGTGCGCGAACTTGCCGGCAGCGAAGACGCCTGCAACCTGTGGCGGGTTCTGCGCCGCTTTTACTGCCACCCGCGGCAGCTGCCTTCGCGCTCCGGATAGATTTACCCACAGGAATCCGTATCATGAGGCGCTTTTGTGTATGGGTTCATAGAATATGAGCGAACAGCGGGTTCTCACTGGCATTACCACCACCGGTACGCCACACCTCGGTAATTACGTGGGTGCGATTCGTCCGGCGATTGCGGCCTCGACACAGCCTGATCAGCAGAGCTTCTTTTTTCTCGCCGATTATCATGCCCTGATCAAATGCCAGGATCCTGAACAGGTTCGCCGCTCGAGCCTCGAGATTGCGGCGACCTGGCTGGCGTTTGGCCTCGATACGGATCGGGCGATTTTCTACCGGCAGTCCGACATTCCCGAGATTCCCGAACTCACGTGGATTCTCAACTGCAACGCCGCCAAGGGTCTGATGAACCGTGCGCATGCCTACAAGGCAGCCGTGCAGGCTAACGAGGAAGCCGGTGAGGATCCCGACTTCGGTATCACGATGGGCCTGTTCTGCTACCCGGTTCTCATGGCGGCGGATATTCTGATGTTTGGCGCACAGCGCATCCCCGTGGGGCGCGACCAGATTCAGCACGTGGAGATGGCGCGGGATATCGCCCAGCGCTTTAACCACAACTTTGCCGAGGTGTTTACGCTACCGGAAGCTGTGGTTGATGATAACGGTGCGGTCCTGCAGGGGCTGGACGGGCGCAAGATGAGCAAAAGCTACAACAACACGATTCCGCTGTTTGACACACAAAAAAGGCTGCAGAAATCCATCAACCGGATCAAGACCAACCTGCTGGAGCCCGGCGAGCCAAAGTCCACGGATGATTCAGCGCTGTTCCAGATATGGGCGGCGTTTGCCGACGACAGCGAAACGGTGCGCATGCGCCAGGCCTTTGCCGACGGCATCGCCTGGGGTGAAGCCAAGAAGCAGCTGTTTGAACTGGTGAATGACCACCTGGCGCCAGCGCGAGACTACTATCTGGAACTGATGGATGATCCGGGGCATATCGAATCTGTACTGCAAAAAGGCGCACAGCGCGCCCGTGAGTACAGCGCGCCCCTGATGCAGCAGGTGCGTGAGGCCGTAGGTATCGCAAGCATGGGCGGGCGTTAACGCCCGCCGGGATACCAGGACACCTCAGCGTAAAACCCTCGCGGCTGACCGACGAAATAGCGATACTGCCCGAAGCCAAAATCCGCGCGCTCGGCGTAATCCCTGTTCAGCAGGTTGGTGATGCGCAGACCCGCTTCCCAGTTTGCAGAGATCGCACTGCGAAGGCGCAGATTGAGCAGACTGTGACCGTCGTACTCATGGTTGTTGTCAGGGTCCAGGTAATAGCTGTCCATGTAGACCCATTCCAGTTCCACATGGCCCGGACCGTAGAGGGATACCTCGCGACCGATGCGGGCACTGCCGAACAGGCGCGGCGCAGTGGTAATGTCGTTACCGCTGATGTCGCTACCCGAGCCGAGCAATGGCGTCTGTCCTTCATAGAGATGTCTGGCTGCACTGGCGTCAAGGCCTGCGTACCAGCCTCCATCAGCGCGATAGTCAAGGCTCATCTCCAGGCCGCGATGGCTGGTCTCGGCCCCGCTGACATTCTGGCGGTCGGCGTCCTGGAAAATGACGTCGGTCTTTTCCATGGCATACAGTGTGAGGTCCCAGCTGAGTCGGGCATCGAAATCGCCGCGCAACCCCACTTCCACGCTGTCGATGCGTTCGGAGTCCAGTTCGGCGACGGTCTGTCCGGATTGCAGCCGATACAGCTCAGCGGTCTGCGGTGCACGGAATCCGCGTGCCAGACGCGTGTAGATCACGTTGTTACCGAAGCCGCTGTAGCTGGCGCCCAGGTTGAACGAGGCGTCGCTGAAGCGGTCCTCGCGGTCTGCGGGGCGAAAGAAGCGACAGGCGCTAGCTTCTGGGGCACAGGCTGAGCCATCCTCACTGCGGTTGTCATAGTCGTAGCGCCGGTGTTCAAATCTTGCGCCCGCCTGCAGTGTCCAGTCGTCGTCCGGCTGCCAGCTCAGCTGTGTGTAGGCGGCGGCAACTGAGGCGTCAACGGTGTAATCGTAGTGCACGCCACGCGGCTGGTTGGGGCTGAAATCGTTTGCTTGAATCTCGCTGAGATACCCGTTGGTGCGCTCAAGGTCGATGCCGCGAATCCACTCCAGGTTCCCGCTGTCAACCGTCAGTGCAAGGTTCAGGCCCGCGCTTTCATGGCCGTTGGTTTCCACCGGCTGCCAGGGCAGAAAGTGCTGCAGAAACTCCATGCGATTGCGGCGCACATAGGGTGTCACCGAGAGGGAGGTGTCGGCGGCGAGTTCGCGCTCCCAGCGGCTGTAGGCGCGCAGCGACCAGGTGTCGCGATAGGCCTCGGGGTTGGGGTTGCGGCGTCGCAGGTTGCCATCCTTGTAGGCCTGGAATCCCTGTATGAAGCCAGATGTCTCCTGATTCAGGTTGGTCGCTTCCAGTGCGGACGTGACCTGCCAGATATCGCCGGCATAATCGTGGCGCAGGGTCAGCTTCTGCTGATCAAAACCGGAGTCATCCTTGAAGCCGCCGTCGGTAGCCGCGTTGCCACGCAGGCTGATGCCGTGCCGGCCCCGGGTATCGCTATAGCGGTACCTCGCCCGGTAGTAATCAAACGGACCGGCCTCCAGGGTGGCGCGCTGTTCCCGCTCGGCGGTCGGTGCTGCAGTGAGGATGTTGATCACCCCGTGCATGGCGTTGGAGCCATACACCGACGTACCCGGACCGCGGATGACCTCGACCCGGCCTGCCTGCTCCGCATTGGCATCGAACAGCTGGTTGACATTGCAGAAGCCCGGCGCGCGCAGGCTGATGTTGTCCCAGCCCATGAAAAAGGGCCCACAGCCGCCGGCGCCGGTCAGCACCGGCGAGCGCAGGGCGGTGAGGCTCTCCTGTCCATTGCCGCGACTGATCCATGTGCCAGGCACGCGCTGCATCAGTTCGTTGATGTGTACCGGTGCCGTCGTGTCGACTTCATCACCGCGGATACTGGACCAGCCCACAGGCAGATCCAGGGCCTTTTCAGCGCTGCGGCTGGCGCTGACAAACACTTCCTCAAGTCGCGGCGGCTGGTCGGCAGCGGCCGCGGTCATCAGCGTGGGCATCAGTGCAAAGGGAAGGGCGGTGCAGCGCCAGAGGGGGTATCTCATTCGCATCTCCAGATTCCAATAGAAGCAAAGTGTAACAGCGCGCCAACGCATGTCCCAAAATCAGCAACGGTATCCTACACAATTTCGTTTCTGGATACCGTCGTCGATCACGCACGGCGCCGGCCGGTGCACCCCGGGCTGCGCGGTGTTTGCTATGATGCGTGCCTTCCAACCACGAGAGAGTGCTGAATGTCGCGCGTTTCCGAAGTGCTGGCCGTGAATGACACCTTGCCCATTCGAACTGACTCCCCGGTGCACAGCGGCAAGGTCCGTTCCGTGTACTGGCTCACCGAGGCGGACAGTGCGCGCCTGGTGGCCGGGCGCGGTTATGCGGTGGCAGCTGATGCACGCCTCGGTGTCATGGTGATTTCGGATCGTCTGTCGGCGTTTGACTGCATCTGGCAGGCTGAGGGCGGACTGCACGGCGTGCCGGGCAAGGGCGCTGCGCTGAACGCAATCGCTGGCTACTGGTTCCGCTGCTTCACTGAGGCTGGACTTGCTCCCAACCACATTCTCGAGGTACCTCATCCGCTAGTGTGGATAGTGCAGCGAGCGCGTCCGGTGGCGATTGAGGCCATTGCCCGACAGTACATCACCGGTTCGATGTGGCGGGCCTATGAGCATGGCGAGCGCACGTTCTGTGGTATCCAGCTGGCAGAGGGACTGCAGCGCAATCAGCGACTGCCGGAGCTGCTGGTAACGCCCTCGACTAAAGGCATTCTTGCTGGTATCCCCGGCGTGCCAGCGGCGGATGATGTCAACGTCAGTGTCGCGCAGATCCGCGAGCATTCAGGAAGCTTCCAGTTTGCGTCGCCGAATGATGTGGATACCTGCGACCGTCTGCTGCGGGACGGTTTCCTGCTTATCTCGGAACAACTCGGCGATAAGGGTCTGCTTCTGGTCGACACCAAGTTCGAGTTCGGTTACGTGTCCGGTGAGGGCGGAGCCGATCGGTTGATTTACATGGACGAGGTGGGTACGCCGGATTCCTCACGCATCTGGGACGCTGCGGCTTATCGTGCAGATCGCGTGCTGGAGAACTCGAAGGAGACCTTCCGGCAATCACTGCTGTCGCTGGTCGAGGATCCCGCTGTACTGCTCGACAAGGATCGCATGCCCGAGCGTCAGGTCCTGGCTCGGGATACCGTGCTGCCCCGCGCGCTGTTCGAAGAGGTGTCTGCCACCTATACCGGTCTTGCAGAACGCATCATCGGTGATGCCCTGCCGCAATCTGATAACCCTCGACGCGATATTCTGGACGTGCTCGGCGGCGACGCTTTCCGGCTGGTCGACTGAGCCCCGGCGTGCTGGGTGATCCGGTTTTCTGGCTTGTCAGTGTCCCTGCGGTTCTCCTGTTCGGGATCGGCAAGGGCGGTTTTGGCGGTGCCGTGGCGATTCTCGCGGTGCCGCTCATGGCACTGGTCATGTCACCGGTGCAGGCGGCGGCGATTCTGTTGCCTATCCTCGTGCTAATGGATGTCGTCGTGGTGCGCACCTTCTGGGGGCACTTTGACTGGCGAGCGCTGCGCCGTTTGCTCCCCGGGGCGGTACTGGGTATCTCTCTTGGTTACTACACCGTTGGTCTGCTCGACGAAAACGCGCTGCGGCTGCTTGTCGGGATCGTGGCCATCACCTTCGGGCTGCTGACCCTGTTTGGCCTGCAGGCAGTGACCGGTCGAGAGCACCATGCCGGGACAGCGCTGTTCTTTGGGACGCTGTCGGGGTATACGAGTTTCAGCATCCACGCCGGTGGACCGCCGTTGACCATGTATCTGCTGCCCAAGTCGCTGCCACCGATGATGTTTGTCGGCACCGCCGGCGTATTCTTCGCCACTGTAAACGCTCTCAAGCTTTACCCGTACTATGTTCTGGGTCAGTTCGATACGGACAATCTGCTGTATTCGCTGGTGCTGATGCCACTTGCCCCGATTGGCGTACGCATCGGGCACTGGCTGGTGCAGCACTCGCGCCCCGCCGTATACTACCGCATCATCGCGGTCTTCCTCGTGCTGGTGGGCATCAAGCTTATCGCCGATGGTCTGGGCTTTGGTCTGGCTGCCAATAACATGCCCGTCGTCATGTCGGTTGCCTGATACGCTATGGAAGCGGCGCTGTGCCTGCTGCCGACAGAAACCCAAAGGAGAGAAAACATGCAGATTGTCAGACTTACAGACAGCATCGGTGTTGCCGGGCAGGTCCAGCCCGACGATATGGCCGCCATCGCCCAGGCGGGTTATAAGGTGGTGATCAACAACCGCCCGGACGGCGAGGCACCCGACCAGCCCCGGAGTGAGGAGCTCGCTGCAGCCGCCGCCGCTGCCGGCCTCGATTATCACTACTACCCCTTGAATGCCATGAACTATCCCGGCGACGATCCCGCCGCAATGGCAGCGCTGTTCAACGACGAATCCCGTCCTGTGTTCGCGTTCTGTCGCAGCGGCACGCGTTCGAGCAACCTGTGGATCAGCACGCGTCCGGCCGACGCCATGGACGCGGCGCGGCGCCACGCCAACGGCCTGGGTTTCGATGTCTCCATGTCAATGCGATGAAGGAGTCGGGCATGACCAGATCCCTGATTTTGCTGCCACTACTGCTGCTGCGGGTTGCCCTGTCCCCCGCACGCGCGTCTACGCGCTGATATGAAAAGTCCTACCTCGGGCCCTGTCCTCTGGGATATTCCAGTGCGAGTCATCCACTGGACGCTCGCTGCCTGTGTTCCCGCCGCCTGGTGGACGGCTGATCAGGGCTATATGGAACAGCACTCGTGGATTGGCTACACCGTTCTGGTGCTGGTGGCGACGCGAATTGTGTGGGGCTTTGTCGGCAGCCCGCAGGCCCGTTTCAGTGACTTTCTGCGCGGCCCAAAGGCGGCCTGGGCTTATCTGCGGGGAGCGCCGCGGGAAACGCCGGGACACAACCCGCTCGGTGGCTGGTCGTCCATGGCACTGTGGCTGGTTTTGCTGTCCCAGGCCGGCAGCGGCCTTTTCAACAGTGACGGCATTCTGTTCGACGGCCCGTTTTACCACGCCGCGGACGAGGCAGTGACCGATTATCTCGGCAGCATTCATGAAACCGCGTTCGACATTCTGCTCGGGCTTATTGCCCTGCACCTGGCGTCCGTCGCCTACCATCAGTTTATCGCGCGCGAGCGCTTGCTCGGGCCCATGTTGCGCGGTTCTGTAGAGGGTCGCCACGGCACGGGACCAGCGCGGCCCTGGTGGTGGGCCTGTCTGATAGCCGTGCTGTTTGCCGCCGCATTGTGGAGTGCAATCCAGCTCGCGCCGGAGCCTGTCTCTTACTGGTAAGTGCTGCGCTTGCGGGATTGCGGCTAACGCGCTGTCAGAACAGGGCGTGTTCGCCGAGTTCCTGCCCTGCAAGTCCCGCGTGTCGCGTGCGTTGATAGAACGCTTCCAGTGTATCGTCGCCAAAGCTGGGTGTTGCCTCGGCAGAGTGACGACCCGTGTCGGGATCTATGCACAACATGGATTCCGTTGCATAGAAGCGTCCAATACGTGCAAATTCCGCCTTGTCTGCCGCCGCCGATGACAGCTTTGCGAACGGCCAGAGCAGAGCGCCGACAACGCTGAACAGCCCTACGGGAACGCGCGTGTAGCGCGGGGTCTTCTCATAGATACGAAACAGCATCTCCCCCTGCTGCATGGGCGTAATTGCCGGTCCCGGACCACCGATGGGCAACACGGCGTTCCAGGCGCTGGCGTCTTCCAGGCAATTGGCGAGGAATACGGCAAGATCGCGTTCGCTGATCGGTTTGCACGCGGTCTGCTCGCCGTCGCCAAACACCAGAAACGATTTTCCCTCTTGAATGCGCCGGATCTGACCCGACAACGATTTGAAAAAGGCGGTGGGGCGGACAATGCTGTAGCGCAGGTCGCTCGCCTGTAATTCCCGCTCGAACGCAAGCTTGGCGCGCTGGAAGGCCAGTCGGGGAGTCTGTACGCAGATAGCAGAAAGCAGGATAAAGTGAGGAATTCCGGCGGAGCGAGCCGCGGTCAGCAGGTTGTGATTGCACTGGTACTCCACATGCCAGGCATCCTGGATGCCGCCACCGCGGGTTGCGAGGCAGGAATACACTGCGTCAAAACGCTCACTGCAAACGCCCTGATGGCTGATGGTGTCGCTGCTGGCGAAATCCACCACCCTGAGTACGGCGCCCGAAAGCTCGGGAATGTCGCCCTCGTCGGGTAACGTTCGGAGGAGGCAGATGACCTCGCAGCCACGAGACAGAAGCTCCGCAACAAGCTGCCGCCCAATGTAGCCGCTGGCACCTGCGACCAGTACCCGATGGTTCATGTCCGCAGGTTCACTCTGGCTGTAACGCCAGCAATCACTCAGTACAGGTAGTTCTTCGCCTGGTATTCATCGTGGCAGGCCTTGCAGGTGCCACCTGTGTCTCTGACAGCACTGGCTATGGCCTTGCGATCCCCGCCGTCAACGGCTTCCTCGAGCGCTTCCGCAGCGTCGCGCAGATCCCCAAGCTTGGACTCAAAGTCGTCCATGTTGTCCCAGATTTCAGGCTTGGCACGGGTAGTGCCCTTTTCCGAGCCCGGCGCAAAACCGCGAATCAGGTCAAGATCGACGATGTCTTCAAGGTCATCTGCGTATCCTTCCATGGCTTCCTGGTCCCAGGGGATATCACCCTTGACCATGGCGGCGATCGGCCCGAAGTTCGCCGCAATGATGGCGAAAATAGACTGGCGATAGGATTGCAGCGGCTCATCTTTAACCGAGTGAGCCAGAACCGCGGGTGCGGCTGCGATGGCTGTGGCAAGAACGGCGACGCGGCAATGCTGCTTGGTGATACGGAACATGGACTGGTACTCCCGGGGTGGTTGTCAGATGTGATAACTCTAGCAGACTGACGCCGCGTGTCGACCCATGGTTTCTGTGATCGTATGTGATACGCATTGAGCACCACCTGTCTGTTAATGCCATGATCCTGCTCGATTCGCCCCCTGCCTGCGCGCTACACTATAGGCCTTACGTAAGAAAAGGAGACAGTGGGTGACCGATTCTGCAAGGCCATTGGACGGTCTCCGGGTGATCGAACTTGGCCAGTTGCTCGCTGGTCCTTTCACCGCGACAATTCTGGGGTACTTCGGGGCTGAGGTGATCAAGGTAGAGCCACCGGGCGGCGATCCTATTCGCGGCTGGCGGGAGGTTCGCGACGGCACCTCCCTGTGGTACCGAAGCCTCGGTCGCAACAAGAAAAGCGTCACCCTCGACCTTAAATCCCCCCGCGGCCGCGAACTTGCCCTGCGTCTGCTCGACAGCGCAGACGTGCTGGTTGAGAACTTCCGTCCGGGTACCATGGAGGCCTGGGGACTGGGTCCTGAGCTTGTCGCCCAGCGCAACCCGCGACTTATCTACGCGCGAATCTCCGGTTACGGGCAGACCGGTCCATCATCCGGCAAGCCGGGCTACGCATCGGTTACCGAGGGGTTTGGCGGCTTTCGCTACATCAATGGGGAGCCCGGGCAGCCGCCGGTGCGACCGAATATCTCGCTGGGTGACACGCTAGCCGCCATCCATGCAGCGCTCGGGATTGCGCTGGCGATCATTCAGCGACACCGCAACGACGAGGGCCAGACAATTGATGTGGCGCTTTACGAGTCGGTGTTCAATCTTATGGAAGGCATAGTGCCGGAGTACGATGGCGCAGGTGTTGTGCGTGAGCCCTCAGGGACAACCATTACGGGAATCGTGCCGACCAACACCTATACCTGCCGCGATGGCAAACACGTCATTATTGGTGGTAACGGCGACTCCATTTTCCGGCGGCTGATGATTGTGGCTGGTCGGCCAGACATGGCAGAAAATCCTGCCATGGCGCAAAACGCCGGGCGTATCATTCATCAGGCAGAAATAGATGCTGTCCTGGCTGATTGGTGTCAGCGCCACGCAGCGGCAGAGGTTATCGCACAGTTAGAGGCGGAGCGCGTGCCGGTGGGCCCGATCTACAGCGTGGCAGACATGCTCGCAGATCCCCACTATCAGGCACGAGGCATGTTCGAGCAGACCGAGATAAGTGGCAGGTCGCTAAAGATTCCGGCGATCATGCCGCGCCTCGACAAGACACCGGGACGTACCGACTGGCCGGGTGGCGATATTGGCAGTCACAACGCGGAGATTCTACAGTCGGTCCTGTCGCTGAGTGATGCGGAAATGGCGGCTTTGCGCGCTGATGGGGTTATTGCCTAGGGGCGGGCCGCCCGGTGAGCGACCGGCTATCCCTGATCAGCCGGCATCGTGTTCGGCGCCAGCGTGCGGCTTTGTTCCGTCGCTGCGCGGCACTGCCATGACCATCCACGCGGTAGCGACCGATAATAAAAAAAGACTCAGCAGCCCAACGATTGCCAGGACGAGAACCGGCAGGTTGGTGTACATCAGGAGCAATACCCAAAGCAGCGTTACAACTACAATCAGGCTGAAAAGAATCAATGCCCTGTTGCGCACACTGCGCGCGCTTCTGGTTTCGCTCGTTTTCTGCACCGTCTGTCTCTCCCGTTGGTTGATGTGAATGAATGAGAAGCATAACCGACTTTCTTTAACAGGGCACTAACGCCAGGGCACTAACGCCCGAGCAGGCTGCGCGCCACCAGCTCGCGCATGATTTCCGATGTGCCGCCGTAAATACGCTGTATGCGCGCATCGGTGTAGAAGCGCGAAATCGGGTACTCACTGGTGTAGCCGTATCCGCCGAAGAGCTGCAGGCATTCATCAATAGTGCTGCACTGCATCTCGCAGGATGCGAGCTTCAGCATTGCTGCCTTGTCCGCCGTGAGCTCACCGCGGCTGTACTCTGTCGCACACTGCTCGTAGAGAGCGCGATTGAGGGCGATCTCTGTTTTGACGTCCGCCAGCTTGAAGCGCGTGTTCTGAAAGCTGCTGATTGCCTGGCCAAAGGCCTTGCGCTCGCCGACGTAATCCACTGTCAATGCCAGCGCTCCCTCGGCCGCCGCTACAGCCTGCGCGGCAATGCCCAGACGTTCGCGGGGCAGTTCCTGCATCATGATAATGAAGCCACGGTTCAGTTCGCCGAGCAGTGCATCAGCGGGCAGGCGTACATCCTGGAAGAACAGCTGGGCCGTATCGGATGCATGCTGACCTATCTTGTCGATCTTGCGACTCTTCTCGAAGCCGGGCAGGTGCGCGTCGACCAGGAAAAGTGAGGTCCCCTTGGCGCCCTTGCCGGGGTCGGTGATCGCGGCGACCAGCACCAGGTCGGCGTGAATGCCGTTGGTAATGAAAATCTTCGAACCGTTCAGCACCCACTCGTCGCCATCCTTCACCGCGTTCGTGCGAATCGCCTGCACGTCGGAGCCGGCGCCCGGTTCCGTCATGGCCAGCGCGCCGACGGTTTCGCCCGTGACCATGCGCGGCAGCCACTGCTGCTTCTGCGCTTCGCTGCCGTGGTGGATAAGGTAGGGCGCGACGATGTTGGAATGTATGCCGTAACCGCTGGCAAAGCCGCCGAAGCCCATGTGTGACAGCTCTTCTATCATGGCCAACGTCACCTCCGGCGAGGTGCCAGCGCCGCCGTAGGCTTCATCGACGTCGGGACAAAGAAGGCCCGCTGCCCCCAGCGTGTTCCAGAGCGCCCGGGGTACCATGCGCTCCTCTTCCCAGGTGTGGTAATACGGTGAGATCTCGTGCTCGAAGGCGCGGCGCGCCATGTCACGAAACAGGGTCATCTCGTCGCTACCGATGTCCATCGTCATACTGCTTGACTCCTTAATACGCTATTGAACTGGCGAAAGTGTGTTGCAATCGAAGACGCGGCGCAAGTAATCCGGACACGCTCGGGGCTCGATGATCGCGCCTGTTTGCGGAGCCAGTGGTCACGGCTGTCAGGCCACGCCGCTGGTGCTACACTCGGAAGATGAAATAATAGTCCCTATCAACGGAGATGCTCATGCGCGACTACACGCAATTCTACATAGACGGTCAGTGGGTCGACCCGGCCAGTCCGAACCCCTTTGACGTCATCAATCCGGCAACGGAAGCCGTTTGCGCGAGGATTTCCCTCGGCGGCGAAACCGATGTCAATCGTGCGGTGGCCGCGGCGCGCAAAGCGTTTGGCAGCTACTCGCAGACCGCACGAAAGGAGCGGGTCGAGCTGCTTGAATCCTGTGCTGCCGTGTATGAAAAGCGCTACCAGGATATTGCTGCCGCGATCAGTGAAGAGATGGGCGCGCCGATCACCCTGGCGGAAAAGGCACAGGCGCATACCGGACTCGGCCACCTGCAGGAGGCCGCCAGGGTTCTCAAGGAGTTTTCCTTCGAGGAGAGCCTCGGCGCCCACCGCGTGTTCAAGGAACCGATTGGTGTCTGCGGGCTTATCACGCCGTGGAACTGGCCAATGAACCAGATCGGCTGCAAGGTAGCTCCGGCATTGGCGGTGGGCTGCACGGTGATTCTGAAGCCCAGTGAAATTGCCCCACTTTCTGCCTGGCTGTGGGCTGAAGTGATGCACGAAGCGGGCGTTCCTGCCGGGGTGTTCAACCTGGTCAATGGCGATGGCCCCGGCGTCGGCACGCTGCTGTCCCAGCACCCGGATATCGACATGATGTCGTTCACCGGCTCTACCCGGGCGGGCACGCTGGTGGCACAGAACGCCGCGCCGTCAGTAAAACGCGTAACGCAGGAGCTCGGCGGCAAGTCACCGAATATCATTCTTGAGGATGCTGACCTTGCCACTGCGGTAAAGCAGGGCGTGCGCAGCATGTTCTCCAATACGGGCCAGTCCTGCAATGCACCGTCTCGCATGCTGGTGCCAGCGGCAAAGCTTGCCGAGGCAGAAGCGATTGCGCGTGAGGTGGCGGAGAAGGTGGTCCTTGGCGATCCGACAGACCCGGGCACGCATATGGGTCCGGTGGTATCGCAACTTCAGTACGACCGTGTACAGACGCTGATTGAGAAGGGAATTGAAGAGGGTGCGAAGCTTGTGGTCGGCGGCCCCGGCAAGCCGGAGGGAATGGATACGGGCTATTTTGTCCGACCAACGGTTTTCTCTGACGTCAATAACGACATGACGATTGCCCGCGAGGAAATCTTTGGACCAGTGCTGGTCATGATTCCCTATACCAGCGAGGACGAGGCCATCCGCATTGCCAACGACACACCCTACGGCCTTGCGGGCTATGTGCAGAGTAGTGATATCGACCATGCTCGCCGGGTTGCGTCACGCATCCGCGCCGGAAACATTCATATAAACGGTGCCTCTGGCGGATACGACGTTCCCTTCGGTGGCTTCAAGCAATCCGGGAATGGGCGCGAATGGGGTGCGCACGGCTTCACGGATTTCCTGGAAATCAAGGCGGTGGAAGGTTACGGGACCTGATATGGCTGGCTATATTCTCGCAATCGATCAGGGCACAACGGGCACAACCGTCGCCTTGATGACAACCGACGGTGCCTTGTGCGCCAGCGTCAATAACGAATTCGAGCAGCTGTATCCGCGCCCCGGCTGGGTCAGTCATCGCGTCGATGATATCTGGC
>JBHEOO010000018.1:0-51458 GCA_046260765.1 Chromatocurvus sp.
GTGCGGCGTGGCGTTCAGCGGTGAGTATCAGCAGCTGCATCGCTGGTCGGTGGAGCAGCCGGAGGCGTTCTGGCGGGCGGTATGGGATTTTGCGGGAGTCGAGGCCTTCTCGCGGGGCGACATGGTGCTGGAGAATCCCGATGCGCTGCCGGGCGCGCGCTGGTTCCCGGGGGCAGAGCTGAACTTTGCCGCGAACCTGCTGCGCTACCGTGGTGAGCAGACGGCGCTGGTGTCTCTGCTGGAAAACGGTGAGCGCCGCACATGGAGTCGCGATGAGCTTTACCGCGAGGTGGCCCGGGTCGCGGCGGGTTTGCGTGATGCCGGCGTACAGCCCGGTGATCGTGTGGTGGGTTTCATGCCGAATATCGCGGAAACCGTGGTGGCGATGCTCGCCGCCGCCAGCCTGGGTGCGGTGTGGTCGTCCTGCTCACCGGACTTCGGTATCAACGGTGTGCTCGACCGCTTTGGCCAGATTGAACCGCGAGTGCTGTTTGCCGCAGATGCCTATTATTACAACGGCAAGATCTGCGACTGCCTTGAGCGCGTGCAGGCGGTTTGCCTTGACGTGCCCAGTATTGAAACCGTGGTCATTGTGCCGTTGGTGGGTGATCGCGACATCAGCAGTGCGCATCCCGAGGCCATCGCCTTTGCATCCTTCGGCGATGCGGGTGCCGCGGAGGTGGACTTCGCAGTACTGCCCTTCGATCATCCGCTTTACATCATGTATTCCTCGGGAACCACGGGTGTGCCGAAGTGTATCGTGCACGGCGCCGGCGGTACGCTGCTGCAGCACCTCAAGGAGCATCGTCTGCAGGTGGGCCTGAGCGAGGGCGACACCTTCTTCTATTACACCACCTGCGGCTGGATGATGTGGAACTGGCTGGTGTCGGGGCTTGCCTGCGGGGCGACGCTGGTGCTCTACGACGGCTCGCCCTTTGCGGCGGAGGGCCATCTACTGCTGGATGCAATCGACAGCGAGCGTATCAACGTGTTCGGCACCAGCGCCAAGTACATTGCCGCGCTGGAAAAGGCCGGGCATCGGCCGCGGCAAAGCCACCGCCTCGATTCCCTGCACACTATTCTGTCTACAGGCTCGCCGCTGTCCCACGAAAGCTTTGATTACGTGTACCGCGACTTTAAACAGGATCTGTGTCTGTCGAGTATTGCCGGCGGTACCGATATCCTGTCGTGCTTTGTCGGTGGCTGCCCGACACTGCCGGTCTACAGCGGCGAGATTCAGGCGGCAGGCCTTGGCATGGCGGTAGAGGTCTGGGACGACATCGGTCGGTCCGTGGTGGGTGAGAAGGGTGAGCTGGTCTGCACGCGCCCGTTTCCCAGCTGTCCGCTGGGGTTCTGGAACGACGATGATGGCCGCCGCTTCCATGACGCCTACTTCGCCATCTGGCCCGGTGTCTGGGCCCATGGTGACTACGCAGAGGTGTTTCCTCACGGCGGCTTCGTGATCCACGGCCGCTCGGACGCGGTGCTCAACCCGGGTGGCGTGCGCATCGGTACGGCGGAAATCTATCGCCAGGTCGAGCGCATCGATGAGGTGCTGGAGAGCGTGGTCATCGGCCAGGACTGGCAGGATGATGTGCGCGTGGTGCTGTTCGTGGTTCTGCGCGAGGGCGTTGCGCTTGACGACGCGCTGATAGATCGCATCCGGCGCACCATCCGCGAGAACACCACGCCGCGCCATGTGCCCGCCAGAGTCCTGCAGGTGTCGGATATCCCGCGCACGATCAGCGGCAAGATTGTCGAACTGGCGGTGCGCAACGTGGTGCACGGGCGCCCGGTGAAGAATACCGATGCCCTCGCCAATCCCGAAGCCCTGTCCCTGTTTGAGGATCGCGAGGAATTGCGCGACTGACGCGCACGCAAGAGTCCGGATTGGCGGCGAAATCCGCTATCATTGCGCCCCCTGAATTACCCGGACAGCACGGTAGCCCATGACTTCACGCCATTATCTGCCGCAGCACGATCGAAGCATTGCACTGTGGCTTGTCGCCTGCGCTGTGGTGATCTTCGGCATGATTCTGCTTGGCGGCGTCACCCGTCTCACCGGGTCTGGTCTGTCCATGGTCGAGTGGCGGCCGCTGATGGGCATCATTCCGCCCCTGTCCGACGCTGAGTGGCAGGCGGTTTTCGACAAATACCGTCAGTTTCCCGAGTACCAGCAGATAAACCGCGGCATGTCGCTGGATGGTTTCAAGGTCATATTCATGTATGAGTACCTGCACCGGGTGCTTGGACGCCTGATCGGTGTGCTGTTCTTTGTGCCTCTGCTGGTGTTCGCGCTGCGCGGCATGATACGTCCCGGCATGCTGCCGCGGCTGCTAGTGCTGTTTGTGCTCGGTGGCTGTCAGGGCTTACTCGGCTGGTACATGGTGCAGAGCGGTCTGGTTGACCGCCCCAGCGTCAGCCAGTACCGGCTTGCGTCGCACCTGGGTCTGGCGGTCGCGATTTACGGCCTCATGCTCTGGGTGATTCTCGATTTGTGGCGGCATCCCCAGCGGCCGGCCCCGAGCAACGACTACCGTTCTGGCCTTGGCGGCGGGGCGGCGGCACTGGTGGTGCTGGTATACCTGATGATTCTTTCGGGCGCCCTCGTTGCCGGCACTGATGCCGGGTTTTCCTACAGCACCTGGCCGAAGATGGGGCCCACCTTCGTTCCGGAGGGCCTGTATGCCACCGAGCCTGCATGGCTCGCGGCCTTCGAGGATGTCACCACCATACAGTTCAACCACCGCATGTTCGCCTATGCGCTGGCTGCAGTGCTGGTGGGCTTTGTCATCGTTGTACTGCAGCGGGAAACCCAGCCGCGAATCCGCTGGGCAGCGTGGGGAGTTGTGGCCGCGCTCTCGCTGCAGCTTGTTCTTGGCATCAGCACCTTGCTGCTGCACGTGCCTGTGCCATTGGCAGCAGCGCACCAGGGCGGCGCTGTACTGCTGCTGAGCGCCATGATTTTTCTGGCCCATACGCTGCTGCGCCGGGACAGTGCACACGCCTGAGCGATATCGGATTTACCGGGTGGCTCACCAGGGCAAACGCTATTTGTAAGTGACCACCAGATATCCGCGAAGCGCATCATCCCCGGCGTTGGCGATGCAGTGATCCACGTCAGCCCGGTACTGTGCAGTATCACCATTCCCCAGGTCGCAGCTGCTGCCGCCACTGGTGATGCGCGCACGCCCCTCTGCGACCGTGAACAGCTCCCGCGTGCCGTCGTAATGGGCGCTGCTGAGCAGTCGTGCCCGCGGCTGCAGCCGGACCTCATAGAATTCCACGGATTTTTCCTGGTGCAGTGGCGACAGGGTGCGTATCTGGCATTCGTGGTCGGCGCGAAACAGCGTGGCAGGGTCATTGCCGTAAACCACTTCAATACCGGCGCTGGCGCTGGGATCATCCACCAGTTCACCGATGCTGATGCCGAAGGCCTGCGCGATACGGTAGGTCACCGCCAGCGTGGGGTTGGCGCGACCGCGCTCAATCTGGCTGAGCATGGAGCGGCTGACGCCGGAGGCAGCGGCGAGCTGTTCAAGCGTAAAGCGGTGCTGCTGCCTGAGTTCCGTGACACGCTGGCAGAGGAATTCGCTGGCGGGGTCCGTGCCGCCGGGTATCGGCGTGCCGCGACGCAGTGCCGTCGCTGGTGCAAGGTCCGGGCGCTTATCTTCTGTCAGGTCGTGGCTGTCTGGCATTCGGGCATCTCGTTGTGTCAGTGGCTATAGCCGGGCGGCGGAACAAATGCACGGTGATGGGTTTCCAGCAGGCGCGCTACTGCGAGGCTGGTGCGGTCTCCCATGTGTGCCGCGGCAATCTGGCAGCCAATCGGCAGGCCGTCCCGGGTTGTGCCTAGAGGGACGGCGGTGGCGGGCAGCAGTGCGTTCAGCGTCAGCCCGGCCCAGCGCAGGATTTCTGTATAGGGACGCTCGACACCGTTGACGTGCAGCAGACGGGACTGCATGTCCTCGGCGTGATCGTGTAGGAAAGCCGGTACGTGCGCGCAGGGGCACAGCAGCACATCGTATTGCCTGAAAAAGGCGGCCCAGGCCTGGCGGCTGCGCATGCGAATCTCATTCTGCCGCAGCCAGTCCCGGTGTGACAGGGCGATACCGCGCATTTGCAGAAGGGGTTCACTCATATCGTCCGGCTCCGCCGCCGCCACCATGCGCGAAGCCGTCCGGCGCACGCTCTCCGGCATGTCCGCACCGATCACCGACAGCATGAGCTGGGTGTAATTGTGATGGTTGGCTTCGGGGTCGATGTCGGGTCGGGCACTGCGATCCACGCTCGCACCCAGGCCTTCAAGGCAATTTGCCGCCGCCTCGATATGCTCGGCAATGACCGGGTCGACAGGGCAGAACCTGTCATCAGACCAGACCGCGACCCGTAGCTGACGGGCGTCATCGAAGGCTGCCGCCGGCAGGGTAAAGGGATGTTCTGCCGCCACGCCGGGTGGCGGGCCGATCAGCACGTCAAGGGCTTTTTCGAGATCGTCCACGCAGGTGGCCAGCGGTCCGGCCACTGACAGGTCCGGTTCGGAAAGCACATCCTCGCCCGGTGGCAGGTGCCCCTGAAGGCTGATCAGGCCATAGGTCGGTTTATGACCGAAGACGCCGTTGAAATGGCAGGGTGTGCGGATGGAGCCGCCAATGTCCGATCCCAGCTCCAGCGGCGTCAGGCCTGCGGCGAGAGCGGCGGCAGCACCGCCGGAGGAGCCCCCGCAGGTGCGGTCAAGGCGCCAGGGATTGTTGGTGACGCCGTACACGTCGTTGAACACCTGCAGGTCGGCGCTCATAAAGGGCACGTTGGTCTTGCCGAACACGATGGCGCCGGCGTTGATGTAGCGCTGCACCGCTGCTGCGTTGCGCTCGGGTATGAACTCTGCGCGCGCGGGGATGCCCCCCGCCGTTACCAGGCCTGCCGTGCAATACGCGTCCTTGATCGTGAGCGGTACGCCGTGAAGCGGGCCCCAGTCCTCGCCACGGGCCGCAGCTTCATCCGCCGCGTGGGCGCGCGTGAGAGCGGCGTCGGCATCCATGGCGACCACGGCATTGATGTCAGCATTGAAGTTATCAACGCGCTCAAGGAAAAATGTCAGTACTTCGACGGCGGAAATCTGCTGTGCCTTGATGTCTTCGGCTATGCCGAAAGCGCTGCGGTAAAGAAGGCTCATGGTTGGCTGTCCTCTGACGGCGTGACTTTATCTGTGATGATACTGCAAAGCCATGCTGGAATCCTCCGTGCGCCTGGCTCTGTGTGCTCTTCATGCGCGTCATGCGAGGTCTGGGAGCTTGTCTGCTGTCATGAAAAATTCACGCATCGATGCCTTTCAGTCATTTTTCTGTCATCCGCCGCGCCTAATCTGAAGACATGAAAGCATTGCATGACATAGCGTCAATCGACCGGCAGTGGCTGCTGGCTACTCATGGATCCACGCTCTGGATCCTGCGACACAGTCGCGGTCTGTCGCGCAGCGCCGATGGCTATCTGTACATTGTGCTGCCGCTTGTGCTGGCAGCTGTCACGGCGCAGGGCGTACTGTTGCTGCAGCACGCGGCGATCGCGTTCAGCTTCGAGCGGGCTGTGTACTGGGTGCTCAAGAACAGCTTTCGCCGCCGCCGTCCCGCCGAACTGCTGCCGGGCTTCCGCAGCCGGATCATCGCCGCGGACCAGTTCAGCATGCCCTCGGGACACACCTCGGGCGCTTTCCTGTTTGTCACGCTGCTGGTCGTGCATTACGGCGCTGCGGCGGCATTGTTCTATTTATGGTCCGCCGCTGTGGGCATGTCGCGGGTAAGCCTCGGCGTGCATTTTCCCAGCGACACCGTGCTGGGCGCCGCTCTGGGTACCTCACTGTGCCTGCTCACCGGGGTTTACCTGCTGTGATGCTTCGGTTTGGGGTCTGCCCCCGTCGCGGTTGGTCGTGAAGATACTCTACGGCGTCCAGGCCACGGGCAACGGCCACCTGAGTCGCGCACGGGCCATGGCGTCTGCGCTCGCGGAGCGCGGTGCCGACGTGCGTTATCTGTTCAGCGGCCGCGATCCGTCGCAGCTGTTCGCGATGCAGGACTTCGGTGACTATCAGGTCCGTACCGGCCTCAGTTTTGTCAACGAGGCGGGATGTGTTCGCTATCGCAAGACGCTGACTTCAAACCACTATCTTGGTTTTCTCCGGGATGTCCGGTCGCTGGATGTGGAGGATTACGATGTTATTCTTTCGGACTTCGAGCCGGTTAGCGCCTGGGCAGGGCGACTGCGCGGCAGGACGGTGGTCAGTCTCGGTCACCAGCCGGCCTTCGATTACGCCGTGCCCGTTGCGGAGCAGAATCTGGCCAGCGAACTCGTGATGCGCTGGTTCGCGCCGGGACAGGTGCGCATAGGCTTGCACTGGGCGCGCTACTCGCCGCTGATTCTGCCGCCGCTTATTCACCTGTCGGTGCAGGAGGGCGTGCGGCGCGCTGGCAAGATTCTCGTCTACCTGCCGTTTGAGGATCTTTCTGCGGTGCAGTCACTGCTGTCGGGCTTTCCGGCGTTCAACTTTTATATCTATGCCCCGGGTTTGACTTCGATGGATCGTGACAACCTGCATTTGCGGCCGACCTCACTGAGCGGATTTCAGGCTGATTTTAAAGATTGTGAGGGGGTTATCTGCGGTGCCGGCTTTGAGCTTGCCAGTGAGTGTCTTGCGCTTGGCAAGCGGCTGCTGGTCAAGCCCCAGCAGCGGCAGATGGAGCAGGCTTCCAATGCCCTTGCGCTATCGGAGTTACGGCTTGCGACCTGCATGCCTCGATTGAGTCGTGAGGTAGTTGAGGCCTGGCTCGCGTCAAATGCCTTCGCGCCCAGGGTGCGTTATCCGGATGTCGCTGCTGCGCTGGCTGAGTGGCTGCTTGCAGGTAATTACGCCAACGAGTCGCTGGCGCGACTTGGCGACATTCTGTGGCGCGGCGTGACCCCGGACTGCGCGGTGCCTCTGCGCGTGCGGTCCGGTTCGCGCAGCACCTCTTCCGGCGCTGGCTGGGCGGCCTGATCAGTCAACCCGCGGCAGAGTGGCGCTGCGCAGAATACCCAGCGCGCCCGCTACAATCAGCAGCCAGAGCACGCTGCTGGTGCCATAGGTGGCGTCGAGGACGCCGAGTCCCGCGCCGCTGAACAGAAATACACCGACAACCGTATTGCTGACAGCGGTGTAGCTGGCGCGGTTGCCGCTGTCTGCCATGTCGACCAGGTAGGTTTTGCGCCCGATACGCGCACCCTGATGCGCCACTGCACACAGGAAAATCAATAGCCCACCTGTCAGTGCGCTGCCGAGCAGCGCCGGCGCATAGTCCTGTAAGAACAGTGTGCCAGCCAGCGTCAATACGGAAATGGCAGCGCCTGAGGCCATGACCCGGTGCGATGCACTGTCTGACCAGTAGCCCCAGAAGGGTGCCGACAGCAGTGCGGCGAGACCCTCGGCAAGCAGCAGGGCGCCGAGGTCATAGCTGTCGCCGTCGCCGTTGGCGCGCAGAATCAGCACCAGATAGGGAATGGCAAATGCGGTGGAGATCAAAAGAATGCGTGCGATGACAAAATTACGAAAAGCTGTATCCGAGCGCAGCAGCGTAAGACTCCTGAGCGCCTCGGTAATGGCATTGCCACCGCCCTCGGTGGCGCCGGGTACCTCCGGTATCCGTGCATAGAGCGCCGCCGCGAGTAACCAGGCAACAGCAGATACCGTGAGTAGAAAAATGAAAAGCGCCGAGTTCCCCGCCTCCCGCTGCTCTTCAAGGCTACCGTAAAGCATCAGCCCCGCCGCCACCGCCAGCGTGACCAGGCCGGCGACAGAACCCGCCAGGCCGCTCAGGCGTCCGCGACGGCTCTTGGAAACCGTCTTGCCAAGCACGTCTTTGGCGGCGACGGAGCAAACGCCTCTGGCCAGACTGAACACAGCCAGCAGGCTGATCACCGCGAGGCCAAGCGCATGACCCCGAAGCCAGATGATCGCAGGTACCATGGCCAGCAGACACAGCGCCTGAATCACACTGCCAGCGACCCAGAAGCCCTTGCGCACCGCGTGCTGGCGTACGCGCTGGGCGACAAACAGCTGCGGCAGCAGCGACAGTGATTCCCGGATCGGTACCAGTAGCGAAATGTAGATAGCGGGTGCCGCGAGAGAGGCGAGAATCCAGGCCAGGACGATGCGACTGCTGGTGAGTCCATCACCTATCTTGGTGAGTATCTGTGACAGCAGCTGCAGCGCGAAGGCGACGGGTTGTTCGCTGCAGGCGCCGTCCGGGATATCCTTGCATAACCGCGCGTCCTCTTCCTCTGCGATAAGCGCGTAAAAGCGCTGGTAAACGTCACGTTCAATTCGTGGCATCGCATCCTGTTCTGGCATGGCCGGTTTCCTGTGCCCGGTGAAAACCGGGTTATCTTAGCCCGGATTGGCGCGACGCGTAGTTCAGCATTCAGCACAGAGCATCAGCGTAGGGAATGCAGAAACTGCAGGTGCGTCTGGTACTGGGACAATATGTCGTGGTTGATCTGCTCCGTCGTCCAGCCCATGACGCAGTAATCCTGACCGCCCTCATTCAGGTGGACTTCGGCGCGGTAGAATTTTTCGTCCTCACCGAGTTCCTCAATGGACTCCGCGGCGATGCCTGCCGAGGGCATGGGGTGTGGCCGGCACCGCACACGATAGACAAAATCGATCTCATCGCCGTGCAGCGCGTCGATGTGCAGGGAGCCATTCTCTTTCAGCTCATCGACAACGCGGGCCTGCACATCGTGGGCAGCGAGTTCTCCCGCGAAATCCTGCATGGCATCCGCCACGGTCGTCTCCATGAAACGCAGGACCGCAGCCTCTCCGGGGTAGTGCAGCAGGGTGGAGAGCCGCTGCCGCCAGTCGCCTGGCAGGTTTACATAGGGGGACACGGTCTGGGTCGTGCGTTTGGCGACGTCCTGGCGCAGGGCGCTGCCGAAACCCCAGATTGCCCCCAGCAGCGCGAGAGAGAACGGCAGTGCGCTGGCAATGGCGGCTGTCTGTAATGAGGACAGGCCGCCGGCCAGCAGCAGGGCGATAGCAATGAGCGCGATCAACGCGGTCCAGAAAATGCGCTGAGGAGCCGGGGTATCGTCGCGGCCGTTTGCGCAGAGCATGTTCAGGACCATCGCACCGCTGTCGGCCGAGGTGACGAAAAACACCACGACCATGAGCAGCGATATGCCGGAAAGAATCGTGGTCATGGGCAGGTATTCGAGGAAGCTGAACAATGCTACCGACTGGTTTGCCTGCACGGCGTCAGCCAGTCCCGTTGCGCCCTCGTGAAGTATCAGTTCGATGGCGCTGTTGCCGAACACGCCCATCCACAGGAGTGTGAAGCCGCAGGGCACGAGCATGGCGCCGAGAACAAATTCGCGAATGGTCCGGCCACGGGATATACGGGCAATGAACAGCCCGACAAAAGGCGACCAGCTAAGCCACCAGCCCCAGTAGAAAATAGTCCAGCCACCCAGCCAGTCGGTGGGGTCGTAGGCGTACAGATTGAAGGTGTTGGTGACCAGGTCGCCAATGTAGGTACCGAAATTCTCAACAGTGCCCTGCAGAATAATGACGGTGGGGCCGGCCAGCAGAACGCCGAACAGCAGGATCATCGACAAGCCGATGTTCAGCTCCGACAGGCGCTTGATGCCGGCGTCGAGGCCGAGTACCACCGACACCGTCGCCAGCGCCATGGTGCCGATGATCAGGACCACCTGCACGCCGACGGATATCTCCAGACCGAACAGGTAATTCAGGCCGCCGTTTATCTGCAGCACCCCGAGCCCCAGGCTGGTGGCAACGCCACAGGTTGTACAGACAATGGCGAAGACGTCGATCGCTGCGCCGAAGGGGCCGTAAATGCGCTCACCGACAAGCGGATAGAACGCCGATCGCAGGGTCAGAGGCAGGCCGTGACGAAACGCAAAGTAGGCGAGTATCAGAGCGACAATGGCGTAGATGGCCCAGGCGTGCAGGCCCCAGTGGAAAAACGTGAGCTTCATGGCCTCGGCCGCGGCGTCCACTGTGCCGCCTTCGCCGAGCGGGGGGCTGAGAAAGTGCATGACCGGTTCGGCGACCCCGAAAAACATGAGGCCAATCCCCATGCCCGCAGCAAAAAGCATCGCGAACCAGGACACATAGGAGTAGGACGGCTCCGAGTGATCGGGGCCCAGCTTGATATCGCCGGCGCGGGACAGGCTGAACACGGCGACGCTGATCAGGATGATGGCGACCACCAGCAGGTAGTACCAGCTGGCGTAATGCACGATGGCGGCCTGCAGGGACTGAAAGATCTGCTGGCTGCTTTCCGGCCAGACGCTGGCGCTTATTACCAGGAGCATCAATGCTGCAGTGGCGGGCCAGAAGACCGTGTGGTCCACGTAGAAACGGCGCTCAGTTGGCTTTTGCATGGACGGCAGTCTGCTTAGGTGGATGCGTTACGAGTAATTAAAGAGCGTATCACAACCAGCGAAAATATCATTTGATCGATAGTAGTTGCTCCTCTGACGCGTCGGGTGATTCCTGCAAAAGTGCCGCAATTAATTCAATTTGCTGCGTTTTATCTTCAATTATTGCAAAATGGTGAGCTGGTAATTGCTTAGCTCTGTAAGTAAACTGATTATCGTAAGCCGCATGTAGTTCACACAGGACGAGGGAAGAGGGTGATTCGCGCCAGCGCAGGATCATCTGCTCACAGGCTCGTCCATACGTTTTTAAAGAGGGTAGCGTTCATGAATCAACGACCGACTGCAAATCGCAGACGTATCAGCAACGCAGTTGTCTCCGCCATTGCCGGCACCATGATTGCGGGCAGTGCACAGGCGCAGCTCGAAGAAGTCATCGTGACGGCGACCAAGCGTTCAGCGAGCACGCAGGACATTCCGTTAAGCGTTCAGGCCCTGGGTCAACGAGGGCTCGAGCAACTGGGCGTCACCAATTTCGAGGATTACCTGGTGCAGTTGCCGGGTGTGACGGCGGGCGGCAGCGGCCCGGGACAGAACACGATTTATATCCGTGGCATTGCCTCGACAACGCCGGCGCTCACCACGGCAGGCGTTGCCGGCCTGGCCCCCAACGTCGCCTTCTATCTCGATGAGCAGCCACTCGCGCAGCCGGGCCGCAACCTCGATGTCTACACGGCTGACATCAATCGCGTGGAGGTTCTGTCCGGACCACAGGGAACGCTGTTCGGCGCGAGCTCACAGGCCGGGACCGTGCGTCTTATTACCAACAAGCCGGATTTTTCCGGCACCTATGGCAAGGTGAAGGCAGGAAGCGCTTTCACCCGCGGCGGTGAGATGAGCAACAATATCGAGGGCGTACTCAATCTGCCCATCAGCGACAAACTCGCAGTGCGTGGCGTTGTCTACACAGACACCAAGGGCGGCTACATCGATAACGTGGCGGGAACGCAAACCCTGCGCGAGAGCGCGCGCTTCCGCCCCGAGGGCACTATGCGAGACAACGGTGTGGCGGTTTCCCCAAGGCGTGCCGGGTTTCAGTCCACGTCCGACCTGAGCAATGTTAATTTCCTGGAGGCCGATAACGGCACCATTGCCGAGGATGATTACAACGACACCACCTATTCGGGTTTCCGCCTGTCGGCCATGTATCTTATCAACCAGGACTGGACACTGCAGCTCTCGCACATGCGCCAGCAGCTTGATTCCGACGGCGTGTTCTTCTCAGATCCTGATCTGGACGATTACGAGGTGACGCGCTTTACGGAGGACAAGCTGTCCGACGAGTTCCACAACACGGCCCTGACGCTGGAAGGCCGGGTGGGGCAGCTGGAGGTACTGTATTCCGGTGCGTTCACCCAGCGCGACAGCAATCAGCGCATTGATTATTCGGACTACATGTTTGTCGGCCAGTACCTGCCTTATTACATTTGCGATGGATCGGTGTCCTATCCCGGCGACGCCGCCCCCGTAGGCACCTGTCAGCCACCCGATCTGCTTGTCACCAGCGTTACCGATACCAAAGTACAGACGCACGAAATCCGCATCAATACACCGGAGGCCAAACGCCTGAGAGCAACGGTTGGTGGCTTTTATAGTGATCTCCAGCTGGATGAGCGCAACGACTTTGTGTACCCCGGGTCGACACGGGTCGATGGCTTTGGTGTGCAGACGGGTTTTTCGCCCAATTTTCCCTTCACCACGGGTTTTACCTCTGATCCGGGCCCGTTTCCCGCAGGCACTAATTTCCGTAATGACGTGCGGCGGACGGACAGGCAGTTGGGCGTATTCGGTGAGGCAACCTATGATCTGACGCCACAGCTGGCCCTGACGGTGGGTGCGCGCTGGTATGACATCGAAGTCGATCTTAAAGGCAGCGCCAACTCATCATTCTGTAATCTCACCGGGCCCGACGCGAACGCCTTTGGCACGGATATTTCCGATCTTTACAATGGTGATGGACAGGTAACGTTTCGCGGTTCCTGCGATCCGGCTGACCAGATCACCTATACCATGGACACGATAGATCAGGCTCCGGACCAGGTGGCAGCGGCACTGCGCTCCGCGCCGGATGTGGCAGCGACCGATGGCGTGATTGGCAAGGTATCACTCTCCTGGCGGCCCAATGCCGACCAGCTCTGGTTTGCCACGATTTCCGAAGGCTTCCGCCCCGGCTTGTTGAATCGTCCCGGTGGCGCCAGTGGGCCCGGTGATTACCGCGTGCCCTTCGCGCTGGATACGGACACGGTGACTAACTATGAGCTTGGCTGGAAGCTGGATCTGGCCCAGTCACTGCGCGTGAACGGCAGCCTGTTTTACGTCGAGATCGACGACCTGCAGACGACAATTTTCGATCCGAGCATTACCAACCTGTTTTTCTCGGACAATGCGGCGAACGCTGAGATCTGGGGGCTTGAGGGCAACGTGACCTGGGCGCCGGCTTCTGTGCCTGGCCTGACGCTCACCGGCGCCTTTTCCTTCCTGGATACGGAAATTACCGAGGTGTTGACACCGACAGATGATGTTCGCAAGGGCGATGAGCTGGCCTACGCGCCAAAGTTCCAGGGCAACCTGCGCGCTCGCTACGGCTGGGACCTCGATAATGGCATGCGTGCACACGTCATGCCGCACGTGTCTTACTCGGATACCGCGTTTACGGATATCATCAGCATCAATCGCATGGAGCTGGATTCCTGGATGATGCTTGGTGTGACCGCCGGCGTCAGCACTGCCTCCTGGACAGCAGAGCTGTTTGTCGACAACCTCACGGACGAGGCGGCAGAGCTCACCGGCAGTTTCGTGGCGGATCGCAAGCGTGTCATGCTCGCCCGCCCGATGACTGCCGGCTTCCGCATCAACTACGACTTCAATTGATGTGAGCGCGGTGAGCTACGCTGCGCCAACGCTGGACGAGGCAGCAGTCCGCTCACGCATGCGCGCCGGGGATTTCTCCGGGGCGCTGGAACTTCTCGCTCCTAATGAGCTGGATGCCGACAACCAGCGTCTCTATCTTGCGGCGGTATGCCATCGGTTTGAGGGCAACAGCGCACAGGCGGCCGCGTGCCTGAACCGCGTACTTGTTAGCGACCCTGAGCACGGCCACGCTCTGCAGGAGCGTGGCCACCTCTGTCGTGATCGGGGTGACACAGACGGCGCGCTGAGTGCCTATTCGCGAGCCTGCAGAGCGAACCCCTCGCTGGCTGCCAGCTTCCGCGGTCAACTCGCCATTCTTGAATCCCGCGGTAAGCGCGAAGCCGCCGCACGGGTCCGTACACAGCTCGCTCATCTTGAGCAACTTCCAAAATCACTCGTTGCCGTCACAGATCTGCTCTCTCGCGGACGTCTGCTGCAGGCCGAGAATCTCTGCCGCCGCTTCCTGCAGGAGTCGCCCCGGGACGTCGAAGGCATGCGTCTATTGGCGGAGATCGGGCAACGCCTGGGAGCGCTTGAGGAGGCGGAATTCCTCCTCGAGAGCGCGGCAATGTTCGCGCCGGAAAACCTTGCCGCGCGGATAGATTATGTTCGCGTGCTTGGCCGTCGGCAGCGCTTCGCTGCCGCACAAGAGCAGGCGGCACGCCTGCGCGGGGAGCACCCGGAAAACGCTCAGCTGGAGTCCCTGCACGCAGTGCAGTGCCTGCAGGCAGGAGATTACGAGGCCGCTCTGGAGGGCTTCGCGGCGGTACTCGAACGGATGCCGGGAGATCCCGTTACCCTGACCTCACGCGGTCATGCGTTGAAGACACGCGGCGATAGCGATGACGCAGTGGCCGCCTATCGGGCTGCGCTCGACAGCGCTCGCCACTACGGTGAAGCCTGGTACTCTCTTGCCAATCTGAAGACCTATCGCTTTGATGATGGCGACGTTGCGGTCATGGGCCAGCTTCTGCAGGAGGCCGACCTGGCGACGGCGGACCGGGTCTACCTGTGCTTTGCCCTTGGCAAGGCGCTGGAGGATCGTCGGGATTTCCCTGATTCCTTTGCACGCTACGCAGAGGGCAACCAGCTCAAGCGCGGTGCCAGCCATTACGATGCCGACGTCATGTCACTGGAGTTTGCGGCACAGCGACAACACTGCAGCGCCGGGCTTTTCAAAGGCCGGGCAGGTGCGGGGGCGCCGGCAGATGATCCGATATTTATCGTTGGCATGCCGCGCGCGGGCAGCACGCTGCTCGAGCAGATCCTTGCATCACACTCGCAAGTGGACGGCACCCAGGAGCTGCCCAATGTCCTCGCCATGAGCCAACAGCTGCGGCGTCGGCGTGTCGGTGACGAGGTGCCGGGGTATCCGGCTGTTCTCGAGTCTCTAGAGCCCGACGACCTGCGTGCGCTGGGAGAGCAGTTTCTCGCCGACACACAGATCCATCGTCGAGGGGCTCCCCGGTTTATCGACAAGATGCCCAACAACTTCCGCCACATTGGTCTTATTCACCTGATGCTGCCGAATGCGCGCATCATCGATGCCCGGCGCGAGCCCATGGCCTGCTGCTTCAGCAATTTCAAGCAGCTTTTTGCAGAGGGCCAGGAGTTCAGTTACGACCTTGTCGACACGGGACGCTATTATCGGGATTACGTGTCCCTCATGGCGCATTGGGATACGGTACTACCGGGCAAGGTGCTGCGGGTTCAGCATGAGGATGTGCTCGATGACCTCGAGGGGCAGGTGCGGCGCATACTCGACTTTCTCGGACTGCCCTTTGAGGAGAGCTGTCTGCGGTATTTCGAGACCGAACGCGCCGTACGTACACCCAGTTCCGAGCAGGTGCGGCAGCCGATTTATCGTCACGGTCAGCAACAGTGGCACAATTATGCCGCCTGGCTTGGGCCGCTGCGAGACGCCCTGGGGGAATCCCTGGTGCCGGCGGCGAGCATGCCCCGCAGCCCATCGGCCGACATGTACTAGCAGGATCCGTTTCCATGGCAGAACTTCAAAGCGATGTCCTCGTGGCACTGCGACGCATTATGCGTGCGACCAGCCTGCACTCGCGCAAGCTGGGTAAATCGGTGGGTCTCACCGTGCCGCAGCTTGTGATTATTCGAGCGATCGGCAAGGAGGGTTTGCCCACCGCCAGTGAGGTGGCGCGTGCGGTGAGCCTGAGCCAGGCCACGGTCACTACAATTTTGAACAGACTAGAGGAGCGCCAGCTGTTGACGCGCGAGCGCAGCACGCAGGATCGAAGGCGTGTCATATTGCAGCTGACGGAGGCAGGCAACGCGGTTCTGCTGGACGCGCCACTGCCGCTGCAGGATACGTTCTCGGGCCGTTTCGACGCGTTGCCGCAGTGGGAGCAACATCAGATTGTGGCGGCGCTGGCCCGCGTTGCGGAAATGATGGACGCCGATGAAATCGATGCTGCCCCATTGCTGGATGGCGACGATGTCGTGTGAGTTTCCGTAACATTTACCCAATAAAAACGGAACGTGCATGCATCTCGCCGCGGAATCTGGACGTATAGTGGACGATTCTTAAACCAAGGATTGATCTTCATGGCCGGACCTTCTGAAAATTCGCCACCTTCGTCAGAGCAACTCTGGACATATTTTCGCAATATCCTTGGGCCTGAGACATCTTTTTACTGGCTGGCGCTTGCCTACGGCATCGGCATTTCGCTGCTCTCCCTGGCCACGCCGCTCTCCGTGCAGATGCTGATTAATACGGTAGCAAATGTCGGACTGGCAACGCCGCTGGTAGTGCTGTCAGTGGGGATGTTCACGCTCCTTCTCATCGCCGGCGGCATGAATGCACTGCGTATTCATCTCATGGACATTTTCGGGCGGCGTTTTTATGCCCGGATTGTCTCAGAGATGGCCCTGCGGGCGGTTTATGCGCGCAATGCCTTTTTTGAGGATAACCGCAAGGGTGCCCTGTTCAATCGCTATTTCGATATCATGGTCACGCTGAAGCAGGTCCCTAATCTGCTCGTGGGTGGCTTTACCATACTGCTACAGACGGTTGTCGGTTTTGTCCTGGTATCGTCATATCACCCGTGGTTGTTTGTTTTCAACGCCGTTCTCACTGCGCTGATCTGGCTGGTCTGGGCGATCTGGGGCAAGCGCGCCATCCGCAGTGCCATCGAACTGTCACACCGCAAGCACGTCAACGCTGCCTGGCTGGAGAGCATCGGCCGCTCCAACGATTTTTTCAAGAGTGAGCGGCACATTGAAGACGTGCTGAGGCGCACCGACAGCACCACGCGGTACTACATGGATCAGCACATAAAGCACTTCCGGCATTACTTCTCGCAGACACTGGCCTTTATCTTTATTTACGCTGCTGCCAGCGCCGCACTGCTGGGGCTTGGGGGCTGGCTGGTTATCCAGGGGCAGCTCTCGCTGGGGCAGCTGGTCGCGGCTGAACTGGTGCTCTCTGTGGTGTTCGTGGGTATTTCTCAGATGGGAATCTACCTCAGCTACTTTTACGATGTCTGCGCGGCTGTAGACGAACTCAGCCTGTTCATGCAGATCGAGCAGGAGCAGCCCACGGGTCCACACAGTCGACTGTCTGGCCCACCTACCCTGGCCTTCCACGAAGCCCAGGTGCAGGGCGGTGGACAGTCTGTGCTGCTGGATTGCGACATCCCCGCCGGAGCACGGGTCGGTGTGTTTTCCGCGGGACCTGCGGTGCAGCGGCTGGTGGTCGAGTTGCTCAAATCACACGCCCGCCCTGATACCGGCACGCTCGAGCTGGCCGGGACGGACCTGCGGACCCTGCGTTCCTTTGAGATTCGCCAGGAAATCATTGTTATTGATCGTCCCGCCGTGGTGGAAGGCAGTCTGCGCAACGTCTTGCGCCTGAGCGCGGATGACGACCAGGCCATCGATCCGGTCACGGCAATCCGCGTGGTTGGCCTTGAGCCGGCAATCTCTCACCTTCCGGAAGGTCTCGACACCGAGGTGGCGTCCACCGGCTGGCCACTGAGCATCACTGAAACCCTGCAACTGGCGCTTGCCGCGGCGATTATCGCGCGGCCTCGCGTGCTGGTGCTGAGTCAGGCGTTTGATGCGGTCCCCGAGGCCGCATTGCTGGCTTCGCTGGACCTGTTGCAGGCGCAGAAGCAGACGACCGTGCTGTATTTTTCCAGCAAGCTGGCCGACTTCGGATTCAGTCATTACCTGTATCTTGGTAGTCAGTCGCAGCATCTGTACGACAACTACGCTGACATGTGCCGGTCACAGCAGCTGGCGCAGACGGCGTTGCGGGCGCCTACCGAGGGTGGTTCACTGCTGCCTGGAACACATGATTCCGCGTCGGCAGACGATGGGGGAGACCGTTAAATGGCATCTCTCGACTACCATCATGATAAGTTCACCACGCTGAATTCAATCCGCACGCCGCGTGTAATGCGCCGTGTTGGCCTGCTCATTGTCATTGTGCTTATGGCGTTGCCACCGATCCTGATCTATGTGCCCTGGGTGCAGACCGCAGTGGGGGCGGGGGCCGTGACGGCGATCAACCCGAATGACCGCATGCAGGAAATCAACGCTCTGGTGCCTGGCCGTATTCAGGAATGGTTTGTTCGCGACGGTAGCCGCGTGAGCGTTGGAGACCCCATCGTGCGGATCGTCGACAATGACCCACAGCTGATTGAGCGGCTCCAGGCCGAGCGGTCGCAGGTGGTCGCACAGTTGACAGCGGCAGAGACCGCGCTGGAGATCGCCCAGATAGACCGGCGTCGCACTGAGGAACTGCTGGCAGAAGGCCTGGCCGCGCGTCGTGACCTCGAGCAGGCCCGTATCCGCATAGAGGAGCTGCGCTCGCAGGTGGCCGCAGCCTCCGCGGAGGTGAGCCGGGTTGATGTAAGGCTGTCCCGGCAGTCCATGCAGATTGTCCGGGCGCCCCGTGACGGCGTGATCCTCCGGGTCAATGCCGGCGATGCCGCGACCATGGTGTCCATGGGGCAGGTGGTAGCCACGTTTGTCCCGGATGACGTGGAGCGCGCCGTCGAGCTGTTTGTCGATGGTATGGACGTGTCCCTGATCCGCGACGGCGCGCCGGTGCGTCTGCAGTTCGAGGGCTGGCCTGTCGTGCAGATCAGTGGCTGGCCATCGAAAGCGGTTGGCACCTTCGGTGGTCGAGTGGTAGCCATCGATGCATCTGCGGAGGCCAACGGGCGTTTCCGGGTGCTTGTCGAGGAGGACCCGGACGATCCGAATGAATGGCCCGACCGGCGCTACGTCCGCTTCGGCGCCAAGGTACGCGGCTGGGTGCTCCTTGACGAGGTTTCTGTAGGTTACGAGATGTGGCGCCTCATGAACAACTTCCCGCCGAACTTCCCGGTCGACGGCCAGGCACCGGTCCGGGGAGGTGGTTGATGCCTTTGAGATACATGTCCTTGCTGTGCTGTTTGCTATGCGCGCCAATACAGGCCCAGCCTGCAGCGAGTGACCCCCTGGAGCCGGAGGAGGTGCTCGCGTCCTCCGCAGAGCATTTTCCTGGCATCCTTGAAAGTATGGCTCAACGGCGCGTCGCGGAAGGTCGCGTTACGGAAGCCCAGGGTGCGTTTGATCTGGTGTTTTCAGCCGATAGCTTCGGTCGGGTCAGCGGCTTCTACGATGGCACGAAAGTTGAAGGAGGTGCGCGCAAGGCTCTGCGGCCCCTCGGTGCCAGCATTTATAGCAAATACTCGGTATCAGACGGTAAATTCCCGATCTATGAGGATCAGTATTTCACCAACAATGGCGGTGACCTCAAGGTCGGCGTTCTGTTCAGCCTGCTGCGCGATCGAGACATCGATGCGCGGCGCTTTGCTGAAACCGACAGCGAACTGGCGCTCGGTCAGGCCGATCTCGAGCTCTTGCTGACACGCATCGGGGTGCAGCAGCGCGCGCTGGCGGCGTACTGGCATTGGGTGGCGATGGGTCAGCAGCTGGCCGTCTATCGCGATTTGCTGGATATCGCCCTGACTCGGGAAAAGGCGCTGGAAGTGGAGGTGCGAACAGGGCGTCGCGCCGCGATATTTCTGACCGAGAACCGGCAGAACATCACGCGACGGCAGACGCTGGTCACCCAGGCAGAGCGGGATTTTCGCGTAGCGGCAAACCAGCTGGCTTTTTTTCTGCGCGATGACAATGGCCAGCCGCTTACGCCAGACACGGAGCGACTGCCCTCGAGCGATGCAATCACTGATGTGTCCGAACCTGTGGGTGCGCCCGACATGGACGTCAGCTCAATTCTGTCAAAACGCCCGGAACTCAACATCGTCGAGACCGCCATGCGGCGCGCATCCCGGGAAGTGGCGCTGTCAGAGAACAATCTCCTGCCGCGCGTCGACCTGAAATTTGAGCTGGCGGAGCCCTTCGGCAGTATCGGGGAGGGCGGACCATCGCGGGACACGCGTGACGCCATTGTCGGCTTCACCTTTTCTTTGCCGCTGGAGCAGCGAGCGGAGAAAGGCCGTCTGTCCCAGGCCCGGGCAAAGCTGGATGCGCTGGATCAGCAGCGTCGCCAGCTGGAGGATCAAATTGAGCTGGAGTTGCGCAATATCCTGCTTGAACTCAATGTCGCCCGCCGGTTGATGCAGCTGGCAGCCCTGGAGGTAGAACAATCCGAAACCATGCGACGGGCAGAACAGCGGCGCTTTGAGCAGGGCGCAAGTGATTTTTTCGTGGTCAATGTCCGCGAGGAGACCGCCGCAGACGCGCGCGTTCGCTACTATGATGCCTATCGGGCGGCGCAGCTGGCGCAGGCACAATTTCATGCTGCCACTGTGAACCTGGAGCGCCTGGGTCTGGTCGAACAGTAGGCAATATTCACGTTCCAATGCAGACTGGAAGACCACGAAGCGGCTGAACAATCCAGCTTGCAGGGTGTATGATGAGCGTAGAAGGGTATTGACATGTCGGATACATATTGACAGCGCGATATCCGGACACCAATCAAAAGGATTTTGTATGAATACGACGACGAGAATTACGCTGCTGGCACCGCTGCTGATTTTACTCGGCGCCTGCAGCAACCTGACCGAGCGCCAGATGGAAACCTGTGTCGTCGGTCTGACGACGGTTGGGGGTGCTATCGGTGGCGCGAGTTCCGGCGGCACCGGGATTCTCCCGGGAGCCCTTATCGGCACCGGTATATCGATGATCAGCTGCGAGCAGTCTCTGGAAGCGTCGGCGCCACCGCCCGCACCAGCACCTGTAGACAGTGACGGTGATGGCGTGCCTGACAACCTCGACCGCTGCCCGCGCACGGCGGCCGGTGTCGACGTTGACGGTCGCGGCTGCCCGATTGATAGCGATGGGGATGGCGTTGCCGATTACCTGGATCAGTGTTCCGGTACTCCGGCAGGCGTGAAGGTCGATGAGATCGGCTGTCCGATAAAGGATGAGGTGGTCCTGACCATCAATCGACTGGGCTTCGCGTTTGACAGCGCCCGACTCGACCGGTCATCCATGGCTGCACTGGACCGTGCGATCGAGGTCATCAAGTCGCACAGCGAAGTTGTGAGGATGAACGTTGTCGGCCATACCGACAGCCGCGGTGAAGAGGACTACAACCAGGAGCTGTCGGAGCGCCGTGCCGCTGCCGTTGTCGATTACCTGGTAGACAAGGGCGTGAGCCGCAGCAGCCTCCGTTCTTCCGGTAAGGGAGAGTCCGAGCCCATGGCGAGCAACGCCACGGAAGACGGTCGTGCGCAGAACCGACGTGTGGAACTGGTGGTCGAGTAGCCATCTGCTCGTCGGCAACCGCCTGCGAGCGGTTCCGGCAGGCCGCTCTCCCGGCGTTGAAAAGCCTGGAGAGCGCCCTTGTTTTTGTGTCTGCCTCCGCCGCCGGAATCGTTACTTCATTTTTTGCATGCTGCTGACGATGCAGTCTGCACTGGCAACAACAGTTTATCGCTCTGTCGGTAACGACGGTGAGGTACTGTTCAGTGACCAGCCGCCCGCCGCTGGAAATGAGGCTGAGGTAGTGAAGGTTTTTACAAGCCCGGCTACTGCAGATGCCAGTGAGCGTTTGCGAGAGCTTCGGCTAACTACCGACCGTATGGTCAGCGCCCGACGCGAGCGGGAGGCGGAACGTGCAGACGCGAGGCGCCCCGTGGTTCGCTATACCACTAACCGGGATTTCCCTGCCCGGCAGACCGAGACTTCGTCACAGCCCGCGCCAATGCTGTGGCCCGGTACCCGTCTACGCGGCATTTATCTGGGGCCGCTGAGGCATCCGCAGTACAGACCTGTCTCTCCCGCCCGGGTGCCCCCGGGCTTTCAGATGATTCAGCCGGGAAACCGGCAATTGATGCGTCCTATTGTGTCATCCCGTGACTGATGCGGGCGCCGGTTCGCCGAATCCTGTTGCTCTCTCTCACGAACTCCAAACCCGGGGAAACCGACTATGCCGACCGTAACCTGCTTTGGTGCCGCCCGCGAGGTGACAGGCTCCTGCCATCTTCTTGAGTCAAAAGGTGTCGGGAGGTTCCTGCTTGACTGCGGCATGCACCAGGGAGGTGATGCGGTGGATCGTGTGCAGGACGAGACCTTTGCCTTCGATCCAGCCTCTGTTGACGCGGTTATTCTGTCGCATGCGCATCTGGACCATTCGGGCCTGCTGCCGCGTCTGTTTCACGAGGGTTTCAATGGCCCGCTATTGTGCACCGAGGCGACGGCAGAGCTCCTTGTGATTATGCTAAAAGACGCTGCGGGCCTGTATATGCGCGATCTCGAGCGTGCCAACCTGCGTAACCGGCGTCGCGGTCGCAGGGAGCTAGAGCCCAGGTACACAATGGAGGATGTAGAGACTGTGATCCGGTGCTGCCGGGGCTACGCGTATAACGAGAGCGTCGCGCTGGCCAACGGCGCCACGCTGATGTTCCACGATGCCGGGCATATTCTCGGTTCCGCCATCATCGAGATCAGCTGTGTTGAGAATGGTGAGAAGCGCACCCTGGTGTATTCCGGAGATCTCGGCAAAACAGACTCCGTACTGATGCGCAGCCCCGCGACGCTGCAGCATGCCGATCTGGTCATGATGGAAAGTACCTACGGTGATCGGGAGCACCGCTCCGAAACCGACACGGTTGCCGAGCTCCGGGGGATACTGCGCGATACCTGGGCGCGGGGCGGCAACGTCATGATTCCCGCATTCGCCGTGGGTCGTACCCAGGAGATCCTGTTCCATCTCGGCTGCCTGTACCATGCGGGCGAGCTCGACGGATGGCAGGTGTTTCTGGACAGTCCAATGGCGATTGCCGTTACCGAGACGTACAACAACTGGCTCAGGCTGCTGGACGACACCGACATAGACGCCATCAGGGCGGCGGACCGCAGCTCCCTTGAAACCTTTCTGCCGACGCTGCGACTGACGCCGGATACGGAGGCGTCGATGGCCATCAACCGCATCAAGTCAGGCGCAATTATTATCGCCGGTAGCGGTATGTGCACGGGCGGGCGTATTCGCCATCACATCAAGCAGCGGATCTGGGATGAGCGCAATACCCTCATATTTGCCGGCTTCCAGGCGCGCGGGACGCTGGGACGTCTGCTGGTGGACGGCATACGCAAGATCCGTCTTTTCCAGGATGAGTTTGTCGTCAAGGCACAGATTGAGACGCTGGGCGGACTTTCAGCCCACGCTGGACAGAGTGAACTCGTGGCGTGGCTGTCCGCGTTCGATGGCAGTCCCGCCACCGTGCTGGTTCACGGAGAGGCTTCGGCGCAGATAGCGCTGGCTGAGCGCCTGCAGACGGAGCTGGGAATTGACGCCGGGATTCCCGAGCGCGGCGAGATGATCACTTTTTAGGGGCGCTTTGTCTGCCGGATTTCGCGGTTTTCCGGCCCGGAGATGCCGGCAGCAAGGGGCGATACAGCTCTTCATCGTAGGCCCTTGCGGCACGGTCCCAGGGAAAGCGTTCAGCTGCTGCTGCATCGCTGATCCTGCGATAGATTCCGGGTTTTCTGCGCAGGCAGGCAAGTACTTCACCCAGGCGCTTGAGCAGTGCCTGTTTTGCACAAGCGCCGCCAGCTGCCGTGAAAACGAAGCCCGTCTTCCCATCGGTGACGGTATCCACCAGGCCGCCCACGGCATTCACCAGGCAGGGTTGACCTTCGCGCATGGCCAGCATCTGGCTGATGCCGCAGGGTTCGAAGGTGCTGGGCATCAGGAACAGATCGCCAGCACAATACAGCGCATCGGCCAGGCTTTCTGAATAGCCGCAGAGAAACAGTAGATTTTCACGCTCGCTGGCAAGACGTGTCAGGGTCATTTCCAATCCCGGATCGCCGCTGCCGAGCATCACGCACAGGCCATCATCGCCCAGATCGTCCAGCGCATGCTCGAGGCACAGCCGCCCGTCAGGCATGGGCGCGCAAAGCAGGCCGAGTTTCTGGTCGGTCACTCGACCCACCGAGGTCAGGAGTGCCGCCGGGCGTGACACCTCCCCTGTCACCAGGCGCTCGAGCTGATGCAGTGCGAGGGCGTGGGCGCTCTGTACCTCGCGTGTCTTGCCGATCCAGCGCATGACTGTGCCTCGCGCGAGGGCCAGGGTGTCAGCGTAGGTGGTGGGTGGCGGCACGGCGTCGGGGTACTCGCAGCCATTCAGTATGCCGCGGAGTCGACCCTCGTCCCTGGCGCTGCGCAGGTCCGCCTGAAGACCACAGCCGAAGTCACTGTCAGGGTCGCAGATCTCTTCGGCATACGTGGGTGAAACTGCATGCACGCGACCGCAGATCGTAATGGCAGCTCGCATCGGGTTGTAGCAATCGCGGTAGCGTGGATCGATTGCCGATGGCGTAAGCTGTGGCAGTGCCGGAAACCACGAAAAGAGCGACGACTCATCGCCGCTCAGGGGACGGATCCCCTGCAGTGCCAGGTTATGGATCGTGTATACCAGGGGAATGTCGGCGATGGCGGCAAAAGCAGGGTCGCTGTGCACCAGCAGCGCAAACAGTGCACTGTGCCAATCGTGAAGGTGAATGATATCGGGTCGTGGAAGGACGCCGTCCGCGATGGCGGAAGCGCTTGCCGCGCAGAACAGTGCAAAGCGACTGGCATCCGTAGCAAAGGGTCTGCCCGGGCCGTCATCCACGTAGATGCGCGCTGCGCCGCCGCTGCTGAAAACCGGATGTTCCAGCGCCAGGCAGGTGACGTGAGCAGTTGTTGCCTTTGCCGGTACGCGGTGCAGGGACACGTTTTCCCGCTGGCCGCGGAAAAACGTCTGCAGGCTGCCCACCTGCCTTGCGCCGGGAAGCTGACTGAAATGACCATAGCCCGGCGTCAGTACGGTCACCGTGTGCTGCAGTCCCGCCAGAGCCCCCGGGACATCGCGGATTACATCGCCTATGCCACCCACCTTGCCGCCGGGCAGGGCGCCGTTCTCGGCGGCGAGCATGAGGATGTTCAGGGCTTTGCCGTGCTGGCGTGAACTCACGGAAAGCAGGCTCAGGTAATGACGTCGGGTGACGTGCGTCCGGTGTGGCTGGCAATCCCGGCGATGTCGTTTGCCGCCTGCAGCAGGCTGGACAGAGCACGCTGGGTGTCGACCTCCAGCAGTGACGGGTCCAGCTGGAAGCTGTCGCAATAGACACGCAGCGTTGCACCGGCGGTGCCTGTGCCGGAAAGGCGGTAGACGATTCGCGCGTCGTCTTCAAAGAAGACGCGGATACCCTGGCCTTCGCTGACGCTGTCATCCACGGGGTCGACATAACGGAAGTCATCGGCGGCGCTCACGGTATGCCCGGCAAATGTCTGCCCGATCAGCCCCGGCAGACTTTCCCGCAGCGCATGCAGGAGTTCTGCGGCAGCCGCTGCGTCGACGTTTTCGTAGTCGTGCCGGGTGAAGAAGTCGCGGCCGTATTGTCGCCAGTGCTCGCGAACAATGGCGTGAGCGGGCTGCTTGCGCACGGCAATAATATTGAGCCAGTAAAGCACGGCCCAGAGCCCGTCTTTTTCGCGCACGTGGCTTGAGCCCGTGCCAAAACTCTCTTCACCACACAGGGTAATGAGGCCGGCATCCATCAGGTTGCCGAAGAACTTCCAGCCCGTCGGTGTCTCGTGGCAGTCGAAACCCTTTGCCGCCGCCACCCGGTCTGCTGCACGGCTGGTGGGCATGGAGCGGGCCACACCGGCGATACGGCCGGCGTAGCCCGGTACCAGGTGGGCGTTTGCCGCCAGCACCGCCAGTGAGTCGCAGGGGTTGATGTAGAAACCCTTGCCCAGAACCATGTTGCGATCACCGTCGCCATCGGAGGCGGCGCCGAAATCCGGTGGGTCATCGCCGTTCATGCGGGCAACGAGTTCCCGCGCATGGGCCAGATTCGGGTCCGGGTGGGCACCGCCAAAGTCCTCCAGGGGCACACCGTTAATGACGCTGCCCGCCGGTGCGCCGAGTCGTCGCTCGAGAATCTCTGTGGCATAGGGGCCGGTAATGGCGTGCATGGCGTCGAAGCAGACCTTGAAGCGCCCGTTACCCAGCACTCTGGCAATGGCGGGAAAATCAAAAATGGATGCCATGAGGTCGGCGTAGTCGCTGACCGGGTCGACCACTTCAACTACCATATTGCCCAGCATCTGGCTGCCGTCGTGATCGATGTCGATGTCGCGCGCATCCAGCGTGAGATAGTGATCAATGTGCCGGGTACCTTCGTAAATGCTCGCCGTGACGGATTCGGTGGCGGGCCCGCCGTTGCTGCTATTGAACTTGATGCCGAAGTCGGCATCCGGGCCGCCCGGGTTGTGGCTTGCCGAGAGAATGATGCCGCCACTCGTGCGGTGCTTGCGAATAAGGCAGGACACTGCCGGCGTTGACAGCAGCCCCCCGCGGCCAACAATGGCGCGGCTGAAACCGTTGGCGGCCGCCATGCACAGAATGCGCTGCAGCGCTTCCCGGTTGAAGTAGCGGCCATCGCCCCCGATCACCAGAGACTGCCGCTGGTCGGCCTCGATGGCGTTAAAAATGGACTGCACGAAGTTTTCCAGATAATGCGGCTGCTGAAACTCCGCTACTTTCTTGCGCAGTCCGGATGTTCCCGGCTTCTGGCCATCGTATGGCCGGGTTTCAATACGTGTTACTGACATTTGCGATATATCCATAATTATCAGGCGGATCCTTCTGCCATGCCCAGCATGCCACGGGTGATAAGAACAACACCGCCGGTGCTGACGCGAAAGCCGTTCTCCCTGTCCTCCTCATTGTCAAAGCCGATGCGCATGCCCTCCGGAATGATACAGCCGCGATCAACAATCGCATTGCGCATCTGCACGCGGCGTCCTATCTCTGTGTCAGGCAGGATCACCGAGGCGTGCACATTGGAATAAGAGTGCAGTCGCGCATTGGAAAAAACCACGGACCCGCTGACCCGGCTGCCGGAAACGATAACGCCTCCGGCGACCATGGAATCCAGCGCCTCGCCGCGGCGGTCGTCCCTGTCCCAGACAAACTTGGCGGGTGGCAGCTGCTCCTGGTAGGTCCACAGCGGCCAGTCACGCTCGTACAGGTTCAGACGCGGCGTCGTGGACACCAGCTCCATGTTGGCCAGCCAGAACGAATCCAGCGTGCCGACATCGCGCCAGTAGGCCTTTTCGCCGGTCTGAGAGTCGCGGAACGGAAACGCGTGCACGTGACATGATGCTATCATAGCTGGAATAACATCGTGACCGAAGTCCCGCGTCGAGTCTGTGACGGCCGCGTCCTGTATCAGCTGCTCGTACAGAAACTCGGTGTTAAAGACATAATTGCCCATGGAGGCCAGGCACATGCCGGGCTTGCCCGGTATTTCCGCTGGCTGTGCCGGCTTTTCCTGAAAACCCACAACGCGGCCGCTGGCGTCCACCTGCATCACACCAAAGGTCTTGGCCGCTTCCGCCACGGGCACCTCTAAGCAGCACACCGTCATATCGGCTCCAGACTCCACGTGATCAACCAGCATCGGCCCGTAGTCCATTTTGTAGATATGGTCTCCGGAAAGAATGAGGATATGTGCTGGCTGCTGGGCGCGAATGATGTCCAGGTTCTGATATACCGCGTCAGCCGTGCCCTGGTACCAGTCGTCCGAAAAGCGCTGGGACGCGGGCAGGATTTCCACGAATTCGCCGAACTCTTTCTTGAAATGGCTCCAGCCGCGCATCAGGTGCCGGATCAGGGAATACGCCTTGTACTGCGTGAGGACGCCTATCTGGCGTATTCCCGAGTTCACGCAGTTGGACAGGGCGAAGTCGATTATGCGGTACTTGCCGCCGAAATACAGGGCCGGTTTGGCACGCCAATTGGTGAGTTCGTACAGTCTCGAGCCGCGCCCGCCAGCGAGCACCAGCGCCATCGTCTGGCGCGTCAGTCGGCTGACGTAGCGGGGGTTATGGTCATCCATGTTTTACATCCTGTCTCTCGATGGCTACCAGTGGCCCTTGCGGAACCAGATTTCATCTGCGTATTCGCGGATCGTGCGGTCGCTGGAGAAGTGACCGCTGGCGGCTGTGTTGGCAATGCACTTGCGCAGCCAGCCATCGCTGTTGCCGAAGGCCCTGTCCACCGCGAGCTGCGCGTCGATATAGCTGCGAAAATCTGCCGCCGTCATCCACAGATCATAAGAGTCGCGGATGCTGCCGATCACCGTTTCAAACAGGCCAGGCTCAAGCATATTGAAATGCCCGCTCTCCAGCAGCTGCATGACCCGGGAAAAGTCCGTGTCACCGTTGATCAATGCTGTGGGGTTTGTCTGCCCGCGCTGTGACTGGACCTGGTCGGCGTCCAGACCAAAAAGAAAGAAGCTGTCCTCGCCGACGGCATCGCGGATCTCGATATTGGCGCCATCCAGGGTGCCGATGGTCACGGCGCCGTTCATCATGAACTTCATGTTGCCAGTGCCGGAGGCTTCCTTGCCGGCGGTGGAAATCTGCTCCGACAGGTCGGCTCCGGGGCAGATGACTTCCATGGTCGATACATTGTAGTCGGGCAGGAATGCCACGCGCAGCCAGGGCTTCATGCGTGGGTCGCGGTTGATCACTGAGGAGACGTTATTGATCAGCTTTATCAGGAGCTTTGCCATTGCATAGCCCGGCGCGGCCTTGCCGGCGATGAGAATACAGCGTGGCTGCATGCCGTCAGTATCGCCGCGCAGCACCCTGTCATAGCGGTAGATGATATGCAGTACGTTAAGCAGCTGGCGCTTGTACTCGTGAATGCGCTTGACCTGCACATCGAACAGCATGTCGGGGTCAAACTCGACGGCGCAGCGATCCCACACCAGCTCGGCGAGACGCTGTTTGTTGGCGCGTTTCACGCCGGCGAAACGCTTGCGGAATGCGGCGTCATCCACGCTATCCTTAAGACGTGCCAGTTCGTCGAGGCGACATATCCACCCGTCGCCGAGCGTGTCGTCAAGCAGCTGCTTCAGCCCCGGGTTACAGTGGCCCAGCCAGCGGCGCGGCGTCACGCCGTTGGTCTTGTTGTTGAATCGCTGCGGTGAGAACTCGTAAAAATCCCGGAACAGCCCGCTGGTGAGCAGCCGGGTATGCAGGGCGGCCACGCCGTTGACGGAAAAACTGCCGATGATCCCGAGAAAGGCCATGCGCACGAGGGGTTCCGGCCCCTCCTCGATAATCGACATGCGGCGTTGGCGCTCCACATCGCCGGGCCAGCGGTCGGCAACGCGGCTCAGAAATCGTGCGTTGATCTCGTAAATGATCTCAAGGAGTCGCGGCAGCAGGCGCTCAAACAGGCTTACCGGCCAGACCTCGAGCGCTTCCGGCAGTAGCGTGTGGTTGGTGTAGGCCATACTGTTGTGCGTGATTTCCCAGGCGTCGTTCCATTCGAGGCCATAGTCGTCCAGAAGCAGTCGCATCATCTCGGCGATGGCGAGAGTCGGGTGTGTGTCGTTCAGCTGGAACACGTTGTACGCGGCGAAGGTGCCAAAGTCGGCGCCGTGTAGTTCATGCCACTGCTGCAGGACGTCCTGCAGGCTGGCGGACGCCAGAAAATACTGCTGACGCAGTCGCAGCTCCTTGCCCTGTTCGCTCTGGTCGTTGGGGTAGAGCACCATGGTAATCTGCTCGGCCCGGGTACGCGCCTGTACGGCGTCGGTGTAGCTGCCGGCGTTGAACTCGTCAAGGTTGAACTCCTCGGTGGCCTCGGCCTTCCACAGGCGCAGGGTGTTGACCACGCCATTGCGATAGCCTGGGACAGGCATGTCGCAGGGCACCGCAAGCACGTCATAGGTTTCTATCCAGCGCACGCGGTGACGGCCGTTACCGTCCTGATAGTGATCTGTGTGTCCGCCAAAGCGAATGCGCTGGGTGTGTTCTGGCACCTCGAACTCCCAGGGGTTGCCGTTGCGCAGCCAGCCATCCGGGTACTCCACCTGGAAGCCATCGCGAATGCGCTGCTGGAACATTCCGTATTCGTAGCGGATGCCGTAGCCGGTGACTGGCAGGCCAAGGCTGGCGCAGCTGTCAAGAAAACACGCGGCGAGCCGTCCCAGGCCGCCATTGCCAAGGCCGGCATCGAGCTCTTCGGATTCCACCTCCTCGAGATGGCTGTGATGCTGCTGCAGGGCATCCCGCACGTCGTCTTCAAGATCGAGATTCAAGACCGCGTTATGCAGGCTGCGCCCTATAAGAAATTCCATGGACAGGTAATTGACGCGTCTGGGCCGCTCCTCCCGCAGGTGATGTCGGGTCTGTCGCCAGCGCGCCACCAGCCGGTCGCGGACCGAGAGTGCCAGTGCCTCGTAAAGATAACGGTGAGAGCCACCCGGCTCGTCACGTCCCAGCGTCAGCGCGTAATGCCTGTCAACGTCGTCGTTCAGCGTGCCGTCGAGGCGGCGATTGAGTTCAGTGCTGTTCATGGCGATAAATCCGTGGGGTTACCAACGATAAACGTGCTTGAGCCAGTATGCGCGACCGCGCCCGAGCCTGCGAGTGCAATTTGCACGGAACCCGGCGCCAGCGCCAGCTCCTCCTGCAGGTGCCGTGTCTGCCCGGGCAATCCGCTATCGGCAGTGTCCACCAGCAGCAGGCGCGGCTGTGGCATGCTCTGTGGCACGCGGTATGTCAGCGGCCTGTCGCCCGCATTCAACACGATCAGGATGGCATCTGCCACTGTCCCATCGGGATCGCACTGCAGCAGTGCGTAGAGAATGTCCCGTCGTTCCGTGTCTTCCCAGTGCGCCGGCGTCGCGGGATTGCCATCGGCGCCGTGCCAGCGGATACACTGGCCGTCGATATCGGGGGTTTCGTGGCGGTAGCGGTCTGCGCGTAGCAGCAGGCTTCGGGCGCGCAGCCCGGTCAGCACTCGCGTGAGCTCGCGCAGTTGCGCGCCGTCCGGGCCGATCTGCGTCCAGTCCAGCCAGGTCAGCGGGTTGTCCTGGCAGTAGGCGTTGTTGTTGCCCTGCTGACTGCGGCCGAACTCGTCCCCGGCCTGCAGCATCGGGACGCCCTGTGATACGGCGAGGGTGGCGATGGCGTTGCGCTGTCGTTGCCAGCGCCGGCACTCTATGTCCGATTCCGTCGCGGGGCCCTCGACGCCGAGGTTATCGCTCACGTTATCGGCATGGCCGTCACGGTTGTCCTCACCATTGGCCTCGTTGTGGCGCTCGCTGTAGCTCACCAGGTCGCGCAGGGTGAAGCCGTCGTGGCTGCAGACGAAGTTGATGCTGGCCGCCGGCGCACTCGCCCGTGGCGCGAAGATGTCGCCGGAGCCGGTCAGACGCTGTCCCAGTTCCGGCAGCTGTCCGCTGTCGCCGCGCCAGAAGCGACGCACGCTGTCGCGGTAGCGGTCGTTCCACTCGCTCCAGCCGCCGGGCAGATTGCCCAGCTGATACCCGCCGTGTCCGATATCCCAGGGTTCCCCGATCAGCTTGCAGTGTCGCAGCACTGGGTCGCTGTTGATGGCGCACAGCAATGCCGCGTCGGGCTGATAGTGACCGTGCCCGCGGCCCAGCACCGGTGCCAGATCAAAACGGAAGCCGTCCACGTCCATGTCTCTCGCCCAGTAGCGCAGGCTGTCCAGAACCAGGCGGCGCACCATCGGATGTCCCGTATCCAGGGTATTGCCGCAGCCGGTATCGTTAACATAATAGCGGGGCTGGTCGGGCTGAAGACGGTAGTAGCTCCGATTGTCGATGCCGCGCAGACTCAGTGTCGGCCCCAGTTCGTCGCTCTCGGCGCTGTGGTTGTAGACCACGTCCAGTATCACCTCGAGCCCGGCATCGTGCACCGTGTCGACCATGGCGCGAAATGCTGCGGCGCCCGCGCGTCCCGTATAGGCTGGATGCGGCACGAAAAACGCCAGCGTGTTGTAACCCCAGTAGTTTTGCAGGCCCCGTCGGTGCAATGCGTATTCATCGATAAAAGCGTGTACCGGCAGCAGTTCCACCGCCGTAATGCCGAGGGCGCGCAGATAGTCGAGGCTTGCAGGGTGAGCCAGTCCGCCGCAGGTGCCGCGCAGGGTTTCCGGGATATCCGGATGCAGGTGGGTAAATCCCGCAAGGTGTAGCTCGTAGATCCAGGTGTCCGCCATGGGGATTCCTGGCCGGCGACTCTGGACGGGCGGCATCGCCTCTGTAACAACGGCCTTTGGCATGTGTGCACTATTATCGAGATCGCAGAACGACAGATCGGCGTCGGGCTTGTCCCGCTGATAGCCGAAGTGACTGTCGTGCCACACGAAGTCACCGCGCAGCAACTTTGCGTAGGGGTCGAGCAGGAGTTTGTTCGGGTTGAAGCGCAGCCCCGCGTCGGGCTCAAAGGGACCGTATAGCCGATAACCATAGCAGGTGCCGGGGCCAGCACCGGCAAGAAAACCGTGCCAGATATCGCCATCGCGTGTCTGCAGCCGATGGCGCGCTGTCTCGGTGATGCCATCATCTGTATACAGACAGAGCTCAACTGCCTCGGCCTCGGCAGAGAACAGGGCGAAATTGCAGCCGTCGTCCTGCGGCGTTGCGCCCAGCATCTTGCTGTCACCGGCGGGGAGCGCCTGTTCGACCGGTCCTCTGGCGGCTGTCTGGGTCATCGGCTTTCCATTTTCCGCTTCACAATTGACACCCGATCTCGTTTACCATGTGCTGCTCTCTTTTTCTTGCCGGGCAGTGCTCCGGTTGTCATGCCTGACAGTCATGCCTGATTGTCATGTCCAGTTGATGTGGAGCCATTATGCAGATTGAAGCGACACAGGGGGAGTCCATGACGGACGCCGACAATACAGAGCTGCCGCTGGCAGCGCGCGCCAGCGGCGTACTCCTGCACATCACTTCGCTGCCCTCACCCTGGGGGACGGGGGATCTGGGTCGCTGCGCCTACGACTTCGTGCGGCGCCTGCAGCGGGCAGGGCAGCGTTACTGGCAGGTGCTGCCGCTCAACCCGGTTGACGCCGTGGCCGGCGATTCGCCCTATTACAGCGTAAGCTCCATGGCCGGTAATCCGCTGCTGGTGGATCTGTCCGCGCTGGTCGAGGCCGGGCTGCTGTCTGCCGATGAGTTGATCGAGCCGGTCGCGTCCGACACAGGGCGGACCGATTTTGAGCTCGCCCGTGCCAATAAGTATCCGCTTCTGGAGCGGGCGCAGCACCGGTTCGGCGAGGACGGTGAATCGCCCGCGTTTCGCGAATTCTGCAAACGCGAAGCCTACTGGCTGGACGATCACGCCCTGTTCTGTGCGATCAAGACAGAGTATCCGATGGTCTGGAGCGACTGGCCCGCGGCCTTGCGCGATCGTGATCCGGAAGCGCTGGCGGCGGCACGGCGGCGACTCGCGTCTGTTATTGCCCGGGAAAAGCGCTGGCAGTTCTTCTTTTTCTGGCAATGGGAGGCCCTGCGTGCCCATGCCGCAGAACACGGGGTTTTCCTGTTTGGTGACACGCCGATTTATGTCAGTTTCGACAGTGTGGACGTCTGGGCTCACCCGTTTCTGTTCCAGCTCGATGCGCAGCGCCGGCCGCTGGCCGTAGCGGGTGTGCCGCCTGATTATTTCAGCGCCACAGGGCAGCTGTGGAACAACCCCCTGTACGACTGGGACGCGTTGCGCGCATCCGGGTATCGCTGGTGGCGGGAGCGCATGGCGGCGCTGTTGCGGCGTTTTGACGTGGTGCGCATCGATCATTTCCGCGGTCTCGCGCAGTACTGGGCAGTGCCCGCCGGCGCCAAGTCTGCCATCGGCGGCGAGTGGCGCGATGTCCCGAGCCACGATTTTTTCGACACGCTGATGCGGGAGCTCGATCCGTTTCCCGTGGTGGCTGAGGATCTTGGCACCATCACCGCGGACGTGACCGCGCTCAGGGATCACTACGGCTTTCCCGGCATGGTTGTGCTTCAATTTGCCTTTGGCGAAGACGATCCGCACAACCCCTACCTGCCGGAAAACCATCCCGAGAACGCCATTGCTTATTTGGGCACACACGATAACGACACGGCGCTGGGGTGGCTGCAGAGCGAGGCGGACGATGAAATCAGGGCACGCCTTTGTCACTACATTGACTGCAGCGGGGACGATGCAGAACTGGTGGCGCGACTGGTCGCGTTGCTGATGTCGTCTTCGGCACGTATCGCCATCGTCACCGCCCAGGATCTGCTGGCGCTGCCGGGGTCTGCACGCATGAACAATCCCGGTCTGCCTGGTGATAACTGGTGCTGGCAGCTGACGAGAGGGCAGTGGGAGGCACTGACCCTGATGGATCTTGGTGACCTGAGCGAGGCGTCAGGTCGCCTGGCGGGATCTGGTCCGATTCGGACCTGACCTCAAAAAGGGATCACATCAAATATGCAAGATATCATCGACATTCTGCAGGACGACCTCAGCGTCTTCGCGCTCCCACTTTACCTGGGGGCGATTCTGCTCGAGGCTGCGTATTCGAGTCGCAACGCGCTGGGTTATTACCGTTTTCGTGACACGCTGACGTCTCTGAGTATGCTGTTGGCCTCGGCGCTGGTGGAATTTCTGCCACGGCTGCTGGCGCTTTGGCTGATCATCCAGCTGCACGATATCAGTCCGCTGCGCGACGTGGTGCAGAGACAGTGGTGGGCGTGGCTACTCCTGTTCTTCCTCGATGATTTCAGCTATTACTGGTTTCACCGCAGTAACCACAGCGTCCGTCTGCTGTGGGCCGGCCATGTCAACCATCACTCCTCGCAGTACCTGAATTTTGGCACGGCGCTGCGCCAGGGTGTCGGCGAGCGTATCCACAAGTTCCTGTTCTGGCTGTGGCTGCCGCTGCTGGGTTTTGACGCGGCCATGATTATCAACATGATCGGGCTCAATCTGTTCTATCAGTTCTGGGTTCATACCCGCAGCGTGGGCCGCCTGCACCCATGGATAGAGGCGGTATTCAATACGCCCTCGCACCACCGCGTGCACCACGGCTCCAATCCACGCTATATCGACCGCAATCACGGCGGCGTGCTGATCATCTGGGACAGGTTGTTCGGCACCTTCAGCGAGGAGTGCGCGGACGATCCGGTGCGCTATGGCCTGACCCGAAATCTCGACTCTCATAATCCGTGGACCGTGCTGAGCTACGAGTACCGGGCCATTGCCCGCGATGTTCGTGGTGCCGGCAGCTGGCGTGAACGCTGCGCCTGTGTTTTTGGTCCACCCGGTAGGCGGCCTGCAACAGAGGCAGAGCGTCAGGTGGTCACGGGCTGATCGTGCTGGCTTCACGTGTGTTACTTGCCCATGCTCTCCTGTTGCTTCTGGCGCTGCTGCTTGTCGCCTGTCAGTCGTCGCCACCGATGATGCCCGCGCCTGCGGGCAGCCCGGGATTCGACGCCCTGCGAGTGGTGACATTCAACACAGGTTCGGGCAAATCGGTTGACCGGCTGCGTGACGCCAATGCGGGCTACGGTCCTGCACAGGCGCAGATTGCAGATCGCTGGTACGGGAATGGGCTGGCGTGGCCGGCGGTCATTCGCGATGTGCGAACGTTTCTGGATAAAGTTGACGCCGATATTGTGGGTCTGCAGGAGGTGTTCTACAGCGGTCACTGCCCGGACATCCCGCCACCCGCCCGCGAAGGATTTGTGTGTGAAACCTGGCAGCAGGGCGATGCCACGGTGGCGCAGCGCATTCTCGGCGCGGACTACCAGCTGGCCTGTCATACGGGTAAGCCGGACAAGTGCCTGGCGGTTCACCGACGTCTCGGCAGCATTGCGGGCTGTGAAGATGCGCTCTGCCTGCAAGGAATGGAGGGCCTCGATGATGATGGCTGCGGCGCGGGTAACCGGGTGGCAGCGGCCACAGTGCAGCTGGTCGAGGGTGGTTCGCTGCGCGTGGTCCACGCGCATGGCACCTCGGGGCTGACTCGGGCGGACGCGCGGTGCCGTCTCGGCCAGATCGAGGCGATAGCCGGCGAGGGGGGCGCTGCACCTGAATTTGGCCTGATCCTAGGTGATTTCAATACCGATCCCGGTCGGGTGACCTGGCTGGATCCTGCGGCCAGAGCCTTGCGACAGTTTGCGCAGCCCCCGGGCAACTACCGCTTCATGACGAATGTCGGCTTGTTTGCGCGCCCGACATTTCTGTCTTTTCTGAATATTGATCATGTTCTTGCTGCGGGCATGTCGGGGGACTGCTGGTACGCCGGGCGCACGCCGGAGACATCGCCGGTCACTGAGCTTGTGTATCTGGATCATACTGCCGTTGTCTGCGATCTGAGCACGTTCTCGCAGCGGCCATGACGTTTCCGACCACACCAGGGCAGGGCATCGGCATCGGCATTGGCTACGGCGTCAGCTGGACGGTGCGTAAACGCGCTGTATGTCAAAGAGCGCTTTGGCATTGCGGCGCCCGTGCACCGTGGCGCTGCACAGGCATCGGGTCCGGCGCTGGGTGAGGGTTATCCGGACTTTGTGCACGGGCGCAACGGCCTCGGCGACATTGCATTCAATGAGCCCGCGCTGCACGAGGAACCGCTGCCGGCGGCAGAGGCGAATATCGCTGGCGACCCGGTTGCGGCGGATGCGGTGTTTGTCAGTGGCATGCCGTTGACGGTCGTGGGTCTGGATGTCACCGCGAAGACGCGCATGGACGAGTCGTTCATCCACACCCTGCGCGAGCGCGCCGGTGATGCCGGCGAGTTCATCTACCAGACCACGCGCGTTTATTTCGATTTCTACGAGCAAAGCGGTGGTTCCCGCGAATGCCCTATTCACGATTCCAGTGCCGTGGCCTGTCTGCTGGCGCCGACTCTCTACCGCACGCGGTTACGGGCTGTGCGCGTGGCAACGGAGGGCATCGCTATCGGTCAGACGGTGGCGGGGGAGCCTGGCGTGAGCTATGTGTCGGATGCCTGGCGTCATGCTCCGCCAATACGGGTCTGTGCGGATGTGGATGCCGACGCGGTGCGCGCCCTTTATCTGGATACCCTGGCGTTTGCAGGGGAGGCGCACCAGACGCGTCTTCGCCTGTGACGCCCCGTACAGCCGACGTCTGCCTGTCAGTGCCGGTTGATCGCCTGTAGACGCTCGGTGAGGTAGCTACCCGCCGTGTAGCGGTCGGACAGTACCGTATCCAGCCGCGGTGCCATGAAGTACGGAATGGCGTAGCGCGAAATGTTATCCGCTGCTGCAGACGGGTTTACCACGCGATGGGTGGTGGATGGAAAGTAGCCGCGGGTGGCCTCGCACAGCATATCGCCGGCGTTGATGATGAGCTCGCCCCGGTTGCCATTGACCTCGAGCCAGTCGCCTCGTCGGTCACGTACCTGGAGCCCGGGTTGTTCGGCCACCGGGAGCAGAGTCAGCAGGTTGATATCCTCATGGGCTGCGGCGCGCACCGCCCCAATAACTTTCGGGCCGGTGAGCGGCGGATAGTGCAGTACGCGCAGCAGGCTCACTTCCTTCGACAGCAGCGAGCTGAGCCGGCCGGGGAGTGCTGCGAGGACATCGCTCGGCGCGTTTGTCTGCAGCCAGTCGAGTATCTCCACGCCGAGTGCGAAGGCGCGATCCAGGTAGTCGAGAGTGTCCGGCGCGAGGTCGGGTGGAAGAAGCTCCTCCGGAAATACGTGATAAAACTCCTTGAGATCCCTCACCGGGTGTCCGACTGCGGTTTCTGACACATCGGCGGGGACAAAGCCGACAGTATTGTCCGAGTGCCGGGTCGGGCGCATCAGGTAGCTGTGCTTGTCCTCACCGCTGAAGAATGCACCCCACTGCCGGTAAAGGCGCTTCAGCAGATCCTCGGATAACGGATGGTGGCTGAGCACGGCAAAGCCCGTATCGCGCAGTGACTGCACCAGGTGCTCGCCGGCGGTGGCAGAGCGATAATCGATAGTCTGGACGTTCAAGCCTGTGGGTCTCCGGTGAGCGGGCTGCCAGGGTGGGTTTCGGGGCGGAGATGATCCCCGCTGCGCCTGCGGGGTGCAAGTCAGAGCAGGTCTGTCAGCGTAATACCAATGCCCAGCCGGTGAGTGCGCGCATCGTAGTCGATCAGACTCTCGCCATAACCGTTGAAATACTGCACATAGCCGCGAAAGCGGCGACTGATGGGGAAGCTCCAGTCGAGCTGTATGGCGCCTTTGCTGTCGTCGCCGCCGCGCAGGTTGTTGCGTGCAAGCACGGAGAATTCATGGCGATCGTTGCGCCAGGCGAGCGTTACATCGCCATAACCCATGTAGTTCCAGATCGAAGGATTGTCGTCTTTCTCGCGGCTCTCAGGCACGCGATACCACGAGCGCAGCCTGATGAGCATTGCGTCGCGCTCAAAGTCAGCGCTGGCGATCACCCGGTTCCAGCTGCGCGACAGTATCTGGCTGCGGCCGTTGGAATGGTGATTGAAGCTCAGTCCCAGCTGCGTGTTGGTGAAGCCCAGCAGGCTTTTGTCATTATCCACCGTGAACATGAGCTCAGGCTGGTAGTTGGTTTCCCGAAATGGCGAGGAAAGGTCGCTGTTGTAGACCTGCCACCAGCTCTCCTGCGTGTAGGCGGCCCAGAGATTGGTGCCTTCGCCAAGTACGTCGCGCACCGCCAGTGCCTTGAAGCTGATCTGAAATTTGGCTTCTTCCTGCTGCAGCCCTTCTCCCGGGAACAGATTTTGCCAGGGCTCGCGATTGAGGTTGTTGTTCCAGGTGACCGGAAGCAGGTAGTTGCGGTGGTAGGGCAGCACGGCCCAGGGCAGGTCGGCGATAGCTGACTCCACGCTCATACGCTGTCGCGCAAGGCCCGGCTGTGCGGCGGCGATCATCGAGTCGTCGGGTCCGAAAGCGTCGCTGGCCGCATCCCCGGTACTATCAGCCACGACGCCATCAATCCCTGTTGATCTGCTCCCTGTTGAGCTGTTTGCCTCGTTTGCTTTGAGCGATGCGGCCATTGCGTCGAAGCAGGCCAGCCGTGTTGTATTGTCGCTGATTGCAGCACAGGCCTGAATGCCGTTTTCCTCGACCTGGGCCGCTGTGTTGAAACAGGAGAACGCAGCGCTCACCAGGCATGCCCGGAGGATGGCCGGGCGTGCACTCCTGTATGTCGGACGCATGGAATTCCGCCTACAGCACGCAACATCTTGCAGTGAAAAAGAGCTATTCAAGAACCGACGCGTCCATCACTTTTTCGAACTTCCCTAATGTGCAGGATCCCAGCTGCATGCCGCTCATCATATCCACCACCGTAATGATGTCCATGCTGCAGTACGAATTCATGGGTGTGCGGTGGATGAAACTGTTGCGCTTTAGCCCGTAACAGGTCTGAGCCAGATGATTGACATATTTGGCACTGCCACGCATGTGGAAAAGCAGCGTCTGGTCGTCCACGGTCTGGATCCTGCGGATCTGCGATATCGGCAGGCAATGTCGCGTCTCTGCCGTCTCCGGTGGCGCAATAAGGTCCATGGCGGATTTTTGTGCGGCGTCAATCTCCTGCGGCTGCTCGGCTTGTGCCTGGTCATGAATGGGCATCCACAGCAGTGCTGTCAGTGCAAGCATCGAGGGACGGAATTTCATGGTAGGCCTCCTTGAGTGCGATAGCTCGGCACGGCGTTCGCCTGAAGCTGAATGCCAGAGATCACGCTGGTAGTATAGAGGCTTTTTCGGGGAGGATTTGCATCGTGGAATGGAGCATGGAGGCGCTGCTGGAGTTCCGGGATCCGGTGATGGAGTTCTGGGATCTGGTTGTGGAAGTCTGGAACCACGGTGTCTATGGCATCAACCTGCCGCAGATACTGGCGGCGCTCGTGGTTTTCCTGTTTTCGCTTATGGTTCGTTCGCTGTTCACGCGTTACGTGCTGGGGGCACTTACAAGGCTGAGCAATCGCTCCGCCAACTCGATTGATGACAGCGTGATACAGGCCCTGCGCGAGCCGCTGCGTTTTGTGCCCGTGTTGATCGGCATTTTCTTCGCCAGCCGTGTGCTGGATCTCAGTGAGAATGCCGAACTGTTTGTGTATAACGTCAACCGCTCGCTGGTGGCTTTTACGCTGTTCTGGGCGTTTTACTGCATCAGCACGCCGGCCGGCAAGGCCTTAACCCGGTCCAGCCGACTGCTGACCGCGGCCATGGGTGAGTGGCTGGTGAAGTTTGCCAAGCTGGTGTTTGTGGCGATAGGTGCGGCGACTGTTCTGGAGCTGTGGGGCATCGCGGTGGCGCCGATTATTGCCGGCTTTGGTCTGTTTGGTGTCGCCGTTGCCCTTGGCGCGCAGGATCTGTTCAAGAATCTGATTGCGGGCCTGTTCGTGCTTGGCGAACGCCGCTTCGAGACGGGCGACTGGATTCAGGTGGAGGGTGTGGTCGAGGGCACAGTGCTGCAGATCGGCTTTCGCACCACAACGATCCGCCGCTTTGATCGCGCACCGGTTTACGTGCCCAACGCGCGGCTTGCAGATAATGCGGTCACCAACTTTTCCCGCATGAGCCATCGCCGCATCCGTTGGATGCTTGGGGTGGAATACCGGACAACGCTCGCGCAACTGCGCGAGATTCGCGATGGCATAGAGCGCTATATTCTCGAGAGTGACGAGTTCGCCAGGCCCGAGGAAGTCGCGACCTTTGTGCGTATTGACTCCTTCAACGACAGCTCTATCGACATTCTTCTCTACTGCTTCACCAACACCACCGTCTGGGGCGAATGGCTGGAGATCAAAGAGCGCCTGGCCTGTCATATCAAGGAGATTGTCGAGGCTGCTGGAACCGGGTTTGCCTTCCCCAGCCGTTCGCTGTATCTGGAGAACACGGGTGAAATGGCCGAGGTGTTTCCATTTTCGCCGGGGCAGGATGGCACGCCGGCTAACGTTGAGAGCGCCGGCGAGAATACCGCAGCGGTGAAAAACTAGCGGAAAACGGCAACCATGACCAGCGTCAGAGCGACCACCGCGCCAGCCTGATAACGCGTGTCCGCATACCAGGCTGGCGGTTTCCCTTCTGGCGTCATGTCCCGCTGGGAGAACGTCAGGTCACGTGTCTGTGAGGTGCTCGGCGCTGCGCCCAGGCGTAGGCTCAACAACACACACAGTACGGCGCTGAGGCCGAACAGCAGGCCCGATACGTACAGGAAATGCAGCTCAATGACATCGGTCTGAACCAGGCTGAAAATCAGCGCGGCGGCCAGATGACCGCTGATCAGGGCGGCGAAAGCGCCGTTTGCGTTACTCCGGGTCCAGAAAAAACCGACCAGGAAGACGCCCACAACGGGCGAGACGATATACGCAAACATGGCCTGGATGTAGGAAAACAGTCCTGGAAAATGCTGAATCAGGGGTGCCCACGTCGCCGCTGCCAGCATAAAGCCAAGTGTCGCCAGTGTGCCGTAGCGCCGACCCTGCCGTGGCGTCAGTTTTCTTCCGCGAATCGGCTCAATAAAATCCAGTACCAGCAGGGTGGATGCCGAATTGAGGGCCGAGTCAACGCTGGACAGAATCGCCGACAGCAGACCGGCCAGCACAATCCCGGTGAGCCCTATCGGCAGGAATTCCTGGATCAGCGTTGGCAACACCTTGTCCGGCGATTCCAGATCCGGCAGCAGCGCAAAGGCAAAAGCGCCGGGCAGCATCATGATGAACAGTGGCGAAAGCTTCAGCAGGCCGGCGAGCACTGCGCCGCGGCGCGCTTCGGTGATGTTCTGCGCGCCGAGCACCCGCTGCACGATGTACTGGTTAAGAATCCAGTAGTAGAAGCCCAGGATCGGCACACCGATCAACAGGCCTGGCCAGGGCAGCACCGGATCATCGGCGGGGCGCAGTATCGACAGGTGGCCGTCGGGCAGCGCCCGGGTTGCTTCGGCCCAGGAAAAATCGAACTGGCCAAACGTTATCACTGCGATGGCGCTGGTGCCGACGATCAGGATGACGGCCTGCAGGACATCGGTGTACACCACAGCGGCAAGGCCACCGGCGGCGGTGTACAGGCCGCCAACGACGGCGAGGGTGATGATGAACGCGGACAGGTTGAGATCCGGTATGAACACCTGTGCTACCAGCGAACCAGCGTAGAGGGCCGCCGCGGTGTCCACCACCACAGCGAGAAAAATAGTGATCGCAGAGAAGTAGCGGCGAAGGCGCCTGTCGAAGCGCTTCTCCAGGAACTCCGGAATCGTCGAAATACGGCTGCGCAGGAAGAGCGGAAAGACGGTAAAAGCACCGATGACCAGCAGCAGCCCGGCCATCCATTCATAGGCCGACGTTGCCAGGCCAATACGGTAGGCGTCGCCCGTGAGTCCCACCAGTGTGGAACTGGAAATATTCGAGGCAAACAGGGAAAGGCCAATTGCGCCCCAGGTCAGCCGGCGACCGGCGAGAAACAGATCGTCGCCACTGTGAGTGCGGCGGGCAACGACAACGCCGATCACGGCGACCGCGATGAAGTAGGCGGCAATGATGCCAAGATCAATGCCGCTGATGGTGACCTCGAGACCGAAGATGCCTGCTTTCCCCCCCGCTGCAGCGCCTGTCCTGTCATCAGGACGAGAGAATCGCCCTTTCCTGCGGCGCTGTCTACCCCGGCCGGTTCACACTCCGGCCAGTTCACACCCCGGAAGAGTTCAGCCCGCCGCGAAAAACGGAAAGCTGACCCCCAGCGCCCAGGCGAGGATCAGTCCGAGGCCGATGCCGCTTGCCGCTGTGCCAGTGCGCTGCGCCAGCGCGCGCCCCAGCGTGCCGTGAACCAGAAAGAACAGCAGGATGACCGGGAAAACCAGCAACACGAATCCCAGCTCCTCAGGCTTTATCACCGCGGCGATTGCCAGAGAAATCAGGATGGCCGCGCGGGCAGCCAGGCGCCGCCACCAGCGCCCCGCGCCTGCTCCACTGACCAGGCTGTCCGCCAGCATGAACGGCACTGTAGCGAGGGACAGCGCGGCGATGACCATCAGGCGCTCGCCCGTGGGCATAAAGCTGGCAGCGTAGCGATCGAGCGCCAGGCCGATAAACAGCAGACCCCAGATAAGAAGCAGTGCCAGGCCCACCCATGACAGCGCGCCGCGCTGAACCGGCCAGCGCCCGAGTACCGCCAGCTGAATTGCCGCAAACAGCGCGAAGTGCAGCAGGAGATAATCCGCGACAAGCACGGGCAGGAAAGGCTGAAAGATGAGAACGCCGATGGCGGGCGACAGCAGCATGGGCAGACCGATGGCCAGCAGCAGACGTTTCGTGGCCGGTGGCGGCGGCGCAGGTTGCTGCGGCAGGCGGGCGGCAAGTGGCCGAAACGTGAGCACGATGCCGATCAGGAGGGCGAGAATCCAGCCGCCGGTGGCCTCGACAGAGGGCACCTTGCTGCGCCGGAATCCACTGTTCAGCCAGTCGAGCGATTCGCGCAGGCTGTGGGCACTGAACAGCACCCCTACGTGCTCGACGTTCGGGCTTACAGTCGCACGGCGCTGCACGTCCCCAGCCGTGACGGTATCATTTTCCTCAGCCTCCGGATCGACCTGCTGCAGTGCCGACAGGGCCACGGCCCGCAGGCGTGCCTCCCATTCTCCGCTGATGACCAGCAGTCGCGCCGGCGCCTGTGGCGTCACCGCCTCGGAAAACATGGAGATGGCGATGACGTTATCGACACCCGGTTCAGCAAGCGCCGCGCGGATGACAATGTCACTGGCCATCGAGTGGCCGAGCACGGCGACCTCGCCGCTGGCGCCTTCGATCTGCCTCGCGGCAGCGATCACCCGGCGCGTCTCCGCAACCAGGAGTGCTGTCGTGCCGTCGATCGCGGTGACATCGCCCGACATGGGTGAGGGGTTGCGGCCATGCCCGAGAGCGTCAAAGGCGAGCACGCGATAGCCGGCGCGTGCCAGGTGCAGCGAGAACGCCTGCATGAGCTGGCGCGAGCCGGCGAAACCGTGGCTGACAACCACCACGGGGGAGGGCGCTGCGTTGCCATCCCAATAGAGGGTCGCAGGGATGCCGCCGATATCCATGTTGCGTTCGGCAATACCGCTGCGGGCCTGCTCAAGCTGCCATAGCGCCAGGGCGACCAGTAACAGGCCGGCAAAAAAGACCATCAGCTGTCTTGGGGGCATTGTGTGCTGTCCGTCCGGCTGTTCAGTGACCAATGAAAAATGCATTAAACGCGGTAAGGGCCTTCTCTACATGGTCATCTGTAATGTCACGGTGCAGGACGAAGCGGCTGGTGGGAAGTATCTGGGCCGCGATCCCGGACTCCTTCAGCCAGACTTCCAGCGCAGACAGATGCGCCATGGGAAAGCGCGCAAACACCATGTTTGTGGCCTGCGAAGTCACGTCAACCCCCGGCAGCTGCGCAAGGCCATCCGCAAGACGCGTTGCCCGGCGGTGATCCTCCGCCAGGTCTTCTACATGATGATCCAGCGCATAGAGACAAGCCGCGGCGATAAGGCCGGACTGCCGCATCCCGCCACCCACTACCTTGCGCCAGCGGCGCGCCCGGTCGATCAGGACCCGGGAACCGACCAGAGCAGACCCCATCGGCGCACCCAGCCCCTTGGAAAAGCACAGCGAGACACTGTCGAAGGGCTTGCACAGTTGTTGTGGGGTGACGTCACTGGCGACTGCGGCATTAAACAGGCGCGCGCCGTCCAGGTGTGTCGCAAGCCCGCGTTCGCGAGCAAGATCAGTGGCCTGGCGAATGTAATCCGCCGGCAGCACTTTGCCGCCAATGGTGTTTTCCAATGCCAGAAGCCGACTGCGTGCAAAGTGAAAGTCATGCGCCTTGATCGCGGCGCTGATGCTTTCGAGGGGCAGACTGCCGTCTGCGGCGTTCTCGATCGGCTGCGGTTGTATGCTGCCGAGCACGGCGGCGCCGCCGCCCTCATAGCGGTAGGTGTGCGCGGACTGCCCGACAATGTATTCATCCCCGCGCTCACAGTGAGCCATCAGCGCCACCAGGTTGCTCTGTGTGCCGGTGGGAAAGAGCAGCGCCGCTTCTTTCCCGGTGTGTGCCGCCAGCCGCTCCTGAAAGGCGTTAACCGTGGGATCATCGCCCCAGACATCGTCGCCCAGCGGAGCCGAGGTCATCGCGTCGAGCATGGCGGCGCTGGGCCGGGTAACGGTATCGCTGCGCAGGTCAATCACGGGCGTAGTCGGTATCCGGTGCGGAAAATCCAGCTGATCGTAAACATACAGGCCAGCAGGAAGACCAGGGTCATGCCGACGCTGATGCCGATATGCACATCGGAAACGCCATAAAAGGCCCAGCGGAAGCCGCTGATCAGATAGACCACGGGGTTGAACAGTGCGACGGTCTGCCAGACTCCCGGCAGCATGTCGATGGAATAGAATGTGCCGCCGAGAAACACCAGCGGCGTTATCACCATCAGCGGGACGACCTGCAGCTGCTCGAAACCGTCAGCCCAGATGCCGATAATGAAGCCAAAGAGGCTGAAGGTCACCGCCGTGAGCAAAAGAAATGCCAGCGCCCATAAGGGATGCAGCAACTGATAGTCCACGAAGAAACGTGCGGTAACCAGAATGATGACACCGAGTATCACCGACTTTGTGGCTGCCGCACCCACGTAGCCAAGCACAATCTCGAAGTAAGAGACCGGCGCCGACAGCACTTCATAAATCGTGCCGGAGAACTTCGGCATGTAAATGCCGAAGGACGCATTGGAGATGCTCTGGGTCAGCAGTGACAGCATGAGCAGTCCCGGAATAATGAATGCGCCGTAGCTGACGCCGTCAATGTCGCCCATGCGGCTGCCGATAGCGGCGCCGAAGACCACAAAATACAGCGTGGTGGAAATCACAGGCGACGCCACGCTTTGCATCAGCGTGCGCCGCATGCGCGCCATTTCGAATTTGTAGATAGCGCGGACGCCGTGCAGATTCATCGTTTACTCCGGTTGGTTGGCGGTGGTGCCTGCGTCAGCGCTGGCGATTGGGCGGTTGACCAGGCCGACGAAGATTTCCTCCAGCGAGCTTTCGCGGGTTTGCAGGTCGCGAAATTCAATGCCTTTTTCGCCGAGAAGCCGCAGCAGTCTTGCGACCCCGGCCTGCTCGCGCTGGGCATCAAAGGTGTAGATAAGATCATAGCCATCTGCCTCGAGTGACACGGGCTCGCCGGCCAGGGCCTCGGGGATGGCATCCAGCGGGTGCTGCAGATGCAGGCGCAGTTCCTTGCTGCCCAGCTTGGCCATGAGGTGTGCCTTGTCCTCGACCAGGATAATCTCGCCGTTGCGGATGACGCCGATACGGTCGGCCATTTCCTCGGCTTCTTCAATGTAGTGGGTGGTGAGAATAATGGTGACGCCGCTCTCACGCAGCCCGCGGACCATGGCCCACATGTCACGCCGCAGCTCAACGTCGACACCGGCGGTGGGCTCGTCGAGGAACAGCACGCGGGGCTCGTGGGACAGCGCCTTGGCAATCATGACCCGGCGCTTCATGCCGCCGGACAGCGACATGAGACGGTTGTTGCGTTTGTCCCACAGCGACAGTTCGCGCAGGACCTTTTCGATGTGCGCAGGGTCGGGTGACCTGCCGAACAGCCCACGGCTGAAGCTGACCGCGCGCCACACCGATTCGAAGGAATCGGTGCTCAGTTCCTGGGGCACCAGGCCGATGCTCTCTCTCGCCCCGCGATAGTCCCGGATAATGTCGTGGCCGGCGACCATCACCTCACCGCCGGAGGCATTCACCAGACCGCAGACAATACTGATCAGCGTGGTCTTGCCGGCACCGTTCGGCCCGAGCAGGGCAAAAATCTCGCCGCGCTGTATCTCCAGGTTGATATCGCTGAGGGCGCGGAACCCATCCTCGTAAACCTTCTCGAGATGCCTGATGGAGATTTCGGCTGACACATTTGCTCCTTGTTGTCTTTGATGTTTCGTCCGGGGTCAGGTCCGGATGGGACCTGGCCCCAGACTGCGATGCACGTCGGTGAAGACCTCCGTGAAGCGCTCTTCCAGCGTTTGATCATGCGCTTCCAGCGTCCGTCTGGCCGCGGATAGATCGAAACCCCGCGAGAGCCGCCGGTCGATATGTGCAAGCACAGACATGACGCCATCCATGGTCTCGCAGCGATTCAGAAAGTCCCGCGCGATCATGCGTGACGCTATGGGCTGAACGGGATCGGGCAGCAGCGCGGGATTCTGGTGCATCGCGCTGTAGACCTCAAGGGTAAACGACTCTCTGTCCGCATCACAGAACCTCGGCCAGCGACGAATGAGGTAGTGATCAAAGGCCACATCCAGCACAATGCCGGCGTAGCGCCGCAGCGCTCCCGGAAACAGCTTGCGTAGATCGATCGACGCCGGGTGCTGGTCGGTGAAGGCATCAATCTGTCGGTGCCGACGCACCCCTTCCAGCACGCCAGCGGGCAGGGCGATACCCGAGAGAGGCCCGTGAACGGCGTCGCCAAACAGATTGCCCAGGAGCTGCGGCGGTTCCGGATCCGCCAGCAGCGCGTGTGCGAGATGATTCATCTCAGCCCTCTGAGCCGGCTGCTGTCAGTGGTTCAACCCGGGCACCGTGTAGAGAGCGTCTGCTCATGTCGCGGAATTGCACAATCGTCAGGGCGTGGCGATTTCGCGGATAATCACACTCCAGTGATCGAGTCCGTCGTAGAACGCCTTGATCGGCACACGCTCATTCAGCCCATGCGCGAACATCTCGTCCGGGTTCATGAAGACACCGCTGACCGCCCAGGTAGGGATACCCGCATTGCGAAAATGCATGCCGTCGGTGCCGCCGGACTCCATATACGCAATCAGCTTCACCTCCGGGTAACGGCTGTGCACCGCCTTGCCGACGGCGGCGACCACATCGCTACGCAGCTCGGACACGGGGCTCTCGGTGGGATCCGCCAGCATCTCGAACTCCACGGCATCATTGTTGACGACGTCGCGCAGTGTCTCCTCGACGGCGGCGACACCGACGCCCGGAAAAATGCGGCAGTTGACGGTGGCGGTGGCTGACTGGGGCAGCGCGTTTTCAGCATGCCCCGCCTGCAGCATGGTAACCACGCAGGTGGTGCGGGTGGTGCCGACATAGGAAGGCTCCCGCGCCAGCCGCGCCGCGGCTGCCTCGTCTGTCGGGTCATAGGCGAACGCAATCATTGCGTCCCCCAGCTCACCGCCCAGCTGCTCACCCGTGTGCTGGAAGTACGCCAGCGTCATTTCGCTCCACTGCACCGGGAACCGGTAGGCCTGTATCGACTTGATCGCGTCGGCGAGATCGTAAATCGCGTTGTCTTCCCGGGGCCTGGAGCTGTGCCCCCCTGGATTGCGCACGGTGACTTCCCAGGTGGCAAAGGTTTTCTCTGCCGCCTGTATGCGATAGGCGACGGCGTTGCCCGCTGCATCCAGGACGCCGCCGCCGGCGTCGGAGTTGAGCGCGTATTCCGCCTCTGCAAGATCCGGGCGCTCGTAGGCGAGCATGCGGGTCGTGCTCATGCCGCTCTCCTCATCGCCAGAGAACACGAGGTAGAGGTCGCGATCGGGCACGAAGCCTTCTTTCTTCAGGCGGATGAACGTGGAGGTGAGCTGTGACACGCCGAACTTGTTATCGATCGTGCCGCGGGCATAGAAGTTGGTACCGTCCTCGGTCAGCTGGAACGGGGGGCGCTCCCAGTCTTTTTCAAGGGCTTCCACCACATCCATGTGGCCGAGGAACAGTATGGGTTTCTTGTCGGTGGAACCGTTGCCCCGGTAGCGCGCGATCAGCGATGCAAATTCGCCGGTCATCGGCACTTCGATGTCTTCGGGCGGGAAACCGGCAGCGACAAGTTCGCCGGCGAGGTAAGTGGCTACCTTCGTTGTATTGCCCATGCGCTTGGATGTGTCCACCTCAACGATGCTGCGGTAGATTTCCAGTGTTTTCTGCGCGTGCTCCGAGCGGATGATGTCCTGGGCCTGCAGCATCGACGCGGCGCCGAGTCCGGCGATCAGGCACATGGCCTTCAGCGGCTTTGTTCTTGACATAGGAGTCTCCCTTGACTTGTGATGGCGGCAGTATAGCCCATGTCTGTGGTGTCAGGTCCGCATCGGGCCTGAGCCTGCAAAGGAACCTCCGTGAAGCTCGACCGCACCGACCGCGCTATTCTCAACCTGCTGCAGGACGACAGCCAGCTCACGCATCAGGACATCGCCGAGCGCGTGGGCAGCTCGAGCTCCTCGGTATGGCGTCGTATCCAGGCGCTGGAGGCGGGTGGCGTCATCGAGGGACGCGTGGTGTTGCTGTCTCCCGCCAGCCTCGGCATACGGGTGAGCGTGATCTGCAACGTCAAGCTGGCCCACCACAACGACACGTCCCGCGTGGAATTCGAAGATATGGTCAGCAGGGCGCCGGAGGTCATGGCCTGCTATGCCGTGTCCGGCAATCACGATTACACGCTTCTGGTCATGGTCCGGGACGTCGAGGACTACGAACGTTTTCTCACGCAGAAGCTGCTCAACAGCCCACTGGTGGACGCCGCCGCGTCGAGCTTTACCCTGCGCACGGTCAAGCGAACCACGCGGATCGAACTCTGACACAAGCGCCGTTTATCGGAATAAACTGCCAGATATTAGCCCGATGCTGAAATGGTGTTTCAAAAAGCATCGCCGTCGCCTGTATTCTGGCAGCATTCCCCGGACTATCGGGAATACCATAGTGCTTTGATAGGGTAAGGAGAAAGACAATGGCTGATCGCATCGATAACCCGATGGGTACCGACGGCTTCGAGTTCGTCGAGTACGCCGCACCGGATCCCGAGCTGTTGCGCGATCTGTTTACGCGCATGGGTTTCCCCGCTGTCGCGCATCACCGAACCAAGAACGTCACGCTGCACCGACAGGGCGATATCAACTTCATTGTCAACGCGGAACCGGACAGCTTCGCCCAGGCTTTCGCCCGTGAACACGGCCCCTGCGCCTGTGCCATGGCGTTCCGGGTCAAGGATGCCCGCGCCGCGCTCAAGCGCGCAGAAGAACTCGGCGCTACCGTTATCCGGGAGCCGGTCGGACCGATGGAGCTCAATATTCCGGCGATCGAAGGCATCGGCGGCAGTCGTCTGTATCTGGTGGACCGCTACGGTGACCGTACAATTTACGATGTGGATTTTGAGCCGATTCCGCAGACCGAAGAGAACGCGAAGGCCACCACCGGGCTGTCCTACATCGATCACCTCACCCACAACGTGCAGCGCGGCAACATGGACACCTGGGCGGGCTTTTATGAAAAGCTGTTCAACTTCCGTGAAATCCGCTTCTTCAACATCGAAGGCAGGAAAACCGGCCTGCAGAGCCGCGCACTTACCAGCCCCTGTGGCAAGATCCGCATTCCCATCAATGAGTCCTCTGACGACAAGAGCCAGATCGCGGAATACCTCGACGAATACAAGGGCGAGGGGATTCAGCATATCGCGCTGGGCTGCGATGACATTTTTGCCTCCGTGGATGCGCTCACCGAACGCGGTCTGAAGCTGCAGGAAACGCCGGACACCTACTTCGACCTGATTGACGAGCGCTTGCCCGGACACGGAGAGAACGTCGAGGCGCTGCGCCAGCGACAGATTCTTATCGACGGGGGCGAGAAGCAGGGCGGCGGCTATCTCCTGCAGATATTCTCGACCACGGTCATCGGCCCGATCTTCTTCGAGTTCATCCAGCGCAAGGGCAACGACGGTTTTGGTGAAGGCAACTTCCAGGCGCTGTTCGAATCCATCGAACTGGAGCAGGAACGCCGGGGCGTGATCTGAGCCCGCGTCATGCGCAACAGTCAGAAACTGCGATGAGCCTCACCCAGCAGGACATTATTGCCAGCCTTCCGGGACATCTGCAGCCCTTTGCCCGGGTGCAGGATCACGCGACGCAGTACACGCGACGCGATCATGCGCTGTGGCGTTTTCTCATGCGACGGCTGACGCGCAGCCTGGCAAGCACAGCGCACCCGGTGTATCTCGAGGGACTGCAGCGCACCGGGGTGTCCCTGCGGCATATACCCTCGATTGACGCCATGAATGAAAGCCTGGCGCAGCTCGGCTGGAGCGCGATTGTCGTGGACGGCTTTATTCCGCCCGCCATCTTCATGGAGTTTCAGGCGCGCCGGGTACTGGTAATTGCATTGGACATGCGCGACGAGGAACACACCGAGTACACGCCGGCGCCGGATATCCTGCACGAGGCGGCAGGTCATGCCCCCTTTATTGTCGACGTGGACTATGCCGAATTTCTGCAGCGCTTCGGGGAAGTCGGCATGCGCGCCATCGCCAACCAGCACGACTTTGATGTCTACAACGCGGTGCGCACGCTGTCCGACCTCAAGGCGACGCGCAACGCGCCCGCCGACGCCGTGGCTGAGGCAGAGGCAACGCTTTCGGCGCTGTCGGCAAGTGACGCGCCACCCTCTGAGGCCGCGCTGCTGGCACGCCTGCATTGGTGGACAGTGGAGTACGGTCTGATAGGCACTCCGGAAGATCCAAAGATATACGGTGCTGGCCTGCTTTCATCAATTGGCGAAAGCACCTGGTGCATGACCGATGAGGTAAAAAAGCTTCCATATACTATTGAAGCCAGCAAGCAGGACTTCGACATCACTAAACCCCAGCCACAGCTGTATGTTACACCTGATTTTGCTCATTTAAGTTCGGTGCTCGAAGAATTCGCCAATAAAATGGCGCTTCGCATGGGCGGACTTTCAGGGATACAGAAATTAATTGAATCTAAAAACATAGGTACTGTAGAAC
>JBHEOO010000018.1:51468-65709 GCA_046260765.1 Chromatocurvus sp.
GGTCTCGTGGGCGCCATGGATGACTACCGGATTTTCGGCGCTGGGCTGTTATCGTCTCTGGGTGAAAGCCAGCGCTGCCTGGACGATAGCCGGGTGCGCAAGACTCCGCTGACCGTGGATGCGATCAACTGGAATTACGATATCACCCGTGAACAGCCCCAGCTGTTTGTTACCCGCAGCTGTCGGCATCTGTCGCAGGTACTGGAAGAGTTTGCCGCCGGCATGGCCTTCCGTCGCGGTGGCGCCGCATCGGTGCGCAAGGCGATCAGTGCGGAGACGGTGTGCACGGCGGAGCTGGATTCCGGCGTACAGATCAGTGGTCGCTTTACGGAAGTCATCTGCGACGCGGTGGATAACGTCAGCTACCTGCAGACCCGGGGTCCGGGGCAGATCGCCTGGCGCGGCAGCGAGCTTTACGGCCACGGCACGGATCGACACCCTGAAGGCATTGGCGGGCCCGTGGGTTACCTCAAGGATTTCAGCCGCTGCCTGTCCGATTACAGTGTCGATGAGCTGAAGGCCCACGATATTCGTCTCGATGCGCGCGTGACGCTGGAGTTTCTCTCCGGTATTACCGTTACCGGCATCCTGCGTCACATCGTGCGCATGGAGCAGCGCAACCTGCTGCTGCAGTTCGACGACTGCCGCGTGACCACGCTGGAAGGGCGCGTGCTGTTCGAGCCGTCCTGGGGCCCCTACGACATGATTGTTGGCGCACGTGTGACGTCGGTGTTCGGTGGCACGGCAGACCGGGAGGCCTTCCGGCTGTACTAGTACCGCAACACATCAATTCGCCTGGTGGCTCATCAGGGCCAGCAGCTTCGTCTAATGTTCAAAATGTGAGAGTCAGCGGCATTCGCCGCAGGCGCACGCCGGTTGCTGCGAAGACCGCGTTTGCGACGGCGGGTGCAATCGGTGGTGTGCCGGGTTCGCCGACCCCGGTGGGGGGCGTATCCCGCGGCACGATGTGAACATCTATCTGTGGTGTCTCCTCAATGCGTAGTAGCGGGTAATCGTGGAAGTTGGATTCGGCGATGCCTCCATCCTTTAATGTAACCCTGCTCTTCAGTGCCGCTGTCAGTCCGAAAATAATGCCGCCCTGCATCTGAGCGCGAACAATGTCGGGGTTCACGGCGAGGCCACAATCCACGGCGCAGACCACTCGGTGCACACGGATGTCGCCATCTGTTACCGACACTTCGGCGATTTCGGCGACCAGACTGTCGAAGGATTCGTGTACGGCAACGCCCTGGAAGCGGCCTGGCGGTGGCTTGCCCCAGTCAGCCTGCTCGGCTGCCAGGTGCAGCACGGCCAGGTGGCGCGGGTGATCCGCGAGGCGCGTTAGCCGAAACATTAACGGGTCCTCGTCCAGGGCATGGGCGACTTCGTCGACAAAACTTTCAACGACAAAGGCATTCTGGGAGTGGCCGACCGAGCGCCAGAAACCGATGGGGACCCCGGGGTCCTGCACCTGTGATTCCACACGGATGTTGTCGATGGCGTAGGGCAGATCATCCGCGCCTTCTGTCAGCGTGGGGTCGCGAGAGCGTATGAGACTGCCGCCCGCGTGACCGAGCGCACCGGTCAGGCTGCCAGGGACCCAGCCGGGCAGCAGTGCACCGAGGAAGTCACCGAGCAGGGGGCTTAAAATACTGGGCCCGACCAGCCGATGTTCCCAGGCGCTAAGCGTCCCATCTGGTGCAATGCTGGCGCGCAGGCGATTGCAGGTGGCAGGGCGATAGTAGTCGTGGCGCATGTCGTCCTCGCGAGACCACACGACCTTCACCGGGCGTCCGGCGCGGCGCGATATTTCTACCGCTTCCAGTGCAAAGTCGGGCATCGCGCGTCGGCCAAAGCCACCACCCAGCAAGGTGCAGTGCACATTGACGCGACTTCGGGTGAGGCCGGTCAGTCTGGCGACGGCAGCCTGCAGCATGTCGGGTGCCTGCGTCGGTGCCCAGATGTCGCAAGCAGCCTCGCGGGCCCAGGCAGTGCAGTTCATCGGCTCCATCGTGGCGTGAGCCAGGTAAGGGGTAAGGTATTCGCTCTCGATCACACGCGCGGCGGACGCTGCGGCACGCTCGACATCGCCGTCGTTGCGCACGCGTCGCCCGCTGTGCTCGGCCAATGCCTGCCGCTGCGTCGCCTCGATCTGTGCACTGTCGAGTCCGGCGAGAGGCCCGTCGGACCATGTTGTCGTGACTTCTTTCGCTGCCTGTCTTGCGGACCAGTAGCCGCTGGCGACCACGGCGACCCCGCTGCTTATGGCAAAGACATCAGAGACGCCGGGCAGCGCGCGCGCTGCCGACCCGTCGAAGGATGCAAGCGTTGCCCCGAAACGCGGACAGCGCAGCACGACGGCCGTGGCCATATCGGGGATGGCGTGTTCTCCCATGCCCACGTCCAGCCCGAAAATCGCGGTGCCGGTGCTCTTGATGACACGGTCAGTCCGTGGCACAGAGTGACCGATCCAGCGATAGGTAGCCGGCTCCTTCAAGGGTGGGTTTCGCGGCACAGACTGGCGTGAGGCGGCCCGCGCCAGGTCACCGTAGCTGGCGCTGCGCCCCGTCGACGCATGATCGATTCGACCATCGCGCACCATGATCTCATCCATCGCTACAGACCATTTTTCTGCCGCGGCCTTGCGAAGCATTTCCCGCGCCGCTGCACCGCTTTTTCGAACCGGCTCCCAGCGCCTTGCCATGCTGGTACTGCCCCCGGTGACCTGCATGGGATCGCGAAATTGCGGATCAACGGAAGCGAGATGCACATGGATTTCCGCGGGATTTAGATCCAGTTCCTCGCCCAGCAGGGTCGGCAGTCCGGTAATAACGCCCTGGCCCATCTCTGCCTTATCGAGCTGAAAGATGACGCGGTTGTCCGGCGTAATCAGCAGCCAGGCATCCGGGGCCAGATCATCGCCATTACCGCCAGTGCCCGCACCGCCGCAGCCGGACAATGGAATCCCCAGTGCAAGGCCGCCGCCTGCGAGGGCCGACGCTTTCAGGAACGTGCGTCGATCGAGCCCTTCCCCGGCGTCCTTGCCGCTCATGCAGAAGGCCCGCCGTGTGGTGCTATCTCGATCTCAGGATCCCAGTTCTGGACGATGTTGTTGCCGCTGCGCCGAAGTTCAGCTGCGCGATGGATAGCGGTGCGGATGCCGGGATAGGTACCACATCGACAGAGGTTGCCGCGCATGGCGTTATTGATGTCGTCATCGGAAGGCTCGGGATTGGCGTCCACCAGCGCGGCGGCCACCATGATCTGGCCCGATTGGCAGTAACCGCACTGCGCGACGCTGCTTTCTATCCAGGCCTGTTGGACAGGGTGCAGTGACATGACATCTGACGCGTCGCCGAGGCCCTCTATGGTGGTAATGCTGCGTCCTGCGACAGCACTGATGGGGGTGATGCAACTGCGCGTCGGCCTGCCGTCGAGGTGCACGGTGCAGGCACCGCAGAGTCCCCGGCCACAGCCAAACTTGGTGCCAGAGAGCTGCAGTCCGTCGCGGAGCGCCCATAAAAGCGGCGTATCATCAGGCATATCCACTTCATGAATGACACCGTTGACGGAAAGTTGTGACATGCGCGTTGTCTCGCAGGCTGTGGCTTTGTGTGTACCAAGTATAGCTCGGCCTGCGTAACATATCGGGTCCTCCTGCGGTCGTCTGTTGCCAAGAGCAGACAGGTGCGGTTTACTCCGGGTTGATTGGCCGTTTCTACCCGCCGCTGCGTGTTGGTGGCCAACCGCCAGTAGCAACCGTTACCGGAGAAATGCTGTGAATGGCAAGGACGGAAAAAGCGAACACTTTCTGCTCAATCGTCGCCGGCTCCTCGGTGGTGCGGCCCTCGGTCTTGGCGCCCTGCCACTGATCTCCCCCTCACAGTTGTTTGCCGCGAATGCCGGCACAATCGGGGCAGCTGAAGCCATGGCCATGGCCGAGGCACGCCGCGGCGAACTCGTCGAGCTGCTGTCGCGTCTCATCCGTGTCCAGAGCCTGTCCGGCGAAGCCGGTGATGTCGCCCAGGGTATCGTCACAGACTATCTTGCAAAGCTGCCCTACGACGTACAGGCGTCCCGATACCGACCCAGTGATTACACCGGACACGCCGAGTACATGCCCCCCAATCCCCCCGGCGATGGTCCGTTCACCAACGTGGTGGCGCGGCCTACCGAGAGCGGGTCGCGCCACGCGCTGTTTGCCCACATCGACACCCACCGTGTCGAGGACGGCTGGACCACCGACCCCTATGAACCGGTCCTGCGCGATGGTCGCCTCTATGGGCTTGGCACCAGTGATGACAAGGGCGGTATTGCCGCCATGCTTATTGCCGCGGCCGTCCTGTCTGAGAAGCCGGGTCTCGCCCCCGTGCTTATCAGCAGTCACGGCAAGGGCGGCGGCAGTCGCGGCAGTCTGCCGGTGTTCCAGGCCATGCAGGATGCCGGGGAGTCCATCGACGCGCTGCTCTATGTGCATCCGGCTGAAACCGGGCGCGGTCTTGCCGACATCAAGCATGTGGTGCGCGGCGCACTGGATTTCGAGCTCAGCGTGACGGGCTGGGAGGGTGACCCACTGGAAATCGGCCTGCCGGATTCCGCCTTGTGGAAGGAGGGTGGCGACGCCCTGGCGCGACTGTCGGCGATTATTGAGCACTTAAGGGCGGGCGTGCTTGCGGGTGTCGACATGAATGTTGGCAGACTGGAAGCCGGGGAGCGCCCCGGTGGTGTGCCGGCCCGTGCAAGCGCCCGAATTCGCCTGCTGTTCGACGGCGACTACACCTGGCGCGGGCTGATGGATCGGGTCAGCCGCGAGCTGGAAAACGATGCCGGGCCTGAGCAGGCAGGTCGCAATGCCTACACCGTTACCGCCGAACCGCTGGGCATGCGCTCCAACCCGGGTGCCGTGCCCTGGGATGCCCGGTCCACCATAACGTTGCGCGATGCCATCACCTCGGTGACAGGAAAGGCACCCGCCTCCTATCCCAACCATTACGGCGGTGATATCCGCTATCCCCTGCGACTCCTGGGTGCACCGTCCTTTGGCATTGGTTCGCTCGGCGGCAACTTCTATGGGCCCAATGAGTGGGTTGACGTGGATGACCTGGTGCGCCTGGTCGCGGTGCTTATCCTCACGCTTTCGGGCTGGCAGGCGGTCGGGTAATCAGGCCGCGGTGTGGGCGCCAGACAAGCGATAGCTGCTGTGAAAACGGGCATGGAGGGACGGTCCGCTGCGTCCTGACGCTGCCACCGGCTCTGCTGCTTCCACGGCGTGGGTCGGCTTTGTGCTTGTACTTGTGTATGTGCTCGGCGTGGCGCTGGTGTTGTCCCCCTGGCTCCCGGGCAAGACGGATCAGGAAACGGATGACGCGCGCATTATCCTGCGGGCCGGACACACCTCAAATATCGATGAACCCTATCATCTGGGACTTCTGGCCTTTGCGCGAATGGTCGAAGAGCGCAGCGAGGGTCGTATAACGGTAGACATCTACCCGCTGTCGCAGCTGGGTCACGAACGCATGATGATCGAGGGCCTGCTGCTGGGAACGCTGGATATTGTCGTGACGGCGAATGGCTCTGCCACCAGCTTCGTGCCTCAGCTTGGCATCCTAGACCTGCCTTTTCTTTTTCGTGATCGGGAGCACCTGTACGCCGTGCTGGATGGTGAGGTCGGCGCGGGGCTGCGCGAAGACGCCAGCGCACGCGGCTTTCGGATTCTCGGTTTTCTGGATGCCGGGGTGCGCCACATCATGACCCGCGAGGGCTCCATCGACTCCTTTGAAGACCTGCGCGGCCTGAAGGTTCGCACTATGCCAGTGCCTGCGCATCTGTCTTCGTTCAAGGCCTTCGACGCGCAGCCGGTGGCCATCGATTATGGAGAGATGTACGGGAGTCTGCAGACCGGGCTGATTGACGGTGCGGAGGCGGCGAATACCAACTTCACGCGCCAGAAATTCTACGAGGTGGCCCCGAACTGGGCGCAGGTGGGCTGGATTATCCTGGTCGCCAACATGATGATGTCCGAGGTGGCGTTCAGCGCCTTGCCGCCCGAGCTGCAGCAGATCCTGCAGGAAGCCGGTGAGGAGGCCGCGCAGTATGAACGCCAGCTGTACCGCGACAGTGACGAGGCGATGCTTGCCACGATCATCGAGCATGGCGTGAATGTCACCTATCCCGACCCGGAGCCCTTCCGGGCGGCAGCGCAGCAGGTTTATCCGCAGTTCCTGCAGTCCCCTGATGCGCGTGCGCGGTTTCAGATGATCCAGCGCGCAGGCGGGCAATAGCGTGTCGGCACCCGCGCTGCTGGCGCGCTTAACGCGCTCAACGCTCCTGACGCTCTTCATGTTAGCCGAGCGCATCGTCAGCGTGATTCGCCAGGTGGTATCTGCTCTGGTGATGGTCTTTTTTTCCTACATGCTGCTGGCCGTGCTGGTACAGGTGGTCGGCCGCTATTTTGCCTTCTCGATAGACTGGGCCGCGGAAAGCGCAACGCTGGCGCAGGTGTGGATGGTATTGCTGGCCGCGGGCATCGCCATGCGCGATAACCTGCATGTGCGCGTGGATGCGCTGATCAATCGCTTGCCGCCCGGGTTGGCCAGCATTCTCACGCTGCTGGTCAGCATGATCTGCCTGTGGTTTCTGTCGCTCACGATTATGGGCAGCCTGGCCCTGATCGAGGTGGGGCGTATCGCGGTCTCGCCGGTGCTGCGCCTGCCGATGTGGATTGCCTACCTGTGCCTGCCGCTGGGCCTGCTGTATTTCGCGCTGGAACTGATTCTTGCGCTGGTCGCGCCCTCGCTCAAGCGTAAGGGCAGCAGCGAGTGATCCTTACGGGTATCCTCTTTCTCCTGCTGATTCTTCTCGGTGCGCCGATCGTATTCGCCCTGGGCGTCTCTGCGGCGGTCACTCTTCTCAGTCTTGATGTCCCGGTGAGCATTATTGCCCAGCGGCTCTACGCCGGCCTCGACTCCTTCACCATCATGGCGATACCGTTTTTTATCCTTGCCGGTGTGATCATGGAGCGTGGCGGCATCGCGCGGCGGATCGTGGACTTTTCCGTTGCGCTGGTGGGGTGGGTGACCGGCAGCCTGCTGCTGGTCGCGTCCATCACCGGGATTGGCATGGCCGCGGTGTCCGGTTCAGGCGCTGCGTCCACCGCCGCTATCTCTTCCATAATGCTAGGGCAGATGCGCAGCCGCGGCTACAACATCGATTTTTCCGCAGGGCTGATCGCCGCGGCGGGCACGCTGGGTCCGGTGATTCCTCCGAGCGTCATGATGGTGGTGCTCGCCACGTCCACCAATATTTCCATCGGCCGTGCGTTTCTCGGCGGTATCGTGCCGGGCTTGCTGATGGCCATTGCCATACTCGCGGCCGGCTACCTCTTTGCCCGCCGCGGCGGCGCGGCCTACCGGGAAACCCAGGCCTTTTCGCTGAGCCATCTGGGCAGAACCTTTGTCGCGGCGATTCCGGCCTTTGTTGTTCCCGTTGTGGTGGTCGGTGGCATCATCGGCGGACTGTTCACGCCCACCGAGGCCGCCGCCGTTGCGGTGCTGTGCGGGCTGGTGATTGCGCTGTATGTCTACCGCGAGGTCAGCCTCCGGGACGTGCCCGGAATGATTCTGTGGGCAGCCTCGCTGTCGGCGGCGGTGATGATGGTGATCGCCACAGCCAACGTGTTTTCCTGGCTGATCTCCTCGCAGAATGTGCCCGCCGCTATCGGCGCTGTCATGCACCAGGCCACGGCGAGCCCGCTGGCGTTTCTGATATTGATGGCCATTCTGCTGGTGATTGTCGGCATGTTCATGGAGGGCATCTCCGCCATCATGGTGCTGGCGCCGGTGCTGCTGCCGATCGCCGTGAGCTTTGGCGTTGACCCGCTACACTTCGGGGTTCTGATGGTCATGAATCTGTCCCTGGGAATGATCACACCGCCCTATGGGATTACCCTGTATGTGGCGAGCAGCGTGGCAAACCGTTCGGTCATGCAGGTATCGCGGCAGCTGTGGCTGCCCCTGAGTCTGCTGCTGGGCATTCTGCTGCTCACCACCTGCTTTCCTGCGCTGGTCACGGCCTTGCCCGACCTGCTGATCCCCATCGTCAAGCGCCAATGAGGGAGTTCACTGGCATGCATGCTTTCGCTGGAACCTACACGGTCATGATCACGCCGTTCACGCCGGACGGTCGGCATATCGAAGAGGCCGTCCTGCGGGATTTTGTGGATTGGCAGATTGACCAGGGCATTGCCGGCCTGATCCCGCTGGGCAGTACCGGCGAGGTGCTGTCTCTGAGCGATGCGGAACGCCATCGTGTGGCGGAGGTGGTTATCCAGCAGGCCGCCGGGCGCGTCCCGGTGCTTGTCGGCGTCGGTGCCGAGAATCCGCTGGAGGTGCTGCGCCGCGGCCTGGACGCGCAGGAGCTCGGCGCGCATGGGCTGCTGGTCATTCCGCCATTTTATTGCACGCCAACGGAGGAAGAGATCTACCAGCACTATCGCTGTATCGGGGAGGGGCTTTCAATTCCCATCATGGTCTACAACAATCCCGCCATTACCAATATTGATATGTCGCCGGCGCTGATTGCCCGGCTGGCAGAAATCCCGAACGTGGGCTACGTAAAGGAATCCACGCTGGACGTGACCCGGGTGCGGGACATTGTGCGTCTGGCCGGCGACCGGCTGGGCGTGTTCGGCGGCGTGCTTGGCTTCGAGTCCTTCCTGAATGGTGCAAAGGGCTGGACAGCGGTGGGTGCCAATCTTCTCCCGGAAGACTTCCAGCAGATGTACCAGCATTGCGTTCTTGAGCGTGACGTGTCGGCGGCGCAGGCGCTTTATCGCCGGTTGCTGCCGGTCATCGAACTGGTCGGGCAGACCCGTTACGTCAGTGCCACCAAGATGGCATTGGACAGCATGGGCTGGCCGGTGGGTCCCCCACGCCTGCCGCGGCTGGCCAGCGCCGGTGCGGAGCGCGAGTGGGTGCGGCGTGTGGTCGCCGAACTGAATCTGAAGAGGTAGTGAACATGGCAGAGCTCGACCTGATCGTAAAGAATGCGCGCATCGCAACCGCGTCCGAGTCCTTTGACGGCGATATCGGTATCAAGGATGGAAGGATTGTGTTGCTGGGGCAGCTGGATTTTCCCGCGGCGCGGGTGATCGACGCCGGCGGTCGCCTGGTCACGCCCGGTGGCGTCGATGCGCACTGTCACCTGGACCAACCGTCCACGGATGGATCGGTATCGGCGGATGATTTTCACAGCGGGTCGATTTCTGCCGCTTTCGGTGGCACGACGACAATCATCCCCTTTGCCCTGCAGATGAAGGGCAGCGGCGTGCGCGCCGCAGTGGAGGACTACCACGGCCGTGCGGCGGGCAAGGCGGTGGTCGACTACGCCTTCCACCTGATTATCTCCGACCCGACCCCCGCTGTGCTGCGCGATGAGCTGCCGGCGCTGATCGGCGAGGGCTACTCGCACTTCAAGATCTACATGACCTATGCCGACATGAAGCTGAGCGACCGGCAGATTCTCGACGTGCTGGCGCTGGCCCGGCGCGAGGGCGCGCTGCCGATGATCCACGCGGAGAACGATGACTGCATTGCCTGGCTCACCGACCTGCTCGAGGAAGCGGGCAAGACGGCGCCGAAGTTTCACGCCGATTCGCGCCCGCAGATCGTCGAACGCGAGGCGGCGCACCGGGCGATCTCCCTCGCAGAACTGGTCGGCGTGCCGATGCTGATCGTGCATGTCTCCAGCAACGCGGCAATGACACAGATCCAGACTGCCCAGAATCGCGGCATCAACATCTATGCCGAAACCTGCCCGCAGTACCTGTTCCTGACCGCCGACGATCTGGCAAAGCCGGGTTTCGAAGGCGCCAAATGCGTGTGCAGCCCACCCCCGCGCTCGGTCGAGGAGCAGGGGCATATCTGGCGAGGGCTGAAAACCGGCGTTTTTCAGGTGTTCTCGTCGGACCATTCGCCGTTCCGCTATGACGATCCCAGAGGCAAAAAAAATGCAGGCGAGAACGCGCCGTTCCGATTGGTGCCCAACGGTGTGCCGGGTCTCGAGACGCGCCTGTCTCTGCTCATGTCCGAAGGCGTGATGACCGGGCGTATCGATATCCATCGCTTTGTCGAGCTCACGTCCACCAATCCCGCGAAGCTTTACGGGCTGTTCCCGCGCAAGGGGACGATTGCGCCCGGTGCAGACGCGGACCTGGTTATCTGGAACACAGAGCGCAGCTTCACGCTGGGTAACGACATGCTGCACCACAACGTCGATTACACTCCTTATGAGGGCATGCAGTTGAATGCCTGGCCCGAGCTGGTGATGTCCCGCGGCGAGGTCATTATCGAGAATGGCCAGTGTCACGGCACGCCGGGCCGCGGTGAGTTTCTGCCGTCGTCACGTTTTCACATTACCGAGTCCCGCAAAGGGGAGACCCTATGACCACCCAGGCCGATCCCATCGACGTGATTCTCGGCTATCTGCGTGACCTCGTTGCTATCCCCACGGCGTACCCCCCCGGCGATACCACTGACATGGCTGCCTATCTCAGTGATGTGCTGTCCGGTATGGGCTACGACACGCAGATTCATCGCTGTGAGCCCGGTCAGGATAACGTGGTAGCGAAACTCGGCAGCGGCTCGCCCAGCCTGGTGTTCAACGTGCATGTCGATACGGTGGATGCGGGGGATGTCTCGCTGTGGAACCCCCCGCCGCTGGAGGTCACGGAGATCGACGGCACCGTGTACGGTCTTGGCGTGGCCAACTGCAAGGGCAGTGGCGCGGTGCAGCTGTGGCTGGCGCAGGAGATCGCGCGCCGCAAAGGCCCGGCACAGGGTGAAGTGGTGTTTACCTTTGTCGCCGACGAGGAGAGCCTGGGTCCCAACGGCATGAAATTTCTCTGCGACAGCGGGGTGGTGAGGCCGGACATGCTGCTGCTTGGCGCGCCCACCGACAACACCGTGACCAACGCCGAGCGCGGCGTGCTGTGGGCCGAGCTCACCGCGCACGGCCGGCCCGCGCATGCCGGACAGCCCGAGGACGGGGATAACGCGATTCTACGGATGGTGCGAGTGCTCGACCGACTGGACCGCGAGATGTCGGAACAGCTGAAGACGCGTCGGGAAAACGGCATGCAGTCCACCATGAACGTCGGTCTTGTGCAGGGCGGCAGGAACAACAATGTGGTTCCGAGCCGCTGTACGGCGCTGATCGATCGTCGGCTGCTGCCGTCGGAGACCGTCGGCGCAGCCTTTGAAGAGCTCCAGGCAATCGTGGAGTCCGTCGGCGAGCCAGCCGGGTCGGTAGAGGCCCGGCTGCTCCTTGGTACCAACGGGTTTTCCTGCGGCACCGATCGACCGTTGATTGCAAACCTCATTGCTGCGATCGAGGCCGTGCGCGGTGAGCCGGCGCAGTTCTCCTCCGGCATCGGTGTCAGCGACGGCCGACACCTCGCCGATACCGGCATCGAGATCGTCAATTTCGGACCCGGTGTCGGTAGTGAGGGACACGCCAGCAACGAGTCGGTCACGCTGGCGTCGCTGCGCCAGAGCGCGGCCGTGTTGGAGCGCCTTTTTGCAACGCTGGTGGGTTACGCGAAGTAGCTGGCCAGAAGTAGCTGAACAAAAGTAGCTGAACAAAAGTAGCTGACTAGACTTAGCCAACGACAGGAACAGCACACAGCCATGCCCCGCCTCCAGAGTTCCCGCTATATCGCCAGGGGCGCGCCATTGCGTTTCCAGATGGATGGCGAGTCGTTCACCGCGCTGCAGGGAGAAACGATTGCCGCAGCGCTGATCGCATCGGGCCACCTGAATTTCAAGCGCGACCGGCGGCATCAACCCCGGGGTTTTTCCTGCGGCATGGGGGTGTGCTTTGAGTGCGAAGTCTCGGTCGATGGCGCTGCGCCGACCCGGGCCTGTCTCACCAAAGTGCAGCCGGATATGCAGGTGCGCTCCGTGGATTATCGCAAGCTGCCACCGGATCCCGAATCGATATCCTCCGTAACGCGCGAGTCGATCGACTGTGAGGTACTCGTGGTCGGTGCGGGACCCGCCGGGCTCAGTGCCGCGATCGCGCTCGCCGATGCCGGCATTGCGGTGACGCTGGTCGATGAGCGCGCGGAGCCCGGCGGACAGTTCTTCAAGCCGCTGGCCGCCTCTCAGCAGTTTGCCACCAGTCAACCCACAGATACCCAGTACCGCAACGGGGCAGCACTGACCCGCCGCCTGGCAGAGTCCGGTGTGCGCGTGATGGGCAGCACCACCCTCTGGGGTGTTTTTCAGCGGCAGCAGGGCGGCGTTGACGCGGGCTTCGCGGCCTCCGGCGTCAGCGGCGTCATCAGCGCCCGACAGATCGTTCTGGCCGCGGGGGCCTTCGAGCCGGTGCCGGCCTTTCCGGGCTGGACGCTGCCGGGGGTCATGACCACCGGTGCCGGCCAGGGTCTGGTGCGCTCTTACCGGGTCGCACCCGGTGACCGCGTGCTGATTGCCGGCAACGGTCCGCTCAACCTGCAGCTGGCCTGTGAGCTGCTGGAGGCAGGCGTGCAGGTCGTCGCCGTTGCCGAGTCGGCCCGGGCTGGCGTGTCTGCCTGGTCAAGAGATGGGCCCGGGCTGGCGGCAAATTCCCCGCCGCTTGCCTGGCGCGGTGCGCGCTACCTGGCCACGCTCAAACGTCACGGTGTGCCACTGCTGTACGGACATCACATGGCTCGTGCGACCGGTGAACAGCGTGTTGCAGCGGCCGTGTTGGCAGCGATCCAAGACGATGGTCGACTGCGTTCCGGCACGGAACGGCATTACCCGGTGGATGCGGTCTGTCTCGGCTATGGACTGCAGTCCTCGAATGAGCTGGCCCGGCTGCTCGGCTGCCGGCATATCACGGCGGCGCCAGGGTGCCTGGTGCCGGAGCGCGATGACCAGGGACAGACGGATATACCGGGCGTCTACATTGTCGGTGACAGTGGCGCGCTCGGTGGCGCCCATGTGGCGCAGGCGGAGGGCCGCATCGCGGCCAGTGCGATCATCACAACGCTGCGCGGCGGCGTGCGCGCGGCCGCCGCTGACGATCGTCGTCTGCTGCGTCGCCACCGTCGTTTCCAGCAACACCTGTGGTCTTTCTACCGTGCGCCGGAGTATCTGCCGGTGGATCCCGAGGCACTGCTCTGCCGCTGCGAAAGCGTCACCCTGGGCGAGGTTCATTCACTCATTACCCAGAGCGTAACGGATGCCGGCAGCATCAAGCGCCGCACGCGACTCGGCATGGGCAGCTGCCAGGGTCGCTATTGCCAGCGGCAGCTGGCCCGCGTGCTGCAGGCGGCCGGCGGCGTTGCGGCCGATGCCTGTCCGCCGTTCGAGGCCCAGGTCCCGGTCAAGCCGATATCGGTCGGCGCGCTGGCGCGGGAGAAACCCGAGTGGGCAGGGTATCGACGCATTGAGGGAGAGTTTGCGCCGCGCATGCAGGTTTCCGCCGCTGCCACACCAGAGCTGGAGGCCGAGGTGCTAGTGATCGGCGCCGGCATTATCGGTCTGTGCACCGCCCTGCACCTGGCGGAGGCGGGCGTCGATGTGCTGGTAGTGGACAGTTCAGACCCCTTTGCCCAGGCCTCCGGCAACAACGCCGGCAGTCTGCACCTGCAGATGCTGTCCTCGGACTTTGACAACCCTGCGGTGGGCGCCAGCGCCGCCAGTCAGGCCATCGGCCTGCAGCGGATGGGTATTGCCGAGTGGCAGGCGCTGGCGTCGCGCCTGTCGGCAGATTTTGAAATACAGATTACGGGTGGGCTGGTGGTCGCGGGCAGTGAAGCTGAGCTGGCCTTCCTGCGGCGCAAGGTGTCGGTCGAGCAGGCTCAGGGCCTGGAGGTCGACATGCTCTGCCAGAGCGAATTGCGTGAGAAGCTGGAGGTCGTGTCCCCGCGTATGCTGGGCGCTGCCTGGTGCCCGGGGGAGGGCAAGATCAATCCGCTGACAGCGGGGCCGGTGCTGCGCCGCGCCTTGCAAGCGGCGGGCGGGCGTCTCCTTGTGCCCTGCGCTGTATCATCGATTGGGTTGATGGACGGTACGTATCACGTGGGCACCAGCGCGGCGCGGATCCGTTGCGACAGGATGGTGAATGCCGCCGGGGGCTGGACGGCGGGTATCGCCGGGTTGGTCGGTGCCAGCCTGCCGGTACATACCGCGCCACAGCAGATGATCGTGACCGAGCCCCTGGCGCCCATGATCGGTCAGCTGGTCGCAGCATCGC
>JBHEOO010000019.1:0-55250 GCA_046260765.1 Chromatocurvus sp.
GCAGACGACAGAACCATTCCGCAGTGAGGTCTGCGCGTAAGGTCCAGGACGCGTTGATGTAGCCAAACACCGAAATCAGGTTCGGCAGATCACTGCACATGATGCCTTTGTAGGTCCAGGTGTTCGCGAAATCCACTGCCTTGCCGTCCACGCTGAATGCGGCATCGCCCATGACAACCAGTTCCAGACCGGTCGCGGAAACAATCGTGTCTGCCTCCAGCGTTGCGCCCGACGCCAGTTCAATGCCGGATTCGGTGAGGCGGGATATGCGATCAGTGACCACCCGCGCGCGACCTTCCCGCAACGCGTCAAACAGATCGTCATCCGGCACCAGACACAGGCGCTGATCCCAGGGGTTATAACTTGGCGTGAAGTGACGATCCACATCGACCGTATCACCGACCTTCTTGCGCACCTCGCCAATCAGATATTTCTTCAGTTGCTCAGGTGACTTGCGAGAGCGCCGATACAGCCATTGCTGCATCGTGGTGTTTTTCCAGCGCGTGGCTGCGTATGCCCAGCGTTCCGGTAACAGGCGGCGCAGCATATTGGCCAGCCGGTCACGTGCCGGCCTGGTAATCACGTAGGTAGGCGAGCGCTGCAGCATCGTGACTTCCGCAGCAGTTTTCGCCAATTCCGGCACCAGCGTCATCGCCGTGGCGCCGGAGCCGATCACCACGATACGCTTGCCGCGGGCATCGAACTCCTCGGGCCAGAACTGCGGATGGATAAAATCGCCGCGGAAGGACTCGCGACCGGGGAACTCGGGCTGGTGACCCTGACGATAGCTGTAATAGCCGGCGCACATCAGCAAGAAGCGTGACCGCAGCGTTTTCGTTGAATCATTGGCAGCGTCATGCACGGTGAGCGTCCAGCAGGCGGTCTCGCTGCACCAGTTGGCGGCCTTCAGCCAGTGGCCGTAGCGGATCAGCGACTCAATCCCGTGATCCTGCGCCGTGCGACGGATGTAGTTGAGAATGGAAGGGCCATCGGCAATTGCCTTGGCCTCGCGCCAGGGCCTGAAATTGTAGCCCAGCGTGTGCATATCGCTGTCGGAGCGAATGCCGGGATAGCGAAACAGATCCCAGGTTCCGCCCATGGCGTCGCGACCTTCCAGAATCATTACGCTGCGGTCTGGACAATGCTCTTTGAGATGACAGGCAGAGCCAATCCCGGAAAGACCGGCTCCGACAATGATGACGTCTGCGTCCAGCGCGTCCATGTTCATTCCCCTGGCGTCCGGGTCGTCCCGCTACAACATTCCCCGACCGCGGTTCGCGGCGATGCGTAAACGCAGCGCATTCAGTTTGATAAAGCCTTCGGCGTCTTTCTGGTCGTAGGCACCGGCATCATCCTCAAACGTGGCAATGCGATCGTCAAACAGGCTGTCTGCCGACTTCCTGCCACAGACGATGACATTACCTTTGTACAGCTTCAGGCGCACGGTGCCGTTGACGTACTCCTGCGACTGGTCGATTGCCGCCTGCAGCATCCTGCGCTCCGGCGACCACCAGTAACCATTGTAGATAATGTGCGCATAACGTGGCATCAACTCGTCTTTCAGATGCGCCACCTCACGATCGAGTGTGAGAGATTCCATGGCGCGGTGCGCTCGCAGCATAATGGTGCCGCCGGGCGTCTCATAGGCGCCGCGGGACTTCATGCCGACATAGCGATTCTCGACGATGTCGTCACGGCCGATGCCGTTCGCACCACCGACCCGGTTCAGATGCTCGAGTATCGTCGCCGGCGACATAGGCTCACCGTCGATCGCCACGATGTCGCCGCGCTGATACTCAAGCTCGATGTAGGTGGCCGTATCGGGCGCCCCCTCGGGGCTGACGCTCCAGCGCCACATGGGCTCTTCGGCCTCCTGCCAGGGGTCCTCCAGCACGCCCCCCTCATAGGAAATATGCAGCAGGTTGGCGTCCATAGAATAGGGAGATTTTGTCTTCTGCTTGGCGAAATCTACCGGTATATTCCGTTCTTCACAGTACTCCATGAGCTTTTCGCGGGAAGTCAGATCCCATTCCCGCCAGGGCGCGATGACCCGGATACCCGGCTTCAATGCATACGCACCCAGTTCAAAACGCACCTGATCATTGCCTTTCCCCGTAGCGCCGTGCGAGATGGCATCGGCACCCGTCTCGTTCGCGATCTCGATCAGTCGCTTGGCGATCAATGGTCGCGCGATCGACGTGCCCAGCCGGTACTCACCCTCATACAGGGTATTCGCACGAAACATCGGGAACACGAAATCGCGCACGAATTCCTCGCGCAGATCATCAATATAGATTTCCTTCACGCCCAGGGCCTCAGCCTTGGCCCTGGCCGGCTCGACCTCCTCGCCCTGCCCGATATCAGCCGTAAACGTGACGACCTCGCACTGGTAGGTATCCTGCAGCCAGCGCACGATTACCGAGGTGTCGAGACCGCCTGAGTAGGCAAGAACCACTTTGTTGATGTCGGACATGGATGCTCCAGAGACACAGACTTGGCATTAAAAAGGGTCGAGTTTACCGGTGGTGGGGGGGAAATCACAGGGGCTGCCCTCGCGGAAGATTCGCCGCTTTACCCGCCGGCGGACACGCCGAGATCCCATCCATGGGGGCTCGGCTGCGGCCGTCCTGGCCGCAGACGGTCCGCCGGCGGGTAAAGCGGCGAATCTTCCTGACACTGTGCCGGCGTTGAGCTACACCTTTCTAACCCACCGTTGCGACGTGCAAACTTTGGTGCCACCGGCAGAGGGTTCCGGTCGAGGGTGTGGGTGGGACGGCCAATCAGGTCGCGTTTTGCGGGGTGAGCGGCAGCGGGGTTTCCGCGAGCACTGTCTGAGTTCAGCGATCGCGCTGCGATTGCTGAACGAGTTGCGCAGCGGCCGCTGCCGCTCACCCCGCAGCGACCGGCCGCCCCACCCGCACCCCCGACCGGAGCCCGTCAACGAAAGCACCAAAGCCGACCATTTCAGCCAATCCCCAATTACGGTAGCATCGCCCCTCCGACTGCAGACCGAAAGGCCACCCCGCTTGGACTCGATCACCCTCCGCCGCCCGGATGACTGGCACGTTCACCTGCGCGACGGCGACATGCTGCGGCATACCTGCGCCGACATGGCCCGCTACATGGGTCGCGCCATCGTCATGCCGAACCTCACGCCCCCCGTCACGACCGTGGCCGCCGCCGAGGCTTATCGTGCGCGAATCATAGACGCGATGTCCGGGCTGCCCAGACAGTTTGAGCCCCTGATGACCCTTTACCTCACAGACGACACCAGCGCCGATGAGATCCGCCGCGCGGCAAAGAGCGATTGCGTGCATGCCGTTAAACTCTACCCGGCTGGAGCGACCACCAATTCCGCCGCCGGCGTCAACTCACTGGAATCGCTGTATCCCATACTAGAGGTCATGCAGGAGGTTGATCTGCCACTGCTTGTGCACGGCGAGGTCACCGATCCGGGGACCGATATCTTTGATCGCGAAGCGGTATTCATCGAACGTCACCTGGCACCGATCGTGGCGCGATTCGACGGACTGAGGGTCGTGCTGGAGCACATTACCACCGCAGACGCAGTGCATTTTGTAGCCGGCGCCCGCGCCGGGGTCGCCGCCACCATCACCGCGCATCACCTGTTACTGAACCGCAACGACATGCTGGTCGGCGGCGTGAGGCCACACTACTACTGCCTGCCGATACTCAAGCGACAGCGCCACCAGGAGGCCCTGATCGCGGCGGCCACCAGCACCGACCCACGCTTTTTCCTGGGCACGGATTCTGCGCCGCATACCCGCGACAGCAAGGAATCGAGCTGCGGCTGTGCGGGTGTCTATACCGCACACGCGGCGCTGGAACTGTATGCCGAGGTTTTCGACACTCAAAATGCACTCCCGGCGCTGGAGCTGTTTGCCTCACTCAACGGGCCCGCGTTCTACGGTCTGCCGGCGAATGAAGACACCGTGACGCTGGAGCGAAGCGATGTGCCGGTGCCGGCAGAGCGGGCGCTGGGAGAGCAGACCCTGGTTCCACTGCGCGGCGGAGAATCCCTGCGCTGGCGGGTAGTTCCTTCATGACGGAAACCAGCAAAGACAGCCTGATACGGCAGCGCTTCCGCGGCTTTCTGCCGGTCATCCTCGACCTGGAAACCGGCGGCTTCAACTGCGCCACAGATGCCATTCTCGAAATCGCCGCAACCATCGTGCGCATGGATGATGATGGCGTGCTGGGCGTGCACCGAACCTACAGTCACAATGTAGCGCCCTTTGAGGGCGCCAACCTTGAGCAGGCCGCACTCGATTTCACCGGTATTGACCCCCACCACCCTTTTCGCGAGGCGATCAATGAGACCGAGGCGCTGACCGAGATATTCCGGGTAGTGCGCAAGGAGATTCGTGACCGGGGCTGCAACCGCGGCATTATTGTCGCGCACAACGCGCATTTTGATGCCGGATTCATCAATGCCGCCGTGGCGCGGAACGAAATAAAGCGCAATCCCTTTCACCCCTTCTCGCACTTCGACACGGCGACTCTCGCAGGCCTTGCCTTCGGACAGACAGTGCTGGCCAAGGCCTGTGCCGAGGCGGGCATTGCGTTTGACAACGCCGAGGCCCATTCCGCCGCCTATGACGCCGAGCGCACCGCGGAGCTCTTTTGCGACATCGTCAACCGCTGGCGGGAAATGGGCGGCTGGCTGGACGCGCCGCCTGGCTAATTTAGCCTAGGCCTCCGGCCCATCGTCCTCACCGCTGATTTCGTTGAGCAGCGTCTCCAGTTCCGACATGACGTCTTCAACGCCGTCATAGCCCAGCCAGCGGTACTTAAGCCGCTCGTCGATCGGCAGCAGCTGCAGCAGATTAAAGGCGACTGCCCAGGCGTTCGCGTGGTCGATCTCAAGCTGCAACTGCTCCACATGCGGGTGGGTTTCCAAAGACCGCAGCACAGCCACAAGACCTTCCCAATCAGGGTGAACCGGAGCTGGCGGCAATGCATCCCGCAGGGTAACCCGGCCCATGATGAGCTGACTGGCCAGGCGTTCTGTACCATGCAGATCAAAGCGCTCGCCGCCTTCTATGGTGACGCCAAGCAGGCCATTTGGCAGCTGGTCATAGTCCACTATCCGCGCATAGGTGCCATAGTCGCCAAGCTGCGGTTCGCCGCGACCTGCAACCTCTCCGCCGCCGCTGGTCCAGATCACACCAAAGCCCGTGCCCGATCGCGCGCAGCTCTTGATCATGTCAAGGTAGCGCTGCTCGAAAATCTGCAGCGGCATGCGTCCATATGGCAACAGCACGACTGACAATGGAAACAGGGGTATCTCTTCAGGGGTATCGCTCACGCGGGTTCACTCTCCATTTCCAGGGTTTGCAAAAGCACCAGCGCTTCCTCACGCGAACCGCCACAGACTTCCGGCTCGGCGAGAAACTGCCGGCAGAACAAGGGTCGCTCAGGCGCACCAAACAGCTCACAGCGATTGTCAGTATCGAGGTGCACACAGCGTTCGCCGGCGGCCTTGCCGTCCGGCATGCCATGAAACGCCTGCACAATGCGCGGCGCGATACAGCAGGCGCCACAGCCTACGCGACAGTCCATATCAGACCGCTTCCTTGCCCAGAGGCTTGAAAAGGATAATCAGGCGCGGCAGTAAAAGCAGGGCCCCGATCACCGCGGCAACCATGGCGACAACCGTCAACAGACCAAAATACAGGCTGGGGTTGAAGTTGGAAAACGTCAGCATGGAAAAGCCAATCACCAGGGTTACGGTCGTGTAATAGAGGGCGCGACCAATACTGCCGTGGCAGCGGTACATGGTTTTGCGATAATCGCGGTCAACAGGAAATTCACGCCGGAACCGATAAACGTAGTGAATGCAGTTATCCACGCCGATCCCTACGACAATCGCCGCGATCGTGATGGTCATGATATCCAGGGGAATGCCGATGATGCCCATGATGCCGAGCACAAGACCTGCCGCCAGCGTGGTCGGGGCAAGCGCCAGCAGCGCGAGCCACAGCGACCGGAACAGCAGCCAGAACATAGCCATGATGGCCAGGAACACGGTGCCGAGGGTCATGATCTGCGACTTGAACAGGCTCTGCAGCACGTTGTTGTAGAGCACCAGCATGCCGGTAAAGTGCACCTGCTCCGTGCTGAGGCCATCGAGGCCTGACAGTTTTTCGTGCAGCTGGCGCAAAAAGACATCGCGCTGCAGTTCCTCGCTGGTTTCCTTCACCCGCACCGTGATGCGCGCCTCTTCACGTTCAGAGTCAAAGTACGGATCCACCATAAGCGACGCTGTCTCTGGCGGGAAACTGCGCTGCACCAGGGCCAGTTCGACGCCGCCGATATCATCACCGATCAATGTTTTGACGAGACTGAACGTCGTGGACAGGGACAGCACCTTGCCTGTTTCTACGCGTCCATCCACCTCGGCGTGCGCTGCATCAATAGCGTTCATGCCCTGCAGCGAGAACCAGAAACTCGGCGTGAAATCGCTTTCCTCTCCACCGTTCTCGAAACCACTGTCGAAGCCACTGTCGAAGCCACCGTCAAAACCATCATCGAAGCCATCGCCCCAGTCGTCGTCCGAGAAGGCGCTGTCGCTACCGCCACCCCCGCTAGCGGCGCGGCCGGCGTCGGCTGCACCACCGCTGTTGGCAGCGAAGCTGTCCACATCGTCCGCAAAGGGATCGTCCGCCGCGAGCTCCGCCGACGAATCAGACGAACTGCCCATGTTTTCCAGCCCGGGCAAAGGCGCACTCCGGTCAGGTGCCTTGATAATGATATCCAGCGGGATGGTGCCACCGAGTCGGGAATCCAGCAGCTCCATGCCCTGATAGATTTCCGTACTTTCCTTGAAGTAGTCGATGAAGCGGTTCTCGACTTTCAGCTGCGACACACCTACGCCCACAAGCACGCAGAGCAGGGCACTGCTTACCAGCACGGCGTTGCCGTGGCGATCCGCCACGCCCGCGAGGCGAACCGTCAGCGGCGTCCCGCTTTCTACCGGCGCCATGGCGCGCCCCTGTGGCCACAGCTGCATCAGCGAAGGCACCAGCGTGAATGCAACGACAAACGCGGTGCAGATACCCACCGTCATCATCAGACCGAAGTCGATCACCGGCTGTATCGCCGAGACAATCAGGGACACGAAGGCGACCATTGTGGTGATTGCGGTGTAGAAACAGGGCACCGCCATGAGCCGGGTTGTCTCGCGCACCCGCTCGTAAAGATCACCATGGGGATCCTCTGCATGCAGCTCCCGGTAGCGCACCACAAGGTGGATGGATAGCGCCAGCGTCACGATCAGCAGCACAGCGACGAAATTAGAGGAGATCACCGTCATGCGCCAGTCCAGAAATGCCAGCAGGCCGAGCATCATGGTGACGGTGACCGTGCAGGTCGCGAGCGGAATCACTACCCAGCGTACGCGCCGGAAAATCACCCCGAGCACAACCACCATGACGCCGAGAATGGCGCTGCCGAAAAACACCAGATCACTGCGCACAAAACTGACCATGTCGGCGGCGATCATCGGCACGCCACCGACGAACAGCTTAGCGTGCTCGCGATAGCGGTTGGACACATCCCGCACCGATTCGACCAGCTGCGCCTGCTGTTCGAGCATCAGACCGCTGCGCTGCTTGAAATCCGCCTCTACACGATCCAGCTCACTGGCTTCATCGGCAGACAGGCCTTCTGTGTCACGCTTTGCACGCAGCGACTCGCGCCGCTGCAGCAGCTCGAAATACTGCTCATCCCGCTCCAGGTTGATCTGCACGGCGGTGACGCCACCATCGCTGCTCACCAGCAGATTGGCGTACAGCGGGCTTGTGGTGAATTCCTCCAGCGCCAGATCGCGATCCACCTCGGCGCTTTCCAGGGTTGGCAGCGGCTCTCCGGAGGTCACGGCTGACAGGCCCACGGGTGGGCTTTCAAGTAGCGGCACATCCAGGATTGTCGTCACTGATGACACGCCGGAGAGCTCGCGCAGCTCATCGCGCATACTGGCCAGCGGCTGCAGTGACGCGTCGCTCAGCAGAGGCGCCTTGGGTTGCCAGGTGATGACCAGAAACTCTTCGGCGCTATAGCGTTCCCCCACCTCGCGGAAGAAGTCGAGCGCCGGATCTCCCTGCAGCAGCAGCGAATCGGCCGAGGCATCGAGGCGGATCTTGCCGAGCTGCGTCGCGGCGAGTCCGGTGATCAGGGCCAGCAACACGACCACCAGCAGCGGGCGGCGAAGGACAGTACTGTCATAGCCCGCCATGACGAGATTTCTCATTCGGTAACTCCCTGTTGCAGCCCTTGCAGAAGCTTGCCGTGAATACCGGCAAAGCCCCCGTTGCTCATAATCACGATACAGTCGCCAGCGTGCACCTGCTCAATTACCGCCGCAACAATGCCTTCCACGCTGTCGTGGACACTGGCACCGCCGTGACTTGCCGCCACGTCATCGAGAGACCAGTCCATCTCCGGCGGCTGAAACCAGAAAACGTGATCAGCAAGCGACGTGGAGGCAGCCAGCTCCGTCCGATGTTTACCCATACGCATAGTGTTGGAGCGCGGCTCGATCAACGCCAGAATTCGCGATTGCGGAGCACTGGCACGCAGGCCCTCAAGCGTCGTCGCGATGGCCGTGGGGTGGTGCGCAAAATCATCATACACGCGCACGCCGGCAATCTCGCCCAGCAACTCCATTCGCCGCTTGACGCCGCCAAACACCTGCAGCGCCTCGACGGCTACCGCGGGGGGCACGCCTGCATGTCGCGCCGCAGCAATCGCCGACAGTGCATTCTCCGCACTGTGACGACCCAGCTGACCCCAGGCCAGACGACCGACGGGCTGGCACGCGTGCTGGATGGACAATTCCGCGCCGTCGGGTGTCAGCAGGCGCGCCTGCCAATCGGCGTCGGCACTGGTCTCAGCACTGCCCCCGGCACTGTCCCCGGCACTGTCCCCGACAATGGCGAAGGTCTCCACGGGTGTCCAGCAGCCCATGTCGAACACCGCATCCAGCGCATCGCCGCCTTGCGGTCTGACGATCAGACCGCTGCCAGGCACGCAGCGAAGAAGGTGATGAAACTGTCGCTGGATGGCAGCAAGGTCCGGAAATATGTCGGCGTGATCATACTCGAGGTTGTTGACGGCGAGCGTGCGCGGCCGGTAATGCACAAACTTTGAGCGTTTGTCGAAAAACGCGGTGTCGTACTCATCCGCCTCGACGACGAAAAAATCACTTTTGCCCTCGCGGGCGGAGACACCGAAGTTGGCGGGTACACCGCCGATCAGAAATCCCGGCGCAAGTCCGGCGTAATCCAGTATCCAGGCCAGCATGCTGCTGGTGGACGTCTTGCCATGAGTGCCGGCGACGGCAAGCACCCACTTGTCACGCAGAATATTTTCGGACAGCCACTGCGGCCCGGAGATATACGGAATGTTTCTATCGAGCGCATACTCCACAGCCGGGTTACCGCGTGACAAGGCATTGCCTATCACCAGCTGGTCGGGTGCGGGCTGCAGGTGTTCGGCGGCATAGCCTGCCCGCAGCTCAATCCCCGCAGCCGCAAGCTGCGTGCTCATGGGCGGATAGACGTTGCTGTCCGAGCCTGTTACGCGAAAGCCGAGTCGCTGCGCAAGCAGGGCAACTCCGCCCATGAACGTGCCACAAATACCGAGAATGTGAATATGGCGTGACACAAACGTCTCCAAAAAGTGTGAAAGATTAGCATGAGTGTGACTGCCACCCCATGCCGCCTGTGTCCGCGCCAGGTAAATCGCGTATGATATCAATAAAGCTGCTGGCAACCTGCGGGAAATGGACTTCATGGCCAAGAAAAATGCTTTTTACGCGCAGTCCGGCGGCGTTACCGCTGTCATCAACGCCTCAGCCTGCGGCGTCATCGAAACGGCAAGAGAGCATCGTGGTCAGATAGGCAAGGTGCTCGCCGGCCGCAACGGCATCATCGGCGCCCTGCGCGAAGATCTCATAGATACCGGTAAGGAGAGCCCCAGTGCCATCCGGGGCCTGCTTACGACACCTTCTGGAGCGTTCGGATCCTGCCGCCACAAGTTGAAGTCCATCGAAGACAACCGCGCTGAATACGAGCGCCTGATTGAGGTTTTCAAGGCCCACAGCATCGGCTACTTCTTTTATAACGGCGGTGGCGACTCCGCCGATACCTGCCTGAAGGTGTCACGCCTCAGCGAATCCATGGGCTACCCGATTCAGGCCATCCATGTACCCAAGACCATCGACAACGATCTGGCCGAGACCGACAATTGCCCCGGCTTCGGTTCGGTGGCCAAGTATGTTGCCATCTCAACGCGGGAAGCGGCCATGGATGTCGCATCCATGTGCGAGACCTCGACGAAGGTTTTCATTCTTGAGGTCATGGGTCGCCACGCCGGCTGGATTGCCGCAGCAGCCGGGCTCGCCGCGGAGCAGGATGGTGATGCGCCGCACATCATCCTGTTTCCGGAGATCAATTTTTCGCGGGACAAGTTCATCGCCCGGGTCAAACGCACAGTCAGGAAACACGGTTACTGCGTTATCGTGGCGTCCGAGGGGACGCAGTACGCCGACGGCACGTTTCTCAGCGAGGCAGGCACTCGCGATGCGTTTGGTCACGCACAGCTTGGCGGCCTGGCGCCAGCGCTGGCGGACATGGTGAGCACTGAGCTTGGCTATAAATATCACTGGGCGGTTGCAGATTACCTGCAGCGCTCTGCTCGCCACATTGCCTCCCAGACCGATGTTGACCAGGCCTATGCGCTGGGGAAAGCGGCGGTGGAAATGGCGCTGGCCGGCAAGAATGCCGTCATGCCCTGCATCGTTCGCGGCAGCGGCAAACGCTACCGCTGGTCGGTCGGCGAGGCGCCGCTGGAAAACGTCGCGAACCGCGAGAAAAAAATGCCCCGGGAATTCATTACCCGTGACGGTTTCGGCATCACGCCAGAGGCGCGTGAGTATCTTTCACCGCTGGTGGTCGGCGAGGCCTATCCTCCCTATCGCAACGGCCTGCCCCAGTACACACGCCTGAAGAATGTCAGCGTGCCTCGCAAGCTGCGCAAGCGCTTCTCTGTCTGAGCCCGACGCAAGCATCTGGACAGGCAGCGAGCCGGCATCATTCTGGAGATTTTAACGGCCACCGCAGGTACAATCGGCGGTCTGCAAGCCACAGTGTGAAACCCGCAATCTGCGACCAACAACCTGCAAGCAACAATTTGCAATTGACTACAGAGAGGTCAAGACATGTACAAGAACGAACAATTCAATCGCTGGCGCCGCCACCCCTGGCACGGACTGCACACGCGCGCAGACGGAGCGCCCGAGGATATCGTTCAGGTGTATATCGAGATGCTGCCCACGGACGTGGTGAAATATGAGCTGGACAAGGGCTCGGGCTTTCTCACGGTAGATCGTCCACAGCGCACCACGTCTAGTCCTCCCGCACTTTACGGCTTTATCCCACGCACCTACTGCGCTGAAGAAGTGGCCAACCTGTGCCCCGATGCCGATGAAGCCGATGGCGATCCGCTGGACATCTGCGTGTACTCCGAGCGTATGATCAACCGGGCTGACATCGTCTTGAACGCCCGCGTGGTCGGCGGTATCCAGATGATCGATGACGGCGAGGCCGACGACAAGATCATCGCGATTCTCGATGGCGACAACATCTGGGGCGGCGCACGCGACATTGCCGACCTGCCAGAGATCAAGGTGGAGCGACTGCAGCACTATTTTTCCACTTACAAACTGCAGCCGGGGAAAAACGTCAACATCAAGGTTGATCACGTCTATGGCAGGGATGAGGCGCTCAGGGTCATCGCGGCATCCGAGAAGGACTACAGCAAGCATTACGGTCACCTGCTGCAACAAAAGGCAGAGTGATTCCTTCAGGGCCTGACCGAGACAGGTCAGGTCCCGCCCAGGGATCACACACTGCGAGCATCGTCAGTCACCCAGTCCGGCGGCACAGCCACGTAGCGCGCCAGCAGCTCTGACAAATCCCGCTCGACCACGTCACGACCGGCAACCTCCACACTTTCCCATGCCCGACGCAGCAGCTCAGGCGTGAGTCTGCTCTCGAGATGACGCGACAGCGGTGCAAAGCTGAGGTGCCAGCGCTCTGGGGCCAGTCCGCCCCGGTCGTGCGCATAGGGGCGCCAAAACCCGTTTGACTCGCGATAGGCCATGCGCTCATCGAGCCAGCAATGCAGCGCATCAAAGTATCCTCCAGCGCAGACTTCTGACGGCACCAGCTGCACGCGGGCACCGGCCGGCAGTGCCGCTGCATCGAAAACGTCGAGATCGGTACCCCAGTGATGCCGTGAAGCCCCGGGCAGCGCAGAGAAGCGCAGCACTGCGGCAATCCTGTCCTCGTCTGTCAGCGCCGACAGGTCAATGACCTGCCCCTGGTCGTCGTGTACCGGACGCTCACCGCGCAGCTTGCCATTCCAGATGAGCGCCTGCCTGTCGAATGAGCGATAGGCGCTGGCAACCGTCAGCTTGAATCCCGCGACTGCAGCGTCAGCCTGCAGAGCGGCAAACGCCTTTGCCACCAGCGGATGCAACGAGTGCCTCGCCGCAAACGCACAGACATGAGAATCTTCCATGCCGGTGAGCTGCGCATCACTGATCTGGCGGGCTGCGTCCAGCGCTTCCTCAATCACCTCATCAGTCACGCCGTAGTGATCGTCAGAGTGGCCGCCAGAGTGACCGCCAGAGTGACCAGCGCCCCACTTCACGCGAAAGGGTCCAGGCTGAAAGGTAGCGTTTCTCGCACCCGAACCCCGGACGGTGATACATCACAGCCCAGCGCCAGAACCTCGACGCCAGCGCGGGTGGCATCGCCCAGTGCGTCGCGATACGCGGGATCGATATCGCCGGCAGCACAGACCCGGTGGATGCCAGTATGCATGGCGCAAAACAAGAGCAGCGAACGCGTGTCGGGACCCAGCGCGTCCCGCAGAGCGAGAACATGCTTGCGCCCACGGCTGCTGACTGCATCCGGGAAAGCGCCCCAGCCACCTTCACGCCACAGCGTGACAGACTTCACCTCCACGATCACGCGACCGGCATCCCCCTCCAACACCATGTCGGCCCGTGTGCCAGGCGCCACCACTACCTCGCTGCGACAGTGCGGGTAGTCCGCGAGTCCCGGCACCATGCCGGCGACCAGCGCCTCCCTGATCACGGCATTGGCGCGGGCCGAGTGGACACAGACCGTTCCGGCGCCAGTCACCGCGATCTCCCAGGTGTGGGCGTACTTGCGTTTAGCCGAATCACTTGTCGATAGCCATACCGTGCTGCCCTCTTCGACACACCCGGTCATCGCGCCGGTATTCGGGCAGTGAACCGTCAGCACCTCGCCGTCCGGCAGCGCGACGTCGGCGAGGAAACGCTGGTAGCGACGCAGGAGGCGCGCCGCAACAAGACCGGAAAACTCCATGTCGGTACCCTTATCAATGCCCGAGATTCAGGAGAATACAGCGCGGAGAGACCCTCTGCACAGTTCTACGGTGGTCGCCGATCGAGGTGCCCGGAGGACGCCGAAATTTTTTCTGGATCAGGGTCGAATAATCTGGTAGCTTCACCGCCCCTTGGCGCCATCGGGTTGCTCCTTACCCTGTATTCGCTAACGAAACCGAGATGTTTTGTATGGAAAATGCCATGCCAGCAAAGACAGCGACGAAAAAACCTGCAGCGGCAAAAACCGCCGCTGCAATTGAGAAAACAACCGCAAAGAAAGCGCCCGTAGCAACGGATTTCAAGAACTTTGAACCGTACAAGCCGAAGCGCGGCGAAGAGTACATGAGCGATGCACAGGTGCTGCATTTCAAGAATATTCTGCGCAACTGGAAGGCGGAGCTCATGCAGGAAGTCGATCGCACCGTTATGCACATGAAAGACGAAGCCGCCAATTTTCCTGACCCTGCGGATCGCGCCACGCAGGAAGAAGAGTTCAGTCTTGAGCTTCGCACCCGCGACCGTGAGCGCAAGTTGATCAAAAAGATTGACCAGACAATCGAGCGCCTGAAGCAGGACGACTACGGGTTCTGCGATGCCTGCGGCATCGAGATCGGCATCAAGCGCCTGGAAGCGCGTCCCACGGCAACACTCTGCATCGACTGCAAGACCCTGGCGGAGATCAAAGAGCGCCAGGAAATGGGTTGAGGCTGCGTCGTGTGAATGGCACCCGCCACGCCGCGCACTACTGACATCTACCGGGGGCGCTTTGCCCCCTCCCCCTCCGGACCGCTGCATCAGGGCTCTCTCCTGACGGCACTTGCCAGCTACCTGGATGCCCGACACGCGGGCGGCACGTGGCTGCTGCGAGTGGAGGATATAGACCCACCTCGGGAACCCCCAGGCGCCACCAGCGCCATCCTCACCTGCCTGCAGGCGCACAGACTTATCTCCGATGAACCGGTGCTGTATCAACACACGCGAAGCGCGGCCTATGACCTCGCTCTGGAGACGCTGGAAGCGCAGGGACGGCTGTTTCGCTGCGCCTGCACGCGTCGGGAGCTGGGGCCTGGCGGTGCCTGCGGCGGACGCTGCGCCAGCGGTGGCACCGCCATAACGGGCCCCACGTCCACTCGCGTACGGGTCACTGCGGAGTTTGCGACGTTTTTCACAGACCTTGTGCAGGGCGAACAATCTCTGCAGCAAACAGACGTACCCCGCGACTTCATCGTGCGGCGCAAGGACGGCCTGTACGCCTACCAGCTCGCGGTGGTGGTCGACGAGGCGTATCAGGGCATCACTCACGTTATCCGTGGCATGGACCTGCTGCCGACCACGTTCCAGCAGCGCTACCTGCAGCAGGCCCTCGGGCTTCCGCAACCGACCTACGGGCATATCCCCGTCATAACGGACGCGGCAGGCCGCAAGCTGAGCAAACAGAACCGGGCCCCGGCCGCGGATATCGCAACGCCGCGGCCCAACCTTGAGCAGCTCTTGCGGCTGCTGAGACAGCACGTGCCTAGAGCAGAGACCCTGAACGAGTTGCTTGAGACGGCTGCGAAACGCTGGGATCGGGATGCGCTGTGCGGTATCACCCGCCTTGTCATGAGATGAGTGTCGTGGGATGAATGTCGTGAAATGACCTGGCGCTCCTGCCCGGACCACACTAGCGGCGGGCACTGCCTTTACCCCTCCAGGGCCATTGCGTAGACTTTAGAGCCCTTAACGCCGGTGCGTACGCCCATGTATATTGACCGCGCTCTGCTGCTGGTATTTGCCCTCGCCCTGGTGTTTTTTCCGACGTTGGAGGTGTGGATATTCGCGGATGCTGAACACTGGTATCGCCCGTTTCTGATCTGGTTCGGTGTCGTGGTCGCGGCGTTCTGGAACCAATACCGCCGGGGTACTGATGAACTTTAGCCCCGACCAGATTCTACTCGCCACGATCGCCTACCTGTTCGTGCTGTTCATGGTCGGGTACGCCGGCGACCGCGGGACAATCCCGTCGGGCATCATCCGGCATCCGGCCACCTATGTGCTGTCGCTGGGCGTCATCGGCGGCGGCATGGCCAGCAACGGCGTGCTTGCCCTGGCAGCAGAATACGGATTCCATTTTCTTCTTTACTATCTGGGCATCGCGCTGATGTTCCTGCTCGCGGTACTTCTGCTTCGGCCGCTACTGCGGCTCTGCCGGGTTCATCACCTGGCATCGCTGGCAGACGTTCTGACTTTCCGGTTTCGCAGCCTGTGGGTGGGTGCCGCCATTACGCTCTCCATGTGCTTTACGCTGCTGCCGCTGCTGGCCCTGCAGATCCGCACCGTTGCCGACAGCATCCAGATACTCTCGGGCAGCAACGCTGACACGATGGTAGGCACGCTGCGCGGCGAAGGCCTGGCATTTCTCTTCTGTCTGATCATCACGATTTTCGCGATTCTCTTTGGCACCCGCAACGCAGCAAACCCCAACCACAATCCCGGCCTCGTTGCCGCTATCGCGTTCGAGTCAGTGGTGAAGCTGTTCGCACTGCTCGCGCTCGCCGCCATTGTGGTTTTCCAGGTTTTTGGTGGCCCCGCTGAGATGCAGGACTGGCTTCGCACGCAGCCACAGGCGTTGCCGGACTCGGGCGAGGCCCTCTCGGCCATTGCGGCGCGCACCATGCTGCTGCTGTTTTTTGCAGGCGCAGTCTGCATGCCGCACATGTTCCACATGGCTTTTGCGGAGAACAGCAACAGCAGGCATCTTCGCGCGGCCAGCTGGGGACTGCCGCTCTATCTGCTGCTGCTGGCACTGCCGATTCTGCCCATACTCTGGGCCGCCGTCGCCTCGGGCCAGAGCGCACCGTTTGAATACGCCGGCATTGCCCTCGGACTCGCGCTGCACTCGCCCGCGGCGAGTGGACTGGCCTTCGTCGCCGGCCTGTCGGCGGCAAGCGGCGTGATTATCGTCACCACCCTGGCACTGGCCAACATGTGTCTCAATTATCTCGTACTGTCCAACAACCTGCTGCGCCGCTTCAGCGAGCAAAGCCTGTACAAGCAGCTGAAATGGATGCGGCGCGTGCTGATCACGGCACTGATTCTAGGCGGATACACCTTCTACATGCTGCTCAGCGGTGCGCAGTCATTGCCACAGCTTGCCATTCTCGCTTTCAGCGGCACACTGCAGTTTTTCCCCGCCGTGGCATTCACGCCCTACTGGCCCAGAGCCAACCGGACCGGCCTGCTCGCGGGCTTGGCGACCGGACTGGCAATCTGGTTCGTCTCCCTGCCGCTGCCGGTGCTCAGCGACAATACACTGGGTCTGACAGCGGATGACGGCAATGCCTGGGCGATGCGCTGCCTCATTGCAGTGCTTGCCAACACCGCCGTCTTCATCGTGGTCTCCCTCCTGACACCGCGCTCCCGCGATGAGGCAATCGCGGCTGAAATCTGCTCCATGGAATCCCGCATCAGGCCCTACCGACGCAGCCTGGTGATCAATAACGCCGGCGAATTCAGCGCCCGGCTGGCGCCTGCGCTGGGTGAGAAAACGGCTCAGGCGGAGGTTGAGCGCGCGCTGCACGAGCTGCGGTTTGATGCCCGGGAGGCTCGTCCGTATGCACTGAGACACCTACGCGCCAGAATTGAGGCCAACCTCTCGGGCATGCTGGGGCCGGCGGTGGCATCGGACATCATCGACAGCTGCCTGCCGTTCGCCAGCAGCTACACGGCAGCAGAGGACTTCACGCTGCTGGAGCGCCGTCTGGAAAAAGCCCAGGGGCGCTTCACGGGCCTCGCTGCAGACCTCGATAATCTGCGGCGACACTACCGACAGACCCTCGATGAATTACCCGTCGGCCTGTGTTCCCTGGGCGGCGATGGCGAGGTACTCCTGTGGAATCGAAGCATGTCGGAACTCACCGGCATCAGTGCCGACACCGCCGTGGGCTCGCGCTGGCGCTCGCTACCGCCGATATGGTGTGACGCGTTGTCGGCCGTGCTTGACGAACATCCGGACCCTATCATCAAGCGCGAGGTGCCCGGCGAGCAAGGCGCATCGCGCTGGATAAGCCTCCACTGCAGCCGCCCGGTGGTGGGCAGCGATGATCAGTTGGTGCTGCTGGAAGACATCACCGATTATCAGCGCCTGCAGGACGAGGTGCTGCATAACGAACGCCTCGCCTCCATCGGACGGCTCGCAGCGGGAGTGGCTCATGAAATTGGCAACCCGGTCACCGGCATAGCCTGCCTGGCACAGAACCTCGGATACAGCGAAGATCCGGACGAGATCAGGGAGGCCGCCGACGATATTCTCCGCCAGACTGAGCGAATCTCGCGGATCGTTGAATCTCTGGTGAATTTCTCCCATCTTGGCTCAGGGCGCGGCGATCTCCGCTCCGAGCCATGCAATCTGGCCGACTGCGTGGACGAGGCGATCCATCTGCTGTCTCTGGATCGCGATGCCCGTCCGGTTGCATTCAGCAACGCCTGCGACCGGGAGCTGCTCGTGCTTGCAGACAGCCAGCGTTTGCTTCAGGCATTCATCAATCTGCTGGGCAACGCGCGGGATGCATCACCGGTCGATGGAAACATCACCATCAGCGCGAGCCGGAAGGACGGCGACGACAGCATGCTTATTTACATCGACGATCAGGGTCATGGCATACCGCCACATCTTCTGCAGCGAATCATGGAGCCTTTTTTCACCACCAAGGATGTCGGACAAGGGACTGGTCTTGGCCTCCCACTGGTATACAGCATCATTGAGGATATGGGCGGCACCCTGCGTCTCGAGAGCCCGGGACCCGATGAAACATGCAGCGGTACCCGCGTCACAGTCCGGCTTCGCGCAGCAGACTATGCGCAGAGCGGCGTGTTCATGGACTTGGCGTACCAGGCACCTTAGCTGGATAAAAAACCCCGTAAGCGTTATGTTGTTCCCCTATGCGGTGAGGGCAGTTCTGTATGCACCAGATACTCGTAGTTGAGGATGAATCGGTTATTCGTGGTGCGCTGCGGCGTCTTCTGGAGCGTTCCGGGTACACGGTTGAAGAGGCTGCCTCGGTCGCCGAGGCGGAGTCATACAATCTCGCCGACTTCGACCTGATCATCAGCGACCTGCGCCTTCCAGGCGCCCCGGGTACCGACCTGATCCGCAAGGGTGGCAGAGTACCCGTGCTGATCATGACCAGCTATGCCAGTCTGCGCTCAGCGGTGGACTCCATGCGCATGGGAGCGGTGGATTACATTGCCAAGCCCTTCGACCACAACGATATGCTGAACGCCGTAAAGCGCATCATCAATGACCATCCGCAACAGAAGGCGCGTGAGCAGCCAGCAACGACGGATGCCAGGGACGGGGCGTCAGAGCTGGTCGGCAACTGCCCCTCCATGCACAAGCTCATGGAGCACATCGATAAATTCGCGCCAACCGAGTCAACAGTGTTGGTACTGGGTGAGACGGGCACCGGCAAAGAACTTGTCGCCCGCAGCATTCACCGTCTGAGCCCACGCGCCGACAAAGTCCTGGTCTCTGTCAATTGCGCGGCGATACCCGAGACACTGATCGAATCAGAGCTCTTTGGCTACGAGAAAGGCGCATTCACCGGCGCCAACACCAACCGCACCGGCCTGATCGAGGCGGCGGATGGCGGCACCTTGTTTCTCGACGAGATCGGCGAGTTGCCAATGGAGGCGCAGGCGAGGCTGCTGCGCTTCATTCAGGAAGGAGAAATTCGCAGGATAGGCGCCGTCGAATCCAGACAGGTCAATGTCAGGTTGATCTGCGCCACGCATCGTGATCTTCATACACTCGCTGCAGAGGGGCTCTTCAGGCAGGACCTCTTCTACCGTATCAACGTGCTGCGACTATTCCTGCCACCGCTGCGAGAAAGAGGTAAAGACATTCTCTACCTGGCTGAAACCCTGCTGGCGAGGCAGATCGAAAAACTGAAGCGCAAGCCGCTGACCCTGTCGCCGAGAGCAATACAGGCGATAACCACCTACCAGTGGCCGGGCAATGTGCGCGAACTCGAACACGCTATCGAGCGCGCCGTGATTCTCACGGATGGAGATGAAATTGATAACGAAGCGCTTGGCATTGACCTGGAACTGGTCAACATCAATCGCATACGTGGAGAACGCTTCAACCCGGCGGCAGGCAAGAAACGCCAGGCCAGTCACAACATAACCAGCGATCCACAGGAGGACCTGTCCCTCGAAGACTATTTCCAGCGTTTTGTCATTGAGCACCAGGACTCCATGAGTGAGACCGAACTGGCCCAGAAACTGGGAATCAGCCGCAAATGCCTGTGGGAAAGACGGCAGCGCTTCGACATACCGCGAAAAAAATCCTCTGGAAGGGTAAAAAAAGCCGCTTCGTGAGCGTTACTCGCTCATCACGCTGTAACAATACGCGGTGAATAAAGGTAACAAAGCCTCTCTTCCCGCCATTCCGGCAATCACAAGAAAAAATCTAGGTCATTGTTTTATAAAGACTTCAAAGCACGTGGCACAGGGACTGCAGTATTTACCTGTGTAAGCAAAAATAAAAATAATATTGCAGCAATAAAAATAACGATGAAAACAATGGACCTGGATGGGGAAGTTCTCTTCCCCTCGTTCATTACTGAAGGAACACGTGATTCTTCAGGTTATTGATGTAATAAAAACGATCCTGCCGAAAAGCTCAGAACGCAAATTCAAGCCGTACCGTAAGCTGCACGAAGACCCTGCTCCATCGTACCGCTGGTCGTGGAGATGTGAGGTACCGAGCCAGTGAGGCGTATGGGCCAACCTTCGCACAGGCTTCACAGTGGCAGTTTGCCGCCCCTGTGATACCATCCGCTATTTATTGTTCACAGCCACGAGACACCGCCGCTTGAAGGTCATCCCACGCACCGAGCACTGCATTTCCCGCCGCAATATCAGCAGTAGTGCCCTCAAAGTCATGTCGCGACTCCGGAAGCAGGACTTTGAAGCCTATCTCGTTGGTGGCGCTGTCCGGGATCTGCTTCTGGGCGGCCACCCCAAGGACTTTGACATAGCCACCGATGCCACGCCGGAAGAGGTTCATAACCTGTTTCGAAACTCTCGCATCATTGGCCGGCGCTTTCGTATTGTGCATGTCCGATATGGACGCGAGATCATTGAAGTCACGACGTTCCGGGGTCACCACGATAGCGAGGGGAGTGGTGACACACCCACCGACCAATCCTCCAGACAGTCCAAGCGTGGCCTGCTCCTGAGAGACAACGTCTACGGCTCTCTCGATGAGGATGCCATTCGCCGCGACCTGACCATCAACGCCCTGTACTACTGCAGTGAAACCTTCGCCGTCTACGATCACGCCGAGGGCATGCAGGACCTCGAGGCCAGACGCGTGCGGGTGATTGGCAACCCCCTGCAGAGATACCGCGAGGACCCCGTACGCATGCTGCGCGTTGTACGCTTCGCCGCGAAGCTGGGCTTCAGTATCGAGCACGACACCAGGACTGCGATTGCCGAAGCCGCTTCCTTGCTGGACGATATACCCGCAGCGCGCTTGTTCGACGAAATCCTCAAGCTCTTTCTCGCAGGCCACGCCGCGGCAACGCTCGAGCTGTTGCGCCAGCATCACCTTATGCAGCACCTGTTCCCCGAACCGGCTCACCTCATGGAGCGCGACCCCCGCGCGGCGGCACTGGTTGACTGCGCCATGGTCAATACCGACAAGCGTATACGCGCTGAAAAGCCGGTAACGCCGGCGTTTATTCTGGCTGCAATACTCTGGCCAGCGGTTGCGCTGCGCGCCGAACAACTCCGCGATCGTGGCGAACCCGCCGTACCGGCCATGCACAGCGCAGGCCAGCAGGTGGTGTCCGAGGCCTGCCAGCGCATCGCCATACCCAAACGATTCAGCCAACCCATGCGGGAAATCTGGGAGTTTCAGGACCGACTGCAGCGGCCACGCGGGAAGAAGGCCGCGGAACTGGTGGAGCACAGGCGCTTCCGCGCGGCCTATGACTTCCTGCTGCTGCGCGAAGAGGCCGGCGAAGACTGCGATAATCGTGGAGAGTGGTGGACAGAATTCCAGACGCTGGACATGAACACACGTCTGCAGCGACTGGACAGTGAAGGCGCTACCGCCCGGGGTCAACGCGGAAGCAGGAAAAAACGCGCAACGCGTTGACTATGCTGCGCTGCTTCGTCGGTCTCGGCGCCAATCTCGGCAACCCCCTGCAACAACTTCAGGACGCTGCGGAGCGGCTGCGCAAGCACAGCGGCCTGCATAACGTGGCGGTATCATCGGTTTATCGCAGCAGTCCCATGGGCCCACAGGATCAGCCTGACTATCTGAACGCGGTCGCCCGTTTTGACACGGCGCTCTCGGCTCAGGCCCTACTGCACGAAATGCAGGCACTTGAGCGCCTGGCGGGACGCACACGCGAACGCCGCTGGGGACCACGAACGCTGGATGTCGACCTGCTGCTGTACGGCAATCAATGTATCGACAGTCCGCACCTTGTGATCCCCCACCCTGGACTTGAGCACCGCGCTTTTGTGCTGGTGCCTTTACTGGAACTGGCCGGCGCAGACTTCAGTCTGCCCGGCGGAAAGCGCCTGGACCACGTGGTCTCGCACTGCGTTGACTGCCACCTGACGCAGGTTGCACAACCCGGCCACCTGCTTGCGTCAGAGCCGCGGTACTGCCAATCGTGAGTGACGATCAACGCCGGATTCTGGGCGCAGACCTGCGCGGACGGCAGCCGCCGGGCTATATTGCGGTGGAAGGTGCCATCGGCGTCGGGAAAACAACCCTGGCACGCCGTCTGGCCAGCACGTTCAACTATGAAATGCTGTCTGAGGACGCCGACGAAAACCCTTTCCTCGAAAAGTTCTACAACAACCAGATGCAATCGGCACTTGCGACCCAGCTGTTTTTCCTTTTCCAGCGCGTCCAGAAGATCGCCGATCTGCGCCAGCGGGATATTTTTCAGCCGGTGCGGGTGGCAGACTTTCTTATCGAGAAAGACCCATTGTTTGCCCGCATTACCCTGGACAGCGACGAGTACGCACTGTACCAGAAGGTATATCAGCAGCTCACGATAGATGCGCCGGTGCCGGATCTGGTGATCTACCTGCAGGCATCGACTGATATCCTGCTGCAACGCATAGAACAGCGCGGCATTCCCTATGAACAACGCATAGATGCCGCCTACCTGGAACGACTTAACGACGTGTACAGTCAGTTTTTTCTGTACTACGATAAGGCGCCGCTCTTGATCGTCAATGCCAGCGCGATCGACCTTGTGGACAGCACGCGCGACTACAGCCAGTTGGTGGATTACCTGCTCGATATCCGCAGCGGCCGCCACTACTTCAACCCCACATTTTTCGGATAGGCAGCGCCATGGCGAGGGTCACGATCAGCACACTTGGCAAGATGAAGGCAAAAGCCGAAAAGTTTGTCTGTATTACCGCCTATGACGCCACTTTTGCCTCGCTGGTGAGCGCGGCAGGAGCAGAGACGATTCTGGTCGGCGACTCGCTCGGCATGGTACTGCAGGGCCACGACAGTACAGTGCCGGTCACGATCGACGACATGGCGTATCACACCGCCTCCGTGGCGCGCGCGCAGACCGAGTCCCTGCTCATCGCAGACATGCCCTTCATGACCTATACAACGCCCGAAAACACCATGCGCAACGCCACCGTGCTCATGCAGGCCGGGGCACAGATGGTCAAGATGGAAGGTGGTGTCTGGCTCAGCGAGAGTATCAGCATGCTGGTTGAGCGCGGCATTCCGGTATGCGCGCACCTCGGCCTGACACCGCAGTCGGTAAATGCTTTCGGGGGGTTCAAAGTGCAGGGCCGCACCCCCAAGGAAGCCAAATCGATTGTCGCCGACGCCGTGGAAATTCAGGACGCCGGCGCGGGCCTCCTGGTGCTTGAATGCATTCCCGCGGCGCTGGCTGCTGATATCAGCAGCAAACTCGACATCCCGGTGATCGGCATTGGTGCCGGCGCGGGCACCGATGCACAGGTCCTGGTTCTCCACGACTTGCTGGGCCTGTCACCGCGCACGCCGCGCTTCGTTCGCAACTTCATGCGGGGTCAGGACAGCGTACAGGGCGCCCTGGCGGCCTTTATCTCGGCGGTCAAATCGGGAACATTTCCCGCCCCGGAGCACACCTACGAATAACACCGGCCACTGTCGTGTATGGCCTGCAAGTGAGTGCACACCAACTTTTTCATAACTAAACTACACACCTTGCGCTTCGTTTGGTAACAAAATACTGCGCGCGAGCAATCCGTCTGCGTATTGCCCGGGCACAGGGCTTGCGGCATACTCGGTTCTCCCTGATGGGAGAACAGACAATAGCGGGGTCGCAACAGGCCTCTTCCCTGACCGCAAGCGGGGGCGATACATCATGCGAACAACCGGCAACAAGGATCAGCTGCAGGCACAACTTTCAGAGGTCCGCAGCAAAGGCCAGCGAATTGCGTTTGTGCCGACCATGGGCAACCTGCACGAGGGCCACCTTCAGCTTGTGCGTCGCGCGAAGGAAAAAGCCGACGTCGTAGTGGTAAGCATTTACGTCAATCCGCTGCAGTTCGGCGCGGGAGAGGATCTCGACAACTATCCCCGTACTCTCGCCGCAGACAAGGAAAAGCTTTTCGGCGAGGGCGCACACCTCCTGTACACTCCCGACACCACAGACATATATCCGGACGGCATGCAGCGCCATACGCAGGTTGAAGTGCCTGATCTTTCAGAGACACTTTGCGGCAGCAGTCGCCCCGGCCACTTCAATGGCGTGACCACCATTGTGGCGAAGCTGTTCAACATCGTGCGTCCGGACATCGCATTGTTCGGCGAAAAGGATTTCCAGCAGCTATCTATTGTTCGCAAAATGGTAATGGATCTCTGTATGCCCGTAGAGGTCATTGGCGTACCCACAGTGCGCGACGTCGACGGCCTGGCGCTTAGCTCCCGCAACTGCTACCTGTCACCGTCACAGCGACGCATCGCCCCTCTGCTGCATGAGACTCTGGCCAGCTCCCGCGAGGCGATTGCCTGCGGCTTCGACAATTTTCTGCAGCTCGAGTCGCACGCACGCATGAAGCTTCTTCAGGCTGGATTTACACCCGACTACTTCGCCATCCGCGATGCAAACACATTGCGTAGCGTCACCGAGAATACCGAAGAAATCGCCATTCTTGCGGCGGCAAGGCTGGGTAGCACAAGGCTCATCGACAACGTCCGACTCAGCCTCAATCCGGCGTCCGACTGGGGTATGCTCGCTACCCCCTGATGTCCCCATGGCGCAATCCCCGGCCCGGCTCTCACTCCGCACCAGACGTGGTCCTTGCGCTACCGTCCAGTACCACTATGATGGCTGAAACACGTGCCAGCAGGAGATCCGCACATGTCTGAGTTTCCCGTCCACCCGGTTCCGGAATCCTTTAAAGACGCGCACATCACGGCGGAGAACTATGCTGCCATGTATCGTCAATCCATCGAGGACCCCACAACGTTCTGGGGCGATATGGCGACGCGTTTTCTGAAATGGCACAGGCCATGGGACGAGGTCGTCAGCTATGATTTTGCAAAGGGAGAAGCGGCCTGGTTCGCGGGCGGCAAGCTGAACGTCTCGTTTAACTGTATCGACCGTCACCTGCCGGAAAAGGCGCAACAGCCAGCGATTATCTGGGAAGGTGATGATCCGGCCGACAGCAGGATCATCACCTATGCCGACCTCAAGGATGCGGTATGTCGCCTGGCAAACGTGTTGAAAAGCCGCGGCGTCAGGCGGGGGGATCGCGTCTGCATCTACATGCCAATGATTCCCGAAGCCGCTTTTGCCATGCTCGCCTGTGCCCGCGTCGGCGCCGTTCACTCGGTTGTTTTTGGCGGCTTCTCGCCCGAGGCGCTCAAGGACCGCATTCTCGACAGCAGCTGCAGCGCTGTTATCACGGCCGATGAAGGATTGCGGGGCGGCAAGCATGTTGCACTGAAGCGTAACGTTGACAAGGCACTGGACGCCTGCCCTGATGTTCATAGCTGCATTGTTGTGGCGCGCACGGGTGCAGAGGTCGACTGGCATGATACGCGCGATGTTGACTACGCAAAGGCCGTCGCCGATGCGGAGGTCGACTGCGAACCGGAAGTCATGGACGCAGAGGATCCTCTGTTTATCCTCTACACCTCGGGATCCACCGGCAAACCCAAGGGAGTACTGCACACCACGGGTGGCTATTTGCTCCATGCTGCGTCGAGCTTTTACTACGTGTTCGACTACCGGGATGGGGAGGTCTTCTGGTGCACAGCGGATGTCGGCTGGGTGACAGGTCACAGCTACATAGTCTACGGGCCGTTGTGCAATGGCGCCACGACCATGATATTTGAGGGCGTACCCACTTATCCGGACGCGGGGCGCTTCTGGCAGGTCATCGACAAGCACCAGGTCAACATTTTCTATACCGCGCCCACGGCGCTGCGTGCCCTGCATGCCGTCGGTGACGAACCGGTGAAGCGCAGTTCCCGCTCAAGTCTGCGTCTGCTCGGTTCGGTAGGCGAGCCCATCAACCCCGAAGCCTGGGAGTGGTACTACCGCGTGGTCGGCGAGTCCCGCTGCCCGATAGTGGATACCTGGTGGCAGACAGAAACCGGCGCCATGATGATTACACCCTTCCCTGGCGCCACACCGCTCAAGCCAGGATCAGCCTCTTTCCCCTACTTCGGCGTGGATCTCGCGCTACTGAACGAGGAGGGGCATGAAATCGAGGGCGCCGGCGCAGGCTACCTGGTTATCCGGTCCTCCTGGCCCGGTCAGATACGGAGCGTTTACGGCGACCACCAGAGGCTCATCGACACGTATTTCAGCACCTACGCCGGCTACTATTTCACGGGTGACGGCGCCACACGTGACGAAGACGGCTACTACTGGATTACCGGTCGCGTGGACGACGTTCTCAATGTCTCCGGCCACCGCATGGGCACTGCGGAGGTGGAAAGTGCTCTTGTGCTCCACGAAAAGATCGCCGAAGCAGCTGTGGTGGGATACCCTCATGACATAAAGGGTCAGGGAATTTACTGCTATGTCACCCCGATGCAGGGCGTGATTCCAGACGACGCCCTCAAAGCCGAGTTGATCGCACTCTGCGTCGAGGAGATCGGCCCCATCGCAAAACCGGATATTATCCAGTGGGCGCCTGGACTGCCGAAAACGCGCTCTGGCAAGATCATGCGCCGCATTCTGCGCAAGATCGCCGAAAACCAGCTCGACAGTCTGGGAGACACCAGCACGCTGGCAGACCCCGAGGTCGTAGAGGCGTTGATAGAGCACCGCCAGTCGCACTGAGTTGTCTGCAGGAAAACGCGGGCAAAAAAAAGGCCGGTCGCTGCAACAACAGCGGCCGGCCTTTTCGTTCAGGCTTGTTTCACAATAACGCTACCCTGGATCGCGCCACACGCAACCAGCGCGGGCAGACGCTTCAGGCATCTTCGCCGGGAGCCGCGACATCATTCGATGCCTCATCTGCTGCTGCAGCGGGAGCCTCGTCCTCGAGCAGTTCCTTGATGGAGAGCTTGATGCGGCCACGCTGATCGACGTCAAGTACTTTGACTCGCACATCCTCGCCTTCCTTGAGATAGTCAGACACATTCTCGACCCGCTCGTTGGCGATTTGCGAAATATGTACAAGACCATCCTTACCGGGCAGGATGTTGACGAAAGCGCCGAAATCGACGATTCGCGCTACTTTACCGGTGTAGACCGCGCCCACCTCGGCCTCTGCCGTAATTTCCTCGATCATGCGGATCGCCGCATCGCGCGCTTGCTGGTCCTGACCGAAGACGCGGACGGTGCCATCGTCATCGATGTCCACTGTCGCACCGGACTCTTCGGTAATCATGCGGATTGTCGCACCGCCCTTGCCTATGATGTCGCGAATCTTGTCCGCATCCACCTTCAGCGAAAGCATGCTCGGCGCGCTGGCAGATGTCACCTTGCGCGGCTCCGACATGACCTGGCTCATCTGGCCGAGAATATGCAGACGCGCGTGCTGCGCCTGTTCGAGCGCGATTTCCATGATCTGCTCGGTAATACCCTCGATCTTGATATCCATCTGCAGGGCAGTCACACCATTGGCTGTACCCGCCACCTTGAAGTCCATGTCGCCGAGATGATCCTCGTCACCCAGGATGTCTGTCAGGACGGCAAACTGGTTGCCCTCCTTGACCAGACCCATGGCGATACCGGCTACCGGTGCCTTCAGCGGCACACCCGCGGCCATCATTGCGAGTGAGCCCACACAGACAGAGGCCATGGAACTGGAGCCATTGGATTCGGTAATCTCGGAGACGAGGCGAATGGTATAGGGGAACTCGTCTTCCTTCGGTAGCACAGCGGCAAGGCCGCGGCGCGCCAGACGACCGTGACCGACTTCACGACGGTTGGTGAAACCGACACGTCCTGCCTCGCCCACAGAGTAGGGTGGGAAATTGTAATGGAGCATGAAGGGATCACGACGCTCGCCTTCCAGTGCGTCGATAATCTGTGCATCGCGGCTGGAACCCAGCGTGACCGCGCCGATGGCCTGGGTCTCACCTCGGGTAAACAGCGCCGAACCGTGCACCTTGGGCAGGATATCGACCTCGCAGGCAATCGGACGCACCGTGCGGGTATCGCGACCGTCAATGCGCGGCTCGCCGTTGAGTATATTCTCGCGGACCAGCGCCTTCTCCACCGCCTTGAAGACATCCTTGACGTCATCTGCAGAGGGGCCACCTTCAACGGCCAGAGAGTCGATGCAGGCGTGGCGAATCTGCGAAACCTTTTCATAGCGCTGCGCCTTGTCGGTAACCCTGTAGGCCTCCGCCAGATCAGCTTTTGCCTGTGCCTCGACCGCGGACACCAGCGCGGCATCGGGCTCGACGGGCTGCCAGTCCCAGCGCGGCTTGCCGGCTTCGGCCACCAGTTCGTTGATCGCCTGAATAACGACCTGCATTTCCTGATGGGCAAAGAGCACCGCGCCCAGCATCTGGTCTTCCGTCAATTCTGCGGCCTGGGACTCCACCATGAGCACGGCGTCGGAGGTTCCGGCTACCACCATGTCCAGCTTGCTGTCGGCAAGTTTCGCGTAGGTCGGGTTGAGCAGGTAGCCTTCAGCTTCCGTGAAGCCAACGCGCGCACCGCCGATCGGGCCGTTGAACGGGCAGCCGGAAATGGCCAGCGCCGCAGAGGTACCGATCATTGCCGGAATATCGGGGTCGATGTGCTTGTCAGCAGACATGACGGTACAGATCACCTGTACCTCGTTCATGAAGCCATTGGGAAACAGCGGGCGGATGGGCCGATCGATCAGCCGCGACGTCAGGGTTTCCTTTTCACTCGGACGTCCCTCGCGCTTGAAAAACCCGCCGGGGATCTTGCCGACAGAATATGTTTTCTCGACGTAGTGAACTGCCAGCGGGAAAAACGGCTGTCCTGCGCGGGCACTTTTCTCCGCGACCACCGTTACGAGTACCGAGGTGTTCTCTACCGTGACCAGCACTGCGCCGGTCGCCTGCCGGGCGATACGCCCGGTCTCCAGTGTGACGGTCTGCCCGCCATACTGGAATGTCTTGGTTACTGGATTCACTTTCTTCTCCTGTTCTTTACATGACTACCGGGGCACCCGGCCCCGGTAGAGTGGGCAGCGCTTATCGACGCAGACCCAGACGCTTGATCAGATCAAGGTAACGCGACGCATCTTTGCGCTTCAGATAATCCAGCAGTTTACGACGCTGATTCACCATGCGAATCAAGCCGCGTCGGGAGTGGTGATCGTGCTTGTGAGTCTGGAAGTGATCACGCAGCTGTTCAATATTCGCCGTCAGCAGAGCAACCTGCACTTCCGGAGAGCCTGTATCACCGTCTCCGCGCTGGTATTCCTGTACGATTTCCGATTTCTTCTCAACTGTTAATGCCATTAGCCTATCCTCTTGCAATCTGCCGGGGTGGCCGCCGGAAAGCGGGCTGTATACCCCGATAAAAAAAGAGCCTGTCCGCGCAGATTTACAGACAGGTTCGTGTCACCTCGTGGTGACCATCAGTCGACGCGGCGCAACCCGCCCGTCGTCCAATATTTCGCCAATACCCAGAAATTCACCATCTTCCAGAGAACAGCGCACCATACCATCGCAGGGTGCGTTTGGCACCTGCACCGCCTGGCCCTGGCGCAGGTAGAACCCGGCCGATTCACTCAGCGTCACCTTGGGCATGCCCAGAAGGGCGCGCTGTGAGGGCAACAGCAGCTCATCCATCGCGGGCCTGTCGCCACGCTCATGTAGAGTCTCAAGCACAGGAAGCGAAACCGAGTCGTCCAGTGAAAAAGGCCCGGACTGGACGCGACGCAGCTGCGATACATGCGCACCACAGCCGAGGCTTTCGCCGAGATCCTCTGCCAGAGAGCGAATATAGGTGCCCTTACTGCAGTGCACTCGCACATCGACCTCGGCTACCGGGCCCGTGCGGAAAGCGATCACGCTGTAGCTGTAGATCGTAATGCGGCGTGATTTTCGGGGAACCTCGATACCTTTGCGGGCAAGCTCGTAGAGCGGTCTGCCCTCGTGCTTTATGGCAGAGTACATTGACGGCACCTGGTCGATGCTGCCGCAAAACGGCGTAATCCCCGCCTCAACCTGCTCCCGAGTGATGCCGCTGGCATCCGTCCGCAAACGTTCCTCGCCCTCAGCGTCCCCGGTGGTCGTGGCAACACCCAGCGCAAATGTGCTGTCGTATGTCTTGTCGGCATCGAGGAGATACTGCGACAGCTTGGTGGCCTCACCAAAGCATAACGGCAGCACACCTGTTGCCAGAGGATCGAGGCTGCCAGTGTGACCGGCCTTGGCCGCATTGAAGAGGTGCTTGACGCGCTGCAGGGCCTTGTTGGACGACAGGCCAGGCGGCTTATCGAGAATGAGAATGCCATCGATAGGGCGACCGCGCCGCTGTCGGGCCATACCTCAGTGCCCGCCCTTATCGTCATCGGCATTGGCGTCTGTTTCGGCGTCGGCGTTACCGCCCGCATCGACGTCATCGGCGCGCAGCGCATCCAGGGCCTCGTCCCGGGCCTTGGCCTGGCTGATAAGGGACTCCATATCGCGACCTCGACCCACACTGCTGTCAAAGCGGAAGGTCAGCTTCGGCACACTGCGCATCGTCGCTTCCCGGGACAGCTGGCTCCGCAGAAAACCGCTGGCCCGGTTCAGAATCTCGGTGGTCTCTTTCGCGTCTTCCTCACTGTCCACCCCAAGCTGGGTGTAATAGACCTTTGCATAGCCAAGATCACGACTGACGTCGACACTGGTGAGACTGATCATGCCGAGCCTCGGATCGCGCAGCTCCTGCTGAATGAGGGTCGCAAGCTCGCGCTGCAGATAATCTGCAACCCGCTGGGTGCGACTGAATTCCCGTGCCATAGGCTGCTCTCACCCGCCACTTACAGTGTGCGGGCGATCTCCTTGACTTCGAACACTTCAATCTGGTCACCCACCTTGACGTCGGTGTAGTTCTTGACCCCGATGCCGCACTCCATACCATTGCGCACTTCGCTTGCATCGTCCTTGAAGCGTCGCAGCGACTCCAGCTCGCCTTCATAGATCACCACGTTGTCACGCAACACGCGGATGGGCTTGGATCGGGACACCGTCCCTTCCGTCACCATACAGCCTGCAATCTGGCCAAACTTCGGCGAACTGAAAACATCGCGCACCTCGGCAATGCCGACAATTTCCTCGCGCATTTCCGGTGCCAGCATCCCGGTTAGGGCCAGCTTGACGTCGTCAATCAGGTTGTAGATCACGTTGTAATAACGCAGATCCACACCCTCGGACTCCACCAGTCGTCGAGCGGAAGCATCGGCGCGCACGTTGAAGCCAAAAATAACCGCCTCGGAAGTCATCGCCAGCGTGACATCGGTTTCGGCGATGCCGCCGACGCCGCTGGTAACAATATTCACCTGCACTTCCTCGTTGCCGAGGTCGAGCAAAGCGGTCTGAATCGCTTCGAGGGAGCCACGAACATCTGCTTTGAGCACCACGTTCAGTGTGCGCTTCTCGCCCGCCGTCATGCTCTCGAACATGTTGTCAAGCTTCGCGGCCTGCTGACGCTGCAGCTTGTTGTCGCGGGTCTTCTCCTGGCGGAAGGCAGCCACGTCGCGGGCGCGCTTCTCGCTCTCGACCACCGCGAACTGATCACCGGCATCCGGGGTACCGTCGAGACCCAGTATCTCTACCGGGATACTGGGTCCGGCAGTCTCGATACTGTCTCCGTTTTCATCGAGCATGGCGCGCACACGACCGTAATGCGAACCGGCAAGCACGATATCACCCTGTCGCAATGTGCCGCTCTGCACCAGGAGAGACGCGACCGGACCACGTCCTTTGTCCAGACGGGATTCGATCACCAGGCCCTGGCCCGGTACATCCCGCGGCGCTTTCAGTTCGAGGAGCTCTGCCTGCAGAAGCACCGCATCCAGAAGATCCTCGATGCCATCGCCAGTGATTGCCGAGACGGGCACGAACTGCGTATCACCGCCCCACTCTTCCGGGATGACTTCCTGTGCGGACAGTTCATTCTTGACACGGTCGGGATCGGCACCTTCCTTGTCCATCTTGTTGACCGCCACAATGAGCGGAACCTTTGCGGCGCGCGCGTGCTGCACTGCCTCGATCGTCTGCGGCATGACGCCGTCATCCGCGGCGACCACCAGAATCACGATATCCGTACTCTTTGCGCCGCGTGCGCGCATGGCAGTAAACGCCGCGTGTCCCGGTGTATCCAGGAAAGACACCATGCCGTGACCCGTTTCCACGTGGTAGGCGCCGATATGCTGCGTGATACCACCCGCCTCGCCGGAAGCGACGTGGGCCTTGCGAATATAGTCAAGGAGAGACGTCTTGCCGTGGTCCACATGGCCCATGACCGTTACCACAGGCGCCCGCGGCTCAGGTGTGCCATCGTGCTGGGATAGCGTTTCAGTCAGGTCGTCCTCCAGCGCATCGGCGCTGATGTGCTTGACATTGTGCCCGATCTCCTCGACCACCAGCGTTGCGGTGTCGCGATCGATCATCTGGTTGATTGTCGCCATCACGCCGAGTTTCATCAGCTCCTTGATGACTTCACCTGATTTCACGGACATTTGCTGGGCCAGTCCACCCACCGTGATCATGTCTGCGATTTCAACATCGTAGACTTTCTTTTCTGTGGGCATCTCGAATCCATGTCTGCCGTGTTCTTCGTGGGTGGCCTTCATCTTCTTGCGCCCGCCACGGCGACGCAGGCGACCGCTTTCAGCCGCTTCCAGGTCGGACAGTGACAGATTGTGACCACGCTGCTTGCCACGTCCGAGCGAATCGCCGCGATTCAGGCGTCCACGCGTGGCCTTGTTGCGTCGCGGCTCTTCGCGCGCCGGGTCTGTCGGTGCCGCGTGCAGGCGCTTGGGCTTGCGCGATGATTCCTCGCGGGCCTTGCGTGCCGCTTCAGCAGCCTGCTTCTGTTCTTCCTCTTCCTTGCGAGCAGCCGCTGCCGCTTCGCGAGCCGCGACTTCATCCTGCTCTTTTTTCTGGCGACGCAGCGCCGCGCGCTGGCGCAGCACCTCGGGATCGAGATTCGCGGGATCATCTTCCTCTTCGGCAGGCTCGGGCGCCGGCTCGGGTACAGCCTGCGGCTCTGGCTCAGTTTCCGCTTCAGGCTCAGGCACTGCCGGCGTTTCGACCGGTGGCTCAACCGCCACTTCCGGCGCCACATCTGCGGCTGTCACTGTCTCGGCCCCAGTCTGTGGCGCCTCGGGAACCTCCCCGGCAGCCTCGCTCAGGGTTTCCGCCGCGCGTGAATCCACGACCTCTTCCGGAGCGCTCTCGGCCTCGTCGCTACGCTTGATATACGTGCGCTTCTTGCGAACCTCGACGTTCACGGTCTTTTTGCCCTGTGATCCGCCGGTACGCAACGTGCTGATCGTCTTGCGCTTGAGCGTAATCTTGCGCGGTGCATCCGTGGACTCGCCGTGGTTGCGCTTCAGAAAAGCCAGTAAAGTCTGCTTGTCCTCGTCGGATACCACCTCGCCGGCACCGCTGTGTGGCAAACCGGCGTCCTTCATCTGTTTAAGCAGGCGCTCAACCGATGCATTCACGGATTTCGCCAGTTGCTCTACTGTCACCTGCGCCATTCAATACTCTCCTTTGGTACCCTGCCGACTGAAAAACACCCGTACTCGCAAACCCAACGTTGCGGCTACGGCGCGTCTTCCTCGAACCAGGGTTTACGCGCCGTCATAATCAGCTCACCCGCACGCGCTTCCGTCATATCTTCGATGTCCATTAACTCATCAACGCCCTGCTCGGCGAGGTCTTCCATGGTGACCACGCCACGGCCGGCCAACACATAAGCGAGATGACGATCCATACCGTCCATGGTAATCAGATCTTCAGCCGGCTCGCTGGAACCCAATTGCTCCTCGGAGGCAATTGCCATGGTCAGCAGCGCATCCTTGGCTCTCGCCCGCAACTCTTCGGCGATATCTTCGTCAAAGCCCTCGATGGCGGTCATTTCGTCCAGCGGCACATAGGCCACCTCTTCCAGAGTGGTAAACCCTTCTTCCACGAGAATGTCGGCAACGTCCTCGTCAATATCCAGCTGATCCATGAAGTTCTGGATAATCTGCCCTGCCTCGGCCTCGTGCTTCTCGGCAGCCTCCTCATTACTCATGACGTTGATTGTCCAGCCAGTCAATTCGCTGGCGAGGCGTACATTCTGGCCGGAGCGACCAATGGCCTGAGCGAGGTTGCCTTCGGACACCGCAACATCCATGGTGTGTCCGTCCTCGTCCACAACGATGGACTCAACCTCTGCCGGCGACATTGCGTTGATCACCAATTGGGCGGGATTGTCATCCCAGAGCACAATGTCGACGCGCTCGTTATCCAGTTCATTGGATACCGCCTGTACGCGCGAACCGCGCATCCCGACACAGGCCCCCACCGGGTCAATGCGCTGGTCGTTGGTTTTCACGGCGATTTTTGCCCGCGACCCCGGATCGCGGGCCGCACTGCGGATCTGTATGACTTCTTCAGCAATCTCGGGTACTTCGATTTTGAAGAGCTCGATCAGCATCTCGGAACACGAGCGGCTGAGAATGAGCTGGGGACCCCGCGTCTCACTGCTGATTTCGCGCAGGATTGCCCTGACCCGATCGTTGACGCGAAACGTTTCACGTCCAACCAGCTGATCGCGAGGCAGAAGCCCCTCGGCATTGTTTCCAAGGTCCACGATGACGTTGTCACGCGTGACTTTCTTGACCGTGCCCGCGACCAGTTCGCCTACGCGGCTCTGGTAGGCCTCGACCACCTGCTGACGCTCAGCATCGCGCACCCGCTGCACAATCACCTGCTTTGCCGTCTGGGCTGCGATGCGCCCGAAACCCACATTCTCCACCTGCTCTTCAAAGATATCGCCGGGCTTCAGCGCAGGATCTTTCTCTATCGCTTCTTCGGTGGTGAACTGTGTGCCGAGTAACGCGACCTCGTCGTCGGGAACCACAAGCCAGCGCCGCACGGTTTCGTAGTCGCCCGTCTTGCGATCGATGGTGACTTCGATGTCGGCGTCTTCGTCATATCGCTTCTTGGTGGCAGTCGCCAGAGCGAGTTCAATGGCTTCGAAAATAATATCTTCGGATACGCCCTTCTCGTTGGATACCGCTTCTGCAACCAGCAGGATTTCTTTCGTCATCAGTCACCTTGCCCCAGGCCGATGCCAAGGCTACGCCTTGAGCTCTACACGTGCCTTGTCTATTTGATCAAACGGCAACAAATATTCGTGATCATCTACCTGCACCACGATCTCGTCGCCCTCCATGCCCTTGAGAACCCCCCGGAAACGACGCTGACCCTCAAAGGGCATGCGCAGTCTGATATCAACCGTCTCGCCAGAGAATCTGTCGTATTGCGAGAGATTAAAGAGGCGCCTGTCGAGTCCAGGCGACGACACTTCAAGTGTGTAATCACCAGAAATGGGATCCTCGACATCCAGAATGCTACCGATCTGGGCGCTGACGAGTGCGCAGTCATCGACGCTGATACCGGCCTCGCGCTCTATATAAAGCCGCAGCACGCTGTGGCGTCCCTGAGACAGGTACTCAACGCCCCACATCTCAAAACCCAGTGCCTCCACCGTTGGCTGAAGCAGCTGCCGCAATGTCTCTTCTCTGGTGCTCACGGGTCTCCCGTCAAGCGTTTACATCAACTACGAAAAAGACGCCATATACGAAAAAGCCCCATAAAAGGGGCTTTTCACGTCGCATCACTGGTATAGGAGCAAGTGATGCAAATTGGTAGCGGGGGCCGGATTTGAACCGACGACCTTCGGGTTATGAGCCCGACGAGCTACCAGGCTGCTCCACCCCGCATCAAAACACGCTCATGATAGTCACTTTTACTACATTCCAACGCGACTACCCCGGAAACCGCCCTCAAGCTGCTTCCGTTGAGGTGGCGTAGTATAGGTAGGACCCAGTAGCTGGTCAACCGCTTTAATAGAAAGAATTGTAAATGAAGCCTGTCCATGAATCCGGACTCGTAAACCTGAAGGCGACCCGCGATCCCGGTCGTCTCCTCGCCAGGCAAGACCGCGGCGACGAGGAAAGCAACAGCGTTCAGCGCCTTGCCTTTGCTCGCTGCGCGACGCTCTGTCATATTTTTGTAACAATGTACTGGCAAGCTTCCCACATTGAGGGTTTCCGCCTCCAACTCACTGAATCAAGCCCCGCCATCGAGCCCTACCGTGCATCACGGGAAAGCAGAGGATTTTATGACCACATTTCGATTGATGTTTACCGCCGCGACACTCAGCGCAACGCTCAGTGTTGTTGCCGACGCGCGCGAAGTCGTTTCCATTGATGGATCGTCCACCGTGTTTCCGATTTCCGAAGCCTTCGCTGAGGAATTCCAGATCGCGACGCGCACACGCGTTACGGTCGGCCTTTCGGGGACTGGCGGCGGGTTCAAGAAATTCTGCCGCGGCGAAACAGACTTTACCGGCGCCTCAAGGCCGATACGTGACGGCGAACTAGAGGATTGCCGCAACAATGGCATTGAGTTCATTGAGCTGCCCATTGCCATGGACGGCCTCGCCAACGTGGTGCATCCGAAGAATGACTGGGCCCAATGCATGACGGTTGACGAGCTGCGGCGTATGTGGGAACCCGAGGCTCAGGGCAGGATCAATAACTGGAACCAGATACGCGACACCTTCCCGGATGCGCCGTTGCGGCTGTTTGGCGCCGGCGTAGACTCCGGCACTTACGACTACTACACGTTTGCACTGACCGGTGTTGAGCACTACTCGCGCGGCGATTTTACCGCGACCGAAGATGATAACGTGACTGTCCAGGGCGTCTCTTCGGACCGTAATGCGTTCGGCTTCCTGGGGCTTGCCTACCTCGACGAAAATCGCAGCCGACTCCGCGCCGTATCGATCCGACAGGAAGACGGCAGCTGTGTCGCGCCCAGCGTCGAAACCACGCGCGATGGCAGTTACCAGCCTTTGTCGCGGCCACTGTTCATGTATGTCAGCGCATCAGCCCTCGACCGTCCCGCCGTGCAGGCCTATGCCGACTTCATGATGGATCCGGAAAACGGCGTATTCCTGGTCGAGGAAGTAGGGTACGTGCCATTGCCCGAGAAAGCGTTCGAAATGGGTCGCGCGAAGATCAAGGCGCGCAGAACCGGCAGCTACTTCAACGGTGGCTCGGAAGTCGGCGTGAAGATAGAGGACCTGCTTGCAATAGAGTAAGCTCTTCTGCGCCGGGGCGAGTGGTCATTGCGGCCACTCGCTTTTTTTGTTTCTGAAGCCAGGGGGAAGCATGGTTCCAACCAGAATTCCAAATGCGACAGAGCTGGTTGCATCGGGATTTGTCACCCGGCGCAAGGTGCTCAGCCGCGTGATGTCGGTGCTTCTTTTCCTATGCGCCGCCCTCTCTGTTTTTGTGACCACGGCGATTGTGGTCATTCTTGTTTCGGAGTCCTGGGAATTTTTCGCCCAGGTGTCAATTGTCGACTTCCTGACCGGCACCATGTGGACGCCGGTGTTTGCAAATCCGCAATTCGGCGTATTACCGCTGCTGCTCGCCACCCTGCAGACCGCGGCGCTGGCGATGATAATCGCCGTGCCGATGGGGCTCCTCATGTCCATTTATCTCAGCGAGTACGCCAACCCGAAGGTTCGCGAAATCATGAAGCCGGCGCTGGAACTGCTGGAGGCGGTGCCAACCGTGGTCTATGGCTACTTCGCGCTACTGGTCATGACACCCTTTCTGCAGAAATTCATCCCTGGCCTTGCCGGCATCAACCTGCTCGTTCCGGGGATCATTCTTGGCATCATGATCCTGCCCTACGTCGTGTCGGTCAGTGAAGACGCCATGCGGGCCGTACCCAACGGTCTGCGTGAGGGCGCCTATGCACTGGGCATGTCCAAGTGGCAGGTTGCGCTGCGTGTGGTCGTACCGGGCGCCTTTTCGGGTATCACCGCAGCGTTTATTCTCGGCATGTCCCGGGCTGTCGGTGAAACCATGATCCTGGCCATTGCGGCAGGGCAGAACCCCAATCTGACCTTCGACCCACGCGAAGGCGCCGCCACCATTACAGCCTATATTGTGCAGGTCAGCCTTGGGGATCTACCCCATGGCTCACTGGCTTATTCCACCATTTTCTCGACAGGCCTGGTGCTTTTCGTCATGACGCTCGGCTTCAACCTTGCAGGCTTCTATCTGCGCAAGCGCTTCCGCGAGGCTTACTGATATGGGACTCATCAGCAGTGGTAACCTCTCATCGGCAGAGATGTCCACACTCGATGCCATTGGCGCCGTCAACCGCGCCAAGCGTATCGACAGGGTGTTCGCCGTGGGCGGCATACTGGTCATGGTCATTGCCATGGGCCTTCTGTTTGCTCTTATCGGCGACCTCGTGGTGCGCGGGCTGAGCCGCATCGACTACGACTTCCTGACCAGCTTCCCATCCCGTCGCGCCGAACGTGCCGGCATCCTCTCGGCCTGGGTCGGGTCTATCCTGGTGATGCTGACAACCGCATTCCTGGCGATTCCAGTGGGCGTGGCGGCGGGTCTCTATCTGGAGGAATACGCACGCAGTGGCTGGCTGTCGAATATCATCGAAATCAACGTGTCCAACCTGGCAGGCGTCCCCTCCATCATTTATGGCCTGCTGGCACTGGGGCTGTTTGTATATGGGCTGGATCTTGGCAAGACCATTCTGGTCGCCGGCATGACGCTTGGCCTGCTGATTCTGCCCATCGTGATCGTATCGACCCGCGAAGCAGTGCGCGCCATTCCGAGGGTGATCAAGGAGGGAGCCTACGGCCTCGGGGCCGACCAGTGGCAGGTAATGTGGCACTACATTATCCCGGCCGCGCGTCCCGGCATTCTGACGGGGGCCATTGTCGGGCTGTCTCGGGCAATTGGTGAAACAGCGCCGATCATCACCATTGGCGCACTGACGTTCATCGCGTTCCTCCCGCCAGCGCCAGTATCGGGAGATTTCCCGTTCATCAACTTCGACTGGCTAACCGATAACTTCACCGTATTGCCAATACAGATGTTCAACTGGATTTCCCGGCCACAGGCCGACTTTCACGTCAATGCCGCCGCAACCGGCGTCGTGTTGATGGCGCTTACCCTGTCCCTGAATGGCGTTGCGATCTGGATTCGCTACCGCCTGCGCCGCGCGCATCACAATTGAATACACTGAGTCGCCAACTCTGGAACCTGCAATGACCAATATGCCAGACAAGAGAGCTGCGGAAGCCAACACTGATGCTGACCAGCCCCCCATTCCACCTCGCACAGAAAAAGGACCATTGAAGGCGCGGGTAGAAAACCTCAACTTCTACTATGCCGATGGCTTCCAGGCGCTAAGCAACGTTTCCATGCCGATTCTGGACCGACAGGTAACAGCTCTCATTGGCCCATCCGGCTGTGGCAAATCGACCCTGCTGCGCTGCTATAACCGCATGCATGACCTCTACCCGGGTAACCGCTACGAGGGGTCGGTAATCCTTGAGCCGGAGGGCGAAAACCTGATTGGTCCGGATGCAGACCCGGTACTGGTCCGCCTGCGCATCGGCATGGTGTTCCAGAAACCCAACCCGTTTCCGAAATCCATTTATGAAAACGTCGCCGCCGGGCTGCGCGTGCGGGGAGTGCGCAACCGGGCGATCATTGACGAGGCGGTTGAGACAGCGCTGCGACGCGCCGCCATCTGGGATGAGGTGAAAGACCGGCTGGATGGCTCAGCCTATGATATGTCTGGCGGCCAGCAACAGCGCCTGTGTATTGCCCGAGCGCTGGCACCAAACCCCGAAATCCTGTTGCTCGACGAGCCCACCTCAGCGCTGGACCCGATCGCCACGGCAAAGGTAGAGGATCTGGTGCAGGAGTTGTCAAAAGATGTGACCGTGGTCATCGTGACGCACAACATGCAGCAGGCCGCGCGCATATCCAACCGCACGGCGTTCATGCACATCGGTCAGCTCATGGAATTTGATGAAACCAGCAAGATATTCACGAACCCGTCTCACCCTCGCACAGAAGCCTACATTACCGGTCGTTACGGCTGAAGAAGACTTAAGAATAAGACACAAGCACTACAAACCACTGTCAGCACGTCGCGTGGCGGAGCAGGTCGCTGAGACGCCTGCGCCGGGTGCGTGTCGACGGTGTTCGCTGCGTGATCAGCATCTCAAGATGCCTGGTATTACTTATGTCACAGCGCGCTTGTTCCTGGCGCCGTTTATAACTGAAAAACGTTTCCGCGGAGGCGTTAATTTGCTTTCTGGAGTGCAACCGGCAAATTCAGTGGTTCACGAAGCCTGTCACCCATTCCACGCGAATGCTGCCACTGATTCCACGGCGAATAAGCGCGGTTTTGTATTGGCGTTAACAACCGGGAAGCACTGTAGTGTGGGTACTGGATACCAACACGCTGATTTACTTTTCCAAGGGAGAAGGTCGGGTTGCCAAAAAGTTGCTGGAGCGGGCACCTGTGGATATCGCCATTCCCGCCATAGTGCTCTATGAACTGCGGGTGGGCATCGCAAAGTCTTCATCGCCCGAAAAGCGCGCCGGACAGCTCGCGGAATTTACTGCCGCGGTTCAGGTCCTGCCGTTCCATCAGCGTGAGGCGCATGCCTCCGCAGACCTCCGTGCTTCCCTGGAAAATGAAGAAAGGCCCATCGGGCCTTTGGACACGCTTATTGCTGGCACGGCCCCAGCCCATGGCGCCACGTGTGAGCCGGAATACCCGGGGATTTGGCCGTATCAGGAACTTGCGGGTCGAAGACTGGTATTGATGACAGGCAATTCGCGTCGGCCGGCAGCGCTTTCGTACTTTTGTCTTCCTGCAGCCGGTCTGGAAGTTGCAAGCAGTGCTGACCTCGCCACGGACCGGACGAGGACACTCACCAAAATAGGGGGAGTCGTGTCTGGTTCTTGTTTGAATAAATGGTGCCGAAGGCGGGACTTGAACCCGCACGAGCATAGCTCACTACCCCCTCAAGATAGCGTGTCTACCAATTCCACCACTTCGGCCTTGACGCGTATGATACAGCGCAACTTACAGTTCGGGAACGTCTCCCGATGAGGAATTTCGAGTTTCGACCGCAGTCGGGATTTCATCGTCCACCGCGGGTACATCAGACGGCGCCTGATCACGCGCTGGCTGCTGTACCGGCGGAGGAATAACGAGATCAAGCTCGTCTGACATACGGGTCTTCTGTGTGGCAATCATGGCGAGGCCAAAGCTCGTAGCGAAGAAAAGCGCTGCAAGCCAGGCCGTTGCCCGGGTGAGCACGTTGCCACTGCCGTCACTACCAAAAAGGGTCTGCGACGCTCCCGCTCCAAAGGACGCGCCCATGTCAGCGCCTTTCCCCTGCTGGAGAAGAATCAGGCCGATGATGGTCAGGGCCAGCACCAGATGCACGATGAGCACAATTTGTTCCATACTTCCTCTGCCCTCTGGGCGTTATTTATCAGGCCGCAGCAGCGGCGCGTACGATAGCTGCAAAATCATCGGCGTCCAGCGAGGCGCCGCCGACCAGTGCGCCGTCTATGTCCTGGCAGGCAAATAGCGCTGCTGCATTGGTGGCCTTTACACTGCCACCGTAAATAATTCTGGTACGCTCTCCACTGCCGGTAATAGACTGCAGCTTCGCGCGAATGAAAGCGTGCATTTCCTGCGCCTCTTCAGTGGTCGCCGTCAGTCCCGTTCCTATCGCCCATACAGGCTCGTAGGCTATTACCAGACCGGGTATCGACGGCAGATCTGCAAGCACGTCACGCAGCTGCCCCAACACGACCATTTCTGCCTCACCAGCTTCGCGCTCTCCACGGGTTTCACCGACGCAGAGTATCGGCGTAAGTCCAGCATCGACGCACACCGATATTTTTGCAGCAAGGAGAGAAGAAGATTCCTGATGATATTGCCTGCGTTCCGAGTGACCAATAATCACCCATTCGCAGCCAATGTCTGCCAGCATCGGCGCCGCAACCTCTCCGGTATAAGCGCCCTCTCGCATGTGACTGCAGTCCTGACCTCCTGCGCGTATTCCCGTCTCTGCGCAGAGCGCCAGGACCTGCTGCAGATAGGCGTAGGGAGGGCAGACGGCAATATCCACACCGGTCGGCAGGTTCGCCTGCTTTAACGCTTCGAGCAGCGTCCGATTGGCTGCCAGACGACCATGCATCTTCCAGTTACCGGCGACCAGCTTTCGTCGCATCAGAAGCATCCGGACTGCAAAGGGGCGCCATGGTACCCAAGATGGACAGAACTGACAATAGGCACAGTCTTCGACATACTCATGCCCCGATGCAGCTCTCAACCGTGCCGGCGAGTTGCGAGCAAAGGGAGGCAACGCGCTGGGCATCCCTACCCTCAACCATCACCCGAATCACAGGCTCGGTGCCGGATGGCCGCAAAAGAACCCGACCATCAGCGCCCAGTTCAGCCTCTGTTTCTGCCACGGCTGTGGCGATTGCCGGATAGTCTGCAACGTCGCATTTTTCCCGCAGGCGAACATTCAGCATGGTCTGCGGCATCCGCGTCATACCGGCTACCAGATCAGACAGCGGCATATCAGCATAGGCCAGTGCGCGCAATACCTGGAGCGAAGCAACGATGCCGTCTCCCGTCGTGGTGACATCGCTGCAGATGATATGCCCTGAGGACTCACCGCCCAGCCGCCATTTCTCGCCTTCCATCATTTCACGGACATAGCGATCGCCCACTTTTGCCCGCTTGAACTGCAGGCCAAGTTCGTTGAGAGCAAGCTCAAGACCCAGATTCGACATCAGGGTGCCGATAACGCCGGCATCGCTGGCACCGGTGTGCACCCGGTGTCGCGCTATGACGTACAGGAGCTCATCGCCATCCACAATCTCACCGCGCTCGTCGACAAAGAGCACGCGGTCGCCATCGCCATCGTAGGCAATACCGAGATCAGCGCCGGTTTCGCGCACCAGGTTGCACAGAGCACGCATGTCGGTAGATCCCACCGCCTCATTGATATTGAAGCCGTCAGGCTGCACACCGATCGCGCTGACGTGTGCCCCCAACTCGCCGAGAACGCTGGGGGCAATACTATAGGTTGCGCCATTGGCGCAGTCGATAGCGATACGCAAACCCCGCAGGCTGAACCCCTCGGGCACCGTGGACTTGCAGAACTCGATATAACGCCCTGCGGCGTCGACCACGCGCTGGACCTTGCCAATATCACGAGAACTGACGGTAGCAAGTGGTTTCTCCAGCTCCGCCTCAATGTCGAGCTCAATAGCATCCGGCAGTTTGGCGCCGCTGGCAGAAAAAAACTTGATCCCGTTGTCGTAGAACGGGTTGTGCGAGGCGCTGATAACAATACCGGCATCGGCATTGTGTGACCGCGTCATAAGCGCCACCGCGGGTGTCGGCATGGGACCTAGAAGCTTGACATCGACTCCTGCCGCAACGAGGCCGGCTTCCAGGGCCGACTCGAACATGTAGCCGGAGACGCGCGTGTCTTTACCAATGATAACCGAACAGCGCCCCGCAGAGCCGGCGTGGCGGGTAAACACCCGACCGCACGCCCAGCCAAGCTTCAGCATAAAATCGGGCGTAATAGGTGATTCTCCCACCTTGCCTCGAATGCCGTCAGTACCAAAATAGCGTTTCTGCATCATGCCTCCACATTTTCAAGAGCAGCCCACATGGCCAGGGCATCTGCGGTTGCCGCAACGTCGTGAACGCGGACAATAGAGGCGCCGCGCTGCACCGCAAGCAGCGCCAGAGCTACGCTCGCGGGCATCCGTTCGTCCACCTCGCGCCCTGTGAGCGCACCAATCAGCGACTTGCGGGACAATCCGATCAGCAAAGGCAATCCCTCACCGGCCAGCCTCGGAAGATGCGCCAGCAGGCGCAGATTGTGCGCCACCGACTTGCCAAACCCAAACCCGGGATCCAATAAAAGACGATCGCGCAAAATGCCAGCCGCTTCGCAGGCAGCTACTCGCGCCCTGAGATACACCAACACCTCATCCACAACGTCATCATAACGCGGCGCTGCCTGCATTGTCGTCGGCGATCCCTGCATGTGCATCAGACATATCGGCAAACCGGTGTCGCGAGCCGCCTCCAGGGCCCCATCACGTGTCAGTGCGCGTACGTCGTTGAGCAGGCCAGCACCCAGGGCCGCGGCTTCACGCATTACCGACGGCGAACTGGTATCCACGGAAATAATGGCATCCACCGATGCCGCGAGACGCTCCACCACGGGCAGGACACGATCCATTTCCACCTGTTCGCTGACGGGCTCGGCACCGGGACGCGTGGATTCTCCACCCACATCAATGACACCTGCGCCGGCATCGACCATGGCACTGGCGGCAGCGAGGGCCGCAGTGACATCAAGGCGCCCATCCCGGTAGATGTGTCCACCGTCCGAGAAGGAATCCGGGGTGGTATTGAGTACCCCCATGATTACGGGGGAGTTAAAAACAAGAAGGCGACCGGCACATTCTAGTGCAGGTCGCCCCGGGGTCACGGCCATGCTGGCAGAAACATTACCTGGCGAACAGACTCAATGCTCCCCCGCCGGCCCGCCAATCGGGCTGGCAGGCTTGCTGCCACCTTCTTCAGTCTCAGCGGCGTCTGCCGCTGCAGCCTTGCCGCTGGGCCCGTGCTTGTTACTGTCCCAGTCCTTGGGTTCGCGCGGTGGCCGTCCTGACATGATGTCGTCGATCTGATCGGCATCGATGGTCTCATAAAGCATGAGTGCATCTGCCATCATGTGCAGCTTGTCGACATTTTCCTCGAGCAGGTTTTCAGCCGTCTTGTAGCACTCATCGATAATCCTGCGCACCTCGGCATCGATATTCTTGGCGGTCTCGTCCGACATACCCTGATGCGACTGACCTGCACCCCGCCCGACGAACGGGTCCTCACCACCCTCGTCGTACATCAATGGACCCATTCTTTCCGAAAGACCCCACTGGGTCACCATTTTGCGGGCAATCTGGGTCGCGCGCTGAATGTCGTTGGAAGCGCCCGTGGTAATGCCATCCTTGCCAAGGGTCATTTCCTCTGCAATTCGCCCACCAAACAGACTGCAGATCTGACTCACAATGTGACGTCTGCTGTGGCTGTAGCGGTCTTCTTCGGGCAGGAACATCGTCACACCCAGCGCCCGACCGCGCGGGATAATGCTGACCTTGTAAACCGGGTCATGCTCCGGCACCAGACGGCCAACAATCGCGTGCCCTGCCTCGTGGTAGGCCGTATTGCGCTTTTCGGCTTCTGACATGACCATTGATTTGCGCTCTGCGCCCATCATGATCTTGTCCTTCGCCAATTCGAACTGGACCATACCGACCGTGCGTATCCCGGCGCGAGCGGCAAACAACGCCGCCTCATTGACCAGATTGGCCAGATCAGCGCCGGAAAACCCTGGCGTACCGCGCGCGATCTTGGATGCCTCGACGTCTTCCGACAGTGGCACCTTTCGCATGTGCACCTTGAGAATCTGCTCACGACCTCGTATATCTGGCAATCCCACGACCACCTGGCGATCAAACCGTCCCGGACGGAGCAATGCCGGGTCGAGCACATCGGGTCGGTTTGTTGCGGCGATGACAATGACGCCGTCATTAACCTCGAAGCCGTCCATTTCCACCAGAAGCTGGTTCAGCGTCTGCTCACGCTCATCGTTGCCACCGCCCATGCCGGCACCGCGATGGCGACCAACGGCATCGATCTCATCTATGAAGATGATGCAGGGTGCCTGCTTCTTGGCCTGCTCGAACATGTCCCTGACGCGGGAAGCACCCACACCAACGAACATTTCGACGAAATCGGAACCCGAGATGGAGAAGAACGGCACCTTTGCCTCGCCGGCGATCGCTTTCGCCAGCAGGGTCTTGCCGGTGCCCGGCTGCCCGGCCATCAGCACCCCTCGCGGAATGCGCCCGCCGAGCTTCTGGAAGCGACTTGGATCGCGCAGGAACTCGACCAGCTCCTGAACGTCTTCCTTCGCTTCGTCAACACCAGCGACATCCGCAAACGTTGTCGTGATCTGGTCTTCGCCCAACAGTCTGGCCTTACTCTTACCAAAACTCATCGGACCACCGCGACCACCAGCGCCGCCCTGCATCTGTCGCATGAAGAACATGAAAACCGCGATGATGATCAGGATCGGGAAGCTGGCGACAAGAAGCTGTGTCCACACGCTCTGCTTATCGGGCTCACGCCCCTCAACCTCGACGCTGTGCGTCAACAGGTCGTCCATCAGCTTGGGGTCTTCCACCATAGGACGCGTTGTCTCAAACCGCGAGCCGTCCTTGCGGGTGCCCATGATAGTCACGCCGTTTATGACCACTTTAGACACCTGATCCCGGTTCACCTCCTGGATGAATTCGGAATAGACCATGCGTTCGGTCGGCGTCTGCATGTTGAAATTGTTGAAGATCGACAGCAATACTGCAGCGATAACCAACCAGAGAAGTAAATTTTTTGCCATATCGTTCAATGCTGCTTCCTCACCAGTCCAGTGCCAGAAAACCGAGCGGGACAGCTCCTGTCAGTGAATGTACAAAACCATTATAGCGCAACTGCGCCATGCCGGGTTCCAGCGACACGTTTCACCCATCTGGATGCGAACGTTGAATCCGAACCATACTTTATAGCAATCGGTGTCCGCATACCATTTTCAAGGACGACAGAAGCTATGCACTACTGGAGCCGCTCGCGCGCCACCAGGTAGACCTCTCTCGAACGCGGCCTGGAGGCCGCCGGCTTGCGCGTGAGCACCTGGCCAAAGCCGACGCGTGTGTCCTTGAGAAGCGACTCGAATCCCTCACCCTGGAAAACCTTACTGACGAAGGCGCCGCCAGGGCGCAGCACCCGCAACGCCATATCCAGCGCGAGTTCCACCAGATACATCGCCCGGGGTTGATCCACTGCCGGCATACCACTCATGTTGGGCGCCATGTCAGACAGCACGACATCCGCTCCTGCGGGGCCGATCTCGGCCAGAAGCTGTTCAAAAACCGCGTCCTCGGTAAAGTCCCCTTGAATGAACGACACGCCCGCAAGAGCATCCATGGGGAGAATGTCCGAAGCGATCACCTGACCATGGTGACCCACGAGATTCGCCGCCACCTGGGACCAGCCACCGGGGGCACTGCCCAGGTCGACCACCGTCATACCCTGTCGCAGCAGACGGTCGCGCTCCTGCAGTTCCAGCAGCTTGTAGCAGGCGCGGGAACGGTAGCCCTCTCGCTGAGCGCGCTTGACGTAGGGGTCATCGCGGTGTTCCTGCAGCCAGGCCTTGCTGGATGATCGCTTTTTTGCCATTCGCTCAGATCCGTTGCCGGGGTTTTCGCCCAGGACAGGGCTGGTGTAGACTGCGCAGCCTCGCCATCAGACCACAGCGTACCCATCGAATGACTTCCATCGATCGCCAGGAGCAGCGCCGCCTCAAGGCTATTGGCCACAAGCTCAAACCGGTGCTCACGGTCGCCGGCAATGGCCTGACCGACACCGTGCTCGCCGAACTCGAGCGCGCATTGAACGACCACGAGCTGATCAAGATAAAACTGTCGGTTGGCGATCGGGCTGTACGCGACGCTCTCATAGACTCGCTGGTTGAGCGCAGCAGGGCCGCGGTGGTGCAGCGCATTGGCAACACCGCGCTTTTGCTGCGCCGCAGCAAAGAGCCGGATCCAAGACTGTCAAACCTGATCCGTAGACCCTGAGGCCCCGGCAGCGGTCACTCTCCTTTGGACTCGCGGTCAGAGGTGCTCCACCCGGTCGATTTCGTACTCGGTAGTGCCGCCCGGCGCTTTCACCACGACAACATCGCCCTCTTCCTTGCCGATCAGCGCCCGGGCGATCGGTGAGCTGACTGAAATCAGATTATTCTTAACATTAGCCTCGTCCTCACCGACGATGCGATAGACCACCGTGGCGTCGGTATCAACGTTGAGCAGTGTCACCGTCGTACCGAAAATGATCTTGCCTGTGGGGGGGATCTGCGTCACGTCGATGACCTGAGCGCCCGCCAGCTTGCTTTCAATCTCCATGATGCGACCTTCGGCAAAGCTTTGCTGCTCCCGTGCGGCGTGATACTCGGCATTCTCCTTTAGGTCACCATGTGCGCGCGCTTCCGCTATGGCCTGCGTGATACGCGGACGGTCTACCTTCTTGAGTTGCTCCAGTTCCTCGCGAAGCGCGCGCTCGCCCTGTACCGTCATCGGAACCTTGTTCATCGCCGAATACTCCCGTGAAGATCCTGCAGCCGCCGCACCTTGGTGTCGCCCTCCTGCTTAAGTGACAGACAGACGGCCTCGGCGGCTGCCAGGGTTGTCGTGTAGAACACGCGACGCGCTTCGGCACTGGCGCGGATCGGGGCAGAATCCGCAATTGCGCGCCTGCCTTCCGTCGTATTGATGATAATATTTGCCTCGCCGTTCTTGATCATGTCGACAATGTGTGGCCGGCCCTCCAGCACCTTGTTCACCCGACGCACCTCAAGTCCGGCGGCTTCCAGCGCTGACGCTGTACCTCTTGTCGCCGCCAGCGTGAAGCCCAGCTCAACCATCTGCTTCGCCACCGCAATTGCGCCGGGCTTATCGACATCCCGCACGCTGATCAGCACCGTACCACTGCGTGGCGCAGGGTCGCCAGCCGCCAGCTGAGCCTTGGCAAAGGCGCCGGCAAAGGTATCGCCGGTCCCCATGACCTCTCCGGTGGACTTCATTTCCGGGCCCAGAATCGGGTCGACCCCCGGGAACTTGTTGAAGGGCAGGATCGCTTCCTTGACGCTGAAGTAAGGCGGCACGATCTCGCGGTCAAAGCCCTGCGAGGCAAGCGTCTGCCCGACCATGCAGCGCGCAGCAATCTTGGCGAGCGACACACCGATACATTTCGATACAAAGGGCACGGTACGCGATGCCCGTGGGTTTACCTCAATAATGTAGACGGTGTCGTCCTGCCACGCCAACTGCACGTTCATCAGGCCGCGCACGCCAAGCTCAAGCGCCATCTGCCGCACCTGTTCGCGCATCATATCCTGCACCTGTGCCGGCAGGCTGTAAGGCGGTAGCGAACACGCCGAGTCGCCGGAGTGTACCCCGGCCTGCTCGATGTGCTGCATGATGGCGCCGATAACAACCGTCTCACCGTCACTGACAGCGTCAATATCCACCTCGATCGCAGCGCTCAGGAAGCTGTCAAGAAGCACCGGTGACGCATTGGATACTGATACCGCATCGTTCATGTAGCGCAGGAGATCCTCCTCTCGATACACGATTTCCATGGCGCGACCGCCGAGCACATAGGACGGTCTGACGACCAGCGGGTAGCCAATGTTCCGGGCCGCCGCCACCGCTGCATCGACACTGCGCACGGTGGTATTGGCCGGCTGTCGCAGGCCAAGTTTGTCAATCATCTGCTGGAAGCGTTCGCGGTCCTCTGCCCGGTCGATCGCATCCGGCGTCGTGCCGATAATCGGCACACCTGCCGCCTCCAGGTCCCGCGCCAGCTTCAGCGGTGTCTGCCCGCCGAATTGCACGATCACGCCTTCAGGCTTCTCGAGGTCGACGATTTCCAGCACATCCTCCAGCGTGACCGGCTCAAAATACAGGCGGTCAGAGGTGTCGTAATCAGTCGACACCGTCTCCGGATTGCAGTTGATCATGATGGTCTCATAACCATCTTCGCGCATGGCGAGAACGGCGTGTACACAGCAGTAGTCAAACTCTATGCCCTGGCCTATACGGTTGGGCCCGCCGCCGATAACCATAATCTTGCGGCGCGATGACACGGCGGCTTCGCACTCTTCTTCGTAAGTGGAGTACATGTAGGCAGTATCGGAAACAAACTCCGCCGCGCAGGTGTCTACGCGCTTGTAAACCGGTCGAATACCGAGACTGTGACGCTGGGCTCGCACCTCCGATTCAGACACACCCAACAATATCGCGAGGCGGGCGTCGGAGAACCCCTTGCGCTTCAGGCTGAACATCTGCTCGCGATCAACCTCGCCAAGGGCAAGCTTCTTCAGGCCGTCCTCGGTGCGCACGATATCCTCGATCTGCATAAGAAACCAGGGATCGACCCCTGAATAGCCGTGCACCTCGTCGACCGACATGCCGGCGCGGAAGGCATCCGCGAGGTACCAGATCCGATCACAGCTGGGATTGGTCAATTCGGCGACCAGCTCATCGCGCAGATCGGGGTTGTCCACATCCAGCATCGGTTCAAAGCCGTTCGACCCGACCTCGAGACTCCTCAGCGCTTTCTGCAGTGACTCCTGGAAAGTTCGACCGATGGCCATGGCCTCACCCACGGACTTCATCTGTGTGGTCAGACGTGCATCGGCGGTAATGAATTTCTCAAAGGCAAAGCGCGGCATCTTGGTCACAACGTAGTCGATGGACGGCTCAAAAGAAGCAGGCGTGACGCCACCCGTGATCTCGTTACGCAGTTCATCCAGCGTGTAGCCAATGGCCAGCTTTGCCGCCACCCTGGCAATCGGGAAACCCGTGGCCTTGGATGCCAGGGCAGAGGAGCGGGACACGCGGGGATTCATCTCGATCACCACGAGCCGACCCGTCTTCGGATCTACCGCGAACTGGACGTTGGAACCCCCCGTCTCTACCCCGATCTCACGCAGCACCGCCAGCGAGGCGTTGCGCATGATCTGGTATTCCTTATCGGTGAGTGTCTGCGCCGGAGCGACCGTCATGGAGTCGCCCGTGTGCACGCCCATGGCGTCGATGTTCTCAATGGCACAGACAATGATGCAGTTGTCGTTGCGATCGCGCACGACCTCCATCTCGAACTCTTTCCAGCCGATAAGGGACTCGTCAATCAGCAGCTCATTGGTCGGCGACAGGTCCAGCCCGCGGTTGCAGATCTGCTCGAACTCATCGCGGTTGTAGGCAATGCCGCCACCGGAGCCGCCCATGGTGAACGAGGGGCGGATAATGCACGGCAGACCGATGGAGTCGAGTACCTGGTAGGCCTGTTCCAGACTGTGGGCGAGCATTGCCCGCGGGGTTTCCAGACCAATGCGCTTCATGGCTTTGTCAAACAGGTCGCGATCTTCCGCCATGTCGATGGCTGACTTTGTCGCTCCGATCATCTCGACACCGTGGGCGGCGAGCACACCTTCACGATCCAGGTCGAGTGCACAGTTGAGTGCGGTCTGGCCCCCCATGGTCGGCAGTAGTGCGTCGGGCTTTTCGGTTTCTATGATGCGGGCGACGGTGCGCCACTCGATAGGCTCGATATAGGTGGAGTCGGCCATGGCCGGATCGGTCATGATAGTCGCGGGATTGGAATTCACCAGAATGACGCGGTACCCCTCCTCGCGAAGCGCCTTGCAGGCCTGGGCGCCGGAGTAGTCAAACTCACAGGCCTGGCCGATCACGATGGGGCCGGCGCCAAGGATGAGGATACTGTTGATGTCGGTACGCTTTGGCATTTCTGGCGTCAGTCCTGGGCTGTGCGAGCTCGCATGAGCTCGATAAATTGGTCAAACAGAGGCGCGGCATCATGCGGGCCCGGGCTCGCTTCCGGATGCCCCTGGAAGCTGAATGCCGGCCGATCTGTACGTTGAATTCCCTGCAGAGACCCGTCGAACAGCGAACGGTGTGTCACTCGCAGGTTGTCTGGCAACGCGCTGTCGTCGACCGCAAAACCGTGATTCTGGCTCGTGATCATCACGGTGCCGTCATCGAGGCTCTGCACCGGATGATTGGCGCCGTGGTGGCCGAACTTCATTTTCAGGGTCCTGCCGCCACTGGCCAGAGCCAGCAGTTGGTGGCCGAGGCAGATGCCGAACACCGGTATCGTGGTTTCGAGCAAGGACGCGATGGCCTCGATGGCATAGTCGCAGGCCTGGGGGTCACCCGGCCCGTTCGACAGGAATACACCATCCGGACTCAGGGCAAGCACATCGCTGGCAGGCGTTGTCGCCGGCACTACAGTGATCCGGCAGCCGCGATCGACCAACATGCGCAGGATATTGCGCTTGCAGCCATAATCGTAGGCAACCACATGCAGATTAAGAGACTCCGGTGCGGGCTGGCTGTGGCCGAGTTCCCACTGCCAGCTGCCCTCGTTCCAGCTGCAGACTTCAGCCACCGAGACCTCCCTCGCCAGATCGGCGCCGTCGAGGCCGCTGAAGCCCCGTGCGGCGGCAATCGCAGCGTCGGTATCTGCAGCGGCGCTTCCGGTAACAATACAGCCGGCCTGAGCACCCTTCTCACGCAGAATCCGGGTGAGGCGCCGGGTGTCGATACCGGCAATTGCTACCACACCGCTGCTGCGCAGCCATTCATCCAGCGGCTGGCTGGCCCTGTAATTGCTGGCCATCATAGGCAGATCGCGAATGATCAGTCCGGCGGCCCAGACACGGTTGGACTCGTTGTCCTCTGCATTGGTACCGGTATTGCCGATATGGGGGTAAGTCAGGGTCACCATCTGGCGGGCGTAGGATGGATCGGTGAGTATCTCCTGATAGCCGGTCATGGCGGTGTTGAACACCACCTCTCCGACACTGGAGCCTTCCGCACCGACGGCAGAGCCGCGGAACAGGCTGCCATCTTCAAGGGCAAGTAAAGCCGGGCTGGACAATCTGACCTCCACTTCGCGACAACTGGGCGCCCGTCGAGCGGCCGCAAAAAAGCGAGATGTGCTGACGCATCTCGCTTTCCGTGAAGTCCTCCGACGCTGCGCGGGGATGGCGGGCGCAGGCTTCTGACGATGTTTTTACATCGCAAGCATGCACACAATTTGGTCAAGTATGTTATGGGATCATGGGGTTGCTGTCCAGCAGTTCCCGCGCCGCATGCTGTGCGGAGTGAAGCAAATCGAAACGCGATGACCGCATGAGAATGCGGCAACTACGGAAAGCCGGGGCCACTACTTACAGCAGCAAAAAAGCTGGCGAAAACGCTGCCGAAAACAGTTGCGTCCCTGTTCGGGTTTTCTATGATGGGGCGACCGCTGAACCACAGGCCAAACGCTGAAGGCTGACAGGTGACCGACACCCTACAGTGGCGCCACATGGTGGTGCTTATCACCGCCCTGATGGCAACCGGCATCGGCCAGTCGCTGGTGTTCGCCATCCTTGCACCACTGGGGCGCGAGGTGTCACTGAGCGAGCTGCAGATCACCTCCATCATCAGTCTCTCGGCGCTGGCCTTTGGCCTTGCCTCACCCTTCTGGGGCCGGGTCAGTGACCGTGTCGGTCGCAAGCCCATCATCATCGTCGGCCTGATTGGCTACACCATCGGCACACTCATTTTCACTTCAATTTTCTACGCAGGCCTCGCCGGCATGATTGGCGGGCTTTCGCTGTACGTCGTTGCCCTGGTCGCACGCTGCGCGCAATCGCTTGTGATGTCAGCAACGGGACCCGCCAGCACCGCCTATGCCGCCGATCACACGTCGCCGGCGGGTCGCACCCGCGCCATGGCCAAGCTGGGTACGGCAAACAGCCTGGGCATGATCCTCGGTCCCGCCGTCAGCGGCGCACTGGCGGCCCTCGGTCTTCTCGCGCCGCTATATTTCGCGGGAGCGCTGTCTGCGTGCGCCGCCATAATGGTCTGGCGCATGCTGCCCATCACGCCGCCCCGCGATCGTCGAAAAAGGGGAACACCCGCGCGACTGCGTTTCATCGACCCCAGATTACGCGCTTACGTACTGACCGCTATCGCTCTTTTCACCGGATTTTCTGCGATCCAGCAGACCCTTGGCTTTCTGGTGCAGGACACACTGGAACTGGACGGCATCGCCACCGCACAAATGACCGGTGTCGCGCTTATGGTCTCCGCCATGTTCACGTTCACGGTGCAGGTAACCGCCATGCAGTGGCTGAAGCTGCAGCCGGGCACCTTTATCCGACTGGGCCTGCTGGCAATGCTGGGGGGCGCAGCCATACTCGGCGGTAGCAGTGACTTCATTTTTCTGGCGGCGGGCATGGCGTCTCTGGGCGCCGGGCTGGGCCTGACCATGCCGGCCATCATCGCCGGCGCGTCACTGGCGGTGAGCGCCGAGGAACAGGGAGGCGCTGCAGGGCTGATTGCTGCCTGCCCGGCCATCGGTTTTGTTGCCGGCCCTCTGTGTGGCGGGCTGCTTTATCAGGTGCAGCCATCACTGGCGCCTCTGTTTGCAGCGCTGATTTTTTTCCTCGCGCTGCTGGTGCTCGCGCTGGCCCAGCGCAGAACCCGGTCAGCCGGGTAACAAGGTTTCCAGTGCGCGACGCAGCGCGTCGGGCAGCGGTACCGGGCGATTGGCGGGCCTGGCAACAAACACGTGTACGGAGAAACCCCGGGCGCAGGGACTGTCCTCGCCCTCGCGGAAAATCCCCACACCGTAGCGGACCGAGCTATTGCCCAGGTGATCGACGCGCAGGCCGGCCGTCAGTGTATCGGGGTAGGCTGCGGGCTTCAGGTAGTCGCAGCCGGAGCTGACCACAAAGCCCACGATATCGCCGGCGTTGATATCCAGACCGCCCTGTTCAATCAGGTAACGATTCACCACCGAATCAATATAGGAATAATAGATCACGTTGTTGATATGGCCGTAGATATCGTTGTCTGCCCAGCGGGTATCCAGTGTATAGAAATGCCGGTAATCGCTGCGGTCGCCGACGTCCTCCCCCGTCACGCCGCATCACCGTAGGCCGCCCGGTATATCGCACGCGCATCTTCCAGTGCAAGCTCGCGGGGATTATTCACCAGCAAGCGCTGTTGCAGCAGGGCATCCTCCGCGAGCCGATCAATGTCATCGGCGCGGACGCCAGCGGCTGACAGGGTGGCGGGCAGCGCGACATCGTCGATCAGCTCACGCAAGGCAGCAATCAATGCCTGGGTCTTCGCCTCGTCACTGCCCGCGACGGGCCTGCCGACCACCAGCTCAGCCAGTTCCGCGTATAGTCCGCTGGCCGCCGGCGCATTGAAAGCAAGTACGCTCGGCAGCACCAGCGAGTTACTCAGACCATGGGGGATGTGGTAGTGGCCGCCGAGAGGATAGGCCAGCGCATGCACCGCCGCGACCGGCGCATTGGCAAACGCCTGTCCGGCCTGCATGGCACCGAGCAGCATGGCGCTGCGCGCCTCACGATTTCCTCCCTCCTGCACCGCCGTCCGGATATTGCGGGACAGCAGCACCAGAGCGCTGCGCGCCAGATTATCGGAAATGGGATTCTTCCTGAGTCGCGATGTGTAGGCCTCGATGGCGTGCACC
>JBHEOO010000002.1:0-135162 GCA_046260765.1 Chromatocurvus sp.
CAGGCGGGTGTCGCCAAGCGCACGTTGGAACGCCTGGAGGCGGGGCAGTCGTCGCAATTGGTCACTCTGGTTCGTGTGCTGCGGGTGCTGAATGCCACGGCCGGGCTCGATAGCCTGATTCCTGAGTCCGGGGCCAGACCGATGGACCTGTTGAAACGAAAGGGCAAGGCCCGACAACGGGCGCCGGGGCAAAAGCGGTTATCGCCTGGAGTCCCCAGACCAACGAAGTGCGCTCTGGCCAGGTCCAGGCCGGCGACGGATTTGAATACTGGCTGCTCAAGTTTGACGGCGTCAGCGGCAACAGGGACAAGGAGCTGGAAGACCCGAAAGGCTACGGGTTGATCGAATATGCGTACTACCTCATGGCGCTTGCGTACAGCTACGAGCAGGCCTTACTGGTCATGCGGCAGCTGCAGCTGCCGGTGCAGGCGGTCGAGCAGCTGTTCCGGCGCATGGTATTCAACATTGTGGCGCGCAACCAGGATGACCACGTGAAGAATATTGCCTTCCTGATGAACAGATCAGGCGAGTGGTCGCTGTCGCCGGCCTTTGATATGACCTACAGCTTCAATCCTGACGGTGCGTGGACGGCGAGTCATCAGATGACGATGAACGGGAAGCGCGAGAATTTTACAATGGCGGACTTCCAGGCCTGCGCAAGGGCGGCCTCGATGAAACGGGGACGCGCCGCAAGCATTGTTGCTGACGTCCAGGCCAGGGTATCGGAATGGGGATCGTTTGCGCAGAAGGCAGGCGTGCCTGATTCGGTCAGCGAAAAAATTCAGCATACCCTGAATCTGAAACCCTTTTGAAATATTGAATCCTGGCATCCCGTCCAGGCCTTGAGGGGCTACTACCCTCTAGCTGCACTAATGCACATTTTCCGCGTGTGCTCACGCACAGACGATCTCCCGTCCTAACACCGATCTTGAGCGAAGGCGATCGGGAATTCTCCATCTCAGGGACTGGCAGCAGCGACCAGGATTTTGACAGTGGCACCTTCGGCGTGACCGGTGACATGGGCTGGTTTCTGCAGGACCACGTGGTTACCGGTGTTCGGCAGAGCGTCAACTACGCCAGTATCAAGGGTGAACGCATCGACAATGACTTCTGGAATGGCTCGACCCGCGGCTACGTCAACTATCAGTTCATGGACGATCGCGCGCGTCCCTTCGTCGGCGCCAGCTTCGTCGGCGCCAGCCTCGGCGGCGTCTACGGTGACGGCGTCAAGGACAGCGCAAAAACGTTTCCGCGGAAACGCGCATCTGGCCCGGTTGCCACAATCGAGCCATCAGCATGAGTGTCCGGTCGGGGATGGCGAGCACTACGCTTTCACCGGTACACTGTTTATGTTGACCGTGGTGATGTGCGTGGCCATTTTTACCGCCGCCGTGGGTATGTGGCTGCCCTTGGTAGGGTAGGTTGAGGGAGGCACTCACAGTGAAAATGCGTTTCCGCGGAAACATTCTCCCTGCCTGAAACCTATCGGGAATCCCATGCGACTAGTTTCCTTTCTATTTCCTGTTCTTATCCTTGCGGCCTGTAGCGAGGCAAACCAGAGTCCGTCGAGTGCACCACCAGAGGAGACAGACATGCCCACGTCACAATCGGTAGAGCCCTACGGCAGCTGGCCGTCACAGATCACCGCCGAATCCCTGGTCGAGGGCAGCCGCGGGTTGGGTGCCCCGCACCGGGATGGTAAATACCTGTACTGGCTGGAATCCCGGCCCGAGCAGGGCGGACGCATGACGATCATGCGCTGGCGCGAGGGCGGCGAGCCGGAGGAACTGCTGCCGGAACCGTTCAACGTGCGCAGTCGCGTGCAGGAATACGGCGGCGGCAGTCTGCTGGTGGCGGGTGGCCGACTGTGGTTCAGCAATTACGCAGATCAGCGCCTGTACAGCTTTACGCCGGGCGAAGCGCCGGTTGCAGTCACCCCGGAGGCCGAACTGCGCTTTGCGGGCTGTCGCCTGGACTCCGCGAGGGAAAGGCTGATCTGCATTCGCGAGGACCACCGCGGCCCCGGCGAGCCGGTCAACAGCCTGGTCGCCCTGCCGCTCGACGCCATGAGCGAGGGTGAGGTGCTGTTCTCGGGTACAGATTTTGTCTCCGCCCCGCGACTGTCTGCAGATGCCAGCCGCATTGCCTTTACCACCTGGATGCACCCCAACATGCCCTGGGACAACACCCGCCTGCACAGTGCGGGTTTCAATGCCGATGGCCGGCTTGAGGGCCTGGTTATACACAATCCGGAGGGCGCGGAGTCTGTCATCGACCCCCAGTTCAGCGGCGATAACCGCCTTTTCGCGCTGTCCGACCGCGACAACTGGTGGCGTCCCTACGCGGTCGAGGGTGAGACATTCACCGCAGTGCCAACGGGCCTCACGGAGGTGGAGATCGGCGGCCCGGACTGGTCGATTGACCATCATTACTATCACTTTCTGCCCTCCGGCGACATGCTGGTCAGCGCGCGGCGCGGCAGCGTGGAGACGCTGCATGTGCTCGACGGCAAGGGCGGCCAGCGGCAGCTGGACACGGGCGCGGTGTCTTACAGCGCCCTCGCCATTGATGGCGACCGCCTGTATGTCACTGCAGGTTTTGCCAAACAGCCCACCGCGCTGATCGCGATCGACCTACAGGGCAACATACTCAAGACGCTGCGCCGTTCGAAGGATCAGGGGCTGGACCAGGACTGGGTGCCCGGGTACCGGCAGGTCAGCTTTCCGGTGAAGGATGACGCGGTCGCGCATGGGGTCTACCTGGCGCCGCAGAATCCGCATGCTCAGCCACCGGAAGGCGAGGGGCCGGAGGGCGAGGCACCGCCGTTGATCGTCAGCGTGCACGGTGGGCCAACGGCGTCTGCCGGGGTCAGCTACAACCCGGGGCACTACTACTGGACCAGTCGCGGCTTTGCCATTCTCGACCTCAACTATCGGGGCAGCACAGGCTTCGGACGCGAGTATCGCCAGGCGCTCTATGACAACTGGGGAATAGCGGATGTGCAGGATGCCGTCGCCGGTGCGAACTGGCTGGCGGAGCAGGGGCTGGCGGACCCTGCGCGCCTGATCATCCGCGGCGGCAGCGCCGGCGGCTACACCACGCTCGCCGCGCATGCTTTCCACGATACCTTTGCGGCGGGCGCCTCCTACTTTGGCGTTTCCGATATCGAGGCGCTGGCGAAGGAGACCCACAAGTTCGAGTCGCGCTACCTCGACCAGCTGATCGGGCCCTACCCGGAGCGCCGCGACCTCTACGTTGAGCGCTCACCCATTCACCACCTGCAGGGCTTCAAGGCACCAATGATTCTGCTGCAGGGCCTGGATGACCCTATCGTGCCGCCGAATCAGTCCGAGGCGATTTACGAGGCACTGAAAAACAGCGGCATCCCGACCGCGTACATCGCCTACGAGGGCGAATCACACGGTTTCCGCCGGGCGGAAAACCAGATCTCCTCGCGCGAGGCTGAACTATATTTTTACGGTCGGGTTCTGGGCTTCAAGCCGGCAGATGAGCTGCCGGCGATAGCGATTGACAACCTCGCGGAGGCCGAAAAATCGCGTTGAAACGTAGCGACCTACACTGCGTTTTGCCGGGCCCAGCGCGCCACCTGTGCATGGGTACCAAACCATGCGCCGCCCAGGGAGCGCGCGTGCTTGATCAGTTCATCGATGATCCAGATGCGTGAGCGGTGACCGATGACGTGCGGGTGCATCAGCAGCTGGAACACGTCGCCCTCGGCGGCGGCCGCCTCCAGCTCGCGTCGGAAGATGCCGAAGACGTCGTCGGGCGACAGCAGCGGACGCGCACTGGTCCGGTTGAAACTCAGGTAGACCGCATCATCGCGCACCCACTCTACCGGGACCTCCACCAGGCCTCCTGTATTTTCACCATTCATCAACAGCTCATAGCAGCTGTCGTCCGCCATCAGTGAGCTGTCGTACTCCAGACCCATTTCGGCCACCAGCTCAATTGTGTTGGCGCTGAGATCAAAGTTGGGTGAGCGATGCCCCACCACTTTTTCCCCGGTAACATCCTCCAGCACCTCGCGTGCGCGGCGCATCAGCTCGTGCTCGGTGGCCCGGTCGAGCTTTGAGTTGTTGGCATGAATCCATCCGTGCATCCCCACTTCATGACCACCCCGCACAATCTCCCGCGTCTGGGGTTTGTCCATCAGCGCAACGACGGCGGGCGTGAAAAAGGTAGCGGGCACCCCCTGGGCATCCAGCACTTCGAGAATACGCGGAACCCCGACCCGCCTGCCGCGTTGACCGCCAGCGAGGGCGCCCGGGGCCGTATTGCCACCGGCGAGACTCGATACCTCATGATCGCAGTCAAAGGACAATGCAAAAGCAAAACGAGCACCACCCGGCCAGGCTGCAGGCTTGAGCTGACGTCCGGCGCGCACGCGATCAACCACGCTGTTCCAGTCATCCTCGGTGAGCTCCCAGGGCCGGGTCAGTCGCTCCTGCAGGGTGCCACCCGCCTCCTCGAAATAGCCCACTTTCGGGCGCGCGCCCTGCGCTGACGTCGTCTGGCTCACGCCGAGAAGACCGCCTGCGGCGGCGGCCGCACTCATATTTTTCAGGAATTCACGTCTGCTCATTCTGTCTGGCTCCTTTTCTAACAAAGCGGCGATGCGCGTGTTTGAGCGTCGAGTTGTTCTTTTTGCGCCCAATTGTTCGCATACAATACATTTTTTATTGACACCCGTGAAACATTAGCCCACATTTTGAAATATTACACGTTCAATAAAGCACCAAGATTCGGGGTAAACAGAAGAAACGTAACGCTGGCCGGCTGGCGTGATCACTTCATGTTTGACGGCTTTATGTCTTCGAGGAAGGAAAATAAACAACTGACAAGAGGGATGAAACGCATGAAACACACGCCATCACCATTAGTAAGCGCCGTACGTCAGGCTCTATTTGCCGGCGGCGCACTCGCGCTTTCGACCCAGATACCGACCGCCATCGCGCAGAATGCCGGCGAAAATCTCGTTGAAGAGGTCGTCGTCACGGGTTCACGCCTGCGCCGTGACCGGGACTTCCTCGATGTGAGCCCGGTCCAGACCATGGACATGGAGCAGATCCGCATGTCCGGCAACGTGACGCTGGAAAACACGCTTAACCGCCTGCCGCAGCTGGTGCCCGACAACACCAGCTCGACCAACAACACGGGCGGCTCCGGGGTGCTCTCGGCCAACCTGCGGGGGCTGGGCGCCACGCGAACACTCGTGCTCGTAGATGGCAGACGCTTCATGCCGGCTGACGTAACCGGCCTCGTCGATCTCGCGACCATTCCTGACATGCTGATTGAGCGCGTTGAGGTGGTCACCGGCGGCGCCTCTGCCGTCTACGGCTCTGACGCCGTGGCCGGCGCGGTCAACTTCCTGCTGCGGGATGACTTTGAGGGCATGGAACTGCGCTACCAGTATGGTGAAACCCAGCGTGGCGATGGCGAGACCGACAAGCTGGATTTCATCATGGGCGCCGTGACTGACGATGGTCGCGGCAAGGTGACCCTCGCCGGCTCCTACACCAAGCGCGACCTCATTCGACTGGATGCCCGCAGTTTTTCACGTCAGCCGCTGATACCAAACGCGGCCGGGGAGTTTCAACCCTTCGGCTCTGGAAACATCCCCGGAGGCCTGATTGGCCTGAGCCCGGCACAGTTCCCCCAGATTCAGGGGGTAGATCTCAGCAATGCCGACGGCTCCTGCGGCAGCTCCATTCAGGGCGTTCGCTTTGGCGCGAACAGCAACCCGGCGCCGTTCTGCCGGATCTCGGATCAGTTCAACTACGCCGCAGACAACTTCATGCAACGGCCGCTGGAGCGCTTTCAGATCACCGGATTAGGTAGCTTCCAGCTCAACGATCGCGTAGAAGCCTATGGGCAATTGTTCTACACCAAGAAGGAAAATGCCTTCCAGCAGGCGCCCGAGGCGGTGTCGCCAACCAGCTTCGGTCAGGAGAACGGCACGGTTCTGATACCGAATGCCGACACCAACCCGCTGTTCTCCGACCCATTACGCGCGTTTTTCTCTGACAACCGCGACTTTTTCGACCCCGATGGCGATGGCGTCTATACCGTGCGCAACACCGGGCGACGCTTTCTCGAATTCGGTTCCCGTACCGTGACCTATGAAACAGATTCCTTCATGATGACCGGCGGTTTCCGCGGTGACTTCGAGTTCGCAGACAACACCTGGAGCTGGGACACTTTCTACCAGTATTCCCGCGTCGACGAAGCCAGGACCAATTCCGGGCTGCTGTCTCGTTCGCGGCTGACGCTGGGCCTCGACGCAGTGGTCGTAGACGGCCAGCCGGAATGTCGACTACAGCTGCTTGGCTGCGTTCCGGTGAATATCTTCGGGACGGATGCGTTAACACCCGAAATGTCCAACTTCCTTCAGGTCGATGCCCGCACGAAGGAGCAGTTCACCCGCCAGGTTGCCGGCGCCTCTATCGCGGGAACGCTGTTTGAACTTCCCTCAGGACCGGTGGCAACCGCGTTTGGCGTCGAGTGGCGCAAAGAGGAATTCAGCTCCACACCGGACTCGGTCCAGCTGTCTGGCGACCTGGTATCGCAGGCCGTAGCGCCGACCATCAACAGCGGCGACTTCGACATTTTTGAAGTATTTGCAGAAGCGCGAATTCCTCTGCTGAATGACCTGCCTGCTATCAAGAGCCTTGCGCTCGAAGGCGCCGTTCGCCACGCAGATTACTCGACCATCGGTACTGCGACAGCGTGGAGCGGGTCGCTGGACTGGGAAGTCAACGACTGGGTTCGTGCCCGGGCAGGTCTGAGCCGCGCTATTCGTGCACCCAACCTGAATGAGCTCTACAGCGCGATACGCTCCGGGTTTGTCGGCGGTGCGGATCCCTGCCTGGCCGATCGCAACCCCACTGACGCGCAGAAGTCCCTGTGTGTCCAGCAGGGTGTCCCGCAGGAGTTTGTAGACTCCCTGCAGGTTGGCGCCAGCCAGGGCTTCCAGGTGGTCACGGGGGGCAACCTCGACCTGTCGGAGGAAACATCGGACACGCTCACGGCAGGGCTCGTTCTCATGCCGCCGAGCCTACCGGGACTGTCACTGTCGCTGGACTATTACAGCGTGGAGGTGGATGACGCAATCGACCTGGTCAGCGGACAGGTCCTGGTCAACACCTGCTTCGATTCGCTTGATGCCAGTGGCCTTGCGTGCCAGTCCATCCGGCGTTTGAGTTCCGGCAATATCGACACCGTTAACGCACCGCTGCTCAACGTGGCAAAGCGCAAAGTTGACGGCATGGACCTTCAGATAGGGTACAGCTTCGATGACCTGCCGCAATACCTGTCACTGCCGAACCATGGCGCAACGCTCGATCTCTCGCTGGTCAGCTCATGGCAGTTCACTAACGAGACACAGCCGCTGGCGGGTCAGCCCACCATCGACTGCGCCGGCTTCTATGGTGGTTCCTGCTCCAGTGGCACGGTAAGAATCAACCCGGACCACAGGGCGTTACTGCGCGCGAACTGGCGCAGTGGGCCTCTGCGCATCACGCCGGAGCTTCGCTTCATCGGCGCGCTTGAACTGGCCGAAGATGCCCTCGCAAACCCCAATGGGGATCAGGGTTCTGTGTACTACGTTGACCTGACGGCCGGTTATGATGTCACCGACACCATCCAGATTTATGGTGGTATCAACAATGCGCTCGACAGAGATCCGCCGATCTTCGGCTATCGCGACGGTGGCAACACGAACACTAACGTGCAGCTGTTCGATCCCATTGGTCGCACCTTCTTCCTCGGTGCAACGATGGCCTTCGGGGGCTGACAACCCCGGCAGAAAGCCATGGCGGTGACACCCGGGCGATGCTCTTTCGCCCCGCCATGGCTTTGAACTACCTTTCCTAAGGCCAGGCATGATCAAGGCCTGCCTCAACCTCGTTGAGGACGGCGATACCCGAAGCCTGCTCATCCCGAGAAATTAAGCGACGTCATCATGCATTAATGTAAGATACAAAGATGAGAACCATCGATGACCTACCCGAAGAACAGATTGAAGTGCTCAAGCAGTTGAGCAGGAAATCGCGTTTGTCGCGCGCCGAGCTCGTCCGCCGCACTATCAGTGAATATATACAGCGTCACCACTCGCAGTCTCCCGAAGACGCCTTTGGCGTCTGGGGTCAGCAACCGCGCGACAGTCTCGACTATCAACGCGAAATGCGGGACGAATGGGGATCATGGCCGCCGGCATGGCACTGAAATCCTCCGTCTTCCGTCTCACACTGCAGCTCGCTGACCTCGATCGACAGATCTACCGGGATTTTCCCCTGACCGTGGCAAGGCACCCATCGGAAACCGATGCGCGCATGATGCTTCGCGTGCTCGCGTTTGCGCTGCACGCCGATGACCAGCTGACCTTCGGACGCGGCATCAGCACTGATGATGAGCCGGACCTGTGGCTGCGAGCGCTGAACGGCACCATCGAAACGTGGATCGAACTGGGCGCGCCGGATCCAGACCGGCTGCGCAAGGCCTGCGGGCGAGCGGATCGGGTTGTGCTCTACGCCTACGGGGACCGCGCTCTGCCCGTGTGGCTGAAAAAGCACGAGACGGTACTCGCACGACTCGACAGGCTTAAGATTCTGCAGGTGAGGGACGCCGACATGCAGGCGCTTGCAGCGATCTTCGCACCCGGCATGACACTGCAATGCACGGTGACCGAGGGAGAGGCGCTGCTTGTCAGCGGCAATACAACATTCACCGTCGCACCAGAAAAGCTGCTGCCACAGCGCTGAACGTTTTATTTTTGGCTGTCACGCCCCCACTCAGCCCACGACCCGTCGTAGACCGGCGCATCACGCCCCAGCGCGTGAGCCATGGCGAGGGACAATACGCAGGCAGAGATGCCGCTGCCGCAGGTGGTAATAACGGGGCGCTGCAGGTCGATTCCAGCCGCAAGAAACTGCGCTTTCAGGGCGTCGGGTGGCAGCAGCGTTTTCGTGTCCGCATCAAGTACCTGCGCATACGGCAGGTTGAATGCCCCGGGCATATGCCCGGAGCGCAGCCCGGGGCGTGGCTCCGGCACATCGCCGCTGAAGCGCGGCGCTGAACGCGCGTCGAGTATTTGCTCATCACCACTGCCGATGGCATCGCTCACCTGCTGCAACGAACGCAGCAGTGCAGGATCCGGGGCACTGGCCGTGAAGTCACCGGTACTCCGCACCGCCCCGCGCTCATCTGCAGAGCTGACGAGCCGACCACCCGCAGCGCGCCACGCGGGCAGGCCCCCGTCGAGAACAGAAACATATTGATGCCCGAAAACCCGCAGCATCCACCAGGCACGCGGGGCCGAGAACAGGCCGGCGCTGTCGTAAACGACAATGCGATCATCGCTGTTCATGCCCAGATCACGCATGGCCGCCGTGAACTCATCAGGGGGCGGCAGCATGTGAGGCAAGTCGCTGTCAGCGTCGACCAGCGCATCAATCTCAAAAAACACCGCGCCGGGGATATGCGATTCATTGAACTCAGCACGGCAATCGCGATTGTCAGCGGGCAGATACCAGGAGGCATCCAGAATCAGCAGACCCGGCGAACCAATGTGCTCCCGCAGCCAGTTGATGCTGACGACAGGCGATAAATCGGGAGCCATGCCCGCTTACCGTTTCTTCGACTCGACCCCCGAAGGCTGTGTGTACTGATCATTCAATGACTGCACCATCCCGTCGGTTTCACCGATCAGATTATCCAGCTTCTTCTTCACCCGCGCGGACCAGCCTGCGAGCTTGCCCGGCAGCAGTGGCGAAAAAACCGCGCCGAGCTGCGTCTCGAAGGCACGCACCAGCGGCTCCTGATCAGCGCCGAGGCTGTCGTCGCGCTGTAATCCGCGCAGCACGCTTTGTCCGGCGAGGCGGCGCAGGCGCGAATAGATAAACAGCACCAGAACGGCCACAGCGAGCCCCACAAGCAATTGTATTGTCGTGTCCAGCCCAGCCAGCGGCAGGAAGGTGAAGCCATCCCAGTCGCCGCCCGTAATGGTCACGTACAGGAACAGGCCGATCGCCAGACCAAAGACGATGGCGTTGGTCCAAAGGTTACGGGACATCCACACATTCCGGGCCTCGATCAGCCGCGGAATCATTACATCGCGCAGGTGCTTGCAGCTGTGCTCCAGCATGCCGGTGACCCGGTAGGCCCGCTCGACATTAAGCTGCTCAATCCGTCGGCGAATTTCTCCAACGTCCTCGTCGCGCTTCGACTGCATGCGCTGGCGCTTCTGCTCGTCCTCTATGGGCACCGCAGCGCTCTCGGAGTAAGTGCGATAGAAACGTCCAGCGGTAAGACCGGACTGGGCCAGCGCCCGCTGCCAGGCCGCAACGACTTCCTCGGGGTTGTCCTCACGTGCGGTGTTATCGATCTGGTTGAGGATGTAGAGAAACTTGTCACTGTCAGAGCGGTCGATGGTTTCCACCACCAGGTGCTTGAGCGTGTCCATCATGGCACCGGGCTCGGGGTGGCGGGCGTCAAAGAACACCAGCACCAGATCGGACAGCCCGATGATGTGATCCGTGATGAGCAGGGTGGACTTGCGCTGCTCATCGGCGTCGAAGCCGGGAGAGTCGATGAGTATCTTGCCGCGCAGGTCCTCCGAGCGACAGGTCTTGAGCTGCAGGAAGGAATCCACACGCTTGCCCTCGCCCTGTGAGGCCAGTTCAACCTGCTCACTGATCTGATAGAACGGAAACCGCGGATCAGCGTCCAGCGCCAGACCCGGCAACTGGCGAGGCTGATCGCTATCCCCGTAACAGATCACGGTGAACTTGTCGTCAATCGCCTGGTTGCCGGTGCGTTGAAGATTTATGCCCAGATACTCGTTGAGGAACGTGGACTTGCCGGCAGAGAACGTTCCCAGCACCGCCACGACCGGCCACCAGGAGATCTGGGTGGCGTAGGAATCATCATGGCCGATAAAGCCGATACGGCGAGCGATTGCGTCCAGCTCCTGGAAATACTTCACCGCCTGGGAGAGCGCGGGATTCTCCTGCTGCAGGTGGTGCTTCAGGCGCTTGATGCGCTCTTCGGTTGCTGTCGTTGCCAAGGGGATTTCCTCACATGACTGAAAGCTGTGAGGATGTCACCAGTGTGGCGCTTATGTCTACCTGTTGCCTAACCTTGTGGACATAAACATTATGCTGGATCAATAAAAGGACACCAATCATGCAGCCTCACCCACAGATTAACATTCGGCCCGCAACGGCAGACGATATCGACATCATCCTGCACTTCATCCGTGAACTGGCAGACTATGAACGCGCACTCGATGCCGTGGAGGCAACGCCCGAGCGACTGCGCGCCACGCTTTTCTGCAATCGCCCCCGGGTGCACTGCAGCATCGCCGAGCTGGCTGGAGAGCCCGCGGGATTCGCCGTGTGGTTTTTCAATTATTCCACCTGGCTCGGCCTGCATGGGCTGTTTCTCGAGGATCTTTACGTGACTGATGCCATGCGCGGTCAGGGCCTGGGCAAAGCCCTGCTCCAGCACCTGGCGAAGCTCGCAGTGGCCAGTGGCTGTGGCCGTTTCGAGTGGAACGTGCTCGACTGGAATCGCCCGGCCATTGATTTTTACGAATCCTTTGGCGCAGTGCCCCAGAGTGAGTGGGTAGGGTATCGCCTCAGCGGTGAGGCACTCCGTGCGTTTGCGGGCTCAGGTCCCGATGGGGCCTGACCCCGCGAGAATCACCTGCTCACGATCACCCACCATCAGGCGCTTACCTGAGCGCTGGCGCATCTGGTAGTCATACATCGGGTCGTAATAATCGCGCAGCAGGAGTCTGATCCACTCGCGATGGCCATGGAGCGCCCCATTGGCTTCCTGGGCGTCGAAAGCGGCACTCATCAGCGAGCTGACCGCCTGATAACGATCGCCGCCGAGTCGCTTTCGCGTGCGCGCCAGATCCGCCTGCAGGCGCTCACGATGATGTCGTGGGCCGGCATTGCCAAACGCGTCACGATACCGCTGGCCCAGATCAACAACATAGTCCTCAAGCACCACCGTCACCCGCTCCTCAAGGGGAATGTCCAGTTCCAGCAGAGGCGCATCCTGCATTCGGTCGCGCAGTGACTGCGGCAGGGCCAGACGCCCGATCAGCTTACCCTCGTCTTCCAGGACCACAAGTTTGTCGTCCCCGGCCAGGCGCTTTATCAAAGCAATGGCCAGGCGGTTCTCAAAGTCGATCTGGGCAGGCTGGGGCGACAGCAGCGCGCCAAAGGTGGAGCCCCTGTGGTTTGCCAGGCCCTCGAGATCAACGGATCGCGACAGCGCCTGGATGACACGGGTCTTGCCGCTGCCGGTTCTGCCGGACACCAGGACAATGCGCGCAGCGGCAATGCCGTGCTCCAACTCTGCGAGCAGGTACTGACGCATGGCCTTGTAACCACCGGTTATGCGGGGATAGTGAACGCCCACTTCTGCCAACCACTGCTGGACGATCTGCGAGCGCAGACCGCCGCGGAAGCAGTACAGATAGCCCTCGGGATTGTCCTGCGCAAACGCTATCCACGCGGCCAGCCGCTGCGCCTTCACGCTGCCCTGCACCAGCGAGTGGCCCAGGGCAATCGCCGCCGCCTGCCCCTCCTGCTTGTAGCAGGTGCCGACGCGGGCGCGCTCGTCGTCCGTCATCAGCGGCAGGCTGACCGCAGCGGGAAAGGCACCCCGGGCAAACTCGGTGGGCGCCCGCGTGTCCATCAGTGGCAGATCACGAAGAAAAAGCTGCCGATAGTCGTCGGTATCCGGGCGCATCGATATCAGCCTTGCCTCATCCCTCGGCAACGCCGCCGAAGACGCGCATGACCTCGGCGTACAGGTCGCCGATGGCCTCGGACATCAGCACAAAGTCCGCATCGAGACGCGCAAGCACATCGTCATCCGGCAGGTCATCGTTTTCCTTGATCAGCTCATCGGCAAATCGCAGCCGGCGCAGACACAGGTCTTCCGCCAGCACGAAGGACACCCGCTCGTCCCAGTCCAGGGCAATTTTGACGACCTGCCGGCCCGCCTGCAGGTGGCTCTCCACCTCCTCGCTGAACAGGTCGACGCCGCGCACGCGCACCACGCCACCGTCATCAGCGGGTTCGCGCAGTTCGCATTCACCGGCGGCGGTAAAGGCATCCGGCAGATTGTTATGCACCAGCCAGTGCGTCATTGTGGCAAGGGGGGCATCATTGACCTGCGGCAGCAACACCGGGAAGGTGCCGATGGACTCGCGCAGCAGATTCAGCAGTTCCTCGGCGCGAGCGGCACTGGACGCGTCCACCATTACCCATCCGGTAGCGGGATCGATATAGGCATGCAGATGGGTGGTGCGGGAAAACGCCCGCGGCAGGCAATCCTGAATGATCTCGTCCTTCAGCGTCAGGCGCTCCTTCCGGTAGACCTTGCGACCCTGCGCAGATTCGATCGCCTCGATACGCTCTTCGAGATGCTCACGCACCACCGTCGATGGCAGCAGTTTTTCTTCCCGACGCAGGCGAATGAGCAGACGCCCGCTGGCGCTGTGCACCAGCGGCGCGCCGTCGTCACCCAGGGGGGCGGCCCAGCCGATAGACAGGGCCTGCGACGGCGCACAGGGCGCAAAGGTGTGGGCCGACAGCTGTTCATCGAGCCGCTCTGCAGCGAGGGTAAAAGGTTGCGTCAGACGGTAGGCGCGAAGGTTCTTGAACCACATGAAAAACGACTCCTGGAAAATTCCGGCATTGTACCGGACGGGGTGTGCCGCTACGATGTGAATCATGCATCTGACCGCGACGTTCGCTGCGGCACAGCCAGGGATGGTGATAACGACACATGGACAACGCCGACTACAGTGCGCGCGTCGACGCTTTTATGACCGGCATCTCCCGTCGTATCGGCAGCTCTGCGGCAGAGCAGGAGCGCGCGGCCATTATCCAGCTTGCCTACGATATGCTCGACCCGTCGCCACCGGTGGCGGAGCCTTCATCTCGCCTGTTAACCGTGCTGATAGTGGATCTTCGCGGATTTTCTGTCCTCGCAGATACCTGTGAACCCGCCTTCCTGCTGGCGGTGCTCAAACCTTTTTTCGAGCGCATGACAGAGCTGGTTCACCAGCACGGCGGCTTTGTCGACAAGTTTCTGGGAGACGGCGTGATGGCGCTGTTCGGCGCGCCCGAGCCTCAGGAGGACCACCTGCTCAAAGCGCTGGCATGTGCCGCGCGCATGCAACAGGCCATGCTCGACCTGAACGCCGGCAATATCGCGAACCGGATGCCGGAAATTCACGCCGGCATCGGCATCAACACCGGCGAAGTCATGGTCGGGAGCTTCGGCCCACAGCAGCACAGCGAATACACCGCCATCGGCGACGAAGTGAATTTTGCCGCGAGAGTAGAGTCATTCAGTCTGCGCGGCCAGGTCCTGCTCAGTGAGAGCAGCTATCGCGCGGCGCGCGGCTGCATCGAGACCGGGGCCATCCGGCAGTTGCGCGTGAAAGGGCGAAGCGGGCCGGTGACCCTGTATGAAATGACGGCGGTAACCGCCCCCCGAAGAATAATCGTGCCGCAAGTGGAAATGCGGGCCTCACCCAGGGTGCCTGTGCAGCTGCCGCTGCGCTTCTATTGCGTGCACGACAAGCAGGTTATCGACGAGCCCCACCGCGGCAGCATCATGAACCTCGGCTACGATGGCATGCTGACCCGACTGCCGCTGGATCTTCCTTCCCTGAGCGAGATCAGTTTCACCGTCAACCCCGACCTTGCTTCCGACGGCGCCAGCGACCTGTACGCGAGGGCCCTGCACTCACACCGCGATGACGATGCCTTCCAGACCGCCTTTGCCTTCACCAGTGCAGGCACCCCGGGGCACGAGGCAGTGCGCAGCTATGTTGACCGGCTGCTCTGGGGCGCAACGGGCTGAAACGGTGCGGGGGCATCAGTACTTGCGCCCGCACCGCGCGAGGCCTACCGTTACAGGGTGCCCTCGATAACGGAGACACCATGAAATACCTGCACACAATGGTCCGGGCCAGCAATCTCGATGACAGCCTGGACTTCTACTGCAATAAACTCGGCCTGGTGGAGGTCAACCGCCACGAGAGCGAGAAAGGCCGCTTTACCCTGGTCTATCTGGCGGCGCCGGGAGACGCCGAGCAGGCACGCGCGGGTAGCAGCCCGCTGCTGGAAATCACCTGGAACTGGGACCCACAAGACTACGACGGTGGTCGCAACTTCGGCCACCTGGCCTACCGTGTCGATGACATTTACGCTCTTTGCCAGTCGCTCATGGACGCTGGCGTCACCATCAATCGTCCACCGCGGGACGGCCATATGGCATTTATTCGTTCGCCCGACGGTATTTCCGTCGAGTTGCTGCAGGCCGGCGACAGGCTGAAGCCCCGGGAACCCTGGGCGAGCATGTCCAACACCGGCACGTGGTAGCTGACATTTTGGAGTACACAAGCATGTCCATAGAGTCGCAGCAAACACCAATGTCGTTGCCTGTGCCCATAAGAGAAGATTCGTCCTATGCCGACGCCTATTCGGAGGAGCGGCTGCGCGACAAGCTGTCGCGGCATGCGCTTAGCGCAGGGCGCGACGCGGTGGAAAAAGCCCTGCTGCTATATTATGCGCTGCAGCGCAAAGAGACGCCTGCCTGGGCCAAGGCGACAATAATTGGTGCATTGGGCTATTTCATTACCCCGATCGACGCGATTGTCGACATCACACCCGGTCTCGGTTATGTGGACGACCTCGGTGTTCTGGCATTCGCCCTGGTCACGGTCAGCGCCAGCGTCGACGACGCCGTGCGGCAGCGCGCTGCAGCGAAGTTGCGGGTATGGTTCGGCGATACAGAGAGCCCGCAAGCGGAGAAAGCACGCGAGTGAAAAAGCAGCGCGCACGGATAGCGATAGTCGGCGCTAACTTCGCTGGCATCGCAGCAGCGAGGCGCCTGTCGCCACGGCACGATGTCATCCTGCTCGACCCGAAGCCGGCGTTCGAGTTCCTGCCCAATATCCACGAGCTTGTCTCCGGCGTGAAGGCACCACGGCACCTGCAGCTGTCGCGGGAAACACTGATCGATCGCGTCGGCCACCAGCTGCGGCGCGAGCAGGTCAAAAGGCTGCATGCTTCCATAGGGCAGCTTGAGCTCATGAATGGCGAAAGACTCGCTTATGACGCCTGCGTAGTCGCCTGTGGCGGCGTCAATACGGACTTCGGCATACCGGGCGTGCGCGAGCACACGCTGCCCTTCAAAAGTGTGGAGGAATGCGCAGCCATCGGCGATCAACTGGCCGTGCTGGCCGCGCGCGAGCAGCCGACCAGCGTCGTGATCATCGGTGGCAGCTTCGAGGGAGTCGAATGTCTCGGCGAGATTCTGCGCCGCTACCGACACGTCGAATCTCTAAACATTCATCTGGTCGAAGCCACTGCACGGCTTATGCCCCAGTCACCGCCGGGCATTGATGCCGCCGTTCGCGGACACTGCGCCGGCCTGCCGGTCACCCTGCACTGCGGGGTGCCGGTGACCCGCGTCAGCAAGACCCGTGTGACGCTGGCAGATGGCACACGCCTGCGCAGCGACCTGACCCTGTGGACGGCAGGCGCAGCACCTGCACCCCTGCTCTTCGACTCCCAGCTGGCGCCGGACAAACGCTCATGGGCACCGGTGAATGACTGTTTGCAGAGTATCTCGGCACCGAACGTATTCATTGCCGGTGATGCTGCCGGGATGCCCCGAGCCCTGTGGAAGCAGGCCTATAACGCCCAGGCCATGGGCGCTTGCGCAGCGGACAATATTGAACGGTGGTTAATGGACCGCCCCCTGCAACCCCTGCGTGCGACGCCAGAGGTCAGGGTAACGGCTTTCGGCGACATCGACACATTCCTGGAGGTAGGGGAGACAGTGTTCGCCGGCCCGGCCCTTGCGGCGCTGAAAGAAACGATTTTTCAGCTGCAGATGGTCTATCAGGACAACCCACTGCGCAGCGCCGGTTTCCTGCGTGGACAGCGGCGTTATCTCGACGCGCTGGCCCACCTGGGCCTTCCGGCACTGATACAGTCGGGCTATCTGCTGCGACGAGGTGTGCGCCGCTTACCGGGTTGAGTGTCAGTATCTGCAGCAAACTTACTGCCGCAGGAAAGCCAGTATCCAGCGCCCGATACGCTCTGTCTCCGGCTGTTCGCTGAGGGAGTCCATCCCCGCCTGATAGGTGTCCTCGCCGATGATTTCGCGCCGTAGCTGCATGATTTCGCGGGCATACCCGGGCACAAATTCGGGATGTCCCTGAAAGGTGAGGATGTGGTCACCGATCTGGCATACCGCGTTCTCACAGAAATCGCTGCCCGCCAGCACATCCGTTCCAGGCGCTACGCGCTCCACCTGATCCTGGTGACTGACCAGTATCCGGAAATGCGCATCCCCATCGTCAAACCAGTCCGGATTGCCGTAAACCCGGTGGCGGTGCAGCCCCACGCCCCAGCCACGATGTGACTTGCGTGTCTCGCCGCCCAGGGCATGGGCAATCATCTGGTGACCAAAGCAGATGCCGATCATCTTCTTGTGTCGCGCGTGCACTTTCCGCACGAATTCTGCCAGACGATGAATCCATGGCTCATCGTCATAGACACTGAATTTGCTGCCGGTAATCAGGTAGGCATCCACCTCGTCGATATCCTCGGGATACTCCTCCCGCTCCACGTGGTACACCCGGAACTTCAGCGAGGCATCGAGCCCACCGAGCAGCTGTATGAACATGTCCGGATACTCGCCAAAGCGGGGCGACCACTCCGGCCGCACAGTATCGGTGCGCAGAATGCCAAGTTTCATCTGCAGCAGATTGCCGCGAGCTGGAATCAGGCGGGACCGAAGACCAAATAGGCAGAGACAGGCACCGAGGTACTGATGGAGGCCAGCCCGGCGATCTCTTTCAAGGCTGTCACGCCGGCACCCAGGTCAAAATCACCGACATCCACCACAATCGGCTCGCGCGTTGTCACATGAAGACGGCCATCCTCTGCGATCGTGACCAGCACGGCGGCATCGTAAGTTGCACTGCTGCCATGCAGCTCCACCGTCAAGGGCACAGTCACTGCAGTCGGCCTTTTCCTCGCCTGTTCGATGACGTCGGCAGCAACGCTGGTTGTGATATTTGCAGAGGGAAAGTCAGCCGTTTCAAAAAGCATTTCCCGCATGCGCTCGTTGCGGATGGGGATTGCCGTCTCGACGCTGTCAAGATCAATCCCGACCTGCGCGCTGCCGTCATCACCGACGAAGCCCACCAGCGATGTAAAGGTATGCGATTCGCCGACCGACGCATTCTTCACTGAAATAAAGCTCAAGCGCGAGCGTTCGCTGTCGAGCTCCCACTGAGCACTGGCTGCGCCGCTAAAAAAAACCAGCGCGACGCCCAGACATGCCGTCAGCCACCTGTAGTATGCCGTCGCCTTCATTGTCCGTTTCTCCTGTTGTATGAAGCGGAAAGTATATGCTGCAGAGAGTGTCTGCAGCGAAAAACCGCGTCGCCAGTGCTTAAAATGCGCGTCGTTGTATGCAGCAGCCTCGACATCAGGCAAGCACCTCGGCGAGGTCACCCTTGGACTCCAGCCAGGACTTGCGATCGCCCGACCGTTTCTTCGCCAGCAGCATGTCCAACATCTTACTGGTCCCGTCGTCGGCATCCAACACAAGGCGTACCAGACGGCGGGTGTCCGGTGCCATGGTGGTTTCACGCAACTGCAGCGGATTCATCTCACCCAGGCCCTTGAAACGCTGCACGTTGACCTTGCCGCGCTTCTTCTCTGCCTCGATACGCGCCAGCACGCCCTGCTTCTCGCTCTCGTCCAGAGCGTAGAATACCTCCTTGCCGACATCGATACGATACAGCGGCGGCATGGCCACGAACACATGGCCGGCATTGACCAGCGGCCGGAAATGGCGCACAAACAGCGCGCAGACCAGCGTGGCAATGTGCAGCCCGTCGGAATCCGCATCCGCGAGGATACAGACTTTGCCATAGCGCAGGCCGCTGAGGTCATCGCTGCCCGGATCTATACCCAATGCTATGGAGATATTGTGGACTTCCTGAGAGGCCAGCACCTCCTGTGAGTCCACTTCCCAGGTGTTCAGGATCTTGCCGCGCAGCGGGAGAATCGCCTGGAACTCCCGGTCCCGCGCCTGCTTGGCCGAACCACCGGCAGAGTCGCCCTCCACCAGGAACAGCTCGGAGCGCGCCGGATCCTCACCGGAGCAGTCCGCGAGCTTACCCGGAAGAGCCGGGCCCGCGCTGATTTTCTTGCGCGCCACTTTTTTTGATGAGCGCAGGCGTCGCTGGGCGGTGTTGATGCAAAGCTCGGCGAGGCGCTCGGCGTCTCCCGTGTGCTGGTTCAGCCAGAGGCTGAAGGCGTCCTTGGCGATGCCGGCAATAAAGCCCGCGGCCTCACGCGACGATAGCCGCTCCTTGGTCTGCCCCGAAAACTGTGGATCGCCCAGCTTGGCGGACAGCACGTAGCAGCAGCGCTCCCAGATATCCTCGGGTGTCAGCTTCACGCCCCGGGGCAGAAGATTGCGTAACTCACAGAAGTCGCGCATCGCTTCCAGCAGTCCGCTGCGCAGGCCGTTGACGTGGGTGCCGCCCTGGGCAGTGGGAATCAGATTGACGTAGGACTCGGCCACCAGCTCGCCGCCCTCGGGCAGCCACTGTACGGCCCAGTCCACCGCGGCATCCGCGCCACTGAAGGATCCGGTGAAGGGCTCTTCCGGCACGCAGGGAAAACCGCGGGTGGCGTCGGCGAGGTAGTCGGTCAGGCCATCCTCGTAAAACCACTCTTCGCTCTCGCCCTTTTTTTCATCGGTAAAACGCACACGCAGGCCGGGGCAGAGTACTGCCTTGGCGCGCAGCACGTGCACCAGCCGCGGCACGGAGAAGTTGATGGAATCAAAATACTGAGGGTCGGGCAGGAAGCGCAGACTGGTGCCGGTGTTGCGTCTACCACAGGTATCGACCACCTCGAGATCACTGACCTTGTGACCACCGGCAAACTGCATGCGGTAGACACTGCCATCGCGGCGCACCGTTACCGTCAGCTGCTGTGACAGCGCGTTCACCACGGAAACACCAACGCCATGCAGACCGCCGCTGAAGGCATAGCTTTTTGAGGAAAACTTGCCACCTGCATGCAGCGTCGACAGGATGACCTCCACTCCGGGCCGACCTTCTCCCGTGTGCAGGTCCACAGGCATGCCACGACCGTTATCGGTCACGGTGACACCGCCGTCGGCGTGCAGAATCAGATCGATTTCGCTGGCGTGGCCGGCCAGCGCCTCATCCACGCTATTGTCGATCACCTCCTGCGCCAGGTGGTTGGGGCGGCTGGTATCGGTATACATCCCCGGCCGCTTGCGCACCGGATCCAGTCCCGTCAGGACTTCAATGTCTTGCGCTGTGTAGTCGCTCATACTCTGGTCATTTTTGGAGAATTACAGGTAGCCGTTAAAGGTAGCCGTTAGAGCCGAGATCGACCTCAAAGGTGACGTCGCGGACGCGGGAGACGTCGCTGCGCACGCGTCCATCCGCGTGTAGTTCCAGCCAGCGGTACCCCGGTGCGCAGTCGTCCAGGGAAAAATTGCGCTGCCCGGGACGGAACTGTATGCAGGTGGACGGTGTACTCATCAGGCGCAGTGCTCCGCGCAGGCTCTCGTACTGCTGGTGAACATGACCCCAGATGACGGCTTTTACCGCGGGAAACGCATCGAGAATGCTGAAAAAAGCCGCCGCATCGTCGACCTTTTGCTGGTCCAGCCAGGTGCAGCCGATCGGTACCGGCTGATGATGCAGACAGATAAGGCTGTGCAGGCCATCTGCACAACCCGCTGCGAGAAGCGTCTCAAGCCGGGCAAGCTCCTCGTCGCCGAGGTGGCCGCCGACCTGGCCCGGCAACTGTGAATCGAGAAGCACAATCTGCCAGCGGCCGATGCGTACTTCGCCGGGAAGCCGGTCATCGCCTGCAATCGCGGTCATCAGGCCCCGATCATCATGGTTTCCCGGGAGCCAGACATGCTCTGTTCCAAGCTGTGCGAAGTAATCGAGCAGCCGCTCATAGGCTCCCTGCTCGCCGTGATTGGACAGATCGCCGGTGCCCAGCACCAGATCAATCACAGGCTGTTCGCTGCGAACCAGGTCGAGCACTGTCTGCAGTGAGCGATCCGTGTCCATGCCGAGTAGCTTGCCGTTGCCCTCGCCCTGCAAATGCGTATCGGTAATCTGGACGAGGCGCACGACATCACCGCTGTGCCCGAGCTCTTTTGTCCGACAGGACATGGTGGTCACCCGCTTTATACCTGGGGTGTTCGGCGCAGGTTGTCGGGCAGACTCGCAAGGCCGTTGGCCAGGCAGTGCTCCAGCCAGTCTGCAAGAAATCGGTTCTGCTGACTTTTCTCGTCCTGCTGATGCATCGCCGGATTCGGGTAGGCGTAGCGTGCCTGCACAGTGCCGCTTGCCTGGAACGAACCGACCTCGAGCATTGCCGCATCGTGATAGGCCCGAACTTCCATCTGCAGCGGCGCCAGCCAGGCCTGGGCCAGCGGGCGCGAGGCTATGCGGAATATGGTGGTGTAGCGACTGCGCTCGATCACGTCGATCGATACGCGCTCGTCGAGCAGCGCGAACTCAGTACGGTTTCTCACTTCGTAGGCGGGAAACACACGCATCATGCGGGCGTAATTCGCCTCGCAGACCGCATGCAATCCGGTCAGGTCCACAGTGTAACGCTGTCTATGCATAATGAGTGCAGATGTTGCTCTCTCCCGATACAGGCCGCAGAAGTGTAACACCTGTCAGGGGCAAGGCCAGCGACAGCCCCGCTTTTGTTAATTGCTGCACATGCGCGGCATGGCGGGGCCTGCTACACTCCGATTCCAGTATTTTCAGAACTCACAGGACGCACTTCCGATGCTTATCCGCACGGCGATCTTTCTTTTTTTGGGGCTGGCGTGTTTTACCCTGACAGCACGCGCAGATTCGTTGCGAGACATCTATGAAACGGCGCTTGAGAACGACGCCCAGCTGCGCTCCGAGCAGGCGCAGTACCGAGCCACACTGGAAACCGAGAAGTCGGCACTATCCGCCCTGCTTCCACAACTATCAGGCACTTACGAACTTACCAACAACGAGCGGATAGCCCAGCAGGAAAACTTTTCGGTCGATCGGGAGACCGGGAACGTCGGCGTCATCGATACCGTAACCACGGTGAACACGGACGCGAACGGCTATACCTTTTCACTGCAGCAGGCCATTTTTGATTTACCCGCCTGGTTCATATTCCAGTCCGGCAAGGAAATCACGCGACAGGCGGAAGCGACGTTTGCCGCCAATCAGCAGAATCTCATCCTGAGGGTGGTTGAGGCCTATCTTGCCGTTCTTCGCGCGCAGGACAATCTTGAAGCCACGAAAGCACAGGAGCGCGCGTTTGAGCGCCAGCTGGAGCAGACCCGGCAGCGCTTCGAGGTGGGTCTGATCGCCATTACCGACGTGCACGAGGCAGAGGCGGCCTATGATCTGGCGCAGGTCAATCGGATTGTCGATGAAAACAACGTTGACGTGGCGCTGGAGCGGCTGTCCGTTCTCACCGGACGCCAGCACAGCAATCTGGATGTTCTTGACGAGGATTTCGACATCAAGAAACCCGAGCCGCTCGATCGCTCGGCGTGGGTCGAGTTCGCCCTGGCCAACAACTTCAACCTGAAGGCCGCCAAATATGCCGAGGAAGCGGCGCGCCAGAGCGCACGGGCCAGTCAGATGGCGCATGCGCCCACACTGCGCGGGCGCGCCAACTACTCAGACACCGAAACAACCGGTTCACTGACACGGGTACCCGCCACCCCCTTCGACGCCTCGCCGGACAGCCAGGTAGAAAACACCTCGTTTGGACTGGTTCTGGAAGTACCGCTATTCTCCGGCGGCGCTGTCAGCGCCGAAAGACGTCGCGCCGCTCAGGAATTTATCGGGGCACGCGAGGAGCGCATCAACCTGTCGCGCAACACAGTGACCAACGCACGCTCTCTACACATGACGGTCCTGAGCGACGTGGCGCGGGTTGCCGCCCGGCGACAGAGCATCGTCTCCTCCCAGAGCGCACTCGACGCCACCCAGGCGGGCTATGAAGTGGGTACGCGGAACATTGTTGACGTTCTCAACGCGCAGAATACGCTGTTTGCGGCGCAGCGGGACTACGCCAATTCCCGCTATGACTACGTGCTCAACATGCTGCGCCTGAAAGAGCAGGCCGGGCTGCTGAGTCCGGAAGATATCTACGCCCTGGACAGCGCACTGGAACGGCCGCCCGCGCCCACCGCGTCAGGTAATTAGACTTTTTCCTGCCGCGCCAGCAGTCGCCGTGCCTGAGCTTCAATACGCGCCCGGGCACCGCGATTTGCCGCCACCGCCCGTAAGCCTGACTCTCCCATCTCCCGCCGCCGGGGATCATCCGCGGCCAGCTCGCAAAGCACATCGGCAAGCTCTGCCGCATCGGCCACCAGCGCAAGCGCGCCGCCGGCCAGCAGCAGATCCCGCACCGCCGTGAAGTTGAACAGCGATTCCCCGGACAATACCGGCACGCCCAGCGCCGCAGGTTCCAGCAGGTTGTGTCCACCATGGGGCACCAGGCTGCCGCCGACAAAGGCGACATCCGCGGCGCCGAGCAGCAGCAGAAGCTCACCGACGGTATCACCCACCACCACCGCGGTATCCGCGCCCGGCGATTCACCTAGGCTGCGGCGACAGGTCGCCCAGCCGGCCGCAGTGCACAGCGCGTGAACCGCATCGAATCGTTCGGGGTGCCTGGGCACCAGTAGCAGCAGGGCATCCGGCTCCTGCCGGCGAAGCGCCGCAAAGGCGGACAGGGCGGCCTCGTCCTCTCCTGCATGGGTACTCACCGCAGCAAACACAAAACGCCCACTGCAGTGCCACGCCGCCACCAGCGCACGGATTTGCTCGGGCAGGCTGCCGCCGACATCCAGATCAAACTTGATATTGCCGCACACGCTGAGGCGATCAGCAGGCACGCCCAGAGCAGCGAAACGGGTGGCATCGTCCTGCGACTGACAGGCCACATGGCTGACAGATGCCAGCATCTCGCGGCCGAAGCGCCCCAGCCGGGCATAGCCGCGAAAGGAGCGCTCGGACAGACGGGCATTGGCGAGCAGTACCGGACATTGTCTGCGCCGACAGTAATGCAGCAGGTTGGGCCACAGCTCGGTCTCGATCAGCAGTAGAAGCCGGGGCTGGTACCGGGTGAGGAAGCGACCGACGGCGCCAGGCGTATCCAGTGGCGCGTAGACATGCAGCACCCGCTCGCCAAACAGGGCACGCACCTGTCGCGAGCCTGTGGGCGTCGTCGTGGTCACCAGCACGGGTGTGCAGGAAAATTCTGCGAGCAGGAACTCCACCAGCGGTCGCGCGGCGAGCGTTTCGCCGAGGGAGACGGCATGCAGCCAGATGACAGGACCCGTGCCGGAGTGCGTGTCGGGGTGCGAGGCGGAGTGCGAGGCGCAGCGCTTGCCGGCAGGAGCGAATCCGAGGCGCTCGCCCCAGCGCTGCCGATACGCCGGGGTCGCCAGAGAGCGCCACAGCAGACGCAGAAACACCAGCGGCAGAAGCAGACGGAACACCGCACTGTACACGTGACGTACAACATGGCGCATAACATGGCGCATGGAGAGGACCGGAAAACAAGGTAGGGCCTCCAGCATAACGACGCGCCAACGCGCTTGCCAGCATTCCCGAAAGGCGCTAGCGTGCGCCGCTTTCCGGACAGCCAGTGGACTGCAAGATGCCCCTAGAACTGCCCATACCTGTAGACAGCGTCAAAGGCTTCCTGTCGGCTGAAGAGGGCGAGGCTCTGTACCACCATGGACGAATAGCCTGCGCGCGCGGGCCGCTGCTGGAAATCGGCAGCTACTGCGGCCGCTCCACACTGTATCTTGCCCTGGCCTGCCGCGACGCAGGTGGCCACGTGTTTGCCGTGGATCACCACCGCGGATCGGAAGAACACCAGCCCGGCGAAATGTTTCACGACAGCGCACTGCTCGACCCGCGCACCGGCCAGCTGGATACGTTCCATGAATTTCGCAGCAATCTGTTGCGCGCGGGCCTCGAGGACTTTGTTATCCCTGTGGTTGCCCCGGCCGAGCGCTTCGCTGCCTGCTTCCAGGGAACGCTGGGGCTCGTTTTCATCGACGGAGGCCACAGCCTCGACGCAGCGCTGGCCGATTATCGGGCCTGGTCAACCCGGCTCGCCGCCAGTGGACTCCTCGCCATTCACGATGTCTATCCAGATGCCGCGCAGGGCGGCCAGGCACCGATCACCGTCTACCGGCTGGCGCTGGCTTCAGGGCTGTTCGAGTGTGTTGACAGCGCCGGCAGCCTGCGCGTGCTACGAAGAAGGTGACAGCGTCAGCTGATCGGTTTGCTACGCTTACTGCGGTGAGCTGCAACATGCGCCGCCACCAGTTCAACCCGGGTGAAGAGCCCTGAGGCCGCGGTATGCCCGGTCAGTGCATCTGCCGCCAGCAGAATGGCGCCGGCCGTCCAGGTGGGCTTCTCTTCGGGCCAGAGCAGATCCTCGGCGAACTGATAACCGGTCCAGTATGCGCCATCGCTGCTGCGCCAGCGGTGCAGCCAGCTGTAGAGCTCAACCGCACGGGCGTGGTCACCCGCCGCCAGGAGTGCCATCACCAGTTCGCAGGATTCCGCAACCGTCACCCAGGGCTCTTCCACGACGCAGCGACAGCCAAGGCCGCTTTCGACAAAGGCGTCCCAGCGCGCCGCGAGACGCGCTCGTGCCGCGGCGCCCTGCACAACCCCGGTCAATACCGGGTAAAACCAGTCCATTGAGTAACGCGCCTTGGATGCCCAGGTGCGGTCGAAGCGTTCGGGCTTCTCGCGCAGCGCCGCGCCAAGGCGACCGCGCGCCGCAACCCACTCGGGCCTTGGGCTGCGCACGGTTTCAGCAATGTTGATAGCGCACTCGAGGCTTTTGTAAATAGAACTGCAGCCGGTTACCAGGGAATCGTCCAGCGACCGCCCTGCGGCATCCACGGCCCAGTTGATCTCTCCCTGGTCGGTCTGCTGCGCCAGCACGAAATTGATTGCTCCCTGCACCATCGGCCAGCACTGCAGCAGAAACTCTCGATCCTCGCTTATCAGGAAGTGATGCCAGACACCGGTTGCGACATAGGCAACGAAATTGGTTTCCCGGCGTCCATGGCTTTCTGGAAGATCATTGCGATACGCCGCCCACCAGCTACCGTCATCGAGCTGTCGCGCCCGCAGCCAGGCATAGGCTCGCTCTGCCGCCGCGGGTTCGCCACCGACGGACAGGCCCATCGCCGCTTCCACGTGATCCCAGGGGTCGGTATGACCGCCTTCAAACCAGGGGATTTCGCCACTGCCGCGCTGGCTCTGCAGCAGAAACTCTACCGTGGGGCGCAGGAAGTACTCGGGATAAAGACCGGGACCGAGGTACAGGCCACTCACGAGATGCTGCTCTTCTGGAAATACATGACCACGCTCTTGCCCATCCAGGGGTTCAGCAGACGCTCAAGTGTCCTTGTTACCAGGGGCTTTTCAAACATGTCCCAGACCAGCAGGCGATGATACTGGCGTATCAGGGCATTCGTCTCACGCGTGCGCCAGAACAGGCACTGCAGCCACCAGTAGGGAGCATGCAGGGCGTGGGCGCCGTGACGGTGATAACACGCAAAGCCCAGTTCGCTGACTTCTGCCTGCAGTCGGCGCCTGCCGAAAATCCGCAGATGGCCGCCCGGAACCTCATGGTAGGCGCGGCTCAACCACCAGCAGAAACACTCCGGCCAGGCGCGGGGAACGCTGATACACAGCAGACCGCCGGGGCGAAGCACGCGCACTATCTCCCGCAGGACTGCCCGATAATCGTCTATGTGTTCAAGCACTTCACTGCATATCACAGCGTCGAGGCTCTCATCCGCCAGAGGCAGCGCCAGTGCGCTTGCATTGGTCAGTGCAAACAGGGCGGTATCGCTGTCACGCCGGTAGTCCTCGTGCTTCCGGCGCGCAGTCAGCAGATCGGCAAGGGACAGATCGATACCCAGGACGTCAGCGCCATCGTCAAGATGCACAGCCACCGCGTGACGTCCCTCGCCGCAGCCCAGGTCAAGCACGCGGTGACCGCTGTGCAGGGGAAAATGGCAGCGGTCAACGGTTTGCACGGGACAGCACCTGGCGATAGTAGGCCACCATGTCACGGGCGCAGACATCCCAGCTGAAGGTCTCGACAATGCGTCGGCGCCCCGCATCACCGAGCGCGCTGCGCCGAGCGGGATCTCGCAGCAGTGCATCGATTGCCTCCACGAGCGCACTGGCATTGGCGGGGGGGACCAACAGGCCGGCGCTGCCGACAATCTCTGGCAAGGCACCGGCATCCGTTGACACCACGGGGACACCACAGGCCATCGCTTCGCCGGCAGGCAGACCAAAACCCTCGTAAAGGGAGGGCACCACGGCGAGCGTCGCGCGGGCATAGTGCTCGACCAGGTCTTCTGTGCTGATCTGGCTGACGAAGGTGATCGCGGGGCGCAGCCCCAGTCCATCGATGAGCTTTTCTGTCTTGCCGCCGGGCTTCGGCCTGCCGACCAGAAGCAGCTCCAGGCCGTCATGCCGGCGCCGCAGTTCAGCGAAGGCCAGCAGAAGATAGCGAAGCCCCTTGAGCGGCGCGTCCGCGGAGGCAGTTGCCATAATCCGCAGCGGTTCACGCGCCACCTCAGGAAGGGGGCGGAAAACGGCTGTATCAATACCGTTGTAGACAACATCCACCTGCGCCGGAGAACGACCAAAATCACGTGCAATATCCCGTCGCGAACACTCCGAGACCGTGATGACGTGCTGCAGTCTGCCTGCGACCCGGGTCTGCATGGTCAGAAAGCTGTGCCAGCGGCGCACCAGCAGGCGCTCGGCAAGGCTGGAGGCAGCTTCGAGCGCTATGCGCAGATCATTGGTGATCGGGTGATGCACGGTAGTGACCAGCGGCAGCCCCTCCGCCTGCAGCGCGAGCATGCCGTAGCTCAGGCTCTGGTTGTCGTGAATCAGGTCGTATTCATGTCCGTGCCGACGCAGGTACTTCAGTGCGCGTCGACCAAAGGTATAGGGCTCGGCAAACCCGCCTGTGAGCTTGCTCAACCACTCCACTGTGTCGGTGTACGAAAGAAGATGGCGGGGGCGCAGGGATTGCAGGCCATTCTCGAACAGGTCGAGGCTCGGCAGCTTTATCAGTCGCACGCGTGGATCCAGATGCGGATAAGGAGGGCCGGAGATTACATCGACGCGGTGACCCGCCTCGACCAGCGCCTTGCTCAGGTATTTCAGATAGATACCCTGCCCGCCGCCGAAGGGCTGGGACCGGTAACCCAACAGGGCGATGGACAGGGCGCCGGCACCATCAGCTACCGTACCGGTATCTTGTTCAGTCGCAGTCGAGCTCGAGATTGGCGCCGAGGTGTCTCGCCGCAGCACCGTCGCAGTAACCCCGTCCGCCGGTAGGCTTCGGTCCTGAATAGGTTCGATCTGTGTAATGACGAGGTCTCCGAGGGGGCCGGCGACGGATGCTGTCGCAGAACGGAAGATATTATCAATCACGGTGACGGAATTCACGCATAACGCCCTGCCAGTCATCGCGGCGCGAACGGCCAGACGATATACTCCACCCTCACCCGGACAGACTGACAACACGACGGCGATGGTGGCGGCACTGGAAACAGCATACAAAGGCATCATTCTTGCGGGCGGCTCGGGAACACGGCTGCATCCGCTGACGAGCACCGTCAGCAAGCAGCTGATGCCGGTCTACGACAAGCCCATGATCTACTACCCCCTCGCCACACTGATGCTGGCGGGTATACGCGACATATTGATTATCACAACGCCAAGGGACCAGCGCGCGTTCGCCGATCTCCTGGGCGACGGTTCACAGTGGGGAATATCACTGCAATACACAGTGCAGCCGAGCCCCGACGGTCTTGCCCAGGCATTCATACTGGGCGCGGACTTCGTCGGCACAGCTCCCTGCGCTCTGGTGCTTGGCGACAATATCTTTTACGGCGGCGGATTCACACAGTGCCTGAAGAGCGCCGCAGCACGCGATCGTGGCGCCTCGGTGTTCGCTTATTATGTGCAGGATCCCGAGCGTTACGGCGTAGTGGAGTTCAGCAGTGACGGTATCGCCATGGATATCGAGGAAAAGCCTGCTCAACCGCGCTCCAACTACGCGGTTACCGGACTGTATTTCTACGACAACGATGTTCTCGATATTGCCGCGGGCATTCGACCCTCGCCGCGGGGAGAACTGGAAATCACCGATGTCAATAAAGCGTATCTTGCCCGCGGTGATCTGCAGGTGGAGGTCATGAGCCGGGGCACGGCCTGGCTCGACACCGGCACCCACAATTCGCTGCTGGATGCCGCCAACTTCATTCGTGTGGTCGAGGAGCGCCAGGGACTGAAAATTGCCTGCCCGGAAGAAATTGCGTTCCGCCTGGGCTATATCGACGCCGCGCAGCTTCAAACCCTGGCGGCTCCTCTGGAGAAAAGCGGTTACGGCCTGTATCTACAGAGTCTGCTGCGCGACGATGGCGTGATGCTGAATGAATTTTGAAGCCACACCACTGCCCGGCGTTTATCTGCTGAAACCGCGGGTATTCGGGGACGCCCGGGGGTTTTTCCTCGAAAGCTGGAACGCGGGAACGTTCCGCGATGCGGGTTTCGAGCTTTCCTTTGTGCAGGACAACCACAGCCGCTCCCAGGGCGGCACACTTCGCGGCCTTCATTACCAGCTGCAGCACACTCAGGGCAAGCTGGTGCGCGTCACGGCGGGCAGTGTCTTTGACGTCGCCGTGGACATGCGCCGGGACTCCCCCACATTCGGGCAGTGGTTCGGTACCGTGCTGAACGATGTTGAGCACCACATGCTCTGGATCCCCCCGGGCTTTGCACACGGCTTCTACGTACTGTCCGACAGCGCCGACTTTCAGTACAAATGCACCGACCGCTACCACCCTGACAGCGAGATCACGCTCGCCTGGAATGACGCAAGCGTCGCTATAGACTGGCCATTGATCAATGGAGGCGCGCCCACCCTCTCGGATAAAGATCGCAATGGGCTCACCCTGAACGAGGCGCCGCGCCTGGGCTGAAAGACCGGTATCTGATGGCAGAGACGGCCACAGTTCACACGGGGAAACTCACGCCTGCAACAGTGGCTGCCACCACGCCGCGTGGTCAAGGTACCAGTCGATCGTCCGGGCGATGCCGGTCTCGAAGGTCTCCTGCGGCGAGTAATCAAGCTCACTGGCGGCTTTTCCGGCATCTATCGCATAGCGCCAGTCATGGCCCGCCCGGTCGGGGACAAACGTCACGAGATCACGGGCGGCACCTCCACGCGCGGCGGGGGCGTCGGGAAAGCGCTGCGCCAGTTGCCCGTCCGCGAGAAAGCGCGCGTCCAGCGCGTCGCACAGCAGCCGCACGATATCCAGGTTACGCCACTCATTGTTGCCACCAATGTTGTACACCTCGCCAATGCGACCGCTCTGCAGCACCTTATCAATCCCGCGGCAGTGATCCTCAACATACAGCCAGTCGCGGATATTGCTGCCGTCACCGTAAACCGGGAGCGAACGGCCACGAAGGATATTGGTGAGGCACAGCGGAACGAGCTTCTCCGGAAAGTGATACGGGCCGTAATTGTTCGAGCAGTTACTTGTGGTCACCTGCAGGCCGTAAGTGTGATAACTGGCGCGCACCAGATGATCGGACGCGGCCTTGCTCGCCGAATAGGGCGAATTAGGCGCATACCGATGGTCCTCATGAAAGGCTGGCTCATTTGCCGCAAGTGAGCCATAGACCTCGTCGGTAGACACGTGATGAAAACGGTGGGGAATACCATCGCCCGCCAGCCAGACACTTCTGGCCGCTTCCAGCAGCGTGTGGGTGCCAAGAATATTGGTGCGTATGAAATCATCCGGACCGGTGATGGACCTATCGACATGGCTCTCCGCCGCGAAGTGCACAATCGTGTCCACCGCATGGGTTTTCAGGCTATCCACAACCCGATCACGATCGCAGATATCCGCATGGATAAAATGAAAGTTGTCGGCCTGCTCCAGCGCGGCCAGGCTGGCACGATTGCCCGCGTAAGTCAGCGCGTCATAGACAATCACCGTATCCTGCGGGTGGGCCGTCATCCAGTAGTGAACGAAGTTGGCCCCGATAAAGCCGGCACCGCCGGTGACCAGTAATGTTCTAGTGGCGGTCATCGGCATTGTCCTCGTTGAGATTCTGCCTTTTGAGATCCTGCAGCATCATTTGCAGCTGCCGGCGCCAGTGCACCGGTTCCAGCGCCAGGTCGCGCCAGGTATCGCGCTTGTCCAGCACGCTGCAGGCAGGGCGTCGCGCCGCGGTCGGATAATCCGTCGTGGCGATGGGCCGGATGTCCGGCGCCCGCCGCAGCAATCCCAGCGCACAGGCCTCGTCGGCGATGGCAACGGCAAAGTCGTACCAGCTGCACACGCCGGCGTCGCTCCAGTGGTAGATGCCCGCAGCATCGGGGTTTTGCACAAACTCCCACAGCGTCGTGGCGAGGCCGCGGGCCCAGGTCGGCGTTCCAATCTGGTCCGTCACCACACCAAGCTCGCGCTTCTCAGCCATCAGGCGGAGCATGGTCAGCACAAAGTTACCGCCATGGCGGGAGTACACCCAGCCCGCCCGGAGCACCAGCCCACGGACATCACGGCTGCGCACGCGTGACTCGCCGGCCAGCTTGCTGGCACCGTATATCCCCAGGGGGCCGGTTGCATCGGCGGGATGGTAGGGACGACCGGATGCACCGTCAAACACAAAGTCAGTAGACACATGCAGCAGCCGGATATCGCGCTCGCCGCAGGCGTTGGCCAAGAGTCCAACGGCAGCATCGTTGACCGCATAAGCCGCCTGGCTATCCGTTTCCGCCCGATCGACCGCCGTATAGGCAGCCGCATTGATCAGCGCGTGCGGACGTACCCGCGACAGCGCCCCGGCAATGCTCTCAGGATGCGTAATATCCAGCGCCGCGCGATCGAGCGCGACACACTCAACGCCCTGCGGCGCACTCATGGCGAGTTCGCGTCCGAGCTGGCCCTTGGCCCCGGTGACGAGAACGCGCAGCATCTCAGCCGTCGACGCCGTGCGCCCTCAGCCAGGCGTACAGATCGCCGAGAACGGTCTCGCGCTCGGGCTCGTTGAATATCTCGTGGTAGAGACCCGGATAGATGTTCAGGGTGACATCGCTGCTACCCACGTCGGCGGCAAAATGCCGCGATCCATCCACGGCGGTCATGACGTCGGCATCGCCGTGCATGACCAACAGCGGCAAGCGGATAGTAGGCCGGCCGCGCACGACATCCTGCATGGCGCCGAACAGCTCTGTCACCAGTCGCGCGCTGAACTTGCCGCTGTGGACCAGCGGGTCGGCGCGATAATCCGCGACCACCTGCGCATCGCGGCTGACCCCCGAGGCATCCAGCTGCATGACACCAAGGGTTGGCCAGATCAGGGAAATCAGGCGGTTCACCCAGATCGCAAACGGCGACGGCGGCTCCGGAACTTCCAGTGCCGGCGCAGACAGTACCGCCCCGGCGAAATTGGCCTGGCGCGACAGCAGGTAGCGGGCAGCGATCAGGCCCCCCATGCTGTGACCGACGAGAAATACCGGCAATGCCGGATACTCACGCCGGATCTGCTCGTACAGGACGTCCAGCGGTGCAAAGTACTCACTGAAGCGGCTGATGTGCGCCCTCGGGCCCGGCGACTGGCCGTGACCGCGGTGGTCCGGCACCACAACGGCGATGCCGCGACTGACGAAATACTCCGCAAACGCCCGGTAGCGACCCCCGTGCTCGCCGGCACCATGGGCCAGCAGAATGACGGCCTTTGGCTGCGCAGGCGACCAGTGACGATAAAAAATGTCCTCCTGCAGCCTGTTTTCAACCAATCTCGCCGGTGCATCCTTTCCTGATGGGGGCGCGCTGTCTGATACTGGGCGTTCGCTGCTCACTTCTTGATCGGCGTCAGCCATTCGACTTGACCGGCGTCAGCCATTCGCTGTTCTGCCGGCGGTTGCCGCGCACGGAATCAAAGTACATTGACTGCAGCTTTTCCGTCAGCGGTCCCCGCGAGCCACTGCCCACCACCCGCCCGTCGAGCTCACGGATGGGGACGACCTCGGCGGCGGTGCCGGTGAAGAAGGCCTCGTCAGCGATATACAGCTCGTCTCGCGTAATACGCCGCTCCTCAATCGTATAGCCAAGTTCAGCGGCCAGCGTAAATATCGTATCGCGGGTGATGCCATCGAGGCAGGAGGTCAGGTCCGGTGTGAAAATCCGTCCCTTGCGGACCACAAACACATTCTCCCCACTGCCCTCGGCAACATAGCCCTCGTTGTCCAGCATCAGCGCTTCTTCAGCACCGGAATCCAGCGCCTCGCGCAGTGCCAGCATGGAATTGATGTAATTGCCGTTGGCCTTGGCTTTACACATGGTGATGTTGACGTGATGCCGTGTGTAGGAGGAGGTGCGCACCTTGATACCGTGGTCACGGGCCTCGGGGCTCATGTACGAGGGCCACTCCCAGGCGGCTACCATGACATGCGTTTTCAGATTGTCGGCGCGCAAACCCATGCCTTCGGAGCCATAAAAGGCCATGGGGCGCAGATAAGCTTCGTCAAGATTGTTCTCTCGCACCACGGCGCGCTGCGCCTCGATAAGCGTTGCCTTGTCAAACGGCATGGGCATGTGCAGGATTTTCGCCGAATTGAAAAGGCGTTCTGTATGCTCACGGAGGCGGAATATGCAGGCACCGCGATCCGGCGTGGCGTAGGCGCGAACGCCCTCAAATACGCCGAGCCCGTAATGCAGCGTGTGCGTGAGCACGTGCACTTTCGCCTCTCGCCAGGGAACCATCTCCCCGTCCAGCCAGATTGTTCCGTCGCGATCCGCGAAACTCATGCCTGCACTCCTACTTGCTCTTGTCGCTGGATGATGGCGCACTTACGCCGGCGAAAACGGCCTGCCACTGTGTCTGAACCGTATCGATATGCTGCTGGTAATCCGCTGCCGCCACGATTCCCCTGGCCTGCTGCAGCGCGAGCTGGTGAGACGCGGACCGAAAAGCAATATAGGCCTGAATCAGCTTATCGCAGACGTCCTGCGAGAACAGACCCTGACTGCCCAGGCTCTCGAGAATCCGGATGTTGTCTGACCAGCGGGTAAGACCGGGTACACAATACGACCACGCAAGCACAGCGTATTGCACCATAAATTCTATATCAACGATACCGCCTGGCGACTGTTTTAGCTCGAACTGGTCATCGCTGAGAGACCTCGGGAGCAGGTGTCCACGCATTTTTTCACGCATGGCAACGACCTCGCCGGCCAGCCTTGCCGCATCCCGCGGCTGGCAGAGAATCTCGCGTCTGAGCTCGTCCACCGACCCGGCTACCCGACCATCCCCCGCAACCGTGCGGGCTCGCACCAGCGCCTGATGTTCCCAGGTCCACGCCGTGTCATGCTGGTAGGCAGCAAATGCCTTCAGCGTAGAAACCAACAGCCCCGATGCGCCCGAGGGCCGCAGGCGCATGTCTATCTCGTACAGCTTGCCCAGCGGCATACGCGTCTCAAGAATATGGATGACTTTCTGCCCGAGCCGTGTGTAGAACACGCTGTTATCAATGCTGCGCTCGCCGCTGGTAACCCCACCGGCTTCGGCGTCATAGATGAACACCAGATCCAGATCCGAGGCATAGCTGAGCTCAATACCACCCAGCTTGCCGTAGCTGTAGATGACAAAGCCGGTGTCTTCCCCATCGCGGGCAGGCTCGCCGTAGCGGGCGACCAGTTGCGCCCAGGCCACGCGCAGCACCTGCTCGAGAACGACCTCGGCAATGAAGGTGAGCTTGTCGCTTACCTTCATCAGCGGCAGGCGGCCGAGACGCTCACTGGCCGCGACCCGCAGCACGTGCGCCGCCTTGAAGTAGCGCAGTGCCTCCATCTGCGCCTCAAGATCCGTGAGCGGCAGGCGATCGACCTGGCGCCGCAGCTCTTCCTGCAGGCGTTCACGATCCGGGGCGGAATACAGACTGGAGCGGTCGAGCAGTTCATCGAGCAGGACAGGCTGCGCCGCCAGCAACTCGGCGATCCAGGGGCTCGCTTCACACAGGGCAACCAGCTCTGCCAGTGCCGGTGGATTCTCCATCAACAGCATCAGGTAGACACTGCGCCGCAGTACTGCACGCACCAGGGGAAGGATGCGCTGCAGCGCAAGATCGGGCTGCCCGACCCCGGCGCAGGCCTCAAGCAGCAGCGGCATGAATTGCTCCAGGCGCTCCCGGCTCTCCCGCTGCAGACCGCGCAGGCGCGTGACATCCCGCAGATCCGACAGACGCTCCAGCGCGTCCTCGGCCTCAGCGTAGCCCAGCTCACTCAGCACATTGGCATCGAGGGCATTCCAGGGCGCCAGCGTCGGTTCGGCCTCGGCATCCTCCGGGGCCGCAATAAGATCGTTGAAGTGTGCAGCCACCCGCTGCCGGTGGCCCGCCAGGGCGGTGCTGAAGTCATCCCATCCGCTGAAACCCATGACCTCGGCCAGAGCAGCACGACCCAGTGCGTCGTCCGGAAGCTCCTGGGTCTGCCTGTCGGCATAGCCCTGTAGCGCATGCTCGGTATCACGCAGGAAACAGTATGCCTGTCGCAGTTCCTCGACCACATCGACCGGCAGGCAGCCGAGTTCGGCACAGCTTGGCAACACAGTCAGCAGCTCTCTCTGCTGCAGGGCCCGGTCCCGTCCGCCGCGAATCAGCTGCAGGCACTGGGCAATGAATTCGATCTCGCGGATTCCCCCGGAGCCCAGCTTGACGTTGTTTTCCAGTCCCCGGCGCTGTACCTCGGCAACGAGCATGCGCTTCATGCCGCGCAGGCTGTCGATCACACCAAAGTCCACATAGCGCCGGAACACGAAGGGTCGCAGCATACGCATGAGCCCGGCGCTGTGACTGTCGCTGCCGGTAATCGGCCGCGCCTTGACCAGTGCATAGCGCTCCCAGTCCCGCCCCTGGTCCTGGTAATACTCTTCCAGCGCCGCAAAATTGTGAGCAAGCGCGCCACTCTCGCCATAAGGCCGCAGGCGCATGTCCACCCGGAACACAAAGCCATCGGCGGTAACGGTGTCCAGGGCGTTGATCAGCGCGCGCCCCAGCCGCGTAAAAAATTCTTCGTTACTCAGTTGCTTGCGCTCGCCGTCGGTCTGCCCCGCCTCGGGAAAGGCAAAGATCAGGTCGATATCCGAGGACACGTTGAGCTCGCGCGCCCCTAACTTGCCCATCGCGATGACGATAAGCTCCTGTGCCTGGCCGGAACGCCGACCGATCGGTCGGCCAAAGCGCTGCACCAGCCTGGCTTCGCACACCTCAAGTGCATGCTGCACGCAGGCCTCGGCGAGCAGCGAGGTATCGCGCACGGTTTCCAGGGTATCGGCCAGGCGATTGAAGTCACGCCAGAGAATGCGCAGCATATGGTACTGGCGGAAGCGACGCAGCGTTCTTGCGAGATCAGCCGCAAGATCGGCGGCGGGCTCACTAAGGTCAGCGCGGAGGCGCTGCAGCCAGGACGCCTCTGGCAGAGACGCATCCAGATCGCCACTGTTGACCGCAGTCAGCAGCAGGCCCGGGCGACGCCGCAGCTGCGCCGCCACGTACTGGCTGCAGGCGAGCATGCGGGCGAGCTGCGGTCCGCGCCGGGCATCCGCGGCCAGTGCCTGCAAGGGCGCGCGCTCATGACTGCCGGCGTTCTCCAGCACTGCCGCCCAGGCCACCCTGGCAACCTCATCAAGGCTGGCGGGCAGTTGATGAACCCGTTCCGTCATGTCACGCAATCCCTACGGGGCATAGTACTCGCGGCGTTGAGAGGCTGATCAGCGATTACCCACCGGCGCCACGCGCAGGACCTCTTCTATGGTTGTTTCACCCCGCAGCACGCGCTGCGCGCCCGACTCGCGCAGGGAATGCATCCCTTCGGCGGCGGCGGCGCGACGCACCGCGCCAGTATCGATGCCGGTCACAATGGTCTCTTCCACCGCGGGGCTGTTGAGCAGCACTTCGTAGATGCCACGGCGCCCGACGAACCCGGTCTGGCGACAGGCGCGGCAGCCCACCGGAGCGAAAACCCGCGCCGGGGCGGGCCCGGCCTCACCCACCAGTGCCGCCCAGGCCCTGGGGTCGGCCGGCTCCGGCACCTTGCAGCTTGCGCAGAGAATGCGCACCAGACGCTGGGACATGACGCCGCGCACCGTCGCCCTGATCAGATAAGCGGGCACCCCGAGCTCCAGCAGACGCGAGAGCGAGGACGGGGAATCGTTCGTGTGCAGGGTCGACAGCACCAGGTGGCCGGTCAGCGCTGCCTGCACCGCCATATTGGCAGTTTCCAGATCGCGGATCTCACCGACCATGATGATGTCCGGGTCCTGGCGCAGCAGCGTGCGCACGCCGGTGGAGAAGTCCAGGTCGATGCCGTGATTTACCTGCATCTGGTTGAAGCGGTCCTCCACCATCTCGATCGGATCCTCGATGGTGCAGACGTTCACCTCATCGGTGGCGAGCTGGCGCAGCGTGGAATACAGGGTCGTGGTCTTGCCGGAGCCGGTGGGGCCAGTCACCAGCGCGATACCGTTACCGGCGCTGGTCATGCTGTTCCAGCGCGCGAGGTCATCGTCCTCCAGCCCGAGCTCAACAAAGCCCTTGTGCAGCACCTCGGGATCGAAAATACGCATCACCAGCTTTTCGCCAAAGGCGGTGGGCAGCGTCGACAGGCGCAGTTCCACCTCGCCGCCGGCCGGGGTACGGGTTTTCAGGCGACCATCCTGCGGCCTGCGCTTTTCGGCGACGTCCATGCGGCCGAGGATCTTGATGCGGCTGGTCATGGCCGCGCATACAGCCTGGGGCAGCTCGTATACCGGGTGCAGCACGCCATCGATGCGGAAACGCACCTTGCCCACCTCACGCCGGGGCTCGACATGAATATCGCTGGCGCGCTGCTCAAAGGCGTACTGCAGCAGCCAGTCGACAATGCTGACCACGTGCTGGTCGTTGGCATCCAGCTCCTGTCGCGAACCCATGTCGAGCAGCTGCTCGAGATTATTTACCGCCGGCGGCTGACCGCGGGCGGCGTTGCCGGCACCGGCGCCGCGCACCGAGCGTGCCATGGTGTAGAACTCGGCAGTAAAGCGGACAATATCCCGGGGGTCGGCGAGCACCCGCTTTACCGGACGCCGGGCCACGTGTTCCAGATTGTCCTGCCAGCTATAGAGGAAAGGTTCCGCGCTGGCCACGACCACGCTGTCGCGATTGGCCTCAACGGCAAGGATGCGGTGACGTTCGGCGAAGGCGCGGGACATGACCTCGGCGACAGCACCCACGTTGATGCGCAGCGGGTCGATCTCGTAAACCGCCTGACCAACGCGGCCACCCAGCCAGGACAGAAGGCGATCCATGGTGAGTGCGGTTCCCGCTCGCGAGGCATCCGCCAGACGCTGCTCGGCGAGGAATACCAGCGGGTGAACCGAGCCGATGTTGACGCCAGCCAAACGGTGCGCATCCGCCGCGGACAGACAGCCGTCCCGGCGCAGCAAAGCAACCAGTTCTGGGAGGCTGAGTTTGCGCTCGCGCTGCAATGAGGCATCCGGCGCGGTCATTGGCATATCCTGCACGGTTGGCGTTGTATAAGCGGCATGCTAACACAGGCCCTGAACGTCCAGCCCTTCAGAAGCGCGCAGCAGCGGAAGAAATCCGCGCCGCTTTTGGTTAACCTTAGTGGCCTCATTTCGACAGGATCGATACGTGACCGAGCACGGCGGCGGCAACTTTGACTGGTTCCGCAACACGGCCCCTTACATCAACGCCCACCGCGGCAAACGCTTCGTGCTCATGATCGGCGGGGAAGTTGCCAGTGAGGGCGCGCTGGCGGGCCTGATTCACGACATTGCGCTGCTCAGCAGTCTGGGTGTGCACCTGGTGCTGGTGCACGGCAGCCGCCCGCAGATCGAAAGCCGGCTGCAGCGCGCCGGCCTCCGTACCAGCTTCCACCGCGGCCTGCGCATCTGCGATAGCGAGGCAATGGCCTGCGTTCGTGACGCTGCGGGCGCCCTGCGCGTGGAAATAGAAGCACTGCTTTCCATGGGACTGCCAAACTCGCCCATGCAGGGCGCGGACCTGCGCATCTGCTCGGGCAACTTCGTCACCGGTCGCCCCATCGGCGTTCTCGACGGCGTCGACCATCACCTGACCGGCCGCGTGCGCGGCATCGACAGTGACGGCATACGCCAGCAGCTCAATGCCGGCTCCCTGGTTCTGTTATCGCCCCTGGGTTATTCACCCACGGGTGAGGTGTTCAATCTGGCGCTGGAAGATATCGCCGTGCATACGGCGGTTGCCATCGGCGCCGAGAAGCTCATCATGTTCGGCGCCACCGCCGGTGTCCATCACGCCGGCGGCACACTGGTGAGGCAGTGCGCGGTGGACGAGATCGCGCAGCTGGCAGTAACCGACATGGCGCAGAAAGCGCTGCTGGACACCGCCGGTCGTGCCTGCCGCCAGGGCGTGCCGCGCTGCCACATCATCAGCTATCGGGAAGACGGGGCACTGCTTAGGGAGCTGTTCACCCACGACGGCAGCGGCACGCTGATTACGCGACGACCCTGGGAGCAATCGCGACGGGCGAGTATCGACGATGTCGGCGGCATACTGGAGCTGATACAGCCGCTGGAGGAAGAGGGCGTACTGCTGAAGCGTTCACGGGAGATGCTGGAGGCGGAGATCGAGCGCTTTCGTCTGCTCGAGCGCGACGGCCGTATCATCGCGTGTGCAGCGCTTTACCCCTGTCCGCCGGACGACTGCGGCGAGATTGCCTGTATTGTCTCCCACCCCGATTATCGCGGCGAGAGCCGTGGCCGGCGATTGCTGGGGGAGCTTGAGCGCGAGGCAAAAAGCCTTGGACTGAACCGCGTTTTCGTCCTGACGACCCAGACCGCCCACTGGTTCATCGAGCAGGGCTTCGAGGAAGCCTCGAGGGAGTCACTGCCACATCAGCGTCGCGATCTGTACAACCTGCAGCGCAATTCCAAGGTCTTTTTCAAGCGCCTGCGCTATCCCTCAGGGCGCTGACAGCTGCGTGAAATCCCCGCGCAGACCCGACAGTTTGCGCCGCAGATAGCGGTCCTGCCGCTCGCTTCGGGTATCCACCGCCGCCGCCACAGCGCGGTAGATCAGCGCTGAATTGTGCGCGTAAGTACCGAGGTAGGTCGGCGATACGGTGTCTTCCCAGTCTGTGACGCGCTGGCGAAGCTCCGTCTGCCAGCCGGGTTTTCGCTGCAGCACTTCCTCAAGCCAGTCTACCCAGCGCTGGCGCTCCGTCAGCCAGGCGGTGTCGGCGCGGCGCAGGTCATCCAGGTGTGTACAGATTTCGCGCTGCCTGCCTCGACCCATACGCCCCAGGTAATCCTCGAGGTTGTCTATCAGGCTATCGCAGGCCTCTTCCCGGTACGCCTCGTCGTCGCGATCGAGGTATTTTTCTTCGTACTCCAGTTGGCGTTCGCGCAGCTTGCCAATGAATTCAGCGATCTGCGCGTCATCCAGCGCCTCGCCCACCACCATAAGCTCATCGAGCGCCCGGTCACGCAGCCGCAGCCATTCCACCTCTGCCGACAGCGCCAGCCCCTCCACGGTCGCCGGGGTAACCGGGCTGTCCAGGGACGCCTCGGCCCGCGCCAGCAGCGATACGTAGCGGGGCAGCTCCGAGCGCCGGTGCCAGCCGAGCAAGGCATCCACCTGGTCCTTCAGAAGCTGGCGCTGATCGCGCTCCAGATCGACGTAACCCGACAGATACCAGGGAATCAGGAAGTCCAGACGGTTATAAAAGAACTGGGTGCTGCTGCAGCCGGCAATCAGCACCAGCAGCATACAGCCGACCAGAGTGCGGGATCGGCGCACAGGTCGGCAAGCGGGCGTCAGGGGTAATCCAGCCCGTCGGTGGCGAACAGCATTTCCGGGTTGCGGAAACATTTGAACTCGAGGTAATTGCCCGCGGGGTCGCGCACAAAGCAGGTGCGCTGCTCGCCGCGACGCCCGGCAAAGCGCGTATGCGGACCGATGGCGTAATCGATGCTGTTGGACTGCAGGCGGGACAGCAGTGCGTCAAAGTCATCCCAGGGCAGAACCAGACCGAAGTGCGAGGCGGGCACCTGCTCGTCATCCACCGGGTTGGTCGCAACCACCGGCATGTCGCGCTTTTCTACCTTGTGTACCACCAGTTGATGACTGCCAAAGTCATAGTCTATCCAGCGTGAGGACGAACGGCCGCGAGTGCAGCCGAGAACGTCACCGTAGAATATCGCCGCGGCGTCGAGGTCGTCCACCGGCAGGGCGAGATGAAAAATACCGCTTTGCATGGTTCAGGCTCCGGATTGAAAACGGTGGCAAAGCGCATGCCGGCGACCGCATCAGGCTGCCGCGATGGCGTCCTGCCCGACCGCACGGTTGATGGCGCAGAGTATGCCGCTCAATGAAGCCTGTACTATATCGTGACTGACGCCGACGCCACAGTAGCGCTCGCCATCTATATTGAGCTGTATGTAGCATACCGCTTCGGCATCCGCACTTTTGCTCAACGCGTGCTCGCTGTATTCCACAAGCACCAGCTGGCGGCCCGTGAAACGCTGCATGGCATCGACAAACGCAGCGACCACGCCGTTACCGCTGCCGGTCAGAGAATGGCGCTGGCCGCCCCGTGCCAGAACCACCTGCAGCTGGTCGACCGAGGCGGCGCGACTGATCTGGTAGTCACCCAGCTCCCAGCCTTCAGACACATCCAGGTAGGTATTCCGGAACAGATCAAGAATGGCCTGCGAGCCGACTTCGCCCTCAGCAGCCTCGGCATGGGCCTGCACAGCGGCGCTGAAGTCGATCTGCAGCCAGCGCGGCAGATCGTAGCCGTGATCGCGTTCCAGCACGTAGGCGATGCCCCCCTTGCCGGACTGGCTGTTGATGCGGATGACCTCCTGGTAAGAGCGGCCGATATCCGCCGGGTCGATCGGCAGATAGGCCACCTGCCAGGGCTCGGCATTGTCGCGGCGCGCCAGGCACTTCTTGATCGCGTCCTGATGACTGCCGGAAAACGCCGTGAACACCAGCTCGCCAGCGTAGGGATGGCGCGGGTGCACCGGCAGCTGGGTGCAGTCGCGCACCGTCTGGATAATCTCGTCCATATGGCCCAGCTGCAGCTCCGGATCGATACCCTGGCTGTACAGGTTCATGGCCATGGTCACGATGTCCATATTACCGGTACGCTCGCCGTTGCCCATCAGGGTGCCCTCCACCCGGTCGGCGCCGGCGAGGACACCGAGCTCGGCGGCAGCCACGGCACAGCCACGGTCATTGTGCGTGTGCAGCGAGACGATCAGACCCTCGCGGCGGCGCACATGGCGGCAGAACCACTCGATCTGGTCGGCATAGATGTTGGGGGTGCTCATCTCCACCGTCGCCGGCAGGTTGACGATCGCCGGCTGGTCCGGCGTCGGCTCCCAGACATCCATGACCGCGTCGCAGACCTCCACGGCAAAATCGAGCTCTGTGCCGGTAAAGCTCTCCGGGGAGTATTCAAACACCCACTCGGAGCCGGGATAGCGCGCCGCGCAGTCGCGCACCAGCGTGGCCCCGCGGCGGGCAATGTCGACAATCCCGTCACGCTCCATGGCAAACACCCGTTCACGCTGAACAGTGGAGGTGGAATTGTAGACGTGAACAATCGCGCGGCGCACGCCCTCAAGGGCGGCGAAGGTTTTTTCGATAAGATCTTCCCGGGCCGGTGTGAGCACCTGAATGGTGACATTGGCGGGTATGCGATCGTTCTCGATCAGGTCGCGCACAAAGTTGTAGTCGTGGCTTGACGCCGAGGGGAAGCCGACCTCGATCTCCCTGAAACCGATCCTGACCAGCTGATCCCAGAGCAGGGACTTCTGCTGCGCGGTCATTGGTTCGATGAGCGCCTGGTTGCCATCGCGAAGATCGACGCTACACCAGCGCGGCGCACGTTCGATGTGACGATCAGGCCACCGCCGGTCCGGCAGGCTTACCGCTGGAAATGGCGGATATTTGCGATGATCAAAATTGCCCATGTTAAATCTCCACTGATTTGCCAGTGCTTAGCTTAGCCACCAAGTGTAACGCCATGCGCTTAGCGGAAGACTGCAAATAACCCTGCCAATAGCTTAAATATTGGAGCTTTTCATTAAATATTGGCTTTTTGTTAGTTATTGTCTTCAATATTGATAAACCACACGGCGAATAGCACCAGGCTATGCCGCAACCGCAGGATGCCAGGCCATGCTAAAACTCGATCGCACCGACCGCCGCATACTGGAGGCGCTGCAGCGCAACGGGCGCATCAGCAATCAGGATCTGGCCGATGCCGTGGGCCTGTCACCCACGCCCTGCGCACGCCGCCTGAAGCGCCTGGAAAGCAGCGGCATCATTCGTGACCACGTCGCCCTGCTGGACCAGGAGGCACTGGGACTGAAGCTCACCGCGTACATAGGCATCAGCATGGACCGCCACACGCCGGACCGTTTTGCCGCCTTTGAACAGGAAATCGCCACCTATCCCGAAGTGATCGAATGTTCGGTGGTCACCGGCCAGTCCGCTGATTACCTGCTCAAGGCTGTCCTTCCCGACATGCAGCACTACGAACGGTTTCTGCTGGGTAGACTGACCAGTATTGCCGGGGTCACAGGCGTACACTCAAGCTTTGAACTGCGCCGGGTAATACAGCGCACAGACCTGCCCCTGTCCCACCTGCAAGAGACCTGGCCGTCGTGAGTGGTGTACCATAGAGACGCCATGTCCACCTCCCCCCATCCCAACGATTCCACCAGAATGCTGGTGTTCCTGGCTGCCCTGGTTGCCCTCGGGCCTCTCAGTATCGACATGTACCTGCCTGCCATGCCGTCAATGCAGCGCGCCTTTGATACCGATATCGCCAGCATGCACCTCACCGTCAGCGCCTATCTCTGGGGTTTCGCCCTGTTTCACCTGGCCTGCGGTCCTCTGGCGGACCGTTACGGCAGACGTCCGGTGCTTCTCGCCGGCACGGCGCTGTTCATTTTAGCGTCCGTGGGCTGCGCACTATCCGCCGATGTATCCCGGCTCAGCACGTTCCGTTTTGTCCAGGGGATCGGCGCCTGCGTTGGCCCGACGCTGGCGCGAACGATCACCCGCGACGTGTTCGGACCAACCCGCGCAGCGCGAGCGCTGTCGCTGATCGCCATGTTCATGGCGCTGGCCCCTGCGGTCGCACCAGGGCTTGGCGGCATCATGCTGCGCTACGTTCCCTGGCCGAGCATTTTCTTTTTTCTGGCTGTCTACGGCATCGCTATCGGTGTTCTTACCTGGCGCTTTCTGCCCGAAACGCTGCCGGTGCGCCAAAGCCTGCTGCCACGGCATATCGCCCTGAACTACCTGACCCTGCTGCGACACCCCTCGTTCATCGCGGTCTGTATTGCCGGGGCGCTCATGTATGCGGGACTGATGGTGTACCTCGCCTCATCGGGGTTTGTCTTTATCACCATGCTGGGTGTCCCCACGGCGTATTTCGGATTGATCTTTCTCACCTCGGTGGTGGGCTATATGGCGGGGAGCGCCTGGAGCGCTCGGCTCTCGAACACACTGACCTCCGAACACGTCATGTTTCTTGGCACGACAGTCGCGCTCGCAAGCACACTGATCATGCTCAGCGCACATCAGTGGCAACCCGCCAGCGTCGTCGCGCTGGTACTGCCGATGACCTTCTTCGCGCTGGCGCTGGGACTGGTCATGCCACACGCCATGGCGATCGCACTGAAACCCTTTCCAACCCTTGCCGGTACCGCATCGGCGCTGCTTGGCTTCATCCAGATGGGCCTTTCAGCACTCATCACCGGGGCAGTGGGTCATTTGCTGGCAGACTCGCCGCAACCGCTTATGGTGAGCATGTTCGCGCTAACACTGGCGTCCACAGCGGTGGCAGCCTGGGTGCTCCTCAGGCACCGTCAATCAGACCCCGCAGCACTTGAGAACACCTGACACATTGAAAACCTATCCGGAGATCACGCTATGAAGACGGGAATTATCAGTGGCAGCCACCGCCCACAATCACAGAGTGAGAAAGTTTCACGCTACATAGACCAACGCCTGCAGGACAGCACCTGGTGCGAGACCAGCTGGCTGCTGACGCTGGCGAACAATCCACTGCCTTTCTGGGATGAAAGCGTCTGGTCTGGCGGCGGCGCCTGGGAGCAACATCTGCCAGCCCTGCGAGAGCAGGTCAGTTCCTGTGATGCCTTTGTCATTGTCACTCCGGAATGGCATGGCATGGTGCCTTCGGGACTGAAAAACTTTTTCCTGCTATGGGCCGCGGGAGGAGAACTGGCACACAAGCCCGCGCTGATCGTATCCGTATCAGCCAGCGACAATGGGGCCTACCCTGTCGCCGAGCTGCGCATGAGCAGCTATAAGAACAGCAGGCTGTGCTACCTGCCGGAGCATCTGATTGTCAGAAACGTCTCGCAGGTATTCAACGGTGACGATGCCGAGAATGATGCTGAATCACACAATTATCTGGCCGGCAGACTGGGCTACTGCCTCGACATGCTGGGCGAGTATGCGAGTGCTTTCAGGCAGATAAGGGCCAGTGGCAAGGTGTCTCTGGACACCTACGCCAGCGGCATGTAAGCGGGGGTGTTCGCCCGGGCAACCAGAACGTTACCGGGCGCGAAAGAAATATGCGACTGTCAGGAGCCTGCGCTGCTGACCGTGAGCGCGCTGCGCTCCTTCTCTATAAGGAAATTAGCGATTTTCAGCATATTGGCCTGGCTGCCCGCCTTGCGCGTGGTGATTCTGTATTTGCCGTTAACCATCATTTCGGGTGTGCCCGTAATTTTGGCTGCCCGCGCGCGGGCATTGGCCTGGCGCGTCATACTGCCAACACCGAATGAATTGAAGGCCTTGGAGAACTCCTCCCGGTCAACGCCATGCTTCTCGAACAGGGTACCGATTTCCTTTTCCGACTGCAGGCGTTTGCCATCGACATTCAATGCCTGGAACAGCGGCAGATGTACGTCATCAAGCACACCCAGCACCTCTGCGGTGTAGAACGCCTGTGCATGAAGCTCCATCGGCTTGTTCCATATCGCCGGCGACCCTTTCACCACGACGTCTTCTGGCAATGTCTTCTTCCACTGCACCACCAGCGGCTCGAAATTGTAACAGTGGCCACAGCCGTACCAGAAGAATTCATGCACCTCTACTTTGTCAGACTCGGATGTACGAATGGCCGGGGAAATCACGTCGTAGTCTTCACCGGCTTTCCAGGTGTCCTGGGCAAACGCAGATGTCGCGACATTAGCCGCGACAACAAGTGCCAGTACTACCGTAGACATGCATTGCTTGAACATAATTACTCTCGCTCTGGTTACTCGGGCTCAGGTTATTCGGGCCTGGATCATTCAGGATTTGACAAGTCAGGGTTTTGTTTTACCACATCCATTTCGACAACGGGAGGGCCCTCTAGTTCTGCTCCCGAACATGCGCCTGTGGCGTAAGGTAGATAACTGCGCCCCGCAAAACGGATCGCCCAAAAAAAAGGTGGTCCACAAGACCACCTTCACGGACTGCTTACCGCTGACGGTCAGCGCAGTATTATCTCAGGCCTGCGGCGTAGCTCGATACCGCCTCAATTTCCATATCGCTCAGACCGAAGGCATTACTGCGCATAATCTTGATGTCGCCATCGGTGACGCGCCCCTCAGGATCTTCGTATCCTTTCCGATACATTTCCAGTTGCTGGGCAATATATTCTGCGTGTTGTCCGCCGAGGGCAGGGAAACCCGCAGGTGCATTACCGGCACCGTTAGGTGAGTGACAGGCAATGCAGGCCGCCACATTACGCTCGGGTATGCCTGCCCGATACACCTGCTCACCCAGCTTCACGAGATCCGGATCTGCGGTGTTGCCAGAGCGGGTCTTACTGTCGTAGTACGCTGCCAGGTCGGCAAGATCCTGGTCGCTCATATCGTCAACCTGACCCGCCATCTGTGCCACCGGTCGCAGTCCATCACGGATATATTGCAGCTGCTGGAAAAGATATTTCTCGCCGAGCCCCGCAAGCTTGGGGAAGTTCGGAACCGCACTGTTGCCGTCTGCCGCGTGGCAGGCGGCACACGTCGCGGCTTTGCTTTCACCGGCGCTGGCGTCGCCACGAGGGGCCGTGGCGGCAGTGGCTACCTGCGCGGTACACAACAGGCCAATAGCTAGAATCACGTATTTCATGTCAGTTCCAAGTCTGCTGCCAAGCGCGGACTATTCCGCCGGCTTGGACATGTAGTTGATAAGCTCCATGTACTCTTCGTCGCTACAGTCAAAGCACATGCCTTTGGGTGGCATCGCATTGAGGCCATTCTTGACGGAAGCGACCAGTGCGTCCATGCCCTTTTCCATGCGCGGAGCCCATGCCTCGGCGTTACCTGTTTTGGGAGCACCAGCAACACCAGCCGTATGACAGACAGCACAGCTCTTGTTGTACTTGCCCATGTCAGGCTCAGCAAATACGCCATTAGTGGCGCCAGCGGCCAAAAGGGCTGCAAAAAATACTCTCTTCATTCTGTACCTCGTTTTTAAAAGTTGGCTTGATGCCACACCGTTTTGTGGGAGGCAAAAAACGTGTGGCATTATATACGAGATGAGCATCCCGACAAAGCAGGACCAACACCAGGACCATAAAATGCCAGAACAGCCGGGCGATAAAACCCTTGCGGCACCGGATTATCGCAATGCCACCTTCCTGCAGAGTGCCGGCAAGGTGTCACAGTGCCCGGCGGATACAGGCTGGGAGGTTGCGTTTGCGGGACGCTCCAACGCGGGAAAATCCAGCGCCATCAACAGTCTTACCGGTCAACCGAAACTGGCGCGGACCTCGAAGACTCCCGGGCGCACACAGCTGCTGAACTTTTTCGCGCTGAGTGATCAGCAGCGCCTGGTGGACCTTCCGGGCTATGGTTTCGCGCGCGTACCGAAGGCCGTCAAGGACGCCTGGACGCGTCAGCTGGAGAAGTATCTGCAGGAACGACAGAGTCTGCGTGGACTGATTCTACTGATGGACATCCGTCATCCCTTTCAACCCTTTGATTTACAGATGCTGGAGTGGGGCAGCGCTGCCGGCATGCCGGTACATTTGCTGCTGACAAAGGCCGACAAACTGAAACGCGGCCCCGCCGAAGCAACATTGCTGCAGGCGCGCAAGCGTGCTCAGAGCTACCCGGAGGGTATTTCTGTCCAGCTTTTCTCGTCTCTGAAACATACCGGCCACAAAACGCTGAAAGGCATGCTCGATGCCTGGCTGACCGACACAAGCGTGCTGGAGGACGACGAGTACGATAAAGAAAATCAGTGATGGTCAGGGTGGTGCTGGCGGGATGTGCGTAACCGACTGATAAAAAAAAGCCCGACCAACGCAGAGGGGGAGCGCGAGCCGGGCACATGGCTTTCTCAGGGGAAGAGAAAGTGATGTCGCACCGGGGAAGTGCTGACATCAAGCGTGGCATTTGCCACACTTGAATAGACAGGGTTCAGCAGGATGAGTTCCCGCGCCGGGAAATTTTTTTTACCCCGGCACAGCCCGGGAGATCAGTGCGCCTCGTCCCAGTTGTTGCCTTTGCCCGCCTCAACCAGCAGCGGCACTGCGAGCTCGGCTGCGCCAGACATGCGCTCGCACACCGCGGCGCTGATCTCTTCTACCGCGTCCGCGCGGACCTCAAGCACCAACTCATCGTGCACCTGCATTACAAGGTAAGCGGGTACTGACTCCGCATCCAGCCACTCACTCACGGTGAGCATCGCCTTCTTGATAATATCCGCGGCGCTGCCCTGCATGGGCGCGTTGATGGCCGTGCGCTCGGCACCCTGCTGTCGCATCTTGTTGCGCGCATTGATCTCCGGGAGGTACAGGCGACGGCCGAACAGCGTCTCAACGTAACCCTGCTCGTGGGCCAGCGCGCGGGTGCGGTCCATGTAATCCTGCACCCCCGGATAGCGTTCAAAGTAGCGATCGATGTATTCCTGTGCCTCCTGCCGACCCAGGTGCAGCTGTCGCGCCAGGCCAAATGCGGACATACCGTATATCAGCCCGAAATTGATTGCCTTGGCCTTGCGCCGCTGCTCGGATGACACCGAATCCAGCGGCACATCGAACACTTCCGACGCGGTGGCCGCATGCACATCCAGGCCTTCATTGAAGGCATCCAGAAGCCCGGTGTCACCCGACAGGTGCGCCATGATGCGCAGTTCGATCTGCGAGTAGTCCGCTGCCAGCACCAGCCAGCCCTCGGGCGCAACAAAGGCACGGCGGATGCGTCTGCCATCCTCGCTGCGAATGGGGATATTCTGCAGGTTGGGATCGGAGGAAGACAGCCGTCCGGTGGCGGTGACCGCCTGGTGGTATGAGGTATGCAGGCGCCCGGTGTCGGGATTGACCATGGTCGGCAGCTTGTCGGTATAGGTGGACTTCAATTTGCTGAGCCCGCGGTACTCCAGCAGCACCTTTGGCAAAGGGTAATCCAGCGCCAGCTCTGCCAGCACCTCTTCCGCCGTGGAGGGTGCGCCCTTGGGGGTCTTGCGAATGACCGGCAGGCCCAGCCTGTCGAAGAGGATTTCACCCAGCTGCTTGGTGGAACCGAGGTTGAACACCTGCCCCGCAAGATCATGGGCCTCTCGCTCCAGCATGCCGAGCCGCTCTCCCAGCTCTTCACTCTGGCGCTCCAGCAGGGCGCAGTCGAGCAGGGCGCCCTGCCGCTCTATCTTCGACAGCACCGACACCAGGGGAAGTTCGATCTCCTCAAACACCGAGCGCAGTCCCGGCTCCGCCTCGAGCCGCGGCCACAGCACCTCGTGCAGTCGCAGGCAGACGTCAGCATCCTCGGCGGCATAGGGCCCGGCCTGCTCCAGCGACACCTGGTCAAAGGTGATCTGCTTCGCCCCCTTGCCCGCAACATCCTCGAAATGAATAGTCTTGTGCCCGAGGTATTTCAGGGCCAGGCTATCCATATCGTGGCGGGTGGCCGTGGAATCCAGTACGTAGGACTCGAGCATGGTATCGAAGCGGATGCCGCGCAGGGCAATGCCGCAGCGCGCCAGCACGCTGGCGTCGTACTTGAGATTCTGGCCGATCTTGCCGCGGGAAGAATCCTCCAGCAGGGGTCTGAGCTGCTCCAGCACCGCTTCGCGATCAAGCTGTTCCGGCGCGCCGGCGTAGCTGTGGGCCAGCGGCACATAGGCCGCTTCGCCGGGCGTTACCGCAAACGATACGCCAACAATGTCTGCCTGCATGTAGTTGAGGCTGGTAGTCTCGGTATCAAACGCGAACAGATCCGCCTCGCCGAGGCGTGCAATCCAGCTGTCCAGCTCGGGTTGTGTGGTCACCAGGCTATAGGCGTCGCGGTTGATGCCTGACGCGTCATCCCCCTCAGCCACGGCACCGCCGACCAGCAGTTCTTCCAGCCAGGCCTTGAATTCCATGCGCTGGAACAGTTCGACCAGACTGTCGGTATCCGGCTCCCCGGGTGCCAGATCCTGCGCCGCGAAGGGCAGGTCGACATCGGTCTTGATGGTGGCGAGCTGATAGGAGAGGCGGGCTGACGCCTCCTCGGACTCGAGCTTTGCGGCCATGGTTTTTGCGCCGCGGAAGGACAGCTCGGCCACGCGGTCGAGAGCGCGGTAAATATCGTCCACACCACCGAGCCCCTGCAGCAGCGCGAGAGCGGTCTTCTCGCCGACGCCGGGCACGCCCGGAATATTGTCGACCTTGTCTCCCATCAAGGCCAGGAAATCGATGATGAGCGAGGGCGGCAGGCCGAACTTCTCGCGCACGCCGTCTTCATCAAGCACCGTGTCTGTCATGGTATTGACCAGCGTCACCTGGGCGTTCACGAGCTGCGCCATGTCCTTGTCCCCGGTTGACACCACCACGTGCTGCCCGGCGCTACCCGCCTGGCGCGCCAGCGTGCCGATCACGTCATCCGCCTCAACACCTTCGACGCACAGCAAGGGCAGGCCCATCGCCCGGACAATATCGTGGATCGGTGCCACCTGCTGACGCAGGTCATCTGGCATGGGCGGCCGCTGGGCTTTATAGGACTCGAACAGCTCGTCGCGGAAGGTCTTACCCGGCGCGTCGAACACCACGGCCACGGTACTGCCGGGATAGTCCTTGTACAGCCGGCGAATCATGCTGATAACACCCTTGACTGCACCGGTCGGCTCACCGCGGGAGTTGTTCAGTGGCGGCAGGGCGTGAAAAGCCCGGTACAGATAGGACGATCCATCGACCAGGACCAGCGGCGCGGTTTGGGACATGGTGCTGTGCTCTCCGGCGTGTCAGCGATCCCAGCGGTAGCGGGCGGATCGATACGTGACTTTCATTTTCGCCATGTCCAGCGGCGCCTTGAAGAAGCCGTGGTAATCGCCGCGGGGATTGATCAGAACCACATTGGCGCTGTGATCAACGACGTAGTCCTCCCCCTGACCCGGCACTTTGCGAAAGGGCGTATTGAGGTTGGTGGCCAGGCGGAAAAGCTCGAGAAACTCGCCGGTCACGCCGGTAAAGTCTTCATTGAAATAGGGCACGTAGGAAGATAGCTGCTCGACGCTATCCCGCGCCGGATCCACCGAGATCATGACCACTTCGGTATTTTCAGCTTCTGTGCCGGCGAGTTCCCCGATAAAGCGATCGAGAAACGCCATGGTGGTGGGACAGATGTCAGGGCAGTTGGTGAAACCGAAAAATATCAGCGTCCACTCACCCTCGAGGCGCTCCGGACTAAAAGCGTCGCCGCGATGATCCACCAGGGAAAAATCACCAACATCCCGCGGTGTTTCCATGAGATACAGGCCATTGGCCTGCATCTCCGACGTGGTCATTACCCGCGGCTGCTGCACGCGGTACACAAACCCCGCCACGATGACGAAAATGAACACCAGTACGCCGACGATTGTGTAGCGCACACCCGAGGGTGTCGGTGATCCGTCGCGTCCACTCATAGTCAATCAGCCCTGTATCGGAAAAACGTAGTGATCAACCAACATGACCAGAAAAAGCAGCATGAGATAGTTGATGGAATACTTGAAGGTCATGATGGCGGCGCGCTCGTTGGTCCCGCGCATCAGGACAATGGCCCAGTACAGAAAGCGTCCCCCGAGAATCACGGCACCGGCGAGATACAGTGGGCCGGAGAGCCGCGTGACAAATGGCAGCAGCGTGATCAGGAACATAATGATGGTGTACAGCAGGATGTGCAGCTTGGTGAACTGATCGCCGTGGGTGACTGGCAGCATGGGCACGTCCACCAGGGCATATTCCGCCTTGCGATGAATGGCGAGAGCCCAGAAATGCGGCGGCGTCCAGGCGAAAATGATCAGCACCAGCAACAGCGCATGGCCGTGCACTTCTCCTGTCACTGCGGTCCAGCCAAGGAGTGGCGGCGCGGCACCGGCAAGTCCGCCGATGACAATATTCTGCGGCGTGGCCCGCTTGAGGAACAGGGTGTAGACAAAAGCATACCCCACGAGGGATGCCAGCGTCAGCCAGGCGGTCAGCGCGTTTACCCACACCAGCAGAATCAGCATGCCCGCTAAGCCCAGTGCCGCCGCAAACAGACCCGCCTGCAGCGCTGACACGCGACCCTGGGCCATGGGGCGATTGCGCGTGCGCGCCATTCGCTGGTCAATCTTCTGGTCCACCAGGTGATTGACGGCCGCAGCCGCGCCGGCACACAGAGCGATGCCCAGATTGCCCAGAATCAGTGCGTCCAGCGGCACCATACCGGGCACCGCCATAAACATACCGATGACCGACGTGAGGATCATCAGCGCGACGACGCCGGGCTTGGTCAGCTCCCGATAGTCCCGCCATGTCGCGCGACCTGGCAGAGTCCGGTCTGTCACCGCAGCTTCACCCATTGGAGTTCTTCAGCAGAAACTTGAGGTCGGAGATCACGTCCTTATAGGAAATTTCCGGTGAGTAGGACATCATGATCCACCCGGCAGGGTCCACCAGATACCAGGTTTCTGGGTTGTCCGCGAGTTCAGGAAACAGCTGTTGCAACGCTGCGGGCGTTGTCGTCACCGCGGTGAGTCCTGGGTGCTCCCTGCGCAGATACGCATCGAAGCCCTCTGGTACGGGCTTGTCATCACTCAGGGCGGGCACCGTCAGGCTTATTTCCGGCATTGCCGCCTCAGCGATGAACGCGCGACGAATACGGTTCATTTCCTTGCCCATGGCAATGTGAATCTGGCGCGTCAGGTACAGTCGTTCCTCGCAGGCCTCTGAACACGTCTCCCCGGCCTGGGGCACAAGCAGGGTCCACTTCGGATTGCTCACCGGGAAGGCCAGCGTTGCACCCATGTCATCTGTCGCGTCAAAGGCAGCGAGATCCCGCGGCGGCTGCACCAGCGCACCCTGGTTGGCGGTGCCGAGTGTGCCGACCACATCGATATCGCCCTCGACCACGAAGTACCACAACCAGCTGGCGGCCAGGATCATGGTCACCGGGATCCCGGCGATCAGTAGCAAGATCAGGCGTCCATTGCGTACGCTGGTATTGCCTGCAGCGGTCAGTCCGGCATCGCTCGGCTTGTCTGGCGTCGACGTTGTCACTTCATCTCTCCTGGCGCGTTCGATGACGCAGCACATCCCACAGGTTACTGCTGCGGAATACAAAAAATAACAGTAGCACAGCGGCCATGGTGAACCATTGTACCGCGTAGCCCCTGTGGGTCTGGGGGCTGAGATTCACCACCTTCCAGTCAACCGACAGCGCGCCGGGCTGATCCGCATCCAGTCGCACCGCGTGCGGAAAGACAGCAGCACCGAGCCGGCGCTCCAGTGCCGGCACCAGCGGCCCGGTTTCCAGCGCCTGTATGACCCTTGGCCAATTGTCCACGGGCAAGGCCTGCTCCGCCAACAGGTAGGGTGGATCTGGTGGTATGTAGACCTGACCACGCAGGTCGAACTCACCCGCGGGCTGGGTGACATCGGGCAGCGTTCGTCGTGCCGCATCGCCGGCGGTCCACCCGCGATTCACCAATGCGTAGCCCGCGCCACCGGCGAGGCGAAACAGACCGATGACCTCGTAGCCAAACTGCCCTCCCTGGATACGGTTATCCTGCAGCAGGTACTGACCAGGCATAAACTGACCACGCAACATCACAGGCAGGTAAGCGAGATCGCTCCGATCGGGGTCGAGGCCGGCCAGGTCTGCCGCTGCTCTTGCCTGTCGCTCCGCAAACTGCGCCGCCAGATCCCGCTTTTCTTCCTCCCGATCAAGCTGCCAGAGCCCGAGACCGATCAACAGCGGCAGCAACAGCAGCGTGAGCACCGTGGTGCGCCACTCGAAATCAAGAGCCAGCCTCATAATCGTGTCGGCCTCATACCAATGACAGACAGGCGAAAACAGGCGAAAGGGCGAGCGCCGGGTTGCGTGCACCAACTGCGCTATACTCGATGGAAATACGCAGGGGGTATTCAGTTTTGCTTAAATTCCTGATAATCGTACTCATGGTCTGCCTTGTTGCCAGCCTCGGCAGCGGTTTTTACTTCCTGATGAAAGACCAGGGGGACAAGAACAGTCGACGCACCTTCCAATCGCTGGGCGTACGTCTGGGCCTGGCGCTGGGCCTGGCAGTGCTGATTGTGTACGGCGTGGCGTCAGGCCAACTCGGCCATCGCAATCCCTGGGATGCCGGACCCGTCAGCGAGGCATCCCAGTCGAGTTGACGTGTCAGAGAATGTAGACAAACAGGAACAGGAAGACCCACACGACGTCGACAAAGTGCCAATACCAGCTCGATGCCTCAAACCCGAAGTGATCATCCGCCGTAAAGTGGCCACCACGCATTGAACGCAGCAGCTGAATCCCCAGCATCGTGGTTCCCATCAGTACATGAAAACCATGGAATCCGGTTAGCATGAAGAACGTGGAGCCGTATATACCCGAGTTCAGCGTCAGGCCAAAGTGTGCGTAAGCCTCGTAATACTCCAGCACCTGCAGAGAGAGGAAGACAAAGCCAAGCAATACCGTCAACCCCAGCCACTGGTGGAATTTCTTGCGGTCACCATCGAGAATACCCATGTGGGCGATATGCACGGTGACACTCGATGACAGCAGAATGAGGGTGTTCCAAAGCGGCAACCACGCATACCACGCCGAAGCCTCACCGAACGCCATGCTGGTTTTGGCACTGGCGAAAGCGCCGTTGTTGGCGATCACCTGGCTGCCTGCACCACCCACTGCCTCCTGAGGCGTCTGCGTCATTGGCCAGCTGAACTGGAAACCCTCCCAGAGGAGGCTATTCATGCGGCCACCGTCACCTTCACCGCCGAGCCATGGACCCGCCAGATTCCGCACGTAGAAAAGTGCACCGAAAAAGCAGACAAAGAACATAAACTCCGAGAAAATGAACCAGAACATCCCAAGCACGTAGGACTTTTTCAGCTGCACGCTGTTCATGCCGGCGATATTTTCCCGGATCGCCATTCGGAACCAGATAAACAGGGTGGCAACGAAGACGAATAAGCCCACATTCATGACCGTCCATGAAGCAGGCTGATCTGGCGCACCGAAGGTCAGGTCGTTAATACCGGAAGCGGCGCCAAAAACGCTCATGACAAGACCGATGGTGGCAAAGACCGCCATCTTGCTTTGTGCCGGAACGTAATAGGGTTCGTGGCCGGGCGAGGATTGAGCTGTCATCGTTGTTCTCCGTTAAAAGCGCAAGCAGGCCAGAGCGGCCCCGTCAGTCGCCTAGCGTGCTGCAACGGCATCGCCAGCCATCGCAGTCACGTCAAACAAGGTATAGGAAAGAGTGATCGTGCGGATATCCCTGGGCAGATCGCGGTCGATAATGAACTGCAGAGGCATCTCTGCGGAACTCTCACCATCCAGTGGCTGCTGGTTGAAACAGAAGCACTCGGTCTTGTGGAAATATTCTGCTGCGCGAGACGGTGACACGCTGGGAATCGCCTGTGCCACCATCGCTCTGGGCAGCGGATTGCGAGCATGAAAAATCGTGGTGTTGGACGCACCAGGGTTGACCTTCATGATGCGATCCCCCGGCCCGAATTCCCAGGGCATACCCTCGTTGTTGGTTGCCACGAACTGAATCGTTATTTCCCGTGATTCATCCACCCCGGCCTGCACAGCAGTGTATGCCTGACCGCTGGTCTTGCCGTTGATACCAAGGGCATCGCAGAGCACGTTGTACAGCGGCACCATGACCACGAAGACAAAGGCAAACATGGCCACGGCAACGACGACCAGCTTGGCGGTCGTGTCGATGGCGGGGTTACGGCTGACGCGGAGCATAACGTTGAACCTCAGGCGTGTGCGTGCGCCGGATCGATCTTTGGCGGCACTTCAAAGGTGTGGTAAGGCGCCGGCGTCGGCACCGTCCACTCAAGCCCCTCGGCACCGTCCCAGACCTTTTCATCGCTGACCGGCTTGCCGGAAACGATGGTGGCGACGACGTTGTAAAGGAACAGAATCTGGGACGCGCCATAAATGAACGCACCGATGCTGGACAGCATATTGAAGTCGGCGAACTGCAGCGCGTAATCGGGGATTCGGCGCGGCATGCCCGCGAGGCCCACGAAGTGCTGCGGGAAAAACGTGATGTTGAAACCGATAAACGAAATCCAGAAGTGTGTTTTACCCATGGTTTCATTGTACATGCGGCCACACCACTTCGGCAGCCAGTAATAGACCGCTGCGCTCATGCTGAACACCGCACCAGCGACCATCACGTAGTGGAAGTGCGCTACGACAAAGTAGCTGTCGTGATACTGAAAGTCGGCCGGTGCAATGGACAGCATGAGGCCAGTGAAGCCGCCGATGGTGAACAGAATCAGGAAGCCGATGCAGAACAGCATGGGCGTCTCGAAGGACAGCGAACCGCGCCACATGGTGGTGACCCAGTTAAATACCTTCACGCCGGTGGGAACGGCGATCAGCATGGTTGCGTACATGAAGAACAGCTCGCCCGCGATCGGCATGCCCACCGTATACATGTGGTGCGCCCAGACGATGAACGACAGAAACGCGATCGCCGCGGTGGCGTAGACCATCGAGTCGTAGCCGAACAGCGGCTTACGTGAGAATGCCGGAATAATCTGGGACACCACACCGAAGGCCGGCAGGATGATGATGTAGACCTCCGGGTGACCGAAGAACCAGAATATGTGCTGGAACAGAACCGGATCACCGCCGCCGGCCGCTGAGAAGAAGCTCGTACCAAAGTGAATATCCATCAGCATCATGGTGACGGCGCCTGCAAGAACGGGCATCACCGCCACCAACAGGAACGCCGTGATCAACCAGGTCCAGACGAACAGCGGCATCTTCATGTAAGTCATGCCCGGGGCGCGCATGTTCATCACCGTCGCGATGATGTTGATCGAACCCATGATCGATGACAGACCGAGAATATGGATCGCGAAAATGAAGAAGGTCACCGACGGCGGCGCATAGGTGGTCGACAGCGGTGCATAGAAGGTCCAGCCAAAGCCTGGCGCACCGCCTTCCATGAACAGGGTCGACGCGAGCATCAGGAACGCTGGCGGCAGAATCCAGAAGCTCCAGTTATTCATTCGCGGTAACGCCATATCCGGGGCGCCGATCATCATCGGGATCATCCAGTTAGCCAGACCGACAAAGGAGGGCATGATGGCGCCGAACACCATGATCAGACCGTGCAGCGTGGTCATCTGATTGAAGAAGCCAGGCTCCACGAGCTGCATGCCGGGCTGGAACAACTCGGCACGTATAATCATGGCGAAGCTGCCGCCGAGAATGAACATCGCAAAGGAGAACCACAGGTACATGGTTCCGATGTCTTTGTGATTGGTGGTAAAAAGCCACCGCGAAAGGCCCTTGGCTGGACCGTGAGCGTGATCTCCCATCGTAAACTACCCCTCAGCCTTTCTTGTGGTTAAAGACATCAATGGGCTGAACCATATCGCCCATATTGTTTCCGAACGCGTTGCGCTGGTAAGTGACAACTGCCGCCATTTCGACGTCGTTTAGCTGGCCGCCAAAGGCCTGCATGGCCGAACCCGCAACGCCGTTGATGCCAATATTGAGGTGGCCGCCAAGCTCACCGGTGGCCACGGCGCTGCCCGCAATCGCGGTGCCTACACCGCCCTCGCCGTTGGCCCCGTGACAGGCCTGACAGGCGCGCTGATAGACGGCTTTACCACGCGTCATCAGCTCGTCCATGCTGAAATTCTGCGCCATCAGCTCCTTGATCTCTTCTGCTTCAGCCTGCTTTTCATTCATCCAGCTTGCATAATCTTCTCTGCTGACCACCTCCACGACGATCGGCATGAAACCGTGGTCCTTGCCGCAAAGCTCCGCACACTGTCCACGATAGGTACCGATTTCGTTAGCCATCGCCCAGGTCTCGTTGATGAAGCCCGGCACCGCATCCTTTTTTACCGCGAGTTCCGGCACCCACCAGGAATGGATAACATCGTTTGCGGTGACAAGAAAACGAACCTTTGCACCAACCGGAATCACGACCGGCTCATCTACCTCCAGCAGGTAGTTGCTATTCTTCTTCTGGGTGTTGTAGATCTCGGTCTGCGGCGTGCTCATGTTGCTGAAAAAGCTGACATTCTCGCCTTCTGCATTGAGATACTCGTACTTCCACTTCCACTGGTAGCCGGTAATGAGAATATCCATCTCGGCATCGTCGAAATCATAAATATCAATCAGGGTGGACGTTGCGGGAACGGCCATGCCGATGAGGATCACAAAGGGCACAACGGTCCAGGCAATCTCTACCTTGGTACTCTCGTGGAAAGAGGATGCCTTGGCGCCGCGAGATTTCCGGTGATAAATGATGGAGTAGAACATTACGCCGAACACGAGGGCACCGATAACGACGCAGATCCACAGAATAATCATGTGCAGATCGTAAATGGATTTACCCACATCCGTGACGCCTACCGGCATGTTCAGCTGGTTCATCTTGTCGTCAGCTGCCAGTGCCAGCTGCCCGGGGACTGCCGCCATCAGGGCCAGAAGGGCGAAGACACTTCTCGCCGGCCGTTTCGTTTGCACAGACATTTACTGCGTCTCCAATCCGTAACTTTGTAGGGCCAATTCAGCCCTGTTAGTGATCCCGATTGCCTGTTTCTGACGTATGAAAAATTGAATCCCCGTTTTTACTATTACGTCTACCCCTAGACTGCAGCATCAGTCTTGACCAGACTCTGGCGCTCTATGTGAGAGAAAGCGTCGCACAGATGTTCGGATGAGAAAAAGGCGGAGCGAAGTATAACCAACCCGCACCGCAAAACAATCCAAGGCACTGATTATCGCAGGTTTTTATCTGCGCCCAGAAACTGCCGAAAACGCAGCGAAAAGCCCATATATGGACGCGAAGCGCAGCCTGGACCGCAACATATGGATAATTGCCTGGCCGGCCATTCTGGCAAATATCTCGATTCCCATTCTTGGCCTTGTCGATGCCGCAATGCTTGGGCATCTGGATGACACCCGATACCTCGCCGCGGTGGCACTTGGCGGCGCTCTTCTTTCCTTTCTCTACTGGGGTTTTGGCTTCCTGCGCATGGGGACCACCGGTCATGTCGCCCGGGCCCGCGGCGCAGGTGAAGACACCCTGGCGTTTCTGGTGCTGGCACGTTCTGCCGCACTCGGGCTGGCAATCGCCCTGGCCGTCATGCTGATGGGGCCTGCCTGGATCAAGCTCGGGCTCGCGCTCATGCAGCCCGCAGAGGCGCTGTCAGGGCACGCCAGTTCTTATATCGGACTGCGCCTGCTGAGTGCACCCGCCGTGCTCATCACCTACGCGATCGTTGGCTGGTTTATCGGCTGTCAGAACACGCGCTGGCCGATGGTCATTCTTCTCTTCACCAACGCGTTGAATATCCTGCTGGATGTGCTGTTCATCGTCGGTATGGGCCTCAACAGCGACGGTGCGGCCATTGCAACGGTCTGCGCCGAATACAGCGGCCTGGTGCTGGGTTTGTTTGCAGTCTACCGGGCAGCGCCGAGGCTTCCCGGAACCCGTGAGCTTCGCGCCGGCATTACCGACCTGGATGCCTACGGCACACTCTGGCGCAGCAATCGCAACCTGCTGGTGCGCACGGTATGCCTGCTATCATGTTTCGCGTTTTTTACCGCAATGGGCGAAAAACTGGGCCAGAATGTTGTCGCCGCGAATGCGCTGATGCTGCAGCTCCTGCTGTTCGCGGCCTTCGCGCTGGATGGTGTTGCCTATGCCGCCGAAGGCATGGCGGGCAGCAGGCTGGGGGCCCGGGATCTCGCGGGCTTCTACAGCGTAGTGACGCGCTGTGCCCTGTGGACCGCCGGCGGCGCCTGTCTCATCAGTCTTGTGATCGCATTGGCGCAGCCCGTGCTGCTGCCCCTGTTGAGCGATATAGGCGAGGTGCAGCAGGTCCTCGCGGACGTACACCTGTGGCTGGTACTACTGCCCCTGCTGGCAGCGCCAAGCTATCTGCTGGATGGTGTTTTTATCGGCGCGGCTGAGACACGCCCGCTTATGACCACGATGCTGTTCAGCGCGTTGCTGGTTTACCTGCCTGCCTGGTACTTCACACAGGCCTATGGGAATCACGGGCTCTGGCTGGCGTTCGCCCTGTTCAACGCGGCCCGCGGCGTGTCACTCGGGTGGGTCTTCCGACGCTTCTCCCGGCACGGATGCTGGCGTGAGGGGCCCGCTGGGGGAAGAACCCACGGCATCCCCCTGGAATGACGGGTCGATAAGCGTGACGGCTTCTGCCGCGGTCTGTGCCCGGCGGGAGACCGCGCGCGTTACCCGGGTGCCAGGTTCACTCGGCGCCGGGCCCGCCGGCCTGGCATCGCTGAAACCGCAGGCAACACATTCGCGCTGATCGGTATCGAGATCCACGACAATCCTGTCCATGACGGCGCAGCGCGGACACACCGCACCGGCAATAAAGCGACGGCTGGTCTTGAAAGGGGGTTGCATGGCGCCGACTTGCACCTCATTGGCCATTCGGGTTTACACTAGTGTAACAACTTCATAGAGACAGAAGGCATGCAGCATTACACGGCGACCAGCCTGAGATCCTTCGATAATCACCGTCCGCTTATCGGCGAACGGGTGCTGATAGACCCGTCGGCCGTCGTGCTGGGCGAAGTCACCCTCGGTGACGACGTTTCGGTCTGGCCGACCACTGTCGTGCGTGGCGACATGCACTGGATCCGGGTTGGCGAGCGCACCAGCATTCAGGACGGCAGCGTTCTTCACATCACCCACGCGGGCCCCTTCAACGCCGATGGCTGGCCCCTCGATATCGGTTCCGAAGTGACCATCGGGCACAATGCCACGCTGCACGGCTGTCGCATCGGCAACCGCGTCCTGATCGGAATGGGGGCGACGGTGATGGACGGTGCTGTTGTGGAGGATAACGTGGTTATCGCCGCGGGGGCGCTGGTCACGCCGGGCAAGCGCCTCGAATCGGGTTTTCTCTACGCGGGTTCACCCGCGCGTCAGATGCGGGCGCTATCCGATCGCGAAATGAGTTTCTTCACCTACAGCGCCGACAATTATGTTCGCCTCAAGGATAAACACATTCACGAATTGGAACGTGCCAGTAAAGCGCACGGTGATACCGCTGGAACCTGAGGTTCGCGATATTTAATAAGGTGACAGCGTGACGGCCAAATGAGCCGGCCTCTGCTCAGCTCAGGCGGCAATACCCAGGGCCTCTCGCACGCGACGAATGACCGAAGCCGTCTCCGGTCTGACACCGTACCAGCGGAAATAGGACTCAGCGGCCTGTTCCACCAGCATTCCGGAACCGTCTGCAACGGCCCAGGCGGCATGCTGGGCTGCCCAGCGCATGAACGGAGTAGGCTGCGGACCGTATACCATCTCGTAACAGCAGCTTTGCTCGTTGAGCATTGATGCCGGCAGCGAGAGCTCTTCACCGCTCAGACCCGCACTGGTCGCGTTGATGACCACGTCGAAGGTGCGCGCCCCGATGTCGAAGACACCGCCGCCAACAACATCGCCAAGCCCGACAAACCGATCCGCGAGTTGCGCAGCTTTTTCTGCAGTGCGGTTGGCAATAAACAGACTGCGGGGCTTTTCCTGAAGCAAGGGACCGACAACACCTCGCGCCGCACCACCGGCGCCGAGCATAAGAATCCTTGCGCCCTGCAGCGACCAACCCAGGTTGACCAGCATATCGCGCACCAGGCCGGGGCCATCGGTGTTGTCCGCGGCGATCCGGCCCTGATCGTCCAGCACCAGGAAATTCGCAGCACCAGCAAGATGTGAGTGCTCGCTATGTACGTCGGCAAGATCATTGGCCTCGGTCTTGAAGGGCACAGTCACGTTGAGACCGCTGCCCCCGGAGGCAAAAAAACCGCGCACCGCCCGCTCGAAGCCGTCAAGTTCCACGCGCACGGCGCGATATTCCAGGCTATGACCGAACTGCTCAGCAAATGCCGCATGAATCAACGGCGATTTGCTGTGCTTTACGGGATTGCCAAATACCGCGAATTTCCGGGTTTGCGCCATAATCAGATTGCCTCCACGAGTCGCGGTGCTCTGCGGGCGAACAGGGCTGCGCGCCAGGCTCCGTATTTCTCGCTATTGCGCCAGCCAGTCGCGATCCACAAGGTAGTTTGTCATCAACTCCTCTTCGGGAGTTCCCGGCTGCGGATGATAATCGTACTCCCAGCGCACCAGCGGCGGGAGAGACATAAGAATTGCCTCGGTACGGCCCTCAGACTGCAGCCCGAACAGCGTTCCCCGGTCAAACACCAGGTTGAACTCCACGTATCGGCCACGTCGGTAAAGCTGCCACTGCTTTTCTCGCTCTCCCCAGGGCGTTTCCTTGCGACGCGCCAGGATGGGGCGATAGGCAGCGATATAGGAATCACCCACCGCTTGCATGAAGGCAAAACAGGTATCGAAATCCCAGGCGTTCAGATCATCATAGAAAAGCCCGCCTACTCCCCGCGGCTCCGCGCGATGTCGCAGATAAAAATACTCGTCGCACCAGCGCTTATAGCGCGGATAGACGTCTTCACCAAAGGGGGCGCAGGCTTCGGCAGCGGTCTGGTGCCAATGGCGACAATCCTCTTCGAAGCCATAGTAAGGTGTCAGGTCGTAGCCGCCACCAAACCACCACACGGGCTCCTCGCCGGGTTTTTCGGCAACGAAAAGCCGGACATTCGCGTGCGACGTGGGGGCGTAAGGATTCTCCGGATGAATGACCAGAGACACGCCCATGGCCTGAAAGCTGCGTCCGGCCAGTTCCGGTCGCGCCGCTGTCGCCGAGGGCGGCAGTCCCGTACCCATCACGTGGGAAAAATTCACCCCGGCCTTCTCCAGCACCGCGCCCCCGGCGAGTACGCGACTGCGGCCGCCACCGCCCTGGGGCCGATCCCACTCATCGACAATGAAATCGGCGCTGCCATCTTCAGCGGCGAGCTCTCGGCAGATACGGTCCTGCAGATCCAGCAGGTAGGCTTTAACGGCGTCTATGGAAACTGTCACGGGTAAAGGCATCCTCGATTGGGGTCATGAGCGTAACACGCGATCGCTGTGAACATCGCGGATGACGGAGGGTCGAGCGGCGCGATTCACAGTGCCTGGCACGACCGCATCAAGGCCGCCGGGAAAATAACGTCTGACCTGGAAAAGATCACGCGGCGCCTGTCGGCCCGCCCTGTTGGCCGATGTTGAAACCAGCGGACCGCCCCAGGCGCGGCATAGAGCGGCAAGGGCCGGGTGCGCAGTGACGCGTATCGCAACCGTGTCGTGCTCACCAGTGACGGCGGTCGGCAGGAGGTTGCGGTGCGGTAAGAGCCAGGTGTTGGGGCCCGGCCAGGACAGCATGACCTTGCGCTGCAGCGCAGGCGCCAATGGCTGCAGAAACGGCGCTATCTGCACTACATCGCCAGCCACCAGGATCAGTCCCTTGTGTTCCGGTCGCTGCTTCAGTGCCAGGACCCTCTCGACTGCGGAAACATCCCAGGGATCGCAGCTGAGGCCCCAGACAGCCTCTGCGGGACAGGCAACGACGCCACCGCCTGCGAGTGCCTCAATAGCGAGGCGAAGCCGGAAAGTCACGGCCTTGCGCTCCGGGCTGTGATACCTGCCGAAATTAGCTGTGTACCTGACGTTAGCATTGTGGAATGTTGAGCACGGCGTTGATTGAAGAGCCGCGATTCTAGCAACTGCGCGGCAGGTGACAAGTGGCATCTGTCGTGCTCCCTCGCAGCAACTGCTGCGCGAACCATTAACGACAGTGACACGAGCATTAACGACGGCGAACACAAGCATTAACGGCAGCGGACATAACCACCGGCACAGCGCTGTACGCAGCCCGCCATTTCAAGTTCGGTCAATGTGGTGATGACACACTGCAGCGGCAGGTCGGTGACCGCGGCGAGGCTGTCGGCATCGACCGCAACATCATCCAGCCGGGCGACGAGCTGCCGCGCGCAGTCGGAAAGTTTCGCATCTTCCTCGCCAGCCGACACAACCTTCGCTATCGGTGGCGGCAGCTGGCCCAGGACATCTGTTATATCCCGCGAGGTCTGCACCAGAACGGCACCATCGCGAAGCAGCTGCAGGCAGCCGCGTCCATTGCCGTGGTAAATGGACCAGGGCAGCGTTAACACCTCCCGACCCTGGTTGAGAGCAGTATTGGCAGTGATCAGTGACCCGGACGGCAGGTCAGCCTCAACCACCAGGGTGCCGAGCGCCAGCCCGCTGATGAGCCGATTGCGGCGCGGAAAATGTTCACGCCGCGGCGGTGTGCCCGGCGCAAATTCAGATATCAGACAGCCGGATTCACAGATGGCATCGGCCAGACTCCGATGCTGTGCCGGGTAAACGCGATCGATACCCGTTGCCATGACCGCCGCGGTCAGACCGCCCGCATCAATGGCGCCGCGATGCGCCGCGCCGTCAATACCGAGCGCAAGACCACTGGTGACCGCCAGTCCAGCAGCGGCCACGTCACCGGCCAGCTCCCGCGCCGCGCGAACGCCCATCGCGCTCGCACGTCGACTGCCAACAACCGCGAGCTGCTGGCAATCGAGCGCACAGAGCGATCCGCGCACATAAAGAAACGGGGGAGGGCTGTCAATGCTGCGCAGCAGAGCGGGATACCCGGGGTCACAGAGGGCCACCGCAGAGACATCCAGGGCCGCAAGACGATGTCGCATAGCGCGCAGCGAGGCGCCGGCCTCACCCTGCAGACAGTCACGCGCCCGCTGTAGCGCATCGACCGCAGACGCGTCGAGGCCTGCATCACGCCAGCAGCGAACGTCCGCTTCTATACACGCATGCGTAGAGGAAAAGGCCGACAACAGGCAGCAGCTTTGTGCGCGTGAGAGGCCTGCTGCAACCTGCAGCAAAAGGCAGTGGGTAACGACATCGGCATCCATTCACTTGTCCCGGGGGCCCTGTCAGTCCCGGCAGGGGGTCGGCACCACATCCGTGTGGCAGCGGCAAGTGTAGCTCAGGGATTCTTGACTTTGTCCATCACTTTCAGCACGCGGTTGGCCTTGAGCACAACGGCATAGCTGGCTTTCTCGGCAACCTCGAACACCATGCACAGGCCGGCGCGACTATCGGGCAGGCGAACATTATCCCGGGCGACTTCGTCGAAGACCAATTCACCCGCCTGGTAGATAGCCAGAACGTGGCCGATTTCGAGGCCATCGCGGGCACCCCGGTTGAGGACCACAATATCCATCGTCCCGATCTGGCTGACGCCACCATCGATCGCGATCATGTAGCCATCGCGAATTTCCTGATCGGGTGCCCGGGGCTGGAAAGTGGCATCGAAAATGCGCTCCTGGGGCGGCAGCAGGCGATCGGCAATGCGCACTTCTTCGGTGACCCGCGTGACCTCGAGCTCGACCACGTCGTCCCGGTTACTCCCGAGCAGCTGTGCGTTACCGATATCCTGTGCCTGGTAACCCAGTATTTCCTGGGTCAGCGGATCCCGGTAGATCTCACCGGCACGAAATATGCCATAGGTAGGTTCACCGTCGGGGAAGCGTCCGCGGCCGTAGACAGTATCGCCGGCTCCAGAGACGAGATGACTCTGGGCCGCGGCGACGACATAGGCCGATTCGTTGATTTCTTCGGCCGAGAGAACACGGTGTCGGCGCAGGAAAGCTCCGATTTCATCCAGCGGAATCATGGGAATCGCGAGGTCGAGGGGAGAGACGCGCATTCTGGGCGTGAGCTTGACGTCGCGACTGCGCTGCACACTGAGGCGCGGCTCACCGTCAACCCAGGTGAGGGAGAGACGATCACCCGGAAAGATCAGATGCGGATTATCGATCTGTGGGTTGACGTCCCACAGTTCCGGCCAGCGCCAGGGCTGCTCCAGATACATGTCGGAAATACCCCAGAGCGTGTCTCCCTTCTTGACCAAGTAGGTTTCAGGCGCGCCTTCCCGGAGATCCAGCGAAAGTGCCGGCAGCGCCAGCAGCAGGATGAAAAACCCTATGACGATGACGGCGCCGCGCCGAATGCGGCTGTCATAAAGAGTGCGGCTGTCACTGATTGATAAACTCTGCTGCATGCTCATCGTTTGCTCCGCCCGCCTCCGGATTGCCTGGCCTGTTATCTGTCGCATGCGAAAGCTTATCACCATTCAACAGCGACAGCGCAGCGCGAAAACAGCCGCTTTCTCGAAGACATGTCGCAGACATCTCGCAAACAAGCCGCAAACATCGCTGCAGCCGCGCGTGACTTGTATAATGTGCATTCTGCGGCGGTGCCGCGGCGCTGGCAATAGCCTGGGCAATGGATCGCCATGGCTGCGACAGCGCCACACCTGCTCGCTACAGTCGCTCATTTTAAAGGCAGGGAATACACGAAAGTCATGGCTATTCTGGAGATACTCGAATTCCCGGATCCCCGCCTGCGCAACCGCGCGCAGGATGTAAAGGTGGTGGATGACGGTCTGCGAACACTGATAGATGACATGCTTGAAACCATGTACGACGCGTCGGGTATCGGCCTGGCTGCTACGCAGGTAAACGAACACCGTCGACTATTAGTGACGGATACCTCCGCAGAGAGAGACCAGCCGCGCGTTTACATCAACCCCGAGGTCGACGTACTGGATCCGGAACTGGGGGAATACGATGAGGGCTGCCTTTCCGTCCCGGGGTTCTACGAAACCGTGCACCGCCCGCGCCGGGTTCGCGTTACGGCGCTGGGTCGCAATGGCGAGCCCTTCACCGAGGATCTCGAGGAGCTGGCGGCAATCTGCCTGCAGCACGAGATCGATCACCTCGACGGCAAGCTGTTTGTCGACTACCTGTCACCGCTGAAGCGCCAGCGCATCCGTAAAAAGCTCGAAAAATCCCAGCGCCAGCACGCATGATTATCTGCGGTACAACGGCATGAGGGTGGTATTCGCCGGTACCCCGGCGTTTGCAGCCGTTCATCTCTCAGCTCTGCTCGCGGCGGGGCAGCAGGTGGTGGGTGTGTTCACCCAGCCCGATCGCCCGGCGGGTCGCGGCAAGCGCCTGCAGGCGAGCCCGGTCAAGCAGCGTGCCCAGGCGGCAGGTCTCCCGGTCTTCCAGCCCGCGTCACTGGGCAACAGCGCTGCACGGGAGTCGCTCGCGGCACTGGCGCCTGACGTCATGATCGTCGTTGCCTACGGACTGATACTGCCCCGGGCGGTACTGGAAATCCCCGCACAGGGCTGTCTTAACGTTCACGCCTCGCTGTTGCCGCGCTGGCGCGGCGCAGCCCCGATCCAGAGGGCAATCGAGGCGGGAGACGCGCGCAGCGGCATTACCATCATGCAGATGGACGCGGGCCTCGACACCGGCGACATGCTGGCAACAGCAAGCTGCGAACTCGATGCGCTGACCACCGCGGGATCTCTGCACGATCAACTCGCTGTGCTCGGTGCGCCACTGCTGCTTTCGGTGCTGCAGGACCTCCCGGCGGCGCGCGAGCGGGCCGCGCGGCAGGACGATACTCATGCGACGTACGCGGCAAAGATCAGCAAGGAGGAAGCGCGGATAGACTGGTCTCTGCCGGCTGCCATGGTGGCGCGGCGTGTGCGGGCCTTCAATCCGTTCCCCGTCGCCTACACATTCATCAACAGCGAGCGGATCAAGGTCTGGCGTGCACGCGACCTCGATGTCAGTCATGACGCCGCGCCGGGCACGCTGCTGCAGGGCAGCGACAGCTGCCTGGAGGTGGCCTGTGGTCGCGGCGCACTGGCCCTGGACGAACTGCAATTTCCGGGTGGGCGGCCGCTGGCGGCCTCTGAGCTGGTGAAGTCCCGTAGCCGCCTGCTGGCTCCTGGCCAGTGCTTCACGAACACCGATTCGTGACTGCGCCAGCCGTGTGTGGCGTTCGCGCCACCGCCGCCAAGGTCCTTGCACAGGTGTTTGCGGGCAGCACCCTGGAGGGGCCATTGGCGCAGGCGATGCCTGGAGTGACAGAGCGCGACCGGCCACTGCTGGCACAGCTCTGCTACGGCAGCCTGCGCCTGGCCCCGCGTCTGCAGGCACTGCTGCTACAGCTTGTCGACAAACCGCTGCGCGAGCGCGATCGAGATATTCAGGCACTGCTCATGCTGGGTCTTTACCAGTTGAGCGATAGCCGCATTCCCGACCACGCGGCAGTGGCGGCAACCGTCGAGGCAACCCGGGAACTCGGAAAACCCTGGGCGAAAGGCCTGGTAAATGCGGTCTTGCGACGCTATGGACGTGAGGCCGAGACCCTCGCCAGCAGCCTGTCTCCGGCGGCGGCCGCCGCCCACCCCCAGTGGCTTTATCGGGCCCTGAACGTCGCCTGGCCGGATCACTTGAACGCACTGCTGGAGGCGAACAATCAACAGCCACCTATGACACTGCGCGTCAACCTGCGCCAGGTCAGCCGCGACGACTGGATTGCGCAGCTCGCAGCGCGCGGCATTCCCGCGCGTGCCGGGACGCTGACCCGCGAAGCCGTTTACCTGACACAGGCTGTTGGCGTGGATCGGCTGCCAGGCTTTGCCAAGGGCGCAGCCAGCGTTCAGGACGAAGCAGCGCAGCTGTCGGCGCATTTGCTGGGGGCGAGGCCCGGAGATCACGTGCTGGATGCCTGCGCTGCACCCGGGGGCAAGACCTGCCATCTTCTGGAGGCGGAGCCCGGACTCGGCAGCGTTACCGCCATGGATATTGATGCAGAGCGCCTGCACCGGGTCCGTGAGAACCTGCACAGACTTCAGCTGGAGGCAAAACTTGTGACCGCTAACGCCGCAGATCCCGGGGGCGCCCTGGCAGGACAGCAGTTCGACCGTATTCTGGTGGATGCACCCTGCTCCGCAACGGGCGTCATTCGTCGTCACCCGGACATCAAGCTGCTGCGCAGAGTGCGTGACATTGCGGGCTTCGCCACACAGCAGCTGCAGATCCTTGGGGGTGTCTGGCCGCACCTGCGCCCGGGAGGCAGATTGCTCTACGTCACCTGTTCCGTGTTGCCAGAGGAGAATCAGGCAGTCGTGGCAGACTTCCTCGCAACGCAGGACAACGCCAGTGAAGTGGCGCTACCCGACATCGGCGCCCCGTGCCTGCACGGCCAACAAATAGTGCCGAGCCGGGATGGCCCCGACGGCCTCTACTTCGCTCTTGTGGAAAAACACGCCTGAGCCAGCGCTCAATGGGCTCGGACGGGCTTACAATCGCACCGTGAATTCTTTACTGTGCGCACTCGCAGGGCTGACGGGCGTCCGAACATGAAAATCATCATTCTCGGGGCAGGCCAGGTCGGGGGGACACTTGCCGAGCATCTGGCAAACGAAAAGAACGACATCGTTGTTGTAGACACCGATGGCGATCGACTGCGCAATCTCAAGGACAGACTCGATATCGCGGTAATAACCGGCCAGGCGGCACACCCGGATGTCCTTGCGCAAGCCGGTGCCGATGACGCGGAAATGATTGTCGCCGTCACCAACAGCGACGAGATCAACATGATGGCATGCCAGATTGCGCATACGCTGTTCCACACCCCGCGCAAGATCTCCCGGGTGAGATCGCCCTCTTACCTGGCGCACCAGCAACTCCTGTTCAGCCGGGAAAACATTCCGGTGGACATCATCATCGGCCCCGAGCAGCTGATCACCGACAGCATTCGGCAGCTGATCATCAATCCCGGCGCACTGCAGGTGATGGACTTTGCCGACGGTCGCGTACAGCTGGTCGCCGTGCGGGCCATTCACGGCGGCCCGATGCTCGGCCAGGCGCTGAGTGAAATACGCAAGCATATGCCGCGGGTGGACACCCGCGTGGCGGCCATCTTCCGACGTAACCGACCGATCATCCCGGAAGGGGACACCATCGTGGAAGCCGACGACGAGGTCTTCTTTATCGCGGCGCGCGGCAATATTCGAAAGGTCATGTCCGAGCTGCGGCGTATCGACAAGCCCTACCGCAACGTGATGATCGCCGGCGGCGGCAACATCGGTGCCCGACTTGCCCAGACCATCGAAGGTGATTTCACGGTCAAGCTGATCGAAAACAGCTATCTGCGCTGCCGGGACCTCGCCGAACAGCTCCGCCACACGCTGGTCATCGAAGGCAGTGCGGCGGAACCACAGCTGTTGCACGAAGAGAACATCGAGGCGATGGATGTCTTTTGTGCACTGACGGCCAATGATGAATCCAACATCATGATGTCCATGCTGGCGAAGCGGCTTGGCGCCAAGAAGGTCATCACGCTGATAACCAATCCCGCGTACGCCGAACTGGTGGGGGACGAAATCGATATCGCCATATCACCGCAACAGATCACCATCAGCAGCCTGCTGGCACACGTAAGGAAAGGCGACATCAGTAACGTGCACTCCCTGCGCCGGGGTGCGGCCGAGGCCATTGAAGTGGTCGTCCGCGGCGATGCCTACTCTTCCCGGGTGATCGGCCGGCAGCTGGACCAGATCAGCCTGCCGCCGGGCGTCACCATCGGCGCCATTGTTCGCGGCGACGAGGTCCTCATTGCCCACGGCAATATCATGGTGGAACCGAACGACCATATCATTCTGTTCCTGGTCGACAAGACGAAGCTCCCTGCGGTAGAGAAACTGTTAACCGTCGGCTTCGGATTCTTTTCCTAGGCGCTTTCCGTGCATTTTTCTATCGCCGCCAAGATCCTCGGTGTCCTGCTGACCCTGTTCAGCAGCTCGCTGTTGATCCCGCTCACTGTGGCGGTGATTGCCGACGACACCACGGTTACCGGATTCTCCTACGCGTTTGCACTCACGCTCACCAGCGGTCTTACGCTCTGGCTGCCCTTTCGTTCCCGTCAGCGTGAGCTGCGCATACGCGATGGCTTCCTGGTGACCTCCATGTTCTGGACCATCCTCGGGCTGTTCGGTGCGCTGCCCTTCGCGCTGACGGAGTCCCTCGGTGTCGATCCCATGGATGCGGTGTTCGAATCCATCTCCGGACTCACCACCACCGGCGCGACGGTGCTCACTGGCCTTGACGACATGCCCGCGTCCATTCTGCTGTACCGGCAGCTTCTGCAGTGGCTGGGGGGCATCGGTATCATCGTGATCGCAGTGGCCATTCTGCCCATGCTCGGCATCGGGGGCATGCAGCTGTACCGGACAGAAATACCCGGGCCGTCCAAGGATACCAAGCTGACGCCGCGCATTGCGGGCACGGCAAAAGCGCTGTTTGTTGTCTACCTCGCCCTCACGGTGCTGTGCGGCGGGGCCTATTATGCCGCTGGAATGACCGCGTTCGATGCGCTCTGCCATGCCCTGTCCACGGTAGCGATTGGCGGATTCAGCACCCATGACGCCAGCATGGGGTTCTTCGACAGCAACGCGATTCTGCTGATCTGCAGCCTGTTCATGCTCATATCGGGTATCAGCTTCGGCATGCACTACATTGCCTGGAGTCGACGCAGTTTCAGCGCCTACCACAGCGATTCTGAAACGCGCTTTTATCTGAGCGCCATCGCCCTCTGCACGATTATCACCTGTGGCTTCCTGTTCGCCAGCAAAACGTTGAATCCTGAGAACAGCCTGGTGCATGGCCTGTTCCAGACCATTTCCATTGTCACGACGGCTGGCTTCGCGACACAGGATTTCAGTGCCTGGCCGCTGTTTCTTCCCATCATGCTACTGATGTTTTCTTTTATGGGTGGTTGCGTAGGGTCCACGGCGGGTGGCATCAAGGCCATGCGGCTGATGCTGATCTATAAACAGGGTTTGCGCGAGATGAAGCAGCTGGTCCATCCGCATGCGGTCATTCCACTCAAGGTCGGCAACCGGCGGGTTGAGGCAAATGTGATCAGCGCCGTGTGGAGTTTCTTCGCCGTCTATACCTTTGTCTTTATCGTGTTGATGCTCGCGATCATGGCCACGGGGCTGGACTTCCTGACCGCATTTTCAGCCATGGCGGCAACGCTGAATAATCTGGGTCCCGGTCTCGGTCAGGTCGCCGGCGACTATGCGGGTATCAGCGACTTCAGCAAGGGCATCCTGTGTCTCGCAATGCTGCTCGGTCGCCTTGAAATATTTACTCTGCTGGTTCTGTTTACACCGGCATTCTGGCGACGCTGAACGCTGCAGCTTACTTCAGGCGTCTTACTTCAGGCCCCGAGATTTGCGGATCATATCGTAGGCAACCTGTATTTCCTGGGCCCGTTCCGTAGCGACTTTGAGCATGTCCTCGGGCACACCACGCGCGATCAGCTTGTCGGGATGGTGCTCACTCATCAGCTTGCGGTAGGCACGCTTGAGTTGACGGTCATCCACCTCCGCACTCACACCCAATGCAGCGTAGGCATCCTTGAGACTTGTCCCGGGCTGAACACCGCTGGCGCCCCGCTCGCCATGAAAGTGCTCCTGTGCTCTCGTCATGCTGAGCAGTTGTTCAAGCTGCGCGTCGCTGTAGCCCAGAAGACCGGCCAGACGACCGAGCACCGCCCGCTCAGTTGGCTCCAGCGCATGATCAGCGAGCGCCAGAGAAATAAGGAACAACAGCAGCGTCTGCCTGAGGCGGCGCTGCCCGTGACTGGCCTTTAGAAACTCGGCGACCACCGGCTCGGGGTCGAAGCCTGCTGCCGAGCCCTGCTTGAACAGACGGATAGCCTCCTGCCGCTGCGCCGCATCGAGGCCCATCTGCCGGAACAGCGTCTCGGTGTGCGCTACCTCTCTCTCTGACACCCGCCCATCCGCCTTGGCAACATGACCCAGCAGAAGAAAACAGGTGTCGAAGAAGCGCTTCTGGGTCCGCGCTATCTGCTCGGGGGAGCCGAACTGGAGCGTTCGCAACAGCCCGCGATCAAACGCGTGGCCAAGCAACAGACCGATAATAAGCCCCACCGGGCCGGCGACCAGCAAACCGATAAGGCCGGCGACGAGCTTACCGTAAAACATGTACTTTCCCCGGGTTAAACATGACTGATCACATCCTAAAGGTTTTCGTAGTGATCCGGACAAGCGGCGGGCCGCTGGCGAAAACGCTTGTACTCCCACTGATACTGCTCGGGACAAAAACGCAGACACGCCTCGACACCGCGGTTCAGCGCCGCCACCGAGCGTTCCAGATCGGCAGAGTAGATATCCTCCTCGGCCGGCAGAAAGCGGATGCTGAACCCGCCCTTCACTCGCTGCGCAAAACCGAAGACAGCGAATGCAGCGCTGCGCTGAATCACCTTGCTCGCCAGCGTGCCCGTAAAACAGGGAATGTTCATGAAAGAGACGTTAAGACCCGCATTCAGCGCCCGTGGCACCTGATCGGGCAGAATGCCGGAAATCTGGCCTTCACGCACGCTGCGCACCAGCGCGGCGAGTCCACGGGGGGTGGGTGGCACCAGTTGGGCACCACTGCGCTCCCTGGCGCTGCGCAGCAGCCCACCCAGTTCCTGCATGTGCGGCGGCTCGTACAGCGACACCAGGCTACCCACGCTGGCAAGGTGCAGACCGAGAACCTCCCAGTTGCCAAGGTGTGGCCCCAGCACCACGACACCCTGGCCAGACGCCAGAGCGCTGCGCACCGCATCCTCCCCGGACACCTCGAGAATCAGTCCCTTTACGTGGCGGATATCCCGAAGCCAGACGTGTCCCATTTCGCAGGCGGTCTGTGCGGTGGAGGAGAAACTTTCACGGGCCAGTCGACGCCGTTCCTGCGGTCCCAGTTCCGGAAACGCCAGGCGTATATTGCGCTCGGTGATCCGTCGGCTGGCGGGGGACAGGACCCATGCGCAAGCTGCTGCAGCGCGCCCGGCCGCCCGGGCTGCAGTCAGCGGCAGCCAGGCGCAGATTCGCAGCAGGAAGTGCAGCCCGTGGGCCCTCGCAGTACGGGGCAAAGTTGACGGGAAGGATAGGGGGGTGCGGCGCGACATCGCTGCATATTATGCCGCCAACAGACACTGTATAATAGAGCACTTTTTGCGTCGCCGGGTTTCCAGCGATTGCAACAGGACCGGCGAAGGCACGCACATCCCTATGCAACAGACCCTTACTTTTCAGGACCTGATCCTGCGCCTGCAGGCCTTCTGGGGCGATCATGGCTGCGTGATACTGCAGCCCCTTGACATGGAAGTCGGCGCTGGCACATTTCACCCGGCAACATTTTTACGCGCCCTGGGGCCGGAAAACTGGAATGCGGCCTACGTACAGCCCAGCAGACGGCCGACCGACGGCCGCTACGGCGAAAACCCCAACCGGCTGCAGCATTACTACCAGTTCCAGGTGGTGATGAAGCCCTCGCCGGCGGATTTCCAGGAACTGTACCTGCAGTCCCTCAGCGCCCTCGGCGTGGACATGGAAATCCACGACGTCCGCTTTGTCGAGGACAACTGGGAATCACCCACCCTGGGTGCCTGGGGTCTTGGCTGGGAAGTCTGGCTGAACGGCATGGAAGTCACGCAGTTCACCTATTTCCAGCAGGCCGGCGGCATTGAATGTTTTCCAGTCACCGGCGAAATCACCTACGGGCTGGAGCGGATCGCGATGTATCTGCAGGGCGTCGACAGCGTGTACGACCTGGTCTGGGCAAACACGCCTGCGGGGCCGGTCACCTACGGCGATGTCTACCACCAGAATGAAGTGGAAATGTCGCGCTACAATTTTCAGGAAGCGGATGTCGACTTCCTGTTCCAGCAGTTTGACCACTGCGAGAAAGAGGCCCAGCGGCTGGTGCAGGCGACGCTTCCCCTGCCAGCTTACGAAATGGTCATGAAGGCATCCCATACGTTCAACCTGCTCGACGCACGCCATGCCATATCAGTTACGGAGCGCCAGCGTTTCATTCTGCGGGTTCGCACCCTGGCCAGGGCGGTTGCCGGGGCCTACGTCGACGCCCGCGCCCGGCTGGGCTTTCCCCTGGCATCGGACATCCACCGGGAGACGGCCCTCACGCAGTGGCAGGCAGCGGAGGCAAAATCATGAGCACCGCGAGCGTACTGGTTGAACTGGGCACCGAAGAACTGCCACCGACATCGCTGGCCACCCTGGGTCTGGCGTTCCGCGATGGAATCGTCTCTGCGCTGACGGAACGCGGGCTTGTCCTGCATGGCGATGCGCACTGGTATGCCACTCCACGTCGGTTCGCCGTGTTGATTGACGCCGTGGACATACAGGCGGCGGCAACCACGCTTACGATGCTCGGACCGCCCGCGGACAGGGCGCGCACCGACAGTGGCGAGTGGAGCCCGGCCGCAGTCGGTTTTGCGCGCAAGCAGGGCGTCACGCCTGAGCAATTGCAGGAAATCGACACGGAAAAGGGCCCTCGGCTGGGTCTGCAGCAGGAACAGGCCGGAGCCGGTATCCGGGACGTCCTGATTGAAGCGATCAATACCAGCATCGCTGGCCTGCCCATCGCCAAACGCATGCGCTGGGGCAGTAGCCGCGTTGAATTTGTGCGACCCGCGCACTGGGTCGTCGCCCTGGTTGATGAAGACATTGTCGAGGGGGAGGTGCTCGGCATCGCCACGGGCCGGACAACACGCGGCCATCGCGTTCATGGCAATCACGATATTGTCCTGTCCGGGCCCGGTGAGTATGTGTCAAAACTGGAAGCGGCGCGCGTTGTGCCGGACGTTGCCCGCCGCCGCCAGATGATCGTCGATCAGGTGGAAGCCGAGGCCAGCGCACTGGGCGCGCACGCAGTGATCGACGACGATCTTCTGGACGAGGTGACCGGCCTGGTGGAGTGGCCGGTTGCCCTCACCGGCGAGTTCGAATCACGCTTTCTCGACGTGCCCGCCGAGGCGCTGATTTCTTCCATGAAAGAGCATCAGAAATACTTTCACCTGGTGGATGACAGCGGAAAACTGCTGCCAAATTTCATCACCATCAGCAATATTGAGAGCAAGGATCCGGTGCAGGTAATCGCCGGCAACGAGCGTGTCATTCGGCCGCGCCTTAGCGATGCCGCGTTTTTCTATGACCAGGATCGCAAGCAGACCCTCGACAGTCGCGTGGAGTCCCTGCGGCAGGTCGTATTCCAGAAAGAACTCGGTACGCTCCATGACAAGACCCTGCGGGTGGCAGGGCTTGCCCGCGGGCTCGCGGCCACTCTGGGAGCGGATCCCGCCCACTGCGAGCGCGCTGCCAGACTCTCCAAAACCGACCTGGTCAGCGAGATGGTGCTTGAGTTCGCTGACCTTCAGGGGATAGCGGGCGCTTACTACGCACGCAACGACGGTGAACCGGATGCGGTGGCTACCGCGCTGCAGCAGCAGTACTGGCCGCGCTTTTCCGGTGACCGTCTGCCTTCAGAGCCGGTGGCTACCTGTCTGGCGCTGGCGGATCGACTGGACACCCTGGTGGGAATCTTCGGGATCGGGCAGCCGCCCACCGGATCACGCGATCCCTTTGCGCTGCGCCGCGCCTCCCTTGCGGTACTGCGTATCCTGGTGGAAAAAGAAATCGATTTCGACCTGCGCAGCTGCCTGCAGCTGGCAAGGGATCAGTACCCGGCCGATATTCTCGGCACAGACAGTATCGACCCGGTGCTCGATTACATGCTGGAGCGCTTCCGTGCCTGGTTCGAAGACGAGGGCATTCCGGCGGAGCACTTCCGCGCTGTTGCGGCGCTTGGTCTGACCCGTCCGCTGGAATTCCAGCAGCGTGTGCATGCCGTGCACCGCTTCAGCAGCCTGCCGGAATCAGCAGCGCTGGCTGCGGCAAACAAACGTGTTGCCAATATTCTGGGCAAGCTCGATCGAGAGCACACCTTCGCTCGTGTCGACCCGACCCGCTTTGTTGAGGCAGAGGAGGGAACGCTCTGGCAATCCCTCGGGCAGTCTGGCGACGCCGCACGGCAACAGCTCGCCGCAGGCGCGTACACCGAGGCGCTGGCCGAGCTGGCAGCGCTGCGAAATCCCGTTGACGCCTTTTTCGATAAGGTCATGGTAAATGCAGATGACGAGTCCTTGCGCCGCAACCGGCTGAACCTGCTGCATGAGCTGCGACAGGTGTTCATGCAGGTGGCGGATATTTCACAGCTGGTGGTGTCACGCTGATACGGATACGCTCTGCGTATGCCCGCTATCGACGCATCGCTGTATCCGCTGATTGCCACCTGCCTGGTGTCGGGTGCGGTAGCGGGGGCGCTGCTCTGCCTCGCCCTGGTCTGGCCGCGGCTGCGCCGGCTCGACAGACTGCAGAAACAGTATGCCGACCTTTCCACCCGACTTGCCGGTAGCGAGGCGACGCTCCGGGAGCGTGATCGACGCTATCGCGAACAGGTAAAGTTTCTGCGCGATAGCCGGCAGCACCTGACGCGCGAGTTCGAGAATCTCGCTAACCGCATCTTCGACGACAAGGGCCGACGCTTCAACGCGAGCAGTCGTGAATCCCTGGAGGCCCTGCTGCTGCCGTTTCGGGAACAGATCAACAGCTTCCAGACCCGGGTCAACGAGGTTCACGCAGATGCTTTGCGCGGGAACTCGCTACTGGAAAGTGAAATCCGCAAGGTACTGGAAACGGGCCTGCAGATGAACACGCAGGCGAGCAATCTTGCGCAGGCTCTGAAGGGGGACAACAAGGCCATGGGCAACTGGGGGGAGGCACAGCTCGAGCGCACGCTCGAACTGTCCGGTCTGTTGCCCGGCGATCATTACGAGAGCCAGCGCGCCTTCACTGACGCGGAAGGTCGTCGGCGACTGCCGGATTTTCTGATCAAGCTGCCGGGCGGCAAGCACCTGGTCATCGACAGCAAGGTGTCTCTTCTCGACTATAGCCGCGCGGTATCTGCACCCAGTGACACTGAGAGTGAGCAAGCACTTACTTCTCACGCAAAGTCTGTAAAACGTCACATTGATGATCTGGCTGCTAAGGATTACGGCAATCTGTCGGAACTGGGCAGCCCCAGTTTCGTGCTCATGTTCATGCCCGTGGAACCGGCTTACATCGAGGCCCTGAAAGCCGACCGCGGACTCTTCGACTACGGCTACCAACGCAATGTCGTGCTGGTATCGCACACCACCCTGATGCCGGTACTGCGGACGGTTGCCAACCTGTGGATGGTTGACCGCAGCCATCGCGAAGTCCGTGAAATCGCCGACGCCGCCGGTGATATCTACAATCAGGTGAGCACGCTCTCAGAACGACTGTCCGGTCTCGGCAAGTCGCTGACAGCGGCCAGCAACCACTACAACAGCACCGTCACCGCCCTGGTTGGAAACCAGGGACTGCATGGTAAGGTCGATCGCTTCAAAGGCTTGTCGGCGCGTGCGAGCAAGACACTCCCCGACATGGAATCCCTGCACCTCGACAGCGAAGATGATCGCATTGATCTTGCGCTGCAGGCCCAGCAGGTGGGCAGCAACCCTGAGGATACCTGAGGTCGGTTTGTTGAAGGGCCTTTATTGAAAACCTGTAGATCGTCAACTATCTGCTAAGACGCAATCTTTTTGCACATGACATTGACGGTCACGCCTCTGTATTTTTGCAATGTTCCATAGGCTGCCAGCCGAGCTTCTCATAAAGCCCGGACGCGAACTCTGTGTAAAGATACCATGCACCGGCCCCTGCTCGAACAGCCTCGTTTTCACATCGAGCGATCAATTCAGAAGCAATACCCTGATGTCTGAAGTCTTTTTTTACATAAACCGCTGCCAGCCAGGGAGATAGATCGGGCCTGGTGGTCATATCCTGATGAACTAATGCCGCTGAGCCAATGAGCTGACCTTCCGATGCGGCGATAAAAACCGAGGGAATACCCTCGCGACCCGCCGCTTGTGAGATTGCCTCGATGCGCTTTTCCAGCGTGAACGATCGATGCAAATGCCCCCACTCAATGTGGTGAAGCTCCGCCAGTTCGTTGATAAAATTCTGGTGATCCGCCAGAGGAGAGATTTCCACAACTTAAAAATCGCCCTGATCAAACATCAAGATTAGCAACCGACAGGGCATTCTGCTCAATGAACTCCCGACGCGGATCAACCTGGTCACCCATCAGGGTAGTGAAAATCTGGTCTGCCTTGATGGCGTCCTCTACCGTGACCTGAAGCATACGACGGGTTTCGGGATCCATTGTCGTTTCCCACAGCTGATCAGGATTCATCTCGCCCAGACCCTTGTAGCGCTGAATGCTGTAGCCCTTGCGCGCCTCTGCCATAAGCCATGTCAGACCGTCCGCAAAATTCTGCGTAACCAGGGTCTTGTCGCCACGCCGGAAGTAGCCTTCCGCCTCAATCAGGTTGTTCAACTCATCTCCCAGTGAACGCAGACTGCGGTACTCGCCTGAGGTGAAAAAGTCGCGCCGAATTTCGGTGTCTGTCTCAACGCCGTGGGCCAAAAGGCGCACGACCGGATAGAAATAGCCCTGTTCCGGCTCGCGGCGCACCATAACGGTATAGCGGAAGCCCTTTTCCGTGGCCGTCTGCAGGCGATCGCGCAATGCCTCTGCGAAACTGGTTACCGCGGACTCATCCTGCATATCTTCCACAGCCAGGTGCAAGCCGTCGACCATCTGCCACAGCACGGGCGGCGCATAAACCCGGGCAAGGCGATCAATAGTGGCCGCAACAGCGCGATACTTGGCGACCAGCTCTGACAGTCCTTCACCGATTATCGGCGGAGCATCGGGGTTGACGTATAAGGCAGCACCATCCAGGGCTGAAGAGGTCAGGTAATCCGTGAGGGCGGCCTCATCCTTGAGATACTGGTGCTGCTTGCCGCGACTGATCTTGAACAGCGGTGGCTGGGCAATAAAGACATGTCCACGGTCAATCAGCTCGCGCATCTGACGGAAAAAGAAGGTCAGCAAGAGGGTTCTAATATGGGACCCATCCACATCCGCATCGGTCATGATAATAATGCTGTGATAGCGCAGCTTATCCGCGTTGAACTCATCTTTGCCGACGCCACATCCCAGGGCCGTGACCATGGTGCCAACTTCAACTGAACTCAACATCTTGTCAAAACGGGCCTTTTCCACGTTCAGAATCTTGCCCTTGAGCGGCAGGATCGCCTGGTACTTACGATTCCGGCCCTGCTTTGCAGAACCACCGGCAGAATCACCCTCCACCAGGTACAGCTCTGAAAGCGCCGGGTCTTTCTCCTGGCAATCTGCCAGCTTCCCGGGCAAGCCCGCAATATCCAGTGCACCCTTGCGCCGGGTCATGTCTCTCGCCTTGCGGGCCGCCTCGCGGGCGCGCGCGGCATCCAGCATCTTGCCTACAACCGCCTTGGCCTCTTGCGGGTTTTCCAGCAGATAGTCGCCGAATTTCTGGCCCATTGCCTGTTCCACTGCAGTTTTCACCTCAGACGAGACCAGCTTGTCCTTGGTCTGGGACGAGAACTTGGGATCCGGGACCTTGACGGAAATCACGGCAGTCAGACCTTCCCGTGCATCATCTCCCGTGGTGTTGACCTTGGCCTTCTTGGCGAGACCCTCCCGCTCAATATAGTTATTCAGACTTCGAGTCAGGGCTGCACGAAAGCCGGCAAGGTGGGTTCCGCCGTCCCGCTGAGGAATATTGTTGGTGTAGCAGTAAATATTCTCCTGAAACGAATCGTTCCACTGCATTGCCACTTCAACCGCGAGGCCGTCATCGGTTTCCAGCAGGAAATGAAAAGCCTGGTTGACCGGCGTCTTGTTGTTATTGAGGTAGCGCACAAACTCCTGAAGGCCGCCTTCGTAGTGAAAATTATCGATGTTACCGGACCGTTCATCCTTAAGGTTGATGTTGATACCGGAATTAAGAAATGCCAGTTCGCGTAGTCGTTTTGCAAGCTGGTCAAAATGAAACTTTATGTTGCTGAATGTTTCGGCAGAGGGCTTGAAATGGATCAGCGTTCCGGATTTCTCCGTGGTACCAATCTCTGCAAGCGGCGACTGTGGTACGCCGTGACGATATTCCTGCTCAAACACCTTGCCCTCGCGCCAGATCCTTAACGTGAGGATTTCGGAAAGCGCGTTAACCACCGACACACCCACGCCGTGCAGACCACCGGAAACCTTATAGCTGTTGTCATCGAATTTTCCGCCCGCATGCAGCACAGTCATAATAACTTCGGCAGCCGAAACGCCCTCGTCATGCATTTCCGTGGGAATGCCGCGTCCGTCGTCGGTGACAGTGACCGACTCATCCGGGTGAATAACGATATCGACGGTACTGCAGTGCCCGGCCAGCGCCTCATCGATTGAATTATCGACGATTTCAAACACCATATGGTGCAAACCCGTGCCATCGTCCGTATCGCCGATATACATTCCAGGTCGCTTACGCACGGCATCCAGGCCTTTCAGAACCTTGATGCTGGATGAGTCGTACGCGTGGTCGTTGTCGTTGCTGTGCTCGGTCATAGGTCTGGTCTCTTCGTTTCAAAAGGCGCGGCCCGGAAGAAGTTTCTTCCGCAACACAGTGGCGTCCTTATGCGTATCACTACTCTTTGGTAATCTGTCCGTGTTCCACGTGGAACACGGACAGCGATCCTGGTGGCATCCATACATCGAACACATCAGCACGATCTATGCAGCTGATAAACACCTGGGCCCCCGTCTTCTCAAGCTCGTCACAAATCAACCTTAAATGCTGAAAATCAAGCTCGGATGGAAGATCGTCCAATAAAAAAACGCAATCTTCTGCTCCACTGTTCTCGGCGAATAAACGGCCCTGCGCGAGCTTTAGCGCGCTGACCACGAGCTTCTGCTGACCTCGAGAGAGCGTGTCTGCCGCAGAGACATTTCCCACAAGAATACGTATGTCTGCTCGCTGAGGTCCGCTATGGGTGAAACCCTGCTCACGGTCTACCGAAAATCCATCCTTGAACACGTCAAGAAGCGCTCTTTCCCTCCCCCAACCACGGCGAAACTGCAAGGTGACAGGAGGGCTATCCGGTAATAGGGTCGCTATTACATCTGAAAACATGACACTAAGCTGAGAAAAATAGCTCTGCCGGCACTTGGTCAAAGACTCTCCGGCGTCAGCCAGCTCGTGTGTCCATGAGTCCAACTCAACATTGACTATACTACCACGCCGCAGGAGGGTATTGCGCTGCCGGATACAGCGCTGGTAGCGCTGCCACACCGAAAAGAACGTGTGTTCCACGTGGAACACACCCCAATCAAGAAATCGCCGCCGGTCAGCGGGAGACCCCGTTAGCAAATCGAAACTGTCACTATTCAACACCAGCACCGGTAATTCTGACGCCAACTCAGCCACCGACCGAATCACAGACCCCGCAATACGTATATCAGCACTGCCGTTTTTCCCACGCTGTATACCAAGGGAACGCCCACCACTCTGCCTGCCACTCTGCTTGCCATCGACGCGCCTTAACACCTCCCCGTACACCGTCAATTTATCTGCGCCGTGCTTAATGACTGAACGCGCGGTGTGCGCACGAAAGGAACGCGCGGCAGAAAGCAGGTGTATGCTTTCCAACACACTGGTCTTGCCGCTGCCATTCGCACCGTAAAGAATATTTGTCCGGGAGAGATCGCCGAGCCGGGCCTGCTCCAGGTTGCGCACATTATAAATGTCGAGCCGGGTCAGCATCGGAGCGCCGAAAGATTCATAAAACCAGACCAGCCCTCCTGACCGAAGGCCGATACATTGCGAGTCGGAAGGAGAATACGCGCGGAACTACCGGGACTACAGCCGCATCGGCATGACAACATAGAGCGAGTCACCGGCATCAGACTCTTCAAGGAGCGCGCTACTGTTGGGATCTGAAAGAGAAAAACGTACTGCGTCGCCCGACAGGACCCCCAGAACATCGAGAAGGTATCCAACATTGAAACCCACTTCGAGGGCATCCCCCATGTATTCAATCGGCACGACCTCTTCTGCCTGTTCCTGCTCAGGATTATTAGCTTCAATTTCCAGGGTATCCTGGGAAAGCTTCAGCCGCACGCCGCGATACTTCTCATTCGAGAGGATGGCAGTTCGGGTAAACGCCTGCCGCAGCTGAAGCCGATCAGCGACGACCACTTTTTCCGCCGACCTTGGCAAGACGCGCTCATAATCAGGAAATTTTCCGTCAATGAGCTTCGAGGTAAAACTGAAGCCCGACGTCGTTGCTCGAAAATGGTTGGCGCCGAGGATAATCGTAACCTCGTCGGCGTCGTCGCCAAGCAGGCGACCAAGCTCTAGGACCCCTTTACGCGGCAGAATCACCTGAATATCATCCACCTCTTCAATTGCATCTGGCAGCGTACAGATCGCTAGACGATGGCCGTCCGTGGCCACGAAACGCAAACGTCCACCACGGATCTCCCAGAGCATGCCATTGAGGTAATAACGTACGTCCTGCTGCGCCATTGCAAACGCCGTTCGATCGATCAGTCGTCGCAGCTGATGGGCCGAAAGCAAAAACTGATGGCTACCGATGCTGTCTTCAATGTTGGGGAATTCACGGGCTGGCAGCGTCAGCAGTGAAAAGCGGCTTCGCCCAGAGGTCACCACCGCTTTTCCGTCCCGGACCGTGAACTGAAGATCTCCACCCTCGGGGAGCGATTTGCAGATATCAAGAAGCTTTCGTGCCGGCACCGTGATTTCCCCGGGCTCAGCGCCAGCAGGCAAAGTAACGCGACCCACCAGCTCCACCTCAAGATCGGTACCGGTCAGGGACAGCTGGTCTCCCTCAACCTGCAAAAGCACATTGGCCAGTACAGGAAGCGTATTCCGCCGCTCCACAACGCCCGCAACGAGGCTCAGGGGCTTTATAAGGGCATCTCGTGGAACGCTGAATTTCATTGGGCTTCCTTCACAGCTGCGATCATTGGCAAGGGGTATCGGGTGTCAGCTTGGCGACGTCCGACCTCTGCCATTGTGCTTAAGTCGTTAAAGATCGCAACAAGTTCTTGTAATCTTCGTGTATATCCGAGCTCGTTTCACGCAATTCCTTGATTTTCCGGCATGCGTGAAGAACCGTTGTGTGATCGCGTCCACCAAAACTGTCGCCGATCTCCGGCAAACTATAATTGGTCAACTCCTTGGCCAACGCCATCGCAACCTGCCGCGGTCTCGCCACGGAGCGACTGCGGCGACGGGACATCATATCTGCCACCTTGATCTTGTAATATTCGGCGACAGTGCGCTGGATATTATCGAGGCTGACCTGCTTGTCCTGAAGTGCCAGCAGATCCTTCAGACTTTCCTTGACCAGATCGACGTCCACGGGGCGTCGAGTGAAGTTAGCGCTCGCTATCACCCTCTTCAAGGCTCCCTCGAGCTCTCGAACGTTGGAGCGAATCCTCTGGGCGATAAAAAAAGCTGACTCCGGCGGTAGATCAATCTGCGACTGCTGCGCTTTCTTCATAAGAATTGCTACCCGGGTCTCGAGATCCGGAGGCTCGACGGCAACCGTCAGTCCCCAGCCAAAGCGCGACTTCAGGCGCTCCTCCAGGCCATCAATTTCCTTGGGATAGCGATCGCAGGTGAGAATCATCTGCTGCCCCCCCTCAAGCAAGGCATTGAATGTATGGAAGAATTCTTCCTGCGAGCGATCTTTTTTCGCAAAAAACTGAATATCATCAATGAGCAGGGCATCAACAGAGCGATAGTAACGCTTGAAATCCGTGATGGCGTTGAGCTGCAGCGCCTTCACCATGTCGGCGACAAAGCGTTCGGAATGCAGATAGACAATACGCGCCTCGGGATTATTTACCTTGAGGGCGTTGCCGACGGCGTGCATCAGGTGCGTTTTACCCAGACCGACGCCACCGTAAAGAAACAGCGGGTTATAGGCGTCGCCCGGATTCTCCGCTACCTGCTGCGCAGCTGCGAGTGCAAGCTGGTTGGATTTGCCCTCGACAAAATTCTGAAAGGTGTAATTGCCAACCAGATTATGCTGATGCTGCAGTGCCTCATGCACCTCTGAATCATTGGCGCGACCGAAACTGGCTGCCGGCACCGAGAGGTGTGTACGCGCTGCCGGTGCATGATCGACCGGACTCGCCGGGGGAGACACGGGCGGCGCGTAAGGCAGCACATCACCTGCAGCGGGAATCTGCACTGGCGTACTGGATGCGAAAGAGGCGCTTCCGGCGTCCGATCCAGGTACGGCGTGTCCACTGCCAATTTCCAGCACAACATCGACACCCACGCCGCCCGTATGTTCTCTGACCAGCTCTGAGATTCGACCCGCAAATTTATCGGTGACGAAATCGCGTATGAAGCGATTCGGTGCAAAGAGACGCAGCAGGCCGCTTTCTTCGCTCGCCTGCAGGGGGCGAATCCATGTGTTGAATTGCTGTGCAGGCAACTCGTCCTGCAGACGGGTTTTACACTGTGACCATGATATGTAAGACAAAACCACCCCTCTACCGATTGAGCAGCCTGGGCTCTAACCGTTGCTTCTTGTTATGAACTGATGTGTTGACCAAACCGAAAATTTTTCCCCGGAGAACGTCATGATAACCGCCGAAAACTGACTTATCCACACATTTACTCAATCTTTAAAATATTTTTTATTGTTATATTTCAATGCTTTATGTTATTCAGCCGGCTTTTTTGAGAAATAACCCAGATCGGTAAAGGCTCGCCGCTTTCTGTGGATAACCTGTGAATTTCTTTGGGGAAAATTGTTTGTGGATAGCCACAGGCCACGTCGCCACAGGGCTCGACAAGGGCGCTCATAGCGTTATTACGACGCGCGCGGTTCTATGCGGAGGGAAGCGCCCGGCGGTTTCAATCAGACAATCTCCACCGGCAAAGAAAAGCGCATAAGTCATTGAATTGAAGCGGGGCTTTCTCTAAACTTCACATCCTTTTTTACTACCCGCAGCGTCGAACGTCAGGCAAGCTGATCTGACAGCCTGATTCGGCACCCCGATCCGACACTGCGGCTCTGACTTTATCGCCAGCTTGAACACGAGCCCAACGACGAGATCTCATCATGAAAAGAACTTTTCAGCCCAGCGTCATCAAGCGCAAGCGCACACACGGCTTTCGCGCGCGAATGGCAACCAGAAGCGGTCGTGCGCTGCTGAACCGCCGACGCGCCAAGGGCCGTAAGCGTCTGTCAGCCTGAACCCCGGGTAACGGCGACGAGCGGACATCCGTTCCATTCTGCCGTGTCCGATGTCAAATCATTTTGGCAGACACAAGCGACTGCTCAGTGCGAGCGACTACCGCGAGGTATTCAGCGGGGCATCTTTGCGCGCCGGTCAAAGCGAGTTTCTGCTCCTCGCGCGCAGCAACGACTGCGGTCACCACCGGCTGGGCCTTGCAGTGGCCAAAAAGCACGTGCGGCTTGCCACTTTGCGCAATCGCATCAAGCGCGGGGCACGGGAGGCCTTTCGCCAGCTTCCTGACACTCAGCCGGGGCTGGACATTATTTATCTGACTCGACCGGGTGCAGCAAAGACCGGCAAACATGTCTACACCAAAGATCTGCCACGCCAGCTTCAGCGCTTGTGCAGCAAGGCTGCAGCACCGGCAGACGGCGCGTCATGAAGCATATACTGATCTTCATCATCAACCTGTATAAGTGGTGCCTCAGCCCTTACGTCGGGCATCACTGCCGTTTCTATCCAACCTGCTCTACCTACGCCAGTGAAGCCATCGCCACACATGGTAGTCTGCGTGGTTCCTGGCTCGCACTGCGACGCCTGCTGAAATGTCATCCATGGCACGAAGGCGGCGTTGATCCCGTTCCACCCTGCTCGGATAACTGTTGACGCTTCTATGGATATACAACGCACTCTCTTAATCGGTGCCATTGTTCTTTTGTCGTTCATGCTTCTCACTGAGTGGGTCGCATTCAAGGATGAGAGGCGAAGCTCCCTCGAGCAGAGCGCGGAGCGTTTAACTTCAAACGGAAAGTCACAGACGCTGAACACGCCGTCTGTTCGCACGGCTGATTCATCCAGTGCACGCCCAGACGCATCGATGCCGGAAAACACGACCGAAAACACGACCAGCGATCTGCCTCAGGATTTGCCGCCAGCGCCTGACAACACGGGCGAATCGGTTGCGGAACGCAGCACAGCTGAAGTGAACGAAGACATCATTCAGGTATTCACGGGAACGCTGCAGCTGGCGATTGACCTGAATGGCGGTGACATCGTTGAGGTTGCCCTTCCCCGACATCTGGCAGACATTAATGATCCGGATACCCCGTTTGTTTTACTCGAACGAAACAGCCGGCGTACCTACGTCGCGCAGAGTGGTCTTATCGGCAGAGACGGTATCGACTCGCAGCAGCGCGCGCGCTTCACCAGCGACGCGCGACGCTACGAGCTGGCGCCCGGGGAAGACACCCTCACTGTCGACCTGCAATGGCAGGGCAACAATGGCATACGTGTCACCAAGCGCTACACCCTTCGCCGTGGTCTGTATCTCGTCGACGTCAAATATCTCGTCGAGAACAATACGGACCAGCGCTGGCAGGCAAATCTTTTCGGACAGATCAAGCGAGACAGCTCGGAAGCGCCCAGCAGCGATGCCGGCATGGGAATGCAGCCTTTCCTCGGCGCCGCGGCGACCCAGCCCGATGACCGGTTCACCAAGTTCTCATTCAAGGACATGGCGGAAGAACCCTTCAAGCGCCAGCTCACCGGTGGCTGGATGGCCATGATTCAGCACTATTTTCTCAGCGCCTGGATTCCCAATCCGCAACAGACGCACAGCTATAGCACCCGGGTAACGACGGATGGCTTCAACATTGCCGGCTTTACCAGCCCGGCGATGGTGGTCGACCCAGGTAACACCGGTTCGACAGCAGCCCAGTTCTATGCCGGCCCCAAAAACCAATACCGACTGGAAGAAATTTCGCCCTATCTTGAACTCAGTGTCGACTACGGCTGGCTGTGGTGGATCGCCCAGCCGCTGTTCTGGCTGCTGACACAAATCCAGAACCTGGTTGTGAACTGGGGACTCTCCATTATTCTGCTCACGGTAGTGATCAAGGCTGCCTTTTACAAACTGTCCGCTACAAGCTACCGCTCGATGGCGAATATGCGTCGTGTGCAGCCAAAAATGCAGGATATCCGCGAACGGCACAGCGACGATAAGCAGAAACAGTCCCAGGCGATGATGGAGCTCTATCGCAAGGAGAAGATCAATCCACTGGGTGGCTGCCTGCCGATTCTGGTTCAGATGCCGGTTTTCATCGCGCTGTATTGGGTGCTGATGGAAAGTGTCGAACTGCGCCACGCACCCTTCATACTCTGGATTGACGACCTGTCAGTCATGGACCCCTATTTCGTGCTGCCACTCATGATGGGTGCCAGCATGTGGTTCATGCAGAAACTCAATCCACCGCCACCCGATCCGATGCAGGCCAAGATCATGCAGTGGTTGCCTGTCGTCTTTACTTTTTTCTTCCTCTGGTTCCCGGCAGGCCTCGTCCTTTATTGGGTGGTCAACAACCTTCTGTCCATGGCACAGCAGTGGTACATCACGCGACAGATAGAAAACGCGGCCCGCAAGCCCGCCTGAGCGCAGAGCCGAACGGCCGGCTCTGCCGGCAAGGCATACAATGACGCTAACAGGGCTGCCTGAGGATACAATAGTCGCTATCGCCACCGCGCCAGGGCGTGGCGGTGTTGGCATTATCCGTCTTTCCGGCGCACAGTCTGGCGCGATTGCGACCCGTCTCACCAATGGCGCAACACTTGCGCCACGCTACGCGACTCGCGTTACCGTGCATGATGCCAGGGGCGAACTGCTCGACGATGGCCTTGCGCTGCGTTTCCCGGCGCCACACTCGTTTACCGGTGAGGACGTGGTTGAACTGCACTGCCACGGTGGGCCGGTACTGCTGGACCTGGTCGTCGAGGCTGCCTGTCATGCCGGTGCCCGTGTCGCTGTTCCCGGTGAATTCTCCCGTCGTGCGTTCCTGAACGACAAGATTGACCTGGCGCAGGCCGAGGCAATCGCGGATCTCATCAACAGCACGACAGCTGCCGCCGCGCGCAACGCCAGCCGCTCCCTGACCGGCGTATTTTCTGCCCGGATCGACGGCCTGGTAGAGGCGGTCATTCGCTTGCGCGTTTACGTCGAAGCCTCGATGGACTTTCCGGAAGAGGAAGTAGATTTTCTCGCCGAGGGGGACGTCGGGAGCCGCCTCGCCGATCTTCTGGCGCAGCTGGATGCGGTGACTGCCGCGGCCCGGCAGGGCAGTCGTATCCGCGAGGGCATGAAGCTGGTGATTGCCGGTGCGCCCAATGCAGGGAAGTCAAGCCTGCTCAACGCCCTGGCAGGCCGCGACACGGCAATTGTCACGAACGTGGCCGGCACCACGCGTGATCTCCTGCGTGAGAATATCGATATCGATGGTCTGCCGCTGCACATTGTGGATACCGCAGGCTTGCGGGAGAGCACGGATGCCGTGGAGCAGGAAGGCATTCGCCGCGCACTGGTCGAGATCCGTGAGGCAGACCGGGTGTTGCTGGTCGTAGACGACAGCGATCTTCCCGACACCGTGGACGGTGCCAGGCTCTGGCCCTCTGGTCTTGTGCCACTCCCCGATGCGGCAGACGTTACGTTGATCCGCAACAAGTGCGACCTCAGCGGTCGTACCCCGAGGCTTCTCGATACGCCAGGAGGCACCGAAATTACCCTGTGCGCCCGATCAGGCCTCGGTGTTGAACTGCTGCGACAGCATTTGCGCGATGCCGCAGGGCTCGATGCCAGTGCCGTGGAAACCGCTTTCAGTGCGCGCCGGCGACACCTCGAGTCGCTCGCGGGCGCCCGCCGTTATCTCATGTCGGCCATTATCCAGTTGCGCGACTCGGGCGCCGGGGAGCTGGTTGCAGAAGACCTTCGTTGTTGTCAGGATCAGCTGGGGGATATCACGGGAAAGGTCACCAGCGATCAGTTACTGGGAGAAATCTTCAGCAGCTTCTGTATCGGTAAGTAACATGGAGTTTGACTATCTTTGCACCCTGCGCCAGCAACACCCCGGCTGGCGCCTGCTCGCCGCGGACCACGGACCGCTGGTGAGTGCATTTACCTATCGCTGCTTTATTGAACCGAATGAGCGCAGCCTGCCGGAAGCGGAGCTGACCGCACGACTTGATGACTTTCTCTACCACCTGCGCGAGCGGGATGGCGACGCCGCGTTTCCAAAATCGGCTCTTCACTATCTGAACGACTGGGCCGGAGATGAGCGCGCGTGGCTGCGCAAATACTACCCCCGCCACAGCGACGAGCCCCACTACGATCTGACCCCGGCAACAGAGAAGGCTGTGAACTGGCTCGTTTCCCTGCAGGGCCAGCACTTCATTGGCGCCGAATCACGCCTGCTAACGGTGTTTGATCTCCTGCACGAAATCACCCAGGGCACGGAAACCAGCAGGGAGGCCCGGATCGAGGAATTGCTCCGACAAAAAGCGGCGATTGAGGCCGAGATCGAGGAAATTCATGCCGGCCGCCTGCGACTCATGGATGACACGCGGCTGCGTGAGCGCTTCCTGCAAATGGCGGAAACCGCCCGCGGCCTGCTCTCGGATTTCCGACAGGTGGAACAGAATTTCCGGCAGCTTGACCGGCAGGTGCGCGAAAAGGTGGCGTCGTGGGAAGGCAGCAAGGGTGACATACTGGAGCAGGTTTTCGGCGAGCGCGACGCCATCAACGACTCCGACCAGGGTCGCAGCTTCCAGGCGTTCTGGGATTTCCTGATGTCCCCCGCGCGACAGGAAGAACTTTCCTCTCTGCTGGAGAAGGTAATGGCTCTGGCGCCGATACAGGCTCTGGAGCCCGACCGGCGCCTGCAACGCGTACACTACGACTGGCTGGAAGCCGGCGAGGTGACCATGCGCACAGTCGCCAGGCTATCAGAGCAGCTGCGGCGCTACCTGGATGACCAGGCCTGGCTGGAAAACCGTCGCATCATGCAGTTGATTCATGAGGTGGAGCAGCATGCCCTGGCCATGCGCAGCCAGTCGATTCCACTGGAAATGCCCCTGGATGAGCCGGGCCCCGCCCTGCAACTACCGATGGAGCGGCCGCTATACCAGGCACCTGTCAAACCTCACATTGAACAGAACACACTGGAAGAAGGTGATGCGGATATCGACGCAGAGGCCCTGTTCGAGCAGGTCTATGTCGACCGGGAGCAGCTGCGCGGTCGCCTGCGCCGGGCCCTGCAGACGCGTGACCAGATCAGCCTGCCACAGCTGCTGGAACACAGCCCACTCGAACGCGGACTGGCTGAACTGGTGACCTGGCTCGCCCTGGCGGACGATGACCCCCGCGCCATCGTTGACGAGACAACGCACTGCACTCTCAGCTGGCGGGACGCCAGTGGTACGATGCGTCGCGCCGAGCTGCCCCATATTCTTTTCAGTCGCTGATATGCCAGACACCGAAACCGATTACGGCCCCGAACTATCCCCCGTACTCATCGCACTGTTCAAAGGCGTTCTGTATAGGGATCAACAGGAAAACCTGTGGCAGGGCCTGCTCGGTCTTCAGGGTCGCGTTATCGATTATGTGCGGGTGCTCGGCCTGGATCTGTTCCTGGACGAGGCAGAGGGTTACGCCTACCTTGGCCAGCGCCCTGCGGAAGTCAACGACAAGGATCTGCCGAGGCTGGTACCCCGTCGCCAGCTTTCCTTCCCGGTCAGCCTGCTGTTGGCCCTGTTACGCAAGAAGCTGGCGGAGCACGACGCCACCGGCGGTGAAACACGCCTGATTATCACTCTGGAACAGATTGTGGAAACCTTGCGCCTGTTCCTGCCGGACACGGCCAACGAAGCAAAATTGACGGATCGCATCCAGGGCGACGTCAACAAAGTGGTACAGCTGGGTTTCCTGCGTCGACTGCGGGGCCAGCGCGATCGCTATGAGGTGCGCCGCATCCTGCAGTCTTTTGTCGATGCCCAATGGCTGGGTGAATTTGAACAGCGGCTAGCCGACTATCGCGCGGACGCCGCTGGCGACCGGAACGGATCCGAATGACCATGGAATCCCTCGGACTGGATTTCGCGAGCGGCAACGATCAGGCCGGTTTTCGCCTGCACAGGCTCGAAATCTACAACTGGGGTACCTTTGACAACCAGGTGTGGCAGCTGCTGCCCAGGGGCGACAACAGTCTGCTGACCGGGGATATCGGCTCGGGCAAATCGACACTGGTGGACGCCATCACCACACTTCTCGTCCCCGCGCAGCACATCACCTACAACAAAGCGGCCGGTGCTGAGGGCAAAGAACGCTCCCTGCGCTCCTACGTCCTTGGCCACTACAAGTCGGAGCGGGGGGAGAGCGGCCTGTCCACGCGGGCCGTTGCGCTGAGAGACCATAACAGCTACTCGGTGATTCTCGGTCACTTCTACAACAGCGGCTACGACACGCACGTCACCCTGGCACAGGTTTTCTGGTGCAAGGACAGCACCGGGCAGCCGGCACGATTCTATATCGTGGCAGACAGGCAGGTGGGTATCGCAGAACATTTCGCCAACTTTGGCAGCGATCTGAGCAACCTGCGCAAGCGGCTGCGCCAGGCAGATGGCGTTGAGCTGTTTGACGCTTTCCCGGCCTATTGCGCTGCTTTTCGTCGCCGCTTCGGCATCGACAACAACCAGGCCATGGAACTGTTCAACCAGACCGTCTCCATGAAGTCGGTGGACAACATTACCCGCTTCGTGCGGGAACACATGCTCGAGTCGTTTCCTGTGGATGAGCGCATCGACGCGCTGATCAAGCACTTCGACGATCTCAACCGCGCTCACGAGGCGGTGTTGCGAGCCAGGGCCCGGGTTGATGCACTGACGCCCCTGGTGGCAGATCTCGATCAGCATGCAGAGCGCGAAGAGCAGGCACTGGCCCTGCGCCAGAGCCGCGACGCCCTGCGACCCTGGTTCGCCTTTCTCAAAGGTGAACTGCTGGACAGGCGCCTGGAAAATCTGGCGCTCGAGGGGGAGAAACTGGCACGCCGCCGCGAGAGTCTTGAACAGCAGCGACGTGACCTGCAGGCTCGCCGCGACGATCTTCGTCAGGCCATCGCGGAAAATGGTGGTGACCGCCTGCAACGAATCCGCAGTGAACTCCAGCTGCAGCAGCAACACAAGGCACAGCAGCAGGCCAAGTCCGAGCATTACGAGAAGCTGGCCACGAGTCTGGAATTGCCAGTACCGCGAGACCTCGAAAGCTTTCTCGACAACCGCCACCAGCTGCAATACCACCGGGACGCATGGCAGAGCAGACAGGCTGAGTACCAGAACCACATCAATGAAGCCGGCGCAGAACTTCACAATATCCAGCGACAGTACCGGGAGATGGAGCAGGAAATCGACTCTCTGCGCCAGAGACAGTCGAATATTCCAGCGCGCATGCTGTCGATACGCCAGTCCATGTGTGAATCACTGTCACTCGACGAGACTGCGATTCCCTTCGTCGGCGAACTGCTGCAGGTGGCAGCCGACGCCCGTGACTGGGAGGGGGCGATAGAGCGCCTCCTGCATAATTTTGGCCTGTCCCTGCTGATTCCCGATGCACACTACGCTGTGATCACGGATTGGGTGGAACGCACCCACCTGCGGGGACGGCTGGTGTACTTCCGGGTGCGAAAATCTGCGGCAGAGCAGCCTTCAGTGCAGCCGGATTCCCTGTTTCAAAAGCTGCAGATCCAGCCGGATAGCGAATTCTATAGATGGCTGGAGGCAGAACTGGCGCGTCGGTTTGATTACGTCTGCTGCAGCGACATTGACAGGTTCCGACGTGAGCGGCGCGCCATCACCCGGGCTGGTCAGATAAAAGGCGGTGGTGGACGCCACGAAAAGGATGACCGACACCGCATCGACGATCGCGCTCGCTTCGTGCTGGGATGGGACAATCAGGCAAAGATGGAGGCTCTGCTGGCGGAAGCCGACGAGCTTGCTCGTCACGGAGAGGTACTGGCTGCCGAGATCACGAAAGCGACAAGTGAGCGCAAACGACTGGAAGGCCAACTCCTGAAGCTAGGGCAGCTGGCCATGTTCGAGGACTACGCCGAACTCGACTGGCATCCAGCTGCGCAGGCTATCGAGCGTCTGCAGCAGGAGCAACGAGAGCTGGAAGCAACGTCGGACCTGTTACGGCAACTCGAGCAGCAGCTGAAAACCCTTGACACGGACCTCAGTGCCACCGAGAACCACCTGTCCTGTCTGGGCAAGGAGGAAGGCGCCAATCAGGCCAAGGTCGACAGTGCCGAACAACAGCGGCAGGACTGCCGGATTCTGCTGGAGGCGACACCCGAGGAAGCATTCACCTGGTTTGAAAACCTGTCCGATTACCGGCAGCAGGCACTCGGGGAACACACCCTGACCGTGGAATCCTGCGAAAACAGGCAGGGTGAGCTTCGCGAGTGGCTGCAAAAGCGTATCGATCAGCAGGACAGGCAGCTCAGCACGCTGCGAGAGCGTATCGTGCGTGCCATGCAGCAGCACCAGCAGACGTGGCCCCTCGAAAGTCGCGAGGTGGATGTCAGTCTGCATTCCGGAGACGACTACCGCGACATGCTGAAGAGCCTTATGGCAGACGATCTGCCGCGTTTCGAAGCCCGCTTCAAGGCACTGCTCAACGAAAACACCATTCGTGAAGTTGCGGCGTTTCAGGGACAACTGCACAGGGAGCGCCAGGCGATTCGCGAGCGCATCGAGACAATCAATCGCTCATTGCAGGGTATCGATTACAACCCCGGACGCTATATCAAGCTGCTTGCCGAATCCGCCAATGACCGCGAGATCGTGGAGTTTCAGCAGGAGTTGCGCGCGTGCACAGAGGGGGCATTGAGCGGCAACGAAGACGAGCAGTACACCGAGCAGAAATTCCTTCAGGTCAAGCACATCATCGAACGTTTCCGGGGACGAGAGGGTACCGGTGAGCTGGACAAGCGCTGGACGCGCAAGGTAACCGACGTACGCAACTGGTACGTGTTCTCTGCCTCCGAGCGCTTTCAGGAAGACGATCGTGAGCACGAGCACTACACGGACTCCGGCGGCAAGTCCGGCGGCCAGAAAGAAAAGCTGGCCTACACCGTCCTCGCGGCCAGCCTGGCTTACCAGTTCGGCCTCGAATGGGGGGAGCAGCGATCCCGCACCTTTCGCTTCGTTGTTATCGATGAGGCTTTTGGACGTGGCTCGGATGAATCCGCACGCTACGGGCTGGAGCTTTTCAAACGCCTGAACCTGCAGCTACTGATCGTGACGCCTTTACAGAAAATCCACATTATCGAGCCCTATGTCGCTAACGTGGGTTTTGTGCACAACAGGGACGGGCGGCAATCTCTGTTGCGCAACCTGACCATCGAAGAATACCGGGCAGAAAAACAGGCCCGGGAGCGTATCCAGCTGCAATGAGCGGATGGACTACCCCCCAGGACCTGCACGCTCAGGTAGAAAAACACTGGCGGCGCGGTGAACTGCTGCGCGCCCAGCTCGATAGCATCCTTCTTGATAGCATCCGTCTCGATAGCGACCAGATCGACAGCACCTCAATCGATACCACCCCAATTGACAGCACCACATTCTATCCCCTGACCCTGCGCCTGAAAGGCCCCACGGCCAGAGAGCTCACCGACGACTTCTCTGCTGTGGCCGATTGGGTGCGCAGCCTGCGTGAGGGCAGCAAGGAAAGCCGGGGCCATGGCTACACCCTGCACTGGCAGCGACGCCAGCACCGGGTCCACGGTGCCAATGAGCTGCCCGACGGCGCAAGCATAGACAGCCAGTCGGATGCACTTTCCCTGATCGGCAAGGAGCGGCAGGCAAAGCAGTTTTCAGCCCTGGCCAGAGAAATACTGTCCCGATTCCCCTTGTTGCTAAAGGCCTGGATCGAAAAGCGACCACTACAGCTGCTGGAATACCGTCAGGATTGGCCGCGGATACTGGCCGTACTGGAAGCGTTCGAGTCACACCCGCGGCCGGAGTGCTATTTACGCGAACTCGACATCCCCGGGGTGCATAGCAAGTTCATAGAGACCCACCGCGGTCTGCTCTCGGAGTTGCTTGATGCTGTATTGCCGGAACACGCCATAGACGCGACTGGCCGCGGTGCCAGGGGTTTCAATCAACGCTATGGACTACGCGACAAACCCGCCCGCGTGCGTTTTCGCTTTCTGGACCCATCGCTTGCGATGTCTGGCATCCGGGATATGGAGATTCCAGTAGCGGACTTTGCGCGCCTGAGGCCACGAGTGGATCGCGTGTTCGTTACGGAAAATGAAATCAATGGCTTGAGCTTTCCGGATTATCCCGGGGCACTGGTTATCTTTGGTCTGGGCTACGGCGTCAGGACACTGGTCGATATCCCCTGGCTGCACACCTCTTCGCTCTGGTACTGGGGCGATATCGACACCCACGGTTTTGCAATTCTGCATCGCCTGCGCAATCACCTGCCTGCGGCACGCTCGCTGCTGATGGATCACGCTACTCTCGAGGCGCACCGCTCTTTGTGGGGTAGAGAAGACGTGCACAAGCGCATCCTGACTGATCTTTCCAACCTTACCGGTGCTGAGCAGGGGCTTTATCGGACACTGTGTGAAAACAGCCTGGGTAATAATCTCAGGCTGGAGCAGGAGCATGTCCGGCAGGCCTGGCTCGCAGAAAATCTGGAAAAGCTCAACGACCTGTAAGAACGTGCGCTGCGCATTACCGATTTTTTTCCATTGTAAAAATACGGTAAAAGCCTGGGGTATCCGGTGAGAAAATGTGGATAACAACATGTATCTATTAAGCACGTTGTCAGCAGTGTCATTCCATCAACTGCACATACACTGAAAATACCGAATAGAACGCCCGACGGTGAACAGCCTTATCATTATCGTAAGTCTCTGTTTTGTCGCATCAATCAGGATTTTTCAACAGGGATCAGGCTCCTCATCAGTAACAGCATTTAATTACTAGATCTTTCTAATACATAAAATATTTATTCATAATTACGTTCGGTATGTGACTGATCAAAATTTAGCCGGATGCCTCTTTGCTGGCGCCTGTTCCCGAGCGTATACTGCTCCGCCCGACAATGCGGGGAGTCGTGAACCCAGGTTACTTGGATGAAATTTTCGGAAACATTCGATGTTATTGTGATCGGCGGCGGCCACGCAGGCACGGAAGCTGCACTTGCCTCAGCGCGCATGGGTTGTCGCACATTGCTGCTGACTCACAGCATCGACACCCTGGGACAGATGTCCTGCAACCCGGCGATCGGCGGTATTGGCAAGAGTCACCTTGTCCGTGAAATCGATGCACTGGGCGGCGCCATGGGGCTTGCCACTGACCGTGCCGGTATACAGTTCCGCGTTCTCAATGCCCGCAAGGGACCCGCTGTACGGGCGACGCGTGCGCAGGCTGACCGGGTGCTGTATCGAAATGCGATCAGGCAGGTTCTTGAGAGTGAGCCAAACCTGCAGATTTTTCAGCAGGCGGTGGACGATCTCATTATCAACGGGGATCGGGTTGCTGGCGCGCGCACGCAGATGGGCGTGGAATTTCACGCGCCCCGGGTCATTCTGACCACTGGTACTTTCCTCGGCGGCAAGATTCATATTGGACTTGAGAGTTCCGCCGGCGGCCGTGCCGGTGATGCCCCGGCGAATGCCCTGGCGAAGCGGCTGCGAGGCCTGCCCTTCCGGGTAGCGCGCCTGAAGACCGGCACACCGCCGCGCGTCGATGCCCGATCGGTAGATTTCACGCAGCTTCAGGAGCAATGGGGTGACCAGCCTCAGCCGGTGATGTCATTCCTTGGCGATACCGCCATGCATCCGGAGCAGCGCTGCTGCTGGATTGCCAACACCAATGAGCAGACCCATGACATCATTCGCAGCGGACTCGACCGTTCGCCGATGTACTCCGGTGTCATTGAGGGGGTTGGTCCCAGATATTGTCCGAGTATCGAAGACAAGATACACCGCTTTGCCGACAAGACATCCCACCAGATATTTCTGGAACCCGAGGGTCTGACCACCAACGAGCTCTACCCGAACGGCATCTCCACCAGCCTGCCCTTTGATATTCAGGTGGCACTGGTGCGCTCCATCGCGGGGATGGAGAACGCGGTGATCACACGTCCCGGCTACGCCATCGAGTACGACTTTTTCGATCCGCGCGACCTGCGACATTCGCTTGAAACCCGGGCGGTGCAGGGCCTGTACTTTGCCGGTCAGATCAACGGCACAACCGGGTACGAAGAGGCTGCAGCCCAGGGTCTGCTGGCCGGGGTGAATGCGGCGCTGGCGTCACGCAGTGAAGAACCCTGGTGTCCGCGACGCGATGAGGCCTATCTGGGGGTGCTGGTAGACGATCTCATCAGCATGGGAACCCTGGAGCCCTATCGTATGTTCACTTCCCGGGCAGAGTATCGATTGCTCCTGCGCGAGGACAACGCAGACCTGCGCCTGACTGCCCACGGACGTCGGCTGGGGCTGGTGAACGATGATCGATGGCAGGCCTTCGATGAAAAACGTGAGGGCATTGAGCGGGAACAGTCGCGGCTGCGCCAGCACTATGTGCAGGCGGGTAGCCACCAGGCGCAGCAGTTGAGGGCGCGTCTGGGCACCGAATTGTCACGCGAGTACTCGCTGGCTGATCTGCTGAAGCGACCTGAGATCGAGTATGCGGACATAGCGCCTCTGTTCGACGGCGCAACGGCCAACCCGCAGGTAGCAGAGCAGGTCGCTATCCAGGCCAAATACGCCGGATACATCGAACGGCAGCAGGCCGAAATAGATCGCATGGTGCGCTTCGAGTCCCTCCGCCTGCCAGACACCCTGAACTATCATTCAGTGGAAGGACTCTCCCACGAAGTACGCCTCAAGCTGGCCGCTGCGAGACCGGAAACTCTGGGCCATGCCGGGCGGCTGCCCGGTGTCACGCCTGCAGCGGTCTCGCTGCTTCTGGTCCACCTGAAAAAGTCAGGAGGCGAGGCAGCTCAGGGCGCATCCGACGCACGCAAAAGCGCCTGACGTGAGTCGCGGCGAGGAAGCCGGGATCCTTGTGGACGGATGCCGGCAGCTTGGGGTGCCGCCACCGCCGGGCGCGATTGAACGTCTTTCTGATTATCTCGACCTGTTGGAAAAGTGGAATCGATCCTATAACCTCACGGCCGTTCGCATCCGCAGTGATATGCTCGTCCGGCATATTTTTGACAGTCTGGCAGTGCTGCCCCATCTTCAGGGCAGGCGTTTTCTGGATGTTGGCACGGGAGCGGGCCTTCCGGGCATCCCGCTCGCTATTTTCTGTCCAGACCGCGACTTCGTGCTGCTCGACAGCAATGGCAAGAAAACCCGTTTTCTTTTCCAGGCACGTCTGGCGCTGGCATTGACCAATATTCAGGTAGTTGATTCCCGCATAGAAAACTACCGACCTGCACAGCCTTTTGATGGCGTCCTTTCGCGTGCCTTTGCATCTCTCCCCGACATGGTTACTCTGTGCGACCATCTGCTGCAAGATGGTGCTCGCCTTTATGCTATGAGGGGTCCAGTCAGCGATAACGAGCTCGACAGCCTGCTCGAGGAAGGCATGCAGACGCACGTTGAACGACTGGATGTACCGGGATTGAACGAACAGAGAAGCCTGGTGACGATTTACCCGCCGGGAAAAGCGCCGGGCGACGTGGCAGCGACCACCTAAGATATCGGGGATAGACAGTTGCCACGCATTATAGCGATAGCAAATCAGAAGGGCGGCGTCGGCAAGACCACGACCTGTGTTAATCTTGCGGCATCTCTGGCGGCGATGAAGCAGCGCGTGCTGCTGGTGGATCTTGATCCCCAGGGCAATGCCACAATGGGTAGCGGCGTCGACAAATATGCTATTGAACAAAGCATCTATGATGTTCTCGTGCATCGCACGCCGGTCAGCGAGGTTGCGCAGCCCGCCGGCGAATCCGGTTTCCATGTACTGCCCGCGAATGGTGATCTGACAGCCGCCGAGGTGGAGCTGATGCAGATCGAGGGTCGCGAGCGGCGGCTGCGGGCGAGTCTCGCTCCCGCTGCACAGGATTTTGATTACATCCTTATTGATTGTCCGCCGTCGCTGAATATGCTGACGCTGAATGGACTGGTGGCTGCTGACGGCGTGATCATCGCCATGCAGTGCGAATACTACGCGCTTGAGGGCTTGTCGGCCCTGATGGATACGATCCGGCGGGTTGCCGACAGCGTGAACACCACTTTGCGGGTCGAGGGTATACTGCGGACCATGTACGATCCGCGCAACAGCCTGACCAATGATGTGTCGTCGCAGCTTCACAGTTATTTTGGCGACAAGGTCTACCGCACGGTGATTCCACGCAATGTTCGTCTTGCCGAAGCGCCCAGTCACGGCTTGCCGGCTATGTATTACGACCGCTATTCACGAGGGTCGCGTGCCTACATGGCGCTGGCGGGAGAAGTCATCCGACGCGAGGAACAGCGTGTTGCGGCAGATGCAACGGCATCGACAGACGGGGCAGTTACATGAGCAGCAGAAAACGTGGCCTGGGGCGTGGCCTGGATGCATTGCTGGCATCTGCCAATAATGCATCGGTACGTACCGATCAGCCACTGGTCGATGAGACTGCGCTCGATAGCCAGCTGAAATCAGTGCCCGTAGACCTCATACAGCGGGGCAAGTATCAACCGCGACGGGATATTGAGCCAGAAAGCCTGCAGGAGCTCGCCGACAGCATACGTGCCCAGGGGCTGATGCAGCCTATTGTCATCCGTCCGATATCTGACAAGCGTTATGAAATTATTGCCGGCGAACGTCGCTGGCGTGCCGCCCAGCTTGCCGGCCTGGATGTTATTCCCGCGATGGTCAGGGATGTAGGCGACGATGCGGCCATCGCAATGGCGCTGATAGAAAACATTCAGCGGGAGGATCTGAATCCTATCGAGGAAGCGGCTGCGCTGCAGCGCCTGCAGACAGAGTTTGAGCTGACCCAGCAACAGGTGGCCGAAGCCATTGGCAAGTCCCGGTCCACTGTTGCCAACCTCCTGCGCCTGATGGCGCTGCAGCCCGATGTGCGGCGACTGCTGGAGCATGGCGACCTGGACATGGGTCATGCGCGTTGCCTCCTCGCGCTAGACGGTGATACCCAGTCGCATGCAGCACGGACCGTTGTGGGACGTGGGCTCTCTGTGCGGCAGACGGAGGCACTGGTCAGGCAATGGCTGGCCAGCCCGGACGGTGAGGAAAAAACCAGGCCGACACTCGATCCGAACATCCGTCAGCTGCAGGATGAGCTGTCAGGCAAACTGGGTACCCAGGTAAGCATCCAGCACGGCTCGGGCGGCAAAGGCCGTCTGGTACTCAATTACAGCAGCCTGGATGAGCTGGACGGCATTCTTGCGCATATCAAATAAAGAAATATTGCGCGGCGATACACTATATCTGCAATATTGTGGTTTAGAAGTTGCCACATATAGTGGTAACAGGTCAGCACATCCGGAGCTTCCAGCAACATTGATGCAGGGGAAGTTGAACGGGGGCGGGTTTATCCCTATAATGCGCGCGCCGAAACGAGGACACACTCGCGTGGCTGACGGCAAGCAAAAAAGTGCCGGCGACAATGGGAACAGAACCCGGCTAAAGCCGCCGCCAGTGCATAACATTACACTGACGCAGCTGGCCTTCCTCTTGCCTTCTCTCGCTATTGTCGCCTGGTGCTTCGATCGCAGCAGCGCGATTTCTTTTGCCGCCGGCGCGTTGATCAGTATTCTACCCCAGGCGTGGTTTGCCTTTCTGGTGTTCGGTGTGGGGCGGCGACGTCCCATTCAGCGTGGAGCGCACGGAGCTTATGCGGCACATGCCGGTAAGTTTTTATTGAGCGCCGTGGGATTCGCCCTTGTCTTTGCGCTTATGAAGCCGGTGAATGCACTGGCAGTTTTTGCGGGTTTTGGGTGGATGTGGGCACTGCAGTCAGCGGGATCCGCCTGGCTGTTGAGACGCGGGTATTGACCGGCTTAATGCAAAAGACAGATCGGGCCCTGCGAGTGGCAGGTATTACAGGTAACAGAGAGTGAGTTACATGGCAGGCGAGAACCAGACGGTTTCAGACTACATTGTTCACCACCTCACTAATCTCACCTATGGCAGGCTGCCAGGTGGGTACGAGCGCTATGACGGTTCTGTCATCGTAGACGGTGGTTCGTGGGTAATGGCTCACGGCGCTGACGAAGCTGCGGCCATGGGCTTCATGGCGCTGCATGTCGATTCAATGATCTGGTCAATCGGTCTCGGCATTGTGTTTTGCTGGCTGTTCCGATCCGTCGCCCTGAAGGCCAGTTCAGGTGTTCCCTCCGGTCTGGTTAATGTGATCGAAATGATCGTAGGCTTCGTCGACAACACGGTCAAGAATACCTTCCACGGGCGTAATCCGGTCATCGCACCGCTGGCACTGACCATTTTTGTATGGGTGTTTTTCATGAACCTGATGGACCTCGTTCCGGTCGATCTGGTGCCGCATACGCTCATGCTGATGGGCGTGGAATATCAGAAAATCGTGCCTTCTACTGACCCGAATGTCACTATGGGTATGGCGCTGGGCGTGTTTGTGTTAATGCTTTACTACTCGATTTCCATCAAGGGCGTGGGTTTCATCAGAGAGCTCACCCTCTCTCCATTCAATCACCCGATATTCATACCGATCAACCTGTTCATGGAGGTAGTCGGACTACTGGCAAAGCCCTTCTCACTCGGTTTGCGTCTTTTCGGTAATATGTATGCAGGGGAGATGATTTTCATTCTCATCGCCGCTCTTTTCGGTGCAGGCATTGTCTGGATGTTACCTGCAGCGTTCATGCAGGTCGCGTGGGCCATATTCCACGTACTTATCATCACACTGCAAGCGTTCATCTTCATGGTACTGACGATCGTGTATCTCAGTATGTCGCATGAAGACCATTAACTACCCCACTGTATGGCAATTAACCCTTAGGAGAGAACAATGGAACTGATTTACATAGCTGCCGCCATCATGATCAGCCTCGGCGGCCTCGGAGCAGCAATCGGAATCGGCATGCTGGGTGGCAAGCTGATCGAAGCGTCTGCACGTCAGCCAGAGCTGGCTCCCAAACTGCAGACGACATTCTTCCTCGGCGCCGGCCTGGTGGACGCCATTCCGATTATCGGTGTCGGTATTTCTATGTACCTGATTTTTGTGGTTGCCGGCTAAAGCATAGCGGCAATTGTTGCAATGGGGTGGCAGTTCCACCTCGAGGATTCGTGAGGAGCAAGGTGTGAATATAAACCTTACGCTGATCGGGCAAATGCTGGCATTTCTTGCCTTTGTCGTGTTCTGCATGAAGTATGTCTGGCCGCCGATCATGGGGGCCATGCAGGAGCGGGAACGCAAGATTGCCGATGGATTGGCGGCTGCAGAGAAGGCCGAACACGACCTTGAGCTGGCCAAGGAGAAGTCTGTCGAGCGCCTGAAGGAAGCCAAGCAGGAGGCGGCGTCAATCGTGGACTCTGCCAGCAAGCGGGCGAATCAGATCGTGGATGAGGCGAAACAGGCGGCGGTGGAAGAGGCCGATCGCGTCAAAGCGTCTGCCCACGCGGAAATCGAGCAGGAAGCTAACCGGGCACGTGAAAAGCTCCGCAGTCAGATTGGGGCCCTGTCCCTGGCGGGTGCCGAGAAGATACTGGGTGCTTCAATTGACCAGCAGGCTCACAGTGAGCTGCTGGACCAGCTTGTCGCTGAGCTGTAACGAGAGGGTTTCATGGCCGAATTAAGCACGCTGGCACGTCCCTATGCCAAGGCTGCGTTTGAGTATGCCGATGCTGAAGCTGCACTCGACCTGTGGCAGGGCCAGCTCGCAACTGCTGCAGCGGTTGTTGGTGAGCCGCGGGTACGCGAGTTGTTTTCAGGTCCTATACTGACGACCACTGAGCAGGCAGATCAGATGATTGCTCTGTGCGGTGAATCCCTGTCCGCGCCCATGGCCAATTTTGTTCGCGCACTCGCGGCGAATCGTCGGTTGCCGCTGTTGCCGGAAGTCAGCAGGCAGTTTCTCGAACTCAAGGCTGCGCGGGAAAAAACGGTAGACGTGCACGTGATTTCGGCCTTCGATCTTCCACAGGACACATGTGACAGGCTGGCCGAGGTGCTGGGGCAGAAGCTGCAGCGGGAGGTCGTCATCAGCAGTGAAACCGACAGCAGTCTGCTTGCCGGTCTGCTTATCAAGGCCGGCGATATTGTTATCGATGGCTCTGTGCGCGGTAGACTTAACAAGCTCGCCGAAGCACTGACAAACTAGAATTTGAGGAACAGAGCATGCAGCAACTGAACCCTTCGGAAATCAGTGACATCATCCGCCAGCGTATCGACCAGCTGGACGTTGGCACTGAAGCGAGAAACCAGGGTACCGTCGTTTCGGTCACCGACGGCATCATTCGTATTCACGGCCTGAATGAAGTCATGTACGGCGAAATGATTGAGTTTGACGGTGGACTCTACGGCATGGCGCTGAACCTGGAGCGGGATTCGGTTGGTGCCGTTGTGCTTGGTGATTATAAGGGTATTGCCGAGGGGCAGTCCTGTCGCTGCACCGGGCGAATTCTGGAAGTACCGGTGGGGCCAGAGCTGCAGGGCCGCGTCGTAGATGCGCTCGGCGCTCCGATCGACGGCAAGGGCGCTGTCAATGCCAAAACGACAGACGCACTTGAAAAGGTCGCGCCCGGAGTCATTGCCCGGCAGTCAGTCGACCAACCCGTGCAGATTGGCCTCAAGGCCATCGACGCCATGGTGCCCATCGGCCGCGGGCAGCGTGAGTTGATTATCGGCGATCGCCAGATCGGCAAGACCGCTATTGCAGTGGACGCCATCATTAATCAGAAAGATACCGGCATCAAGTGCATTTATGTTGCGGTAGGCCAGAAAGCGTCTTCCGTGGCATCGGTGGTGCGTAAGCTGGAAGAGCACGGTGCCATGCAACATACCATTGTAGTCGCTGCCACCGCCGCGGATCCTGCCGCCATGCAATACCTGGCGCCCTTTGCGGGCTGCACCATGGGTGAATACTATCGTGACCGCGGCGAAGACGCGTTGATCATCTTCGATGACCTGACCAAGCAAGCCTGGGCTTACCGCCAGATCTCCCTGCTTCTGCGTCGTCCTCCCGGTCGTGAAGCCTACCCGGGTGACGTATTTTACCTGCACTCACGGCTGCTCGAGCGCGCGGCCCGCGTCAACGCCGACTACGTAGAGAAGTTCACCAACGGTGAAGTCAAAGGTAGAACCGGTTCACTGACAGCGCTGCCCATTATTGAAACCCAGGCGGGTGACGTGTCTGCGTTTGTACCGACCAACGTGATTTCTATTACGGATGGCCAGATCTTCCTCGAGGCAGACATGTTCAATGCGGGCATCCGCCCGGCCATGAATGCGGGGATTTCTGTATCCCGCGTCGGTGGCGCCGCGCAGACAAAGCTCATCAAGAAGCTCTCCGGCGGCGTGCGTACCGCACTCGCGCAGTATCGGGAGCTCGCTGCTTTTTCGCAGTTTGCCTCCGACCTGGATGATGCCACGCGTGCGCAGCTCGATCACGGCGAACGGGTCACCGAGCTGATGAAACAGGGCCAGTACGCGCCCCAGAGCGTGTCCGAAATGGGCATTATGCTGTACGCGGCGAACGAGGGTCATCTGCGCGATATAGAGGTCAAAAAGATAGGCGACTTCGAAAGCGCTCTGCTCTCCTACATGCATGCGGAGCACGGAGACCTGATGAAAGACCTGGCGAAGTCCGGCGATTACAACGAGGAGATTGCCGGTACTTTCAATACCGCGATAGAGAAATTCAAAGCTACCCAGACCTGGTAAGCAGCGGAGAAAGTCATGGCAGTTGGCAAGGAAATCCGTACAAAGATCTCGAGTATAAAGAGCACTCAAAAGATCACCAGTGCGATGGAGATGGTCGCCGCAAGTAAGATGAGGAAGGCTCAGGAGCGCATGCAGGTCGGCAAGCCCTACGCACGCCGTATGCGCGCCGTAGTTGGACATATTGCCAACTCGGCACCCGAATACCGTCACTCTTACATGCAGGTGCGTGAAGCACGCCGGGTCGGGTTTATTGTTATCTCCACGGACCGCGGCCTGTGTGGTGGTCTCAACACGAATCTATTCAAGGCGACCGTCAATGCCATGAGGACATGGGCGGACAGTGGTGTCGAGATCGAGCTGTCGCTCATTGGCGCCAAAGCATCCGCATTTTTCAATGCATTTGGCGGCAACGTGGTAGCGGCGACACGCGATATTGGCGAAGCTCCGAGCGTCGTCGACCTGATAGGCACGGTAAAAGCCATACTCGACAGCTACGAAAAAGGTCATATTGACCGCTTGTTCCTGGTTGGCAACGAGTTCGTCAATACCATGACGCAGAATCCGGTCGTGCAACAGCTGTTGCCTCTCGAGGCTGAAGACAGCGACGAAATGGCACACCACTGGGATTACATTTACGAACCGGATGCAAAAGAGCTTCTCGACCGGCTGCTTACTCGCTATATCGAGTCACAGGTTTATCAGGCAGTAGTGGAAAACGGCGCCTGTGAGCAGGCCGCACGAATGCTGGCCATGAAAAATGCAACAGATAATGCCGGTGATCTCATCGATGATCTGCAGCTGATATACAACAAGGCGCGGCAGGCATCCATTACCCAGGAGCTGTCTGAAATCGTCAGCGGCGCTGCGGCGATCAACTGACAGGCAGACACATAGCGCGGCGTCATGAATCGGTGTCGCAACAGGAATGAACGCAATCGCAACAGAGGATCCGGACATGAGTAGCGGACGAGTCGTACAAGTTATCGGCGCGGTAATCGACGTGGAGTTCCCGCGCGAAAACGTCCCGCGGGTCTATGACGCCCTGATAGTCAGTGACAAGAAACTCACGCTGGAAGTCCAGCAGCAGCTTGGTGATGGGGTGGTACGAACGATTGCCATGGGTTCATCCGAAGGAGTCAGCCGCGGTTTGGCGGTGGAAGATACCCGCGCGCCCATTTCCGTGCCGGTCGGCATTGAGACGCTTGGCCGGATTATGGATGTCCTGGGCAATCCGATCGACGAGTGCGGTCCTATCGGCGAGAGCGAGCGGGCATCCATTCACCGCGACGCACCCGCTTATGAGGATCTGGCCGCCTCGGACGAGCTGTTGGAGACCGGCATCAAGGTAATCGACCTCGTCTGCCCTTTCGCGAAGGGTGGGAAGGTCGGGTTGTTTGGTGGCGCGGGCGTCGGTAAAACCGTGAACATGATGGAGTTGATCAACAATATCGCTACCGAGCACTCTGGCCTGTCTGTCTTTGCGGGCGTTGGCGAGCGCACCCGGGAAGGCAACGATTTCTATTACGAGATGCAGGAATCCAAGGTTGTCGATGTCGAGAACTTCAGCAACTCCAAGGTGGCCATGGTGTACGGCCAGATGAACGAGCCGCCCGGCAACCGGCTGCGTGTGGCGCTTACCGGCCTGACCATGGCCGAAAAGTTCCGTGATGAGGGTCGTGACGTACTGCTGTTCATTGACAATATCTATCGGTACACCCTGGCGGGAACGGAGGTCTCTGCCCTGCTCGGTCGTATGCCTTCTGCGGTGGGTTACCAGCCGACTCTGGCAGAGGAGATGGGTGTCCTGCAGGAGCGGATCACCTCAACCAAAGTCGGCTCGATTACCTCAATCCAGGCGGTGTACGTTCCCGCGGATGACCTGACCGATCCGTCGCCGGCGACGACGTTTGCCCACCTTGATTCCACGGTGGTGCTGTCCCGCGATATCGCTGCCAAGGGTATATATCCTGCTGTCGACCCCCTGGACTCGACATCGAGGCAGCTCGATCCGCTGCTGATCGGCAACGATCACTACGAGACCGCCCGCGGTGTACAGACGGTGCTGCAGCGCTACAAGGAGTTGAAGGATATTATTGCCATTCTCGGCATGGATGAACTGTCAGAGGACGACAAGCAGACGGTAGCGAGGGCGCGCAAGATTGAACGTTTCCTGTCACAGCCCTTCCATGTTGCCGAAATCTTTACCGGTGCGCCGGGCACCTACGTGTCCCTGAAGGATACGATCACAGGCTTCAAGGGCATTCTGGCCGGGGAGTACGATCATCTGCCGGAGCAGGCATTTTATATGGTTGGCGGCATTGATGAAGCCGTGGAAAAAGCCGGCAAGCTATAACTTATCTTCTTCGTCGGTTTGCTAATGGACAACGGGACAGCAATATGGTCATGACTATTCACTGTGACATTGTCAGCGCGGAAGAATCCATCTATTCCGGACTGGTGGAAACACTCGTGGCGACGGGTGAGCTTGGTGAGATGGGCATTTACTATGGTCACGCGCCTCTATTGACCGCATTGCTCCCGGGACCGGTGAGGATTGTGACGCAGAACGGCGAGGAAGAAGTCTACTACGTATCTGGCGGCTTCCTTGAAGTGCAGCCGGGTGTGGTATCTGTTCTTGCTGATAGCGCACTGCGCGCCGACGATGTCGATGAGGCGGCGGCGGAAGCCGCACGTCGCGAAGCTGTGGACGTGCTGACCAACCAGACCGGTGAATTCGATTACGGTCGCGCCTCGGCGCAGCTAGCCGAGGCGGCCGCACAGCTCGCCACGCTGCGCAAGATGCGCAATCGCGCGGGTCGTGGCTGAGCTCTATAACAGAACAACCCACACTGCGACGGCAGCACTTCAGTAGTCATGGTTAAAAGCCGGGATAGCCTCCCGGCTTTTTTGTGTCCTCTATTTGTCCAGCGCCTGTGTAGCGGATCACAGACAGAGCGATTGCGCCGTTGTAATGCGGTGCACTGAGGCTAAGATGCAGGCTGGCGTCTCAATTCGTGTCGAGATCTGGTAAAGGACCAATTCATGTCGCTGGAGATCATCATACTCGCCGCTGGCCGGGGCACGCGCATGCGCTCGCAGAAGCCGAAAGTGCTCCACTTGCTTGCCGGTAAACCCCTGCTCGCTCACGTGTTGGCAACCGCTCGCTCGCTGCAGCCGAAGGCACTTCATGTTGTTGTTGGCCATGCTGGCGATGAGGTCCAGAAAGCACTGCAGGCTGACGATATCCACTGGGTACAACAGGATCAGCAGCTCGGAACGGGGCACGCGGTATTGCAGGCGCTGCCGGGGGTAGCCGATAGTAGTGATGTGCTTGTGCTGTACGGAGACGTGCCTCTTCTGGTTGCAGACACCCTCAAGACCCTGATTGCCAGCGGCCCCGCCCTGCTCACCGCGCAAGTGACGGAACCCGCGGGTTATGGTCGTATTTTGCGTGATGCGGCTGGACACCTGCTCGGCGTGGTAGAGCACAAGGATGCCAGCGATGCACAGCGCACTATCAGTGAGGTCAACACCGGTGTTCTGGCCATGTCCGCTGCGGACCTGAAGACTTTTCTGCCGCAGGTAGGTAACGCCAACAGTCAGGGTGAATATTACCTGCCTGATGTGCTGCCCCTGGCGCTGGCCGCGGGTGGCAAGATTGGCAGCGTACTGGCGGCCAATGAGCTGGATATTCTCGGCGTAAACGATCGCGCACAGCTGGCTGTCGTGGAAAGAGAGCTGCAGCGCCGTCTTGCCGGGGAGCTCATGCTGGCCGGTGTCGGTCTTGCTGACCCTGCGCGTATCGATATCCGCGGCGAGTTGCGCTGTGGCAGCGATGTCTTTATCGACGTCAACGCGGTGTTCGAGGGCGACGTACAGATTGGTGATGGCGCCAGCATCGGTCCCAATTGCGTCCTTCGTGACTGCATTATCGGCGCGGGCAGTGTTGTTCATGCCATGAGTCATCTGGAGCAGGCGGAGGTCGGTGAGCGCTGCAGCGTTGGGCCTTATGCCCGCCTGCGTCCCGGTACGCGACTTGGCAATGATGCCCGTGTCGGCAATTTCGTCGAGACCAAGAAGGCACGTCTGGGTAACGGCAGCAAGGTAAACCACCTTAGCTATATTGGTGACGCTGTTCTCGGCGATGGTGTGAATATCGGCGCCGGGACGATCACCTGTAACTACGATGGTGTCAACAAGCACCAGACCCACATCGGTGATGATGTATTCGTGGGCTCCAATGCCACACTGGTTGCCCCTTTGACCGTTGCCTACGGTGGCTTTGTCGCAGCGGGTTCCACGGTAACCGAGGACATCGGTGCCAAGGAGCTTGGCGTGGCGCGCGGCAAGCAGCGTAACATCAGCGGATGGCGGCGGCCGGGCAGCGACGCCGGTGACGCAGAAAGTGCGTCCGTCAACGACAAATCGGGGAGTTAGATCATGTGTGGCATTGTAGCGGCCTGTGCGCGGCGCGAAGTATCGGAAATCCTCCTCGAGGGACTGCGGCGGCTGGAATATCGCGGTTACGACTCGGCTGGCATGGCACTGATCGACAATGAGCACCGGCTGCAGCTGCACAAGCACCAGGGTAAAGTGGCACGCCTCGAAGAAGCACAGGCGATGAATCCCATCCTCGGCTGCGTCGGCGTCGCCCACACACGCTGGGCAACGCATGGGCCGCCCTCTGCGGTCAATGCGCATCCCCACCTGTCGGGCCAGCGCATTGCCCTGGTACATAACGGTATTATCGAGAATCACGCCGCACTGCGCGAAGAGCTCAAGGCGGACGGTTTCGAGTTTGTCTCCGCTACGGATACGGAGGTTGTGGTACATCTGCTGCATCGCGAACTGCAGGCGGGCCTGTCTCTTATTGACGCTCTGCACGCGGTTATCCCGCGTCTTAGCGGCGCGTTTGCGCTGGCTGCGGTGGACACCGGGTATCCAGACCAGGTGGTTGCTGCCAGGCTTGGAAGCCCTCTGGTCATCGGTGTGGGTATTGGAGAGAACTTTCTGGCGTCGGATACCCTCGCCCTGCGCCAGGTCACTGACCGCTTTATCTACCTTGAAGAGGGCGACAGCGTGCTGCTGTCCGCCGGGCAGCTCGAGGTGTGGGATGCGACGCTTACTTCCGTCGAACGCCCGGTCAAGCGTATCTCCACCGGCATTGAAGCGGCTGAGCTCGGCGATTATGAACATTTCATGCTCAAGGAAATCTACGAGCAGCCCCGTGCTCTGGCCGCCACGTTTACCCGCAATGGTACCGGTGAGCTGGATGAGTCCGCTTTTGGTGCCGAAGCCGGGGAGATTTTCGATCGCACCCGTGCCGTTCAGATCGTCGCCTGCGGCACCAGCTACCACGCCGGCATGGTAGCGCGCTATTGGCTGGAGGAACTGGCGGGCATTCCCTGTCAGGTGGAAGTGGCGTCGGAATTCCGCTACCGCAAGCGCGTGCAGCATCCCGATACCCTGCTGGTTACCGTGTCGCAGTCCGGCGAAACCGCCGACACCCTCGCGGCCCTGCGCCACGCTGCGCCCGGCGAGTTCATCGCCAGCCTGGTGATTGCGAATGTGGACAACAGTTCACTGGTGCGGGAAAGCGACCTGGCCTTTCTGACTCGTGCCGGCCCGGAAATCGGTGTCGCCTCAACCAAGGCGTTTACTACCCAGCTGGTCGCGTTATTGATGCTGACGGTGGTGCTGGGACGTCGCTGCGGTATGGCGGCTGAGAAGCAGCAGGATCTCCTCGAGCAGCTGCACAACCTCCCAGACCTGGTGACGGCCACGCTTGCGCTGGATTCGCAGATCGAGAAGGTCGCAGAAGCCTTCATACAGAAGCACCATGCGCTGTTTCTGGGCCGCGGCATCGAGTACCCCATTGCCATGGAAGGCGCGCTGAAACTCAAGGAAATTTCCTACATACACGCCGAGGCCTACCCGGCAGGTGAGCTCAAGCACGGGCCGCTGGCGCTGGTAGATGCCGATATGCCCGTGGTCGCCGTCGCGCCAACGGATGATCTGCTGGACAAGCTGAAGTCCAACCTCGAGGAAGTGCGCTCCCGCGGCGGCCAGCTGTATGTGTTCGCCGATCGCAACGCCGGTTTCTCCGATGAGCCAGGCGTGCATGTGTTGCGGATGCCACACGCACCGGAGGCCCTCAACCCGATTATCTATACCGTGGCGCTGCAGCTGCTTGCCTATCACGTTGCCCTGCAAAAAGGCACGGATGTGGACAAGCCGCGTAATCTGGCAAAATCGGTGACGGTTGAATAAACCGGCTTACAGCCCGAAGGGATAGCTGTCTGGCGCACCCTCAAGCTCGCGGTATGCCAGTGGTGTGACAGCAGTGCTTTCCTTTCATCGAACCAGACGTACTCGTCGAACTGGTCCCCGAGACGGGTATGGAAGTCGTGATTGGTCCGCTCCGTGCGCGAGAGATTCCGCTCCGATGCCCGCTTCATTGGAAAACGCGCCCCGGCGTGCGCCGATTATTATCGTCGTGCCGACCACGCCGCCGGCCCCCGAATAGCCCAAATGTGCACGACAGTAGAATGTGATCCACTTCGCCTGAAGCGGTCCCGATGGACATCGGTGTGTTAGTGTATTGGTATTGTGGCGAGGAGATGCGCAGTCAATGGTACTGCCCGAGCAGTGTCAGCTTGAACATGGGTCTATTATGGGCGACTGGCAGGACCGCGCCACACCCGGTAATCCCGCGACGCCGGCCGCGGCCGAGCTGTCCCCCGCGCGGGTCTCTACTGCGCGCGTATGATCCAACACGTTGCCAGGGATCTCGAAGAGCTGCTAGAGCAGATTGCGACTGCCGCATACAGCGATCACGCCCTGGTCACGGTAGGCGACATTCTTGAGGCTGTCGGCACGCGCTCATTTGCCCCGCTATTGATGCTGACGGGCACGTTGCTGGCCTCGCCCCTGAGCGGGATCCCGCTGTTTCCCACGACAATGGCCCTGATCGTGCTGCTGGTGTCGGTGCAGATGCTCGCCGGCCGACGTCACTTCTGGTTGCCGCAGTGGTTGCTGTTGCGCACGCTGCCACAGCAGCGTCTGCTGCAGGTACTCAAGTGGCTGCAGGGACCCTGCGCCAGCATTGATCGCTATCTGCAGCCGCGCCTGACCTATCTGATCAGGGGTCCCTCACAGGATTTCATCGCGCTGCTTTGCTTCATCGTAGCGGTTCTGATGCCGGTGATGGAGCTGATTCCGTTTTCTTCTTCTGTTGCCGGCGTTGCGCTGTGTGCCTTCGGGCTGGCGCTTGTTGCGCACGACGGTCTGATGGTGTTGCTGGCGTACGCGATGACAATGCTATTGGCGACAATTGTCGCCGGGGTCATGCCCTAATTGTCTGCGTTGCTGGCCTGGTATTCACGAATCTGGGTGTTGAACTCGCCAGCGACGCTCTCTTCCTTCGCTACCGCGGTATTGTAATCTTCAACGGCTTTTGAATAGGTCGCCATTGCCTTGGCAGCCTGGGTCTTGTTATCTGCGTTCTTTGCGTCAGCTTCCGCTTCTGTGAACACTGCCTCGAGGCACTTCAGGTACTCCATATTGGCGGCCTGGAAGGCTTTGACCGATTCCTGCCCGTCTACCATTTCCTGCATGCTGGCGTTTGCGCCATCGGGTATATTTGGCTCATCAGGGGCCTCGCAGTCGGCGTAGGAAGCTGTGGCGCCCATCGCAACGACCAGAATTGCACTCTTTACGATGTTCATTGACCTCTCCTCCTGTTTATTCTGCTGCGTTTTTACCGGTTGCCTGTTACGCGTCAGCTCTTCCCAACCCAGAGTTTAGGCAGTTTATGCTCCCTTTCAAGCTGGTCTGCAACGCGGTCGGCTGTCGACTTGTCGGCCAGCCCGATGACGCGGACGCGGTGTATTGTTCTGCCCTGTGATCTTGCATCCTGCACGACTACCTTGCCGCTGTCGACCTTCAGGCGACCCGCCCAGCGGCGCGCGTCATCGATGCGTGCGTAGGATCCAAAGTTGACGAACCAGTCGCCTGCGGCGGCGGACGATGTGGTAGCGTTGCTTCCGCGCGCTGCGGCCGCGGCGGCTTCCTGAGCTGCAGCGACGGCAGTCTCGACTTCCTTCTCCTGTTCCTCAAGGCTTGCCTCCAGGGCACGCATCGCTGCCTGCATGTCGGCATTCTCCGCTTGCAGGGCGCTCAGCTCGGACTCCAGGGCCATTTTTTCCTGCTCCGTTGCCCGTTGCGCTTCGCGGGCCGCTCTTGCCTCCTCCGGGCTCACGGTTGTGGCCAGTTGTGCCTGAAGCTGGCGAATGTCGTCTTCCAGCGCCGAGCGTTCGCTGATTACGCCATAGCCGCCCACTGCGAGCAGAACGACGGCAACGGCTGCAATGGCAAGCATGGCGATCGGCCAGCGTCTTGAGCCGCTGTCCCCTTGCGGTGCGTCTGGCGCGTGTCCGCGTACAGCGCTACTCCCTGCGGTATACGGCGGGCTGCTTTCTCCCGTAACAGCGACCGGGGGGACTGATTCGTCGCTCCAGGAATCGTCCTCCGAGTCCATGCTGCTGTTATCGCGCCAGTCGTCCCGACTGTCGTCCTGACTGTCTTTTTGCCGCTGGTAGGGAGGGTCCTCGGCAGGACTCGCCTCGCGGGGAAGTGGTTCGCGGGGCAGAGGGTCACCGAAGAACGGATCGTCGCGAGAAGGGTGGCCGGCATCCCGGTGGCCGGGAAGCCGATCTTCGGGAAGCCGGTCGTCATCTTCATCGAAAGCGTATTCTTCGTTAAAAGAGTCCTCGGAATCCGAATCCATGAAATCGCGACTCTCCAGGGAGGTGCCGTCCCTCGCCGTAGGCTCTGTGCTCGTGGGCGGAAGCGGTTCCTCTGGTGACGCCGGATAGGGGTCGTCGCCGAGTTCATCCAGCTCTCGTGCCGCCAGGCGGTTCAGGTCGTCGTTATCTGCCGAGGGTGCCTCCCAGTCGGGCATGGAGCCGGGGTCACTGCCATCGTCGTCCCATTCCGGCACCGCGGGATATTCCCGCTCTTCAGGAAAACCGGGTTCGCTCCGGGGAGGGTCTGCACCGAAAATCTCGTCCTCGTCGCGATCGGTAAGGGGGCCGGATGCGTCGTCATCATCGCGATCGATCCATTCTACACCGTCATCGAAAGGCGGTTTGCCCTTGTCGTCTTTACCCGTCATGTCGATGCTTGCCTGTAGACCGCGTTGTGGCCAGATGGTACCAGAGGGTTCTGTCTCTGCCCACGGCAATGCGTTGCCTGCCGCACTCCATACAAGGTGTTGCGCCCGGAAGGCAGCGAATTCGTGAGCGCGTCGGACAACTGGGCTAGAATGCGCGCATGGACGTCACCGACATACTCTCTCCCCTTAATGATGCACAGCGCGATGCCGTTGCCGCCGACAGCGGCAACCTGCTGGTGCTGGCGGGTGCCGGCAGTGGCAAGACGCGCGTTCTTGTCCATCGTATCGCCTGGCTGATCCGGGCCGAGGGTCTGTCGCCGCAGACCATTCTGGCGGTGACCTTCACCAACAAGGCAGCGCGGGAAATGCGCGGCCGCATAGAGGAAATGCTGGCCATCCCCGCCCACGGCATGTGGGTCGGCACTTTCCACGGACTCGCCCACCGCTTATTGAAGGCGCACTGGCGGGACGCCGGTCTCGTGCAGAATTTCCAGATTCTGGACAGTGACGATCAGCTGCGACTGATCAAGCGCGTATGCCGCGAACTGCAGCTCGACGAGTCGCGCTGGCCGCCGCGGCAGGCGCAGTGGTTCATCAATGCACAGAAGGATGAGGGGCTGCGCGCTGCGCATATTGAACCAGCGCCGGCCGATCTGTTTCAGCAGACCATGCTGCAGCTCTACGCAGCCTACGAGGCTGCCTGTGAGCGCGGTGGTCTGGTGGACTTCGCCGAGCTGCTGCTGCGAGCGCACGAACTGTGGCTGAAAAAGCCGGATGTTCTGGCGCACTACCAGCAGCGCTTCCGGCAGATACTGGTGGATGAATTCCAGGACACCAATACCATCCAGTATGCCTGGCTGCGGGTGCTGGCGGGCGGCAATATTCCAGTCGTCGCCGTGGGTGACGACGACCAGTCCATCTATGGCTGGCGCGGTGCGCGCATCGAGAACATCCAGCGCTTCGGCGAGGATTTTGCCGGCACCCGCGTCGTGCGACTGGAGCAGAATTACCGCTCTACCCAGACCATACTGCAGGCCGCGAATGGCGTCATCGCCCACAACAGTGGTCGCCTCGGCAAGGAGCTCTGGACCGCGGGCGAAGGCGGTGATCCGCTGCAGCTTTACGCGGGCTTCAACGAGCAGGACGAGGCGCGCTTCATTGTCGATCAGCTGGAAGACTGGCTCAGGCAGGGCAATGCGCGGTCTTCCGCCGCGATACTCTACCGCTCCAACGCCCAGTCACGTGTGCTGGAAGAGGCGCTCATCCGCGCCGCTGTGCCCTACCGCATCTATGGTGGGCAGCGCTTCTACGAGCGCATGGAAATACGCAATGCCATGGCCTATATGCGACTGCTGGTGAATCGCGGCGATGATGCGGCGATGGAGCGGGTCATCAATACGCCGCCGCGCGGTATTGGCGGCAAGACGCTGGACACACTGCGCTCACTGGCGCGGGAGCGCGATGTCTCTCTGTGGCACGCGATGGCCATTGTGGGCGAGGAGAAGATGCTGCCGGCCCGCGCCCTCGGTGCCCTCGATGGCTTTCGCGTGCTGGTGGATGAGCTCGACAGTGGCACCGACGACATGACGCTGGAGGCTCTCACAGAGCGCGTCATCGAGGCGTCGGGCCTGCTGGATCAGTACAGGAAAGAAAAGGGAGAAAAAGGTCAGGCACGGGTGGAAAACCTCGAGGAGCTGGTGTCGGCAGGACGACAGTTCGGCGCGGTGGATGATGATCGGTCGCCGCTGCAGCAGTTTCTCGACAACGCCGCCCTCGATGCCGGCGATAACCAGGCCGAGGCACACGAGGACAGCGTGCAGCTGATGACGCTGCACTCAGCCAAGGGGCTGGAGTTTCCGCTGGTTTTTCTGGCCGGCATGGAGGAAAACCTGTTCCCGCACCGCATGTCGCTCGAGGAGCCGGGGCGGCTCGAGGAGGAGCGCCGGCTGTGCTACGTGGGTATCACCCGCGCCATGCAGAAGCTGGTAATCACTTACGCGGAAACCCGCCGCATACACGGCAGCGAATCCTACAACCCGCCGTCGCGCTTTATCCGGGAGATTCCCGCCGAGCTGCTCCACGAGGTGCGCCTGCAGGCGGGACTCAGCCGGCCGGTGAGCGCGCTGTCCCGAGCAGCGGTGCCTGACAGCGGCTACAGCCTGGGACAGCGGGTGCTGCACCCGACCTTCGGCGAAGGTGTCGTGTTAAACTTCGAGGGACGGGGCGGCAGCGCGCGGGTCGAGGTCAATTTCGATGCCGAGGGCAGCAAGTGGCTCGTCCTGCAGTACGCAAAGCTGGAAGTGATGTAGCGCCGCCGGGGCGCCCGGCGCCCATTCGATAACAAACAATAACGGTAGCCAGATGGTAAGTCAGCGATTACAACCGGTGGTCATTCTTGCGTTGGTCGGGGCCCTGGTGCTGGTGATCGGCCTGTGGGCGAAGGACCGCGCCACACGGCCGGATGCGGCGGGCGACGGTGGTACCGCGTACGCGGGTCGCGAGTATCAGTGGAAACTGGTGACAACCTGGCCGAAGAATCTGCCCGGGCTGGGCAAGGCGCCGGAAACCTTCGCCCGCATGGTTGGGGAAATGAGTGGCGGCCGTCTGACCGTGCGCGTGTACGGCGCCGGTGAAATTGTGCCGGCGATGGGCGTATTCGATGCCGTCTCTGGCGGTGTTGCCCAGGTGGGGCACGGCGCATCCTATTACTGGAAGGGCAAGATTCCCGCCGCGGTGTTCTTTACCGCGGTTCCCTTCGGCATGACCGCACAGGAGATGAACGGCTGGCTGCACTACGGCGGCGGCGAGGCACTGTGGCGGGAGACCTACGCACCCTTCGGCGTCGTGCCCTTTGCCGGTGGCAGCACGGGCGTGCAGATGGCCGGCTGGTTCAACCGGGAGCTCAACTCGGCCGAAGACTTGAGGGGCCTGAAGATGCGCATACCGGGACTAGCCGGTGAGGTGTTCAGTGCCGCCGGTGGAACCGCAGTGAATATTCCCGGAGGAGAGATCTACACCTCCATGCAGACCGGTGTTATCGACGCAGTGGAATGGGTCGGCCCCTACAACGACGCTGCGCTCGGGCTTCAGGAGGTCGCGAGATACTACTATTACCCGGGATGGCACGAGCCTGGCGCGATGCTGGAGCTCATCGTCAACCGTGAGGCGCTCCTATCTCTCCCTGAGGACCTGCAGGCGATCGTGCGCTACGCGGCCCGTGCAACCAATCAGGATATGCTGGATGAGGCCACGGCCCGCAATAATGCGTCGCTGCGAACGCTGGTCGACGTGCACGGCGCCGATCTGCGGGAACTGCCCGAGGACGTTCTGGATGTGCTATATCAGAACAGTCGTACGGTGATGCAGCGGCTCGTCGAGGGCGATCGCATGGCGCGCAAGGTGTACGAGTCGTTCAATCGTTTTCACGATGATGTGCGCGCCTATCACCGCATTTCCGAACAGGGCTATATCAACGTCCGCTCGCGGGCCTACGGTGAGTCTATTCCCGGCGTCAAGCCTTCCGACTGATCGTGCGCGTGCGGCGCTTGTCGTCGATCGCCACAAAAATAAATTCGCCCTCTGTGACCTTGATCGGTTCGCCGTCGTGGGGTGAGTCTATCCACACTTCCACCACTATGCGGATAGAGCTGCGACCGATTTCAATCACATCGCAGTAGCAGGTCACCACGGCGCCCACGTGGACCGGCGTGATGAAGGCCATGCCCTCAATGGCGACGGTGGCGACGCGGCCGCCGGCAACCTCGCGGGCGGTGATCGCTCCGGCCAGATCCATCTGCGATAGCAGCCAGCCACCAAAGATATCGCCGCTGGCGTTGGTGTCCTTCGGCATGGCGATGGTCTGCAGGGCCAGTTCGCCCTGGGGCGTCGGTGTGGAATCGATATCGTTCATGACGGCGTTCGCTCAGGTTGTCAGTGCTTCAGCTGCTCTGGCAGCCACGTGGCCAGCTGCGGCCAGCGCCACAACAGGACGATCACGAGCAATTGAATCACAATAAAGGGTATCACGCCGCGATAAATACTCAGGGTCGCTATGGATTCATCGGCGACTCCGCGCAGGTAGAACAGGGCGAAGCCGAAGGGCGGCGTAAGGAAAGATGTCTGCAGGTTGATTGCGATCATGATGCCAAGCCAGACTGGATCCACCCCCATGGCCAGCAGGATCGGGCCGACAATGGGCACCACCACGAACGTGATCTCTATGAAATCCAGAATGAAACCGAGCAGGAAGATAATCAGCATCACCACGAGGGTGGCGCCAAACACGCCGCCCGGCATGTCGGACAGAAAGCGGTGGATCAATTCCTCACCGCCGAAGCCGCGGAACACGAGTGAAAAAACCGCGGCACCGATCAGGATCATGAACACCATGGCGGTGATCTTGAGAGTGCTCTGCAGGACTTCCCGCAGTCGCGCCAGGCCCATTTCGCGTTTCAGTGATGCCAGCAGCCAGGCACCGAAGGCACCGACGCCCGCAGCCTCAGTCGGTGTGGCGGCCCCCGCGAGAATGGAGCCGAGCACCACTGCAATAAGGATGAGTGGCGGCAGCAGGCCCTTGATCAGCGCCCATGGGTCGAAGCGCTGGCGCTCTGCCGCCGGCATGAGGCCCGGCCTCAGCCAGGCGAGCACCAGAATGAACAGCGCGTAAAGCACTACCAGCAACATGCCCGGAATAATGGCGCCGATGAAAAGGTCGCCGACCGAGACTGTCTTCGGATTGAAGACATTCATCGACAGCTGCGCCTGCTGGTAGGCGCTGGAAATGATGTCGCCCAGCAGGACCAGGGCGATGGACGGTGGAATAATCTGGCCGAGGGTGCCCGTCGCGCAGATTGTGCCGGTGGCAACCGTCGGACTGTAGCCGGCCCGCTGCATGATCGGCAGAGACAGCAGGCCCATCGTCACCACGGTGGCGCCGACGATGCCGGTGCTCGCCGCGAGCAGCATGCCCACAAGAATAACCGACAGCGCGAGTCCGCCGCGGATGCCGCCGAGTAGACGCGACATGTTGTCCAGCAGCTCCTCTGCCACCCTGGACCGTTCCAGGATAACCCCCATCAGCACGAACAGCGGCACGGCGATCAGCGTCGAGTTGCTCATGGTGCCGAACAGCCGCGACGGCAGCGCACTGAGGAAGCTGGCGTCGAAAACCCCGGCAATGATGCCCCCCGCGGCAAACATCAGGGCGGTACCCGCCAGCGTGAACGCCACCGGGTAACCGAGCATAAGCAACAGGCATACGGCGGCGAACAGCCACAGGGACAGCGTTCCCGCCATCAGCGAACGGCACTCTGCTGCAGCCGCGCCAGGTTGCGCAGAATCTCGGCAACGCCCTGCATCAGCAGGGTCAGCGCCATGGCCGGTATCAGTGACTTGAGCAGGAAAACGGCGGGGATTCCGCCGGAATCCATAGAGATTTCCCGAATGCGCCAGGCCTGAAGCACATACTCGCTGCTGATCATCATGATAAGGACGCACAGGGGCAGCAGGAAAATGATGCCCCCCAGCGCGTTCACCCAGGCCTGTGCGCTCGGGCTGAAGCGGCGGTAAAAGATATCCACGCGAACGTGGGCGTCGGTTTTCAGCGCATAGGCTGCACCGAGCATGAACAGTGTCGCGTGCATATAGGTCACCGCTTCCTGGCCCGCGATGGAGCCGGTGTTGAAGCCATAGCGCATCACGACCACCACAGTGGTGAGAATCGCCATGGCCGCTGCCAGCCAGGCGATGATTTTTCCTGTCCATTCGGTGAAAGTGTCGATGGCACTCACCAGGCGCCCGCTCGCTGACATGTTGCGCTATGACCTTTTTGATTATTGGGGCGGAGGTTATCATAGTCCGCTGTTGCCGCCGAAGACCCTGCGCGCTCACGCGCGGCGCCCGCAGCAAGGAGCCTGTAAGATGCTGACCGTGATTTCCCCTGCCAAGACACTGGATTTCGAGACGCCGCCCACCACCCGCAAGGCAAGCCAGCCCGAGTTCATCGAGCAGGCGGCATCTCTGGTAAATGACGCGCGCCAGCTGTCGCCGGAAGATATCCGCGGGCTCATGGGCGTCAGTGAGAACATTGCGGATCTCAACCATCGGCGCTTCATGAACTGGCAGCAACCCTTCGATCTCGACAACGCCAAACAGGCGCTGCTGGCGTTCAAGGGCGACGTCTACACCGGGCTCGAAGCAGAGACCCTCAGCGCTGCAGAGCTCACCTTTGCGCAAAAGCATCTCAGAATCCTGTCCGGTCTGTATGGCGTGCTGCGCCCGCTGGACCTCATGCAGCCCTATCGACTGGAAATGGGCCTCAAGTTTGCCAACAGCCGCGGTGCTAATCTCTACCAGTTCTGGGGCGACACTATCGCCGCGAGCCTGAACCGGCAGCTGAAGAAAACCGGCAGCGCCGTGCTTCTTAACCTGGCGTCCAACGAGTACTTCAAGGCGGTCTCCGCGGGCGCGTTGTATGCGGAGGTGATTACGCCGGTGTTCCGGGACCTGAAGAGCGGAAAATATCGTGTGATCAGCTTTTATGCGAAAAAGGCCCGCGGACAGATGGCGCGATACATCATCGAGAACGGTCTCGACGAGCCGGAGGACCTGAAGAAATACCGTGTCGGGGGCTATCGCTACAGCGCAAAGGAGTCGACCGCCCGGGAATGGGTATTCACCCGCGATACCCCGGCCTGACCATGGATCAACTGCCCTTCTCGCCCGCCTGTGAAAACAACAAGGGCCCTATTCTGGCGCACCTGCAGCAGGAATTTGCCGACGATGTTCGCGCTGTTCTGGAGATCGGATCGGGCACGGGCCAGCATGCGCTGTGGTTTGCGCGTCATCTGCCCTGGCTCACCTGGCAGCCAACGGAGATGCCGGATTCGCTGGACACCCTGCGCCCGCGCTGCGCTGTGAGCGGGCTCGATAACCTGCTGGCGCCACAATCCCTCGACGTGTGCGCCGAGCCCTGGCCGCTACCCGTGCCCGACGCCGTTTTTACCGCGAACACGCTGCATATCATGGCGATGTCTGCCGTGGAGGCACTGTTCCGGAGTCTCCACCTGCACGCCCCCACCGGGTGCCGTCTGGTGGTCTATGGCCCCTTCAATTACAACGGCAGGCACACATCCCCGAGCAACGCGCAATTCGATAAGTCCCTGCGCGCGCGCTCACCGCAAAGCGGCATTCGCGACATCGAGACTATCGACAGGCTGGCAGAGCTGGCGGGTTTCATGCAACAGGCAGATCACGCCATGCCAGCAAACAATCGATTGATCGTCTGGCGGCGACGCTAAGTGTCCGCCTGGGACGGCTCCCCGTCTGCGCGAAACGGCAGCAGCGTCGCCGCCTCGCGACGATAGTTCTCAACATGAGCCTGCTCCTCCCGTGTGAAATCGCCAACCGCACGAGACAGTTCCGGATGCGCGATCCAGTGGCTCGAAAGCGTGCGCGTTGGCTCGAATCCGCGCTGGATCTTGTGCTCGCCCTGGGCGCCGGGATCGAAACGCTGCAGGCCCTGCTCAATGCAGTATTCGATACCGCGATAGTAACAGGCCTCAAAGTGCAGGCAGTCCAGCTCCTCTACGCAGCCCCAGTAGCGTCCGAACAGGGTATCGCCGGAGCGGAAATACAGGGCGCCGGCGATATCACGCCCGGACTGTTCCGCCAGCACCATGACCACCTGTGCACCCAGACCGGCGGCGGTGCGAGTGAAGAATTCCCGGGTAAGGTAGCCGCCGTGACCGCTGCGCTTGGCATAGGTCAGCTGGTAAAAGCGGTGAAAGGTCTGCCAGTCAGCGGGGCTGATCTCGTCGCCAGTGAGCGTGCGCAGCGTGATGCCCTGCTCTGCGACCCGGCGCCGCTCCCGCCGCAGGGCCTTGCGCTTGCGGCTGCTGAAGGTGGCAAGAAAGTCATCGAAATCGCGGTAATTGCGGTTGAACCAGTGAAACTGAACGGCGTGGCGGGTATGCAGACCGAGTGACGCCAGTAGCTCGGCCACATCCGGCTCGGGAAAAAGAATGTGCCAGGATGACAGCCGTCGCTGCTGCGCCAGTGCCTGCACACCCTGCAACAGAACAGACCAGGTTTCAGCGGCACCGAGTTCCTGCGTGTGCATCACCCGCGGCCCGGTGGCGGGGGTGAAAGGTATCGCCGTCACCAGCTTTGGATAATAGTCAAGACCTATTCGCCGCCAGGCATCAGCCCAGGCCCAGTCGAACACGTATTCCCCGTAGGAATGGGATTTCAGGTAGGCCGGCGCTGCGGCGACCAGCGTATCGCCGCTGCGCACCACCAGGTGATTCGGGCGCCAGCCGGACTCTGCCGTCGTGCAGCCGGTCGTTTCCAGGCCGAGCAGAAAGTCGTGCCGCAAAAACGGGTAGTCGTTGCTGCGCAGGTCCTCCCATTGTGCGGGTGCGATGGACGAGAGCGTGCTGACCGCCTCAAGCGTGAGTTCAGACATGCGTTACACCCGATTTCAAAAGGTGGGGATCGGGAATCCGTAGTCCGCGGCGATACCCAGGAAAATGGTCATCCCGACCCAGCGATTGTGTTTGAAGGCACGGAAGCAAGCGGCTTCGTCCTGATCGCGAATAAGATACAGGTGATAACCGAACAGGGCCGCAGTCACAAGCAGGCTGATGTTGTAATAGAGTCCGAGACCGAAATGCTTTCCCGCGAGGTAGAGTGCCACCAGGCAAAGCAGCTGCAGCGACGCAATCACGTAGCGGTCGGCGTCCCCGAGCAGTACGGCCAGCGACTTGATGCCGACCTTGAGATCGTCACGCCGGTCGACCATGGCGTATTTCGTGTCGTAGACCACAGTCCACAGCACATTGGCCGTGAACAGGAGCCAGAGCCCGTGGGGCAGTGCCCCCAGCTGCGCGGCAAAGGCCATGGGAATCGCGCAGGAGAACGCCAGACCGAGAACGATCTGCGGCAGGTGTGTGTAGCGCTTCATGAAAGGATAGGTCGAAGCCAGCAGCAGGGCGGGAATTGAAAGCGCGATGGTGAGTCCGTTGGTCATGAGCACCAGGCCGAATGCCAGCAGGCACAACACACAGAACAGGGTGACCGCTTCATTGATGCTGACCTGCCCGGTGACCAGTGGCCGGGACTCCGTGCGGCCCACCCCGCCGTCGACATTGCGATCCGCGAGATCGTTGATGATGCAGCCAGCAGAGCGCATAAGAAAGGTGCCCAGCGCGAATATCACCAGCAGGTCGAGCGGCGGCAGACCCTCTGCCGCTATCCACAGCGCCCACAGGGTTGGCCACAGGAGGAGCAGTGTGCCGATGGGTTTGTCCCAGCGTATGAGCTGCAGGAGCGCCCATTGTTTATCATTCACGGGCAGTCTCAAGGCCGTTGTCGAATGTTTTGAAGCCACGATCTCAGTGTTCAGAAGCGAAGGCGCGAGAATGCGACAACTTGGCCGTGCATGCAAGGTGTGCCACCCGTGCGAGTCGGTCGTCGATAATCTGCCCGACCGTCGTGACGCACCTTAAACATCGGCAAACACCTGGCGATTGCCGGTCCAGCGCTTTATCAGTGGTGCGATGCGCTGTGGATGCTTTGTCTGCAGCCCGGTAGCGGCGGCCTGCACGCGGTCCAGCAGATGATCGTGTTCTGGAAGGCGGGCGATACGGAAATCCATCAGCCCGGTCTGTCGCGTGCCCAGTACTTCACCGGGGCCGCGCAGGGCCAGGTCTTTCTCGGCGATCAAAAAGCCGTCGTTGCTCTCGCGCATGGCCTGCAGGCGCTCCCGGCCGTTGGCACCGAGCGGACCCTGATAGAGCAGTACGCAGTGGCTCGCGGTGCTGCCACGACCCACCCTGCCGCGCAGCTGGTGCAGCTGGGCAAGGCCAAGGCGTTCCGGGTTTTCGATAATCATGAGACTGGCCCGGGGCACGTCAACGCCAACCTCGATCACGGTAGTCGCGACCAGGAGATCGTAGTCGCCGGCCTTGAACTGCAGCATGACCGTCGCTTTTTCCGCTGCTGGCAGCCGGCCGTGGATCAGCCCAATACGCAGGTCGGGCAGCGTCTCGCCCAGTTCTGCATGGGTTGCCTCCGCTGCCTGCGCCTGCAGTGTGTCGCTTTCTTCTATCAAGGTGCATACCCAGTACGCCTGGCGACCCTCTCCACAGGCATGGGCGACGCGCTCTATCACGCTGTCCCGACGCTGATTGTCGACCAGCACGGTAGTGATCGGCTGGCGCCCCGGGGGTAGCTCATCGATGACGGAGCAGTCGAGATCGGCGTAGGCAACCATGGACAGAGTGCGCGGAATGGGTGTTGCGGTCATCACCAGCTGGTGCGGGCGCCAGTCGCTGGCCTTGGCCTTCAGCTGCAGTCGCTGGTGGACGCCAAAGCGGTGCTGCTCGTCGACAATGAGCAAGCCCAGACGGGCAAAGACGACATCGTCCTGAAACAGTGCGTGGGTGCCGATGACCAGCGGGGCGTGACCGCCGGCGATACACGCCAGCGCCTGCTGTCGGGCCCGACCCTTGACGCGTCCGCTCAGCCAGACGATATCGATGTCATCGTTTGCAAACCACGCGCTGAAACTGGCCAGATGCTGCTCGGCGAGAATTTCCGTGGGCGCCATGATGGCCACCTGGTAACCCGCCGCCATTGCCTGCAGCGCCGCAGTCGCTGCCACCAGGGTCTTGCCCGAGCCGACGTCACCCTGAACCAGCCGCAGCATGGGCTTTGTGCTGGCGAGATCGGCCGCTATTTCGTGCATAACCCGGCTCTGTGCCCCGGTAGGATGAAATGGTAGCCGCTTGAGAAACCGGGTCACGGCGATGGATTCGACCGGCATGGCGGGTGCTGCGTTGCTGCGTTCCCGCTGCCGCAGCGCCTGCAGTGAGAGGTGGTGTGCCAGCAGCTCCTCGAGCGCAAGACGCAGCTGCGCCGGGTGCTCGCCAGCCTGCAACAGCGCGAGCGGTGCGTCCGGGGGGGGAGCATGCAGGTAGATCAGCGCGTCGGCGAGCGTGAAATCCAGCGCGCAGATGCCGTCCAGCAGATCGGTTGGCGGGTTTTTTCGCAATAGCTCTACCGCCTGTCCACAGAGTTTTCGCCACTGCAGCTGGCCGATGCCCTCGGTTGTCGGGTAAATCGGCGTCAGCGTCTCCTGCACGGGCGACGGTGTATCGTCGACCAGACTGTATTCCGGGTGGATCAGCTCAAGCCCATTGCGCCCCGGACGCGCCTGGCCGAAGCAGCGCACGCGGTAGCCTGGCTGCAGACCGTTGCGCTGCGCGGCGCTGAAATGAAAGAAGCGCAGCGTCAGTGTACCGCTGCCATCCTGTAGCACTGCGACCAGGCTGCGGCGGCGGCCAAACGCAACATCGCAGAGCTTGATGGTGCCCTCCACCACGGCCTCCTGTCCCGGACGCAGTGCCGCCACCGGCGTGATCCGGGTACGATCCTGATAGCGCAGCGGCAGGTGAAAAAGCAGATCCTCCACGCCGCTCACACCATAGCCCTGCAGCCGGGATGCGAGCTTCGGGCCCACGCCGCGCAGCTCGGTGAGTTTGTGGGGTATCAGTGCCACACTAGCCTCGGTGGTTTCCGGTTTGCGTCCCGCCCCGACTGACGTATTCTGGCATGGCCGCTGGCGCAATCGCGCTATAGTGGTAAATGATACCTGCTTGAGAGGATTCGCGGTGATGCAGACTGCAAAACAGACGGTTCTGTTTGTCGGCAGCGGTGACCTGGCGACACGTGCAGCGTCGATGCTGGTCGCGCCTTCGCGCTGCATCGGCCTCTGCCGCCACCCCGATCGTCTGCCCGACAGCATTGAGGGGCTGGCGGGAGACTATACCTGCAGCAGTGCCTATGAAGGCCTGTCACAATGGGCACCCGACACGATTGTACTGACACTCAAACCTGCTGGCGGTCGCGACACGGAGGCTTACCGACGGGGTTTTCTGACCCCCGTGCAGCACATGCTGGCGGCCCTCGGTCATCACCGCCCCCGTCGGATTCTGTTTGTTTCGTCCACCCGCGTCTACACCGAAGCTGCCGGCGGCTGGGTCGACGAATCGGCGCCGGTTGCGGATGACGGCTCGCCTGCCGGCATGATTGTCGCCGCCGAGCAGTATCTTCTGGGCTCCGGGCATCCCGCTACGATTCTCCGCTGCGCGGGCCTCTACGGCGGTTCCGGCGGCGTGCTGTTGGCGCGAATCGCCCGCGGTGAAATAAGTCCTGCCATGCCCGTGCACTATGGTAACCGCGTGCACCGCGACGACGCGGCGGGATTCATCGCCTGGCTTATTGAGCGCGAGGCGTGCAGTGGAGTACTGCACGACTGCTACAACCTGGTGGACGACAACCCCGCGCCGCAGCATGACGTCGACCAGTGGCTCGCGGCCACCCTGTCCGTTTCGGTTGGGCGCGCTCTGGTTGAAGGCGCTCTGGATGGCGTTCCGCCGCCCGGGTCGCGGGGGCACAAGCGCGTGAGCAACCGGCGACTGCGCAGCAGCGCTTATCAGCTTCGCTACCCGGATTATCGCAGCGGGTATGCCGCCGCACTGGATCTGTACCGCGAGCGGTCGCTTACATGCTGATGCCTGTCAGGCATGTCCGGCGCTGGGTGTGGATTGCGGCCTACGCCTGTCTTGTCCTGTGCGGCGCCGTGGCGTTCACCAGTGCACAGGACGACGGAAAGCGGGATACTGCGCTCTTGCTGCAGATAGACGGCGGCATTGGCCCGGCCACCATGGATTACGTGCGGCGCGGCATCGAGCGCGCCGCCGAAGAGCGCGCCGAGCTGGTGATACTGCAAATGGATACCCCGGGGGGCCTCATGGCGTCCACACGGGACATTATCAAGGCGATTCTTGCCTCTCCGGTACCGGTGGTGACGTACGTTGCGCCCCAGGGAGCCCGCGCCGCGAGCGCCGGTACCTACATCCTCTATGCGAGCCACGTCGCGGCCATGGCGCCTGCAACCACGCTTGGCTCCGCGACCCCGGTGCAGATGGGCGGCTTGCCGGGCATGCCTTCCGATGAGGACGACGGGGATGAAGCCGGTGAAAGCGCCGGGTCTGCCAGCGAACGCAAGGTACTCGAGGACGCGGTCAGCCTTATCCGATCGCTGGCAGAGCGCAACGGCCGCAATGCCGAGTGGGCCGAGAAAGCGGTGCGCGATGCGGACAACCTGGTGGCGTCGGAGGCGCTTGCCATTGGCGTTATCGATATCATTGCGCCGAACACGGAGGAGCTGCTCGCCCGTCTGCATGGCCTTGAGGTCAATCTTGAGCGCGGCACGACAACCCTCGACACGCGAGATCTGCAGCTGGTCCGCGTCGACCCCGGCTGGCGCACCGAGCTCTTGTCCGTCATCACCGATCCCAATATTGCCTTTTTCCTCTTGCTGATTGGTTTTTACGGCATTGTTTTTGAGCTGGCCAGCCCCGGCAACCTGTTTCCCGGGGTGATCGGTGTCACCTGCCTGATTCTCGCGCTCTATGCCTTTCAGGTGCTCTCGGTCAACTACGCCGGCCTGGCGCTGATCTTTCTCGGCCTGGTTTTTATCATTGCCGAAGCCTTTGTTCCCAGCTTTGGTGTCCTTGGCTTCGGTGGTCTGGCGGCGTTTGTTGCCGGCTCCGTCATTCTTATGGATGGGACCAACCAGGCGGTTTCGCTACCTGCGATCGGTGGCACTGCTGCGGTCGCGGCCGGCTTTCTGCTGTGGACGGTCAGCCGCCTGATGAACTTTCGTCGGCGCCGGCCGGTTGTGGGTCTAGAGACCGTGCCGGGACGGGGCGTGCGTGCGCTGGATACCTTCATCGCTGGCGGCGATGGCCGGTATCACGGCCACATCATGTTATCCGGCGAACGTTGGCAGGCGCTCAGCGATGCGCCTGTCGCGTCGGGTGCCGAGGTGACTGTTCACCATGTCGAGGGCCTGACCGCGCATGTCAGTGAAGATGCCGACGCGCCATGATCCTGCGATTCACCCACTGCCCATCCACCCATACACTCATAAACAACGAAAGAGGTCATCATGGAACAGCTTATTCCCTACCTGGCGCCGCTGCTCATTCTGGTTTTCATCATTGGTGCCGCGATCCGCATCCTCCCGGAATACCAGCGCGGAGTGGTGTTCTTTCTCGGCCGCTTTCAGGGGGTCAAGGGCCCGGGCCTGATCATTATTATCCCCGGAGTACAGCAGATGACCCGCGTCGACCTGCGCGTCATTACGCTGGATGTACCGAGTCAGGACGTAATCTCCCGGGATAACGTGACGGTACACGTAAATGCCGTGCTGTATTTCCGCGTGGTCGATCCGGAGCGCGCGATTATTCGCGTAGAGGACTTTGGCGCGGCGACGAGTCAGCTGGCGCAGACCACCCTGCGTTCGGTACTCGGCAAGCACGATCTGGATGAAATGCTGTCTGAACGCGATAGACTGAACTCGGACATCCAGGAGATTATCGATGCCCAGACGGAAGAGTGGGGCATCAAGGTGGTCAACGTTGAGATCAAGCAGGTGGATCTCGACGAATCCATGGTGCGGGCGATTGGCCGCCAGGCCGAGGCCGAGCGCGAGCGTCGCGCCAAGGTGATTCACGCCGAAGGGGAATTGCAGGCGTCGGAAAAGCTGCTGCAGGCTGCACAGGTTATGTCCGCGAGTGCCGGTTCCATGCAGCTGCGTTACCTGCAGACACTGGCCGATATGAGCAATGGCAACGCGTCGACGATCGTCTTCCCGCTGCCAATCGAGATCATGGACGCGCTGGTATCAAAGAAGGGCCGTTCGGGCGCAAGCGGCGACCCTGAGGATGCAGGCTAATCGGCCTGCGATGTTTTGCGATATCCGCGCGGTAATCTCATCAGACTGCCAGCTGTGCTTCCACTTCGATGGCCACGCCCCTGGGTAGCGCAGCGACGGCGACGCAGGCGCGTGCCGGGTATGGCGCGGTCAGAAACTCTTCCATCACGGCGTTCACGGCGCCGAAATTATTCATGTCAGTGAGCGAGATATTGAGTTTGACGGCATCATCCAGGCTGCCGCCGGCCGCCCTGGCCACGGCGGCGAGGTTGCTGAACACCTGACGCGCCTGGGCGCTGATGTCGCCGTCAACGATTTCCATGGTTGCCGGTACCAGGGGGATCTGCCCGGACAGCCATACGATGTTGCCGACCTTGATGGCCTGCGAATAAGGTCCGATAGCTGCCGGGGCATCATCGGTTGATATCACGGCGCGGTTTGTCATGCGGCGTTCTCCATTAGGATTTGAAATTTCGGATTGTGGCGACCTGAAGGGGTCAGCCCTTGAGGCGACTGACCTTGCGCACGCTGGCGATGCCGCGCAACCGACGCATGATACGCGCCAGATGCACGCGGTTGTTGACCTGGACTTCCAGATCCACATAGGTGAACTGGTAGTCCTTATCCTCTGTGGAAATCTTCTCGATATTCACGCCCATGCTGTTGATCCGGGTGGCGATGACAGCAATTGTGCCGCGGCGGTTCTCCACCTCGACACGAAGATGGGCGATGAATTCACCGGTGATGCTGTCGTCCCAGCGCAGGGCAATCAGCCGCTCGGGTTTGGCGCGGACCTCCGCAAGGTTACGACAGGACTCGCGATGCACCACCACACCGCGCTCAGGGCTCAGATAGCCGGCAATGGCGTCGCCGGGAAGCGGTCGACAACAGCGGGCGTACGTCACCATGAAGCCTTCGGTGCCGCGAATAGCGAGCGGGGCGGAGTTGCTGGTCTCCATGGCGCGCGCATCCACAGGCTCACCGAGGAGTTGCTGGGCGACTACGCTGGGTAGCCGTTCGCCGCGGGCGATGTCGTCCATCAGGTCGTCGCTCGTGGCGTAGCCGAGCCGTTGAAAGTACTCCTCCAGCAGGTTGGCCGGTAACTCTTCCAGCGAAGTCTCAAACCCTGAGAGCGTCTTGTCGAGAAGCCGCTTGCCCAGGGCAATGGAATCTTCCCGGCGCTGGTGCTTGAGAAAATGCCGTATATTTGTCCGCGCCTTGGCGGTAACGGTGTAGTTGAACCAGGCCGGGTTGGGCCGCGCGCCCTTCGCCGTGAGCACTTCCACCGTCTGGCCGCTCTCCAGCGGTTCGGATAGCGGCGCCAGACGTCGGTTGATGCGGCACGCCACGCAGCGGTTGCCGACATCGGTGTGCACGGCATAGGCGAAGTCCACGGCGGTTGCGCCCTTTGGCAGCTCCAGAATGCGACCCTTGGGCGTGAACACGTAGATCTCGTCAGGAAACAGGTCAATTTTGACGCTTTCGATGAACTCCAGCGAATTGCCGGCGCGCTGTTGCATCTCCAGCAGCCCCTGCACCCACTCGCGGGCCCGCGCGTGGCTGCCGTTGGCGGTCTGGCCATCGCTTTTGTAGAGCCAGTGCGCCGCGATCCCGTTGTTTGCCATGTCCTCCATTTCCCGTGTGCGTATCTGTATCTCGATGGGAACGCCGTGCATGCCCATGGTGACGGTGTGCAGGGACTGATAGCCATTGGCCTTGGGGATGGCAATGTAGTCCTTGAATTCCCCGGGCACGGGTTTGTACAGGCTGTGAATGCAGCCGAGCACGCGGTAGCAGGTATCGACGGAATCGACGATCACGCGGAAAGCGTAGATGTCCATGATCTCGGAGAAGGACTTCTTCTTCGAGCGCATCTTCTTGTAGATGCTGTAGAGGTGTTTTTCGCGACCAATCACCTCGGCCGTGTGGCCGTCCTGAGTCAGGCTGGTTTCGATCTGATGGGTGATTTTTTCAACCAGCTCCCGGCGATTGCCCCGCGCCTTGCGGGTGGCGGCGGCAATGCGCCGTGCGCGCATCGGGTACAGGGCGCTGAAGCCGAGATCCTCAAACTCCATGCGCACGGCGTTCATGCCCAGGCGCATGGCAATCGGCGCATAGATGTCGAGTGTTTCCCGCGCGATACGCCGGGCCTTGCCGGTGGGCAGCACGCCCAGGGTGCGCATGTTGTGCAGGCGGTCCGCGAGCTTGACCAGAATGACGCGTATGTCCCGCGCCATGGCCAGCGCCATTTTCTGGAAGTTTTCCGCCTGCTTTTCTTCCAGCGAATCGAACTCCATCTGCGTCAGCTTGCTGACGCCGTCCACCAGCTCGGCCACCGGCGCACCGAACTGCTTGCCGATGGCCGCCTTGTTGATACCGGTATCTTCAATGACATCGTGCAGCATGGCAGCCATCAGGCTCTGATAGTCCATGTGCATATCGGCAAGGATTCTGGCCACGGCCAGTGGATGGGTGACGTAGGGCTCGCCGCTGCGGCGGATCTGACCGAAATGTGCCTGCTCGGCGAAGTAATATGCGCGGCGAATCTGCCTTGTCTGCTCCGGCGCGAGGTAGCTTTTCAGTGTGCCGTCGAGAGCATCAATGGTCTGCATATCACACCGCCGGTTTCACTTTACAGCTCTGGCGTCTCGTCGTGCGCCATGACTTCTGCCAGCTCGTCCTCCGCATCCATCTCTTCTTCGCGGGTCAACAGCTCGCGGGTAATGAAACCCTCAGCGATTTCGCGCAGCGCGATGACAGTCGGCTTATCGGACTCTTCCTGCACCATGGGATCCTTGCCGCCGGTCGCCAGCTGACGTGCGCGCTTGCTGGCCACCATCACCAGCTCAAAGCGGTTGTCGACGTTGTCCAGACAGTCTTCTACGGTTACGCGTGCCATGTTGTCATCCTGTGGATAAGTTGTGTGCCTGCGGTGGAAGCGAAATCCAGCCTTGCGCGGGAGAGACCAGCCTCGCGCAGGGAAATCCAGCCTCGCGCAGGAGAAACCAGAGAACTCGACATTATACAGGAAGTGAGAGGCCGTGCGTCTACTGTATTTCAGGCTTCGAGCAATCGTTGAAGCAGATGGGTGTGGCGTGCAGCCTGAGAGGCCATCCGCAGCCTCTGGCAGGCAACAATGCAGGCAAGATCGTCGACGGCCCGCTCGAAATCGGCGTTTACCACCAGGTAATCGTATTCAACGTAATGCGACATCTCCGATACAGCCTGTGACATTCGCCGCGAGATGGTCTCTTCATCGTCCTGACCCCGCCCGGTGAGGCGCTCGTGCAGCGTTTCCCGTGAAGGTGGCAGTATAAAAATCGATTGCGTTCCCGGAATCAGTCTTTTTACCTGCCCGGCGCCCTGCCAGTCGATTTCCAGAATCACATCGGTGCCGCTGGCCAGTTTGTCGTTGACCCAGCCGGCGGACGTACCGTAGTAGTTGCCGAAAACCTCGGCGTGCTCCAGAAACGCATTGTCGGCGAGCATGCCCTGGAACGTCTCGCGATCGACGAAGTGGTAGTTGACGCCGTCGCGCTCTCCGTTGCGTTGTGCCCGTGTGGTGTGGGAGATGGATACCTGCAGGTCACCGCTGCGTCCGACCAGAGCCTCGAGCAGGCTGGTTTTACCCGCGCCGCTGGGTGCCGAGACGGTAAAAAGGGTGCCGAGACCATTCTGCATGCGTGGGATTTCCTGATCGCCTTAGGGGTTGTGGGTAATACCTGCCTCCAATTGAGCCGCAGGCACCGGGTGGCTGAAGAGATAACCCTGGTACAGACAGCAACCGGAGGCCGCTAGCATATCGCGTTGCGCGGCAGTTTCCACACCCTCGGCGATGACGGCAAGGCCGAGGCTCTCCCCGAGTGCGACAATCGTGCGCACGATGGCCGCATCGTTGGCGTCTGTGAGCAGATCGCGAACAAAGCTCTTGTCTATTTTCAGTCTCTCGAGCGGCAGCCGCTTCAGGTAGTTCATGGATGAATAGCCGGTCCCGAAGTCGTCCAGTGAAAAACGCACGCCGCGATCGTATAGACGCCCCATTTTCACGATAGCCTCCTCCACGTTAGGCACCAGCAGGGTCTCGGTCAGCTCCAGCCCCAGCAGGTTGGCGTTAGCACCGGTGGCGTCCAGGATATTGCAGATATCGTCGACGAAGGCATCGTCATGCAGCTGGCGCGCGCTGATGTTCACTGCAACGGACAGCCGACTTAGCAAGGGGTGAGATGACCAGGCCGCAGCCGCGGCGAGGCTTCTAGCCAGAAGAATGTCAATCGTGAGGCCGAAGCCGGAGGCAAGCTCCTTGAGGTAGCTCTCTTGCACGCCATCGCTGAGCACGGCTATGCGTGTTCCACCGAGCTGCGCTGGCGATGTGTAAGTGCTGGCAGTGGTACTGAACATCTGCGACCAGCTGTAAAGTGCCGGATGCTGGTGAAAACTGAAGCGGTTGGCGCGGTCAGCGGTGATAGCGGACGCACCACCGTGAATTCCGAGGAGCACCTGTCGAAATGAGTATAGCGTGCTTCGGCACACGGCGTTAACGGTGCGAAGTGCGCTAAGCTCTTGCTGTTGATTGTCAACCAGGGAATGCCCCGAATGCCGGGACTCATCAGCTATTTTGATCTTATTGCCGTAGCCGTGTTTGCTGTCAGCGGCGCGCTCGCCGCCGCTGAGGAAAAGCTGGATATGCTGGGTTTCATTCTTTTCGGGACGCTGACCGGGGTTGGCGGCGGAACCATTCGCGACCTTCTGCTCCAGTCCGGCCCGGTGTTCTGGATTGCCAGTGTTGAGTACCTCTGGGTCTGTATCGGCGCATCGGTAGCGACCTGGTT
>JBHEOO010000002.1:135172-135816 GCA_046260765.1 Chromatocurvus sp.
TCGGTTCTTTGCTGCGCGATACGCTCATGAACCGGATTCCCATCCTTCTGGGTCCGGAAATCTACGTCACGGCCTGTCTGCTGGGTGCCGCGGGCTTCGCCGCGCTGACAACCCTGGGTGTGCCGGCCCAGGCTGCAATGCCTGTAGCGGTAGCGGCTGCCTTTACGCTGCGAGCAGCTGCGCTGATCTGGGGGCTGCGTCTGCCAAAGTATGCACGCAGCGGTGCAACCAGGCCGTAGTGCGCTGTGGGCTGCGTGGCGCCACCGAGCCTACTGCGCGACCCGTCACTTGAAGCGAACGACAAAACGCGCGCCGGGCCCCGCATCCCTGCTTTCTATGGCGACAGCGGCTCCGTGCGCGAGCGCAATTTCGCGGACGATCGCAAGACCCAGCCCGCAGCCATCTCCACTGCTGTTTATCGGACGGAAAAAGCGATCAAAGATCTTTGGCCAGTCGTCCCGTGGTATCCCCGTACCGTCGTCCTCAACCGCCAGCATAATACCGTCGCCGCTTTCGCTCAGTACAACCCACACGTGGCCATTTTCGCTGCCATATTTGACGGCGTTTTCCACCAGATTCCGCACCATCTCCGCCAGCAGCGTGAACTCACCATCCAGAAAAATTTTCTGCTCGGGTAGTTGCAT
>JBHEOO010000020.1:0-55199 GCA_046260765.1 Chromatocurvus sp.
AGCCCACCGTGTTGATTACTCCCTTCGGGAGAGTGCAAGATTATACGCATCCCTGCGAAGCAAACAAGCTTAAAGCCGGCGGCGAAGGCGTTTTTACCTGTGCCACGCCAACCGGCCCCCTGAATACGTCTGATCAACCAGACGCGTTACTGCTCCCTCCAGGTCCGCGTGGATCATTGCTGGCCCGTGGGACGCTGCGTTGCGTCGGAGTGATCGCGGGTGCAGGCTCGTCGCTGAACAAGGTGAGCCGAGCGGTCTCTATTTTTATCTCGCGCACCGGCGATGGATTCACGCGTGGGTCGTTGGTCGCGCGTCCCTCAGCAGTCAGTCCCTGGCTATTGGCAGCGGCCATAGTGTGCGTGTCTGCAGGCACCGGCGTTACCGCCGAGGGTGCCTCGACAGGAGCGGCGCCTGCATCCGCCCCAGTGAGTTCCTCTTCAGGCATGTTGTCCTGAGCGACTGACACCGGCTCTTGCTCGGGTTCGGGCTCGGGCTCTGCAGCCGAAACCGCTGCATCGTCCTGCGGGCTGTCCACGGGCGTGTCGGGGCTGGCATCAGGGCTCAAGTCTGAATCCGGCAGCGGTTGACTCGCCAATGGCTGGTCTTGCGATTTTTCTGTTGCGCCATCGTCGGGAGTATCGGTGGCTGCCGCTTCTTCACGACGCACAGCGGAGGCATGCTGGTTGACGACGGTGTCATCGTCGACTCCATCGGCCACCGAGCCAGCAGCACCGGCTGCAGTTGAGGGCTGGGCGACCTCGGGCTCGTGGTTGCCAATTTCGCTGACAGCCGCTATCTCCTCGACGGGCACGGGCTTGCGTCGACGACGCCGTGGCTCACCACGCTTCTGGTCGCTCGGGCGACGACGCGGTTTCTTGTCTGTATCTGCGGTGTCTACGGTATCCTCGTCGTCATTGATATCTTCAACCTGACTGACAGCTTCAAGTGAGGATTCCTCTAACGCAGCTTCCAGGGAAGAATCCTCAAGGTCATCGTGATTCGTTGCACGACGATTGCCATTGCTGCCACCGTCGCTGTCATCACGGCGCGGGCGTCGGCGTCGACGACGGTTGCTGCTGCGCGTCGGGACTTCATTCTCGCTATCGCCTGCGTCGACACTGCTGCCTTCGTTGTGTGCTGCGCCGACAGGATCGTTATCAGTCGGTTTTTCATCGCGCACCTCGCGCTGATCATCGCGGCGGTTGCGCGAGCGGCTCGGACGCCTTCGACTCCTGGTTCGTTCACGATCACCGGCTTCAGATGCGGGCTCCGCCGCCACTTCGGGCTTGCTGGCCTCTGACTCGGGCTGCTCCTTCGATTTTGATGGCATAGGCGTCGCCGCATTGGCAACAACGTCTGCGGGTCCGAACAGATTAACCCAGAGTCGCGTCAGTACACCGGGGCTGGCTTCCGGCGCAGCGGCTCCTGTCCGCGCCTTTGCGGGTGCCGGTGCCGGTGTCGAATCCTGTGCGGCAGCGGCCAACGCTGATTTGTCTACCGCATCTACCGCATCTACCGCATCTACCGCCTCTGCGGTCTCTGCAGCCACTTTTTGCGCCGGCGGCATCTGCGGCGCTATCGGTCCTACCACAGCCTGCTGTTGCGGAAGTTGTGCCGTATGCGGATCGCTGATCTGCTCTGTCTCAGGTATCGCGATGTCTATCTTGTAGCTGGCTTCCTGGTCACCGCTCACTTCATCATCGCGCAGACGATGAACCTCAAAATGCGGTGTTTCAAGGTTGGGGTTGGGTACAACCAGCACCCGGGCACCGGTCACGTCTTCTATCTCTGTGAGTGTGGCACGCTTTTCGTTGAGCAGGTAAGCGGCGACGTCAACCGGCACGATGGCACGGACCTCTGCACTGCGATCCTTGGTTGCCTCCTCTTCCATCAGTCGAAGAATGGAGAGTGCCAGCGATTTGGTATCGCGAATCGTGCCCTGGCCGGTGCAGCGGGGACAGACAATGGCGCTGGTCTCGCCGAGGGAAGGCCGCAGGCGCTGACGGGACATTTCAAGCAGACCAAAGCGTGAGATCTTGCCTACCTGCACCCGCGCACGGTCAATGGCCAGTGCATCGCGGATCCGGTTCTCCACCGCTCGCTGGTTGCGTGGCGCGAGCATGTCGATGAAGTCGATGACCACGAGTCCGCCCATATCCCGCAGACGCAGTTGCCGGGCGATTTCGTCTGCTGCCTCGAGGTTGGTCTGCAGCGCCGTATCTTCGATGTTGCTGCCCTTGGTGGCCCGGGAAGAGTTGATGTCTATGGACACCAGCGCCTCGGTCGGGTCAATCACGATAGAGCCGCCGGATGGTAATCGCACTTCTCGCTGGAACGCAGTCTCTATCTGGCTTTCAATCTGGAAGCGATTGAACAGCGGAATGTTATCTTCATACATCTTGAGGCGGTTGGCGTATTTCGGCATCACCATGCTGACGAAGTCGGTAGCCTGCTTGAAGGCCTCGGGCGCATCAATGAGCACCTGATCGACATCGTCACGCAGGTAATCGCGTACCGCGCGAATAATGACGTTGCTCTCCTGATATAGTAGTACGGGATCGCTGTGCTCTTTGCCGGCGTCACCGATCGCGGTCCACAACTGCAGGAGGTAGCTGAGGTCCCACTGCAGTTCTTCCGGGCTGCGACCGACGCCGGCGGTGCGGATGATCACGCCCATGCCCTCGGGTATGTCGAGAACGCTCAATGCCTCTCGCAACTCAGCCCGGTCTTCGCCTTCAATACGGCGGGATATACCGCCGGCGCGCGGGTTGTTGGGCATCAGCACCATGTAGCGACCGGCGAGACTGATGAACGTTGTCAGTGCCGCTCCCTTGCTGCCGCGCTCTTCCTTGTCGACCTGAACGACAACTTTGGTGCCTTCCTTGACGACATCGCGGATCTTCGCACGGCCGTCGCTATCGCCGGGGCTGCGGTAAAAGTACTCCCTGGCGATTTCCTTCAGGGGTAGAAACCCGTGACGCTCAGCGCCGAAGTCGACGAAGGCGGCCTCCAGGCTGGGTTCCACGCGGGTGATTTTGCCGATATAGATGTTGGATTTTTTTTGCAGACGGGTGCGGTTTTCGATATCCAGATCGTAAAGCCGCTGACCGTCCACGAGTGCAACGCGCATTTCTTCAGGCTGCGTGGCATTGATAAGCATTTTCTTCATAGAGTGACTCACCATGTTTTCAGGTGAGCCGGAAAGCCAGGACCAGTTCTGCAAACAGAGAAGCACTACGTCATGCCGCATGCTCCCCTTCGATAATCTACTGCTTATCCGACGCCGTTCCGCGGCGCCCTCACTACAATTGTGCAAAAACTGCTGTGTATTTTCGCGCAGTGAGTGCCCTTGGGCCTCCCTGCGTTATCATATACCGATGGCCATCCCAGGTTCCCGCGACGACCTGCGGAACCCTGGTGATCATGTCTGCGTAATTCCGGCCTACCTGTAAATTTTTTAAATCCCGTGCGCTCTCCGGGGTATCTAGGCGGGGGAGGGAAGCGGTAAAGTCTCGAATCTCACCGTCCCCGGCCAACCCTGGACCAGGGCCAGGTGCTTCGCATCGGCAGCGTCCGTCGGCACAGCACAAGGTGTTTGTGCATACATGCAATGACGGGTTGTCCGGCTGATCAGTGATGTTTACAGTGACGCGCCGATGTCAGGCGCTGAGAATAACAGCAAACCCCGATGCACTCAAATATAAGAGGTAAGAGTTTTGACCGAAAGCCCCGCCAGTGATGGGCCCCGGGTACGTCACTGCACCGTCGACGAGCGCAGCGATGGCCAACGGCTGGATAATTTTCTCATCAGGGAAATGCACAGCGTGCCCAAGACACGCCTCTACCGGGCCCTGCGCAAAGGTGAAATCCGGGTCAACAAGGGGCGCGTGCGAGCCGACTATCGCCTCGTGATCGGTGACGTGGTCAGGCTTCCACCCCTGCATCAGGCAGGCCGTAAAGAAGCGACCGTAGTCCCATACTACTGGTCGGAACGCCTGGCCGGCCGAATTGTCAGGAGAGATGATCGGCTTCTTGTTATCAATAAGCCGTCCGGTCTGGCGGTACATGGCGGTAGCGGGCTAGATTTTGGTCTTATTGAGTGCCTGAGGCAGATCTATCCTGAGGAACGCCACCTTGAACTGGTTCATCGCCTTGATCGCGATACGTCCGGGCTCATCCTGGTTTCCCGGCAGCCTGCCGCTTTGCGGGAACTGCATGGCCTGCTTCGCGATGGGGGCATCACCAAGGACTACCTTGCGCTGGCCGTCGGTCACTGGCCAAAACACCTGACGCGCATTGAGGCGCCACTGGAGAAGAACACGCTGCAGTCGGGTGAGCGAATGGTGCGGGTCGCCAAGGGCGGCAAGCCATCGCTGACCGCGTTTTCAGTGGTGCGCTATGTCGGCAATGCGACACTGCTTCGAGCCAGCCCGATAACCGGTCGCACTCACCAGATCCGCATACACGCCAGGCATGCCGGCTTTCCGCTACTCGGTGATGAGAAATACCAGAATGAAGAGAGCGCAGCGCTGACCCGGGCTCTCGGTCTGCAGCGCCTGTTCCTGCACGCAGAGCGGCTGCGTTTTCGCCTTGGCGATAATGCGTACGACCTTGCCGCAGCCCTTGACGATGACCTCGCAGCCCTGCTGGATCGGGCACCACAGCGATAGCAGACCTGGGGTTTTGCGATCCACGTAGCTGGGGTTTTGCAGTCCACGCAGAGCGTGGACTGAACTGCTTGTATTACCTCGTTTTTTTTTGACAAAGGCAGGGACTGCCCCTATAGTGCGCGGCTATGTCGGTGACCCCCCTTCCGCGCACGATGGATTTGCGCAAACAAGCCATGCACAAGGCGCACTTTGAAGGCAGCCTCGCGCCTGCAGATCTCCATCGATTGCGGGGCCTGCTCGCCGGTGATGAAGGGAGCATTCAGGCGATGATCAGCTGCGACCTCGACGAAGAGGGCAGGACAGTGCTGGCCGTCGATGTGGACGCAAGAGTGAGCGTACGCTGTCAGCGTTGCCTGGAGATATTCCAGAGGCCCCTGGTGGCGAACAGCAGGTTGGCGGTTGTCAGAACAGACGAGCAAGCTGCCGAGTTGCCAGAAGGGCTCGAACCGGTGCTGGCCGCGCAAGAAATTGATTTATGGGCCGTGGTAGAAGATGAACTGGTGCTGGCAATGCCGGTCTATAGCTATCACGAGGACAAGAAGTGTATTGAACAACTGGCAGGGGCTGAATTTGCAGCCACGGTAGCTGCCGATGACGAGCCGGCGCAAAAAGCCGAGACAGATGGCCCGTTCGACATATTGGCGCAACTGAAGCGCGATCTTGATCATTAATCCAGGCAGGAGAAGACCATGGCAGTACAGCAGAACAAAAAGACGCGCTCGCGGCGCGGTATGCGTCGATCGCACGATAGTCTGACCGGTAGCACACTGAGCATCGATCCGGTATCTGGAGAGAGCCACCGCAGGCACCACGTGACAGCGGACGGATTCTACCGTGGCAAGAAGGTTGTCGACACCGGCAGCGAAGATTGATTCCTTGCTGGACTGCTCCCTCGCCGGAGCAGTCTGAGGGATCAGCAAACCACCGCCAGGCTTGGAAAAGGCTCACCGGTGGTTTTTTTTTGGTAGGACGATAAAAGACATCATAAGAAAGGAATCGGCGTATGGCGTACGACTCTCTCGCCTTTGTTTTTCCCGGGCAGGGATCGCAAAAGATCGGAATGCTGGCTGCCGCCTACGCGCTGAGCGCCGAGGTCAGAGCCACTTTCCAGGAGGCCTCGCAGGCCCTGGGTTACGATGTCTGGGCGCTGATTGCGGAGGGAGACCAGGCTGAACTCAATCTGACGGAAAACACACAGCCGGTGCTTCTTGCCAGCAGCGTTGCGATCTGGCGCCTGTGGCATGCCCGGGGCGGTGAGTCGCCAGCCATGATGGCGGGTCATAGTCTGGGTGAGTTCTCTGCACTGACCTGTGCCGGCAGCCTGGAGTTTGCGGATGCTTTGCGTCTTGTCCGTGAGCGAGGTCGACTGATGCAATGCGCTGTGCCGGTAGGCGAGGGCGCCATGGCAGCGGTTCTTGGAGTAGAAGATGCCGATATTCGGCGCATCTGCGAAGAAACCGCCGCGGCTCACGCCCAGGTGGTTGCGCCGGTGAACTTCAATGCACCCGGCCAGGTCGTCATTGCCGGACACGCCAACGCGGTGGAGGCCGCTGCAGAGTCTCTGAAATCCGCAGGCGCGAAACGGGTTATCCCGCTGCCTGTCAGCGCACCGTTCCACACCACGCTGATGCAGCCGGCGGGAGAGAAGCTGGCCGAGATCCTCGCGGACATGTCCATTACGGCGCCGACTATTCCTGTTATTCATAACGTGCACGCCCAGAGCGAAAAGAGCCCCGACCGTATTCGCGAACTGCTCACCACACAGATTGCGTCTCCGGTCATGTGGACAGATTGCGTGCGAGCACTGGTGGATTCGGGCATGACGCAATTCGCCGAGTGCGGCCCGGGCAGCGTACTATGCGGCTTGAACCGGCGTATCGACAAGACCATAGCCAGCTTCCCACTGGAGTCCACCGAGCGTATCCAGTCGCTGATCGATAAAAACAACACGCATTCGGGAGTTTGAAATGACCGACGCAGATACTTCACCTAAAGTTGGCCTCGTCACCGGCGCCACCCGCGGTATCGGCCGCGCAATCGCAGAACACCTTGCCGCAATCGGACACACGGTCGTTGGCACTGCGACATCTGAAAAAGGAGCAGCGGCGATCACAGAATTTCTGGGGTCGGCAAAAACTGCCGGGATCGGCATGGCGCTCGACGTTACCGATGCCGAGGCAGTCAGTGCGCTTGTTTCCCGGGTAACAGCAGAGCAGGGTGCGCCGCTGGTGCTGGTCAACAATGCCGGCATTACACGTGATAATCTGTTGATGCGAATGAAGTCTGACGAGTGGGACGACGTGATCAGCACTAACCTCAGTGCGCTGTATCGGGTCAGCAAGGCGTGCATGAAGGGCATGACCAAAGCACGCTGGGGAAGGATAATCAATGTGACATCGGTCGTCGGCGCCATGGGTAACGCAGGGCAGAGCAATTACGCTGCGAGCAAGGCAGGGGCCGGCGGTTTCAGTCGTGCACTGGCGAGAGAACTCGGTGGCAGGAGTATAACCGTCAACTGCGTCGCCCCCGGATTTATCGATACCGACATGACCCGCGAGCTGACCGATGCGCAAAGAGAGGCAATGCTCGCTCAGATTCCATTGGGTCGACTCGGAGCACCGGATGAAATCGCCGCGCTGGTGGGTTTTCTCTGCAGCGACGCGGCGTCCTACATCACGGGCGAGACAATTCATATCAACGGCGGCATGTATATGTCGTGACAGGCACGATCTGAAAAGTAGTACTACTACCCGAAAAAAAATTGTAAAATCGAGGCTCGAACCGGGTGAGGTTTGGGTTCCCAACAGAAGCAGGAGTAATCTACGATCATGAGCAGCATCGAAGAACGCGTGAAAAAAATCGTCGCTGAGCAGCTTGGCGTCAAAGAGGATGAAGTGCAGACAGAAGCCTCTTTCGTTGAAGATCTCGGCGCAGACTCTCTCGACACGGTTGAGCTGGTCATGGCACTCGAGGAAGAGTTCGAGACCGAAATCCCGGATGAAGAAGCCGAGAAGATCACCACGGTCAAGCTCGCCATCGACTACATCAACGCCAATCTCGCCTGAGTGATGTGAGCGCCCGCTGGAAGGCCGCCTCTGATTTACGAGGCGGCTTTTTTTATGACAGGGCGATTTGTGCTTCATATCGGGTTAGAGACGCCACCGGGAAAGGAGCGAACCTGTGATTGGCAGAAGAGTCGTCGTGACTGGCATGGGTGCGGTGACATCAGTCGGGCACACGGTCAAGGATAGCTGGGACAGCATTCTCGAAGGGCGCAGCGGTGCGGCTGACATCACAGCTTTCGATGTCAGCGCCTACAGCACCCGGTTCAGCGCGAGCGTGCGCAACTTTGACGTCTCACCCTATCTTTCCTCAAAAGAAGCGCGGACGCTGGACGTGTTTGTGCAATACGGTATGGCGGCGGGCATCCAGGCCATGCAGGACAGCGGCCTCGAAATTACCGATGTCAACGCCGCGCGCGTCGGGTGCGCGATCGGGTCCGGTATCGGCGGTATCGGCCAGATCGAAAAAAACACGGAAATTGTAAAAACATCCGGCCCACGCAAGATTTCTCCTTTCTTCGTGCCTGGCTCGATCATCAACATGATCAGCGGCAACCTGTCTGTGAAGTACGGGATGCAGGGACCGAATCTTGCGATCGTGACTGCCTGCACAACCGGTACGCACAACATTGGCCTTGGTGCGCGACTGATCGCGCTGGGCGATGCCGACGTGATGCTGGTGGGTGGTGCAGAAATGGCAACCACACCAGTCGGTCTTGGTGGCTTCGCAGCAGCACGGGCACTGTCGACGCGCAACGATGATCCTGCGGCAGCCTCCCGGCCCTGGGATCGTGAGAGGGATGGGTTTGTGCTCGGCGATGGCGCCGGCGTCCTTATGCTTGAGGAATACGAATTCGCAAAAGCGAGAGGCGCCCACATGTATGCCGAGGTCAGCGGATTCGGCATGAGTGGCGACGCCTATCACATGACCCTGCCACCCGAGGACGGGAGCGGTGCAGCCCGCGCCATGGCGAATGCCCTTGGCGACGCGGGGCTGGCACCGGACGCCATCGATTACATCAATGCCCACGGCACATCCACCCAGGCCGGCGATCTCGCCGAAAGCCGCGCAATTGAGTCGGTTCTGGGCAGCGCCGCGGAGGCCGTCGCCGTGAGCTCCACCAAATCGATGATCGGTCACCTGCTCGGCGCGGCGGGTGCAGTAGAGGCCATCTACACGATTCTGGCATTGCGCGACCAGGTCGCACCCCCGACCATCAATCTCGACAACCCCGACGAGGGCTGTCGCCTGAATTTTGTGCCCAACACGGCGCAGCAACGCCCTATCAGGCACGCCCTGTCAAACTCCTTCGGTTTCGGCGGCACCAATGGCTCACTCGTCTTCAGTCGGTTGAGCTAAGCGGGTGCCCGGCTTGTCCGCGGCTCCGCAGATATGGATCAACGGCGAATCTGCGGGGATGTTGCCGCTCCCGGATCGCGGTCTGGATTATGGTGATGGCCTGTTCGAGACAATGCCGGTCCTTAACGGACATGTTCCCTGGCTTGGCTATCATCTGGAGCGCCTGCAGCAGGGCTTGCTGACCTTAGGGTTCCATCCTGAGGCACACTGCCCTGTACGGAATTACATCGACAAGGCCCTGTATCACCATCGCCCCACCGGCATCCTGCGCCTGGCGGTCACGCGGGGGCCCGCAGCTCGAGGCTACACGCCACCCGACCCGGCACAACCGAACTGCATCGTACAAATATCGACAACAGACAGTGTCGGTCAGCTCGCGTTACCACCCGCCAATGTCGGGCTCTGCAGCATCACGCTGGCAAGACAACCTCTACTGGCCGGCATCAAACATCTCAACCGCCTTGAACAAGTGCTGGCAGCGAGAGAGCGGCAGCAGAAAGGGCTGGACGAAATGCTGATGACGGACACGGCTCGCAGCGTCATATCCGTCATCAGCGGCAACATTTTCCTGGTCATCGGAAACCAGCTGCTGACGCCCACGCTCGCCGACTGCGGCATTTCAGGCACGCGGAGACGTCTTGTGCTGGATGAACTCGCTCCTGAACTGGGATTTGACTGCCTCGAGGTGGCGATGACCGAGGCCGATGTCGCGTCCGCCGATGAGGTTTTTTACTGTAACAGCCTGCGCGGCTACCAGCCCATTGGCGCCTATGGCAATCGTCGCTGGCGCCGTCACGTCATAGTCGAGCGCCTGCAGGCGCTGTATCGGGAGCGTTTACTGACATGCGTCGCCTGATCGTGGCCGCCATCACCGCGGCCCTTTTACTGGGCGTTGCCGGCTATGCCGCGTGGATACAATGGCAACGACCCGTCGCAATGCCGGCCAATGGCTACTACCTAGAAGTGGCGCCGGGGGATACGCTCTCATCGCTTTCTCACCGTCTGGCCGCAGACCGCATCATCCGCAGCAGGCTGATGCTGAACTGGTATGGGCGCCTTACCGGGCTGGATGCTCGCCTGCAAAGCGGTGAGTATCGACTGGAAGGCAACCTGACGACGCCGCAGGTACTGGCACATATTGGCCGCGGCAATGTGATTTCCTACACCGTCACTTTGCCGGAGGGCATTACTCTCGAGCGTGCACTGGCCATCATGCGGGATGCACCTGGCCTTGAAAGCATCCTATCCGGATCTGAAGATAGCCGCCTGCTGGCGCTTGCCGATGGCAGACTGTCCGCCGAAGGATTGTTCCTCCCGGAAACGTATCGCTACGAACGCGGCACGACAGACTGGGAAATCCTGCGCCGTGCCCACGACGATCTGATGGTGGCGCTCAACCGGCTCTGGAGCGAGCGCAGCACGGCGCTACCCTACAGTGAACCTTACGATGCATTGATCATGGCCTCTATCGTCGAACGCGAGACCGGGGTAGCGCAGGAGCGCCGAGCGGTAGCCGGCGTATTTGTCCGGCGACTGCAGCGCGGCATGCGCCTGCAGACCGACCCGACGGTTATCTATGGACTCGGTGCCAGATTCGATGGCAATCTCACCAAAGCGCATCTTCAGGATGCAGACAATTCCTACAATAGCTATCGTCACAGTGGCCTGCCGCCAACGCCCATTGCGCTGCCGGGCATATCTGCACTGCATGCAGCACTGAATCCACAAGAGGGTAGCGCTTTGTACTTCGTTGCCCGCGGCGACGGCACGCATGTTTTCAGCGATACGCTCGAAGCCCACCAGCGCGCGGTGCAGGAATACCAGCTGCAGCGACGCCCTGACTACCGCTCACAGCCGCCACGGGGATGATATGACAACACGGGGCCTGTTTATTACCTTTGAGGGGGGCGAGGGAGTAGGGAAGTCCACCGCGCTGGCGTATCTGCAGCGCTACCTGGGTGCGGCAGGTGTGCCGGTCGAGACCACGCGCGAACCCGGAGGGACGATGCTCGGGGAAGAGATCCGTCAGGTGCTGCTGTCTGTGCGGAACTCGCCGGTGGACCCGCTGGCGGAGCTACTGCTCATGTTCGCTGCCCGGTCCCAGCACATAAAAGAAAAAATCTGTCCCACTCTGGAAAAAGGTACCTGGGTGCTCTGTGATCGCTTTACCGACGCATCCTATGCTTACCAGGCTGGCGGACGCGAGTTACCCATGCGGTGGGTGCAGCAGCTTGAGCAGCTGGTGCAGGGTGATCTGCATCCGGACTGCACGCTGCTGCTGGACGCCCCGGTAGAAATGGGTATGGAGCGCGCGCACGGTCGCGGCGAGCTCGACCGTTTCGAGCGCGAGAAGAGCGCCTTCTTTCAACGTGTACGCGATACCTATCTCCGCCTTGCCCGGGAAAGCTCGGGGCGCTACCGGCTCGTCGATGCCTCACAGCCGCTCGAAGCGGTCATGTCACAGCTCGAGGAGGTCGGGCAGGATCTGGTGCGCTGCTGGCGGGAGGAGAGCAGGGTATGAGCACCGATGATATGCCGGCGCGCGATGCGATCAGCACGCCATTGCCCTGGCAGCGCGATACCTGGGAAAACCTGATCGGACTGGCAGAAAAAAATCGCCTGCCTCACGCCCTGCTTATCAGCGGAGAGGAGGGGTGTGGCAGACGTCGCTTTGCCACGGCACTGTCTCGCTACCTGCTCTGCAAGACGCCAGTTCAGGGGAGCAATTGCGGGCAGTGCAAGAACTGCGTACTCAGCCAGAGTGAAGGTCACAGCGACTGGCGATGGGTGGCGCCTATTGGCAAGGCCAGGGGCGTGGGCATCGACCAGATACGCGACGTTATACGGTTCAGCGCACAGACGAGCGCGCTTGGACAGTTCAAGATAGTGGTCATTCATCCCGCCGATGGCATGACTCTGGCGGCCGCCAACGCCTTCCTGAAATGCCTGGAAGAGCCGGCGATGGACACGCTCATCCTGCTGGTCACTCGCTCGCCCGCCGGCGTTCCAGCGACAATACGCTCTCGCTGTCAGCACGTGCGACTGCCTACGCCGTCCTTCGACGACGCGCTCTCCTGGCTGGCAATACTCAGTGGCGACGAGGAACTCGCACAACGCGCCCTGGTAGCCGCCAAAGGCAGGCCCTTGCCTGCAGATCGCCTGCTGACGGATGACGGGGCATTGCAAGCAGCTGAAGCGCAGCACAGGCAGATGTCCGGAGTGTTTGCCGGCAAAGGAGACCAGACAGAAGTTGCTTCCATGCTGAGTAGTATGGACGCCGAGGCGGCAGTGAGCGACCTGCTTGCCCGGCTGCATCACCATCTTCGGGAACTGTCGAGTGAGAAATTACGCGAACAGAAAGCACACTCGCTGTTCGCACTGGAGAGCCGTCTGCGCGATCTGCAGCGCGCGATAGCGGGGGGGGCAACCCCGCAGAAGGACTTGCTGGGCGCTTCACTGGCGTGTGAGTTGACTGATATTTTGGGGACAGGTACATCGGGGTGGTAGACTGAAAGCAGATAAATTGACAGGTGGCAATTGACGTGAGCGAAGCACATAACAGTCGTCAGGGTATCCTGTCACTGACCATCAAGGACAAGGCAGTGCTTTATTCCGCCTATATGCCATTCGTCAAGAACGGTGGCTTGTTTGTCCCCACCAACAAGAGCTACGACATCGGCGATGAAGTGTTCATGCTGCTCACCCTGATGGAGGAGCCGGAAAAAATCCCTATCGCCGGTCGCGTTGTCTGGGTAACGCCGCGCGGTGCCCAGGGCAATCGAACAGCCGGTATCGGTGTTCAGTTTTCCGAGCAGGACGCGGCGGCAAACGCCAAGATTGAAGAGCACCTGGCTGGCGCGCTGAAGTCGGAGAAGCCGACGCATACCATGTAGTATTTCAAATAATCTGCTAGAAGAATGGCCTGTAACCACATGATATTCATATTTTTATTTCAAAAAAATGGGCTCCAAAAAGGAGCCCAACAAGACCATTAGGAGTGAAACATAAAGGAATTTCTCCCTTCGCAGAGCCATTGGGTGGACTCTGGTGGCAATAATTCCAAAAAGGATTAAGGCCACACTCCAAGTATCGCTCAATCCCGGTAATTTTCCATACGTTTCACGCCAAAAAGGTAGCATCAATAGTTATAAAAAATGTCAATGATAGCGCTATCATGAATAAATAGTCGGACATCAAAGGATGAAGAGAACACCGGGACCGGCACCGCTGCGGGGTGTAATAGAAGGTTTCTACGGAAGCTCATGGCCTGTTGACGTCAGGGCGCGTTACGCTCGGTGGCTGGCCGATCTCGGGCTGAATTGTTATCTCTATGCCCCCAAGGCAGATCCGTATCTCCGCCGCGCGTGGACCGGGCACTGGCCAGACCGTGAGTGGAGCGCACTGCGTGATCTTGCTGTGCACTACCGGCAGGCGGGCGTTATGTTTGGCATCGGCTTGTCGCCTTTTTCTCTCTATGCGGATTACGGCCAGGAACAGCGGGGACGCCTGCGCGACAAGGTCGAGCGGCTCAATGCGCTGGAAGCGCCACTGCTCGCTATTCTGTTTGACGATATGCCAGGCGAGCAGGCTGATCTCGCGGCACGCCAGGCGGAAATCATCAACGACTGCCTGCACTGGAGCTGCGCCGAGCGGCTGGTAGTCTGCCCGACCTACTATTCCTACGATGCTGTGCTCGAACGCGTATTCGGCATCCGTCCTGAGGGGTACTGGAGTGACCTCGGGTCTGCATTACCCGCATCTGTCGACATATTCTGGACGGGTGACAAAGTCTGCGCCGAAACGCTGCAGGCCTCTGACCTCATCGCTATCAATACTGAATTTCGCCGCCCCGTGACGCTATGGGACAATTACCCGGTCAACGACGGCGCGGTACGATCCCATCATCTTTACCTGGACCCGCCGCCCGCGCGGGACGCGGGCTACCTGCCGGGTGTCAGCCGCGGACATCTGTGCAACGGCATGAACCAGCCATGGCTGACGCTGCCTGCTCTCGCTGGATTGGCACATCTGTACGATCCCTCGCTCGATACGCATGGCTGGCTGTCTGAAACTCTCGGTGAGGCCACGCATGTCTGCCTGCAGAGAGATGCGCCCCTGTTTCGCGAGCTCAGCCGCGAACAATTGCTCGACAGCTATGGCGCGGCATTGCTGCAGGAATACCGCACGCTGGCCACCCCCGCCGCGCGGGAGGTCGTGTCCTGGCTGCAGGGAGACTTCGCGTTCGACCCTGCGTGCCTGAACGATTGAGGACTCACAACCCGGCGAAAATCCGGTTGAATGAAAACCGGCCTTATGGCACCATTCACGCCCTTGAAAAGCGCCCGCCAGACCGCACTCCAGCTTTGTCTGAACACAAACCGCACCGGGGTTGCAGCCCCGGTGCCTGTGATAGACAGGGCATCGTGCAGACGGGTCTGGCCGATCATGCGGGAGTGGCGGAATTGGTAGACGCGCTGGATTTAGGTTCCAGTGCCGCAAGGCGTGAGAGTTCGAGTCTCTCCTTCCGCACCATTATCAGTAGCAGGCCGCGATAACTGCGGCTCAAATGACAGCGCGCAGATCCGGGGCGATCTGCGCTGTTTACGTGAGGAAACACGATGCAGGTCTCTATAGAAACGACGTCGGGCCTTGAGCGCCGTCTGACCGTGGGCGTACCGGCAGAGCGCGTGGACGCCGAGGTTGACAATCGTCTCAAAAAGGCGGTCAAGAACGTGCGGCTGCCCGGCTTCAGACCTGGCAGGGTGCCGCTGAAAGTGATGCGTCAGCGCTTCGGTCAAGGCGTTCGCCAGGAAGTGCTGGGCGAAGTGATGAGCCAGACATTCCAGGATGCCGTTGTTCAGGAGAATCTGCGTCCGGCGGGCCAGCCGGCCATAGAAGCGCGCAGTATCGAAGCCGGTCGCGACCTTGAGTATGTCGCAACGTTTGAGGTCTTTCCCGACATCAAAGTAAAAGACGTCGATGGCTTTGCGGTCGAAAAGCCAGCCGCGGATGTCTCCGATGACGATGTTGACACCATTATCGATATATTTCGAAAGCAGCAGGGCACCTGGGAAATCGTCCACCGTGCCGCGGAGACAGAGGACAAGGTGGTCATCGACTACACGGGCACCCGTGACGGCGAGGAGTTTGAGGGTGGCAGCGCTACCGATGCCGAACTCGAACTTGGGTCGGGCCGCATGATTCCCGGCTTCGAAGACGGCATCGTCGGTATGCAGGCAGGTGACGAAAAAACGCTGTCACTGACTTTCCCGGAGGACTATCACGCTGAGGAGCTCAAGGGCGCCGCCGTGGAGTTCAAAGTTTCCGTCAAGGAAATCAAAGCGCTGGAGCCGGCGCCACTGGATGAGAAGCTGTTCGCCAGTTACGGCGTCGAGAGTGCCGACGAATCCGCGTTCCGCCAGGAAGTCGCTGACAACATGCGGCGCGAGTTGCGAAACGCGGTTGAAGCAAAGGTGAAGCAGCAGGTAATGGATGCGCTGCTGGACGCCCACACAGACCTCGATATCCCGAGGGCGCTGATCAAGCAGGAAGTCGGCACACTACGCCAGCAGATGTTCCAGCAGTTTGGCGGCGGGGCGAGGCAGGATCTCGATCTGGAGTCACTGCTGCCCGATGACATGTTCAGCGAGCGCGCAGAACGGCGGGTCAAGCTTGGGCTGCTGTTGTCGGAATTGATCAATAAGCTGGACATTAAGGCTGACGCGGAGCGCGTTCGCCAGGAAATTGAGGAAATGGCATCGACGTACCAGGATCCGGAAGAAGTGATTAATTGGTATTACGCGAACCAGGAGCAACTGGCGAACGTAGAATCAAAAGTTCTGGAAGATCAGGTAGTCGAAAAACTGCTTGAGCAGGCGACAGTGACAGAGCAGCCCTGCACATACCAGGAAGCCATCAGTCAGGGGCAGCAGGCCAACGCCTGACCGAGAGGACTATTCAACCCGGCCAGAGTACAGCGCTGGCCCGTCAAGGACACGTCAACATGTCGCAACAAACGTCGCAACAAATATCGCAACAAACATCGCAACAAATATCGCAACAAACATCGCAACAAGCGGGCGCAACAGTGGACACAATATCCAACATTGGCTTGATTCCCATGGTCGTGGAGCAGACCGCTCGCGGTGAACGTTCCTATGACATTTATTCTCGCCTCCTCAAGGAGCGCGTGATTTTCCTCGTTGGCGCTGTGGACGATCATATGGCCAATCTCATCGTCGCGCAGCTTCTTTTTCTGGAATCTGAAAATCCGGATAAAGATGTCCATCTTTACATCAATTCTCCGGGAGGGTCAGTGACAGCCGGGCTTTCCGTTTACGACACCATGCAGTTCATAAAGCCGGATGTCAGCACCATGTGCATCGGTCAGGCTGCGTCCATGGGCGCTTTTCTGCTCGGGGGTGGTGCCAAGGGCAAGCGATTTATCCTGCCCAACGCGCGCACAATGATCCACCAGCCCATGGGCGGCGCCCAGGGCCAGGCCAGTGACATCGAGATCCACGCACGCGAAATCCTGTATATCCGTGAGCGGCTGAATCGCCTGATGGCCGATCACACCGGACAACCGCTGGAAGTCATTCAGCGTGATACCGAGCGTGATCGCTTCATGAGTGCCGAGGAAAGCCGCGATTACGGCCTGGTAGATTCAGTCGTCAGCTCGCGGGAAGCGGCCAAGGTCTGAGCGCTTGCACTTGCAAAGCCCGTTGAAAAACTTCAACCTAGGGCGTCAAGAGACACATCCAGCACGTGGTAATAGGCGGATAAATGAGTAAGGAATCCTCCGGATCCGGGGACGACAGCGGAAAACTCCTGTATTGCTCTTTCTGTGGCAAGAGCCAGCATGAAGTGCGCAAGCTGATCGCGGGCCCGTCAGTATTTATTTGTGACGAGTGCGTTGATCTTTGCAACGACATCATCCGTGAGGAAGTACAGGAGGCGAATGCTGATGACAAGCAGGACCGGCTGCCTGTACCGCGGGAAATCAATGCCATCCTGGACGAATATGTCATCGGCCAGCAGCGCGCCAAGAAAGTGCTGTCCGTCGCGGTCTACAACCACTACAAGCGCTTGCGTTACGGTACGTCCCGCGGTGAGGACGTCGAACTGGGCAAGAGCAATATATTGCTCGTTGGTCCAACCGGCTCGGGCAAGACTCTGCTTGCCGAGACGCTGGCGCGGCTACTTGATGTGCCATTCACAATAGCTGATGCAACGACGTTAACCGAGGCCGGGTACGTCGGCGAGGATGTCGAGAACATCATTCAGAAGCTTCTGCAGAAATGCGACTACGACGTCGAAAAAGCCCAGGTCGGTATTGTCTACATCGATGAGATCGACAAGATTTCACGCAAATCCGACAATCCCTCGATAACGCGCGACGTGTCTGGCGAAGGCGTGCAGCAGGCCCTGCTGAAGCTGATCGAGGGAACCGTCGCATCGGTACCACCCCAGGGCGGTCGTAAGCACCCGCAGCAGGAGTTTCTGCAGGTCGACACTGCCAACATCCTGTTCATCTGTGGCGGTGCGTTCGCGGGCCTGGACAAAGTTATCCGCAACCGATCGGAAAAGGGCGGTATCGGCTTTGGCGCCGAAGTCAAAAGCAAAGACAACGCCCGCAATGTGGGTGAACTATTGTTTGAGCTCGAGCCCGATGACCTCGTGCAGTACGGCCTGATTCCTGAGTTTGTCGGGCGCTTACCGGTAATCGCAACGCTTGAGGAACTGGACGTTACTGCACTCATGCAGATCCTGACCGAGCCCAAGAATTCTCTTACCCGGCAGTACAGCAAGCTTTTTGAAATGGAAGGTGTTGAGGTTGATTTCCGGGAAGATGGTCTGCGCGCGATCGCCGAACGTGCGATGGAGCGCAAGACGGGGGCTCGAGGTCTGCGATCAATCCTCGAAGGCGTATTGCTGGACTCAATGTACAACATCCCTTCGCGTGACGATGTTGCCAAGGTTGTGATTGACGAATCCGTCATTCTCGGTCACTCAGAGCCACTTCTGGTGTACCAGAACAGCGAGCCCGCCAGGGCGGCGTCGACAGACGACTGACGTCGCCGCCCGGCGGCGTCATCGAATACAACCCCGGTCATCTTGTTTTCTTACAACGTGGCCCCATCTCAGTAGTAATGCTGACAGTCCCGGAGACATCTATGGGTGACACCACCGTAATTGAACTGCCGTTACTTCCACTGCGCGATGTGGTTGTATATCCACATATGGTCCTGCCACTGTTCGTGGGTCGCGAAAAGTCCATCGACGCGCTCGAGGAAGCGATGGCGAGCGACAAGCAAGTGTTGCTGGTTGCCCAGCGCAACGCCTCGGAGGATAACCCCGGGGTTGATGACATCTATCAGGTCGGCACTGTCTCGAGTATTCTGCAGCTTCTGAAGCTCCCGGACGGAACTATCAAGGTGCTGGTCGAGGGCGGCTATCGTGCAGCGGTCGATTTCATCAATGACGACGGTCCGTTTGCCGTCGCCGGCGTGCGCGAAATAGAGAGTGACGAACCCACAGGCGCCGAGGGCGAGGCACTCCTGCGATCCACCGCGAGCCAGTTCGAAAAGTACGTCAACCTGAGCAAGAAAGTGCCCGCCGAGGTTCTCACCTCGCTATCTGGTATTGATGACCCCGGCCGTCTTGCGGACACCATCGCAGCGCATATGGGTGTCGATCTCGACGAGAAGCAGCGGATCCTTGAAATTGCCGATGTCAAGCAACGGCTTGAGCATCTCATGGGTCTGATGGAAGCGGAAATAGATCTGTTCCAGGTCGAGAAACGCATCCGCGGACGCGTCAAGAAGCAGATGGAGAAGAGTCAGCGCGAGTACTATCTGAATGAGCAGATGAAGGCTATTCAGAAAGAACTCGGCGACATGGACGATGTGCCGAACGAGGCGGACGATCTTGAAGCGCGCATTCAGGAAGCAAAAATGCCCGACGAGGCCCGCGAAAAGGCCATGGGAGAGCTGAGCAAGCTGAAAATGATGTCGCCGATGTCTGCAGAGGCATCTGTGGTGCGCAGCTACATCGACTGGATGGTCAGCGTCCCCTGGTCCAAGCGTAGCAAGGTAAAACATGACCTCAAGCGAGCCAGCGATATCCTTGAAAAGGATCATTATGGGCTGGAGGAGGTCAAGGAACGCATTCTGGAGTACCTCGCCGTACAGAAACGTGTGCGGAAGCTGAAAGGCCCGGTGCTATGCCTTGTTGGCCCGCCCGGGGTAGGCAAGACGTCTCTTGGAGAATCGCTGGCGAGAGCGACAAACCGCAAGTTTGTCCGTATGGCACTGGGTGGTGTGCGGGACGAGGCGGAAATCCGCGGCCATCGTCGTACCTACATTGGTTCGATGCCCGGAAAACTCCTGCAGAAAATGGCCAAGGCTGGTGTGCGTAATCCGCTGTTTCTGCTCGACGAAGTTGACAAAATGGGTATGGACCACCGCGGTGACCCCGCGTCTGCAATGCTGGAAGTCCTGGATCCCGAGCAGAACCACGCCTTCAATGATCACTACCTCGAAGTAGACTACGACCTGTCCGATGTCATGTTTGTCTGCACGTCGAACACCATGAACATCCCGACACCGCTGCTCGACCGCATGGAAGTTATCCGGATACCGGGCTACACAGAAGATGAGAAACTCAACATCGCGCAGCGCTACCTCATCCCGAAGCAGACCAGACTCAACGGCCTCAAATCCGATGAAGTCACCCTGGCAGGGGAGGCGGTCATCGACATCATCCGCTACTACACGCGAGAGGCGGGCGTACGGTCACTGGAGCGCCAGATAGCGAAGGTCTGCCGCAAGATGGTCAAGGCCATAACAACGAGCGAGGCCGAGAGCGGTAAGACGGTCACGCCGGACGATCTCGAAGATCTGCTGGGCGTGCGCAAGTACAATTACGGCATCGCCGAAGAAGAAAACAAGATAGGGCAGGTGACGGGCCTCGCCTGGACCTCCGTTGGCGGTGAGCTTCTGACCATTGAAGCGGCCTCCGTGGCCGGCAAGGGTCGTTACGTGAAGACGGGCTCCCTTGGCGATGTTATGCAGGAATCGATACAGGCTGCCGGAACCGTGGTCCGTAGCCGATCACAGATGCTCGGCATACCGGCAAACTATCATGACCAGCACGACATCCACATACACGTGCCAGAAGGTGCAACACCCAAGGACGGGCCCAGCGCGGGTGTCGCCATGTGCACGGCACTGGTGTCTGTCGCCACGCACATCGCAGTGCGTGCTGATGTTGCCATGACCGGGGAAATCACGCTCCGTGGCGAGGTATTACCTATTGGCGGGCTCAAGGAAAAGCTGCTCGCGGCAAGACGCGGTGGCATAAAGACTGTGATCATCCCGAAAGAGAACGAGCGCGACCTGAAGGAAGTGCCAGTGAATATCAAGCAGGATCTTGAGATCATCGCCGTCAAATGGATTGATGAAGTGCTGTCGATCGCGCTCGAAAAGACGCCGGAACCGCTAAGTGACAAAGAGTATCTCGCAGGGGTTGTTCAGGCGGGCAAGGACACCACGGCAGACACCGACGAGAGCCGCATAAGCACACATTAAGCAGGGCTTTGTGTTGACCAGTCAGTGTGCCGTGTTATAGAGTTCGTGGCTCCTCGCGGTACACATAAACACTCCCACAGCAGCGCAGGCGCGGCCTGCACAACCATATGAATCAAAGGGGATTATAGTGAACAAATCAGAACTCATCGACGCCATTGCCTCGGATGCCGACATCAACAAGTCGGACGCTGGCCGCGCACTCGATGCCGTTATCGATAACATTACCAAGGCACTCGTGAAGGGTGACCAGGTTGCACTCATTGGCTTCGGCACCTTCTCTGTCAAGGCACGCGCAGGGCGCGAGGGACGTAATCCGCAAACCGGCGCAACGATTCAGATTGCACCTTCCAATGTGCCTGGCTTCAAGGCCGGCAAGGCACTCAAGGATGCCGTCAATTCCTGAGCCCGCCGCACAAGCGGGTGAGCGGCAAGCGCCTTTGCCACGCCGTCACGAGTCATACACAGTGATCATCGGCAGTCTCCGGGAAAGCGTGCTGGCAAAGCACGCTTTTTTTGTCCAGGCTCCTTCGACGCTCTAACAGCTACTGAATCCGGAAAACATTACCTCTCATGCTGCAAAACATCCGCGCCAACAGTAAGGGCACACTGGCCAAAATCATCATCGGCCTGATCGTTATTTCTTTTTCGATTTTTGGCATCGAGTCGCTCCTCGTCGGGGGCGGCTCGAATGCAGTGGCCGAAATCAACGGTGAGGAACTCAGCCCAGCCGAGGTGCAGCAAACCGTGAACCTGCAAAAACGCCGGTTGCTGTCGATGCTGGGTGACGATGCGGACCCCGCGCTACTGGACGACGAGCGGCTTGCCGCGCAGGCGATCGACAGTCTGATTGAGCGCAAGCTCCTGGTTCAGGCGGCAAAAAAACAGGGTCTGGTGGTGTCGGACAGCGATATCGGCGCCATTATTGCCAGCATGGAGCAGTTTCAGCTGGATGGGCAGTTTTCTGCGCCCCTCTACCAGAATACCCTGGCGAGCGCGGGTTATACACCGGCGCTCTTTCAACGCAGCCTGCGTGAGGACCTGTTACTGGCGCAGCTTCGAGCGGGTCTATCAGCAAGCGAATTCGCAACGCCAACGGAGCTTGGGGCGGGCGCAATGGTCACCGCAGAGCAGCGCGATATTCGTTACCTGATGCTGCCACTTGACAGGTTCAACAATATCGACGAAGTCGGTGAAGACGACATTCAGGCCTATTACGCTGACAACAGCGACGAGTTTATGTCCCCGGAGAGTGTCGATATCAGCTTCATCGAGCTCACCGCAGACGCCTTCCAGAAACCCGTGAGCGAAGATCAGCTGCGGGAAGCCTTTGATCTCGCGAAGCAGGACGCGCAATACCAGACCGAGAGCAGGGTCGCGCATATTCTTCTGGAGCAGGGCAACAACGAGACGGAGACTGATTATCTCGAGCGGATCGAAGACGCTCAGCAGGCCGTCAGCGACGGCATGCCCTTCGATGAGGCGGCAGCGGCCTACTCCGACGATGTTGGCTCTGCAGATTTCGGCGGTGATCTCGGATTTACCGCGGGAGACACCTTCCCCGAGGCCATGGAAGATGCCATTACTGCACTCGAGCCCGGGCAGGTTTCCGCCCCCGTAAAAACTGATGCTGGTATTCACTTGATCAAGGTGCTTGAGCGTCGGGCGGGCGAGAGCATTCAGTTTGAGGAATTGCGCGCAGAGCTCGAGCAGCAGATTCAACGTGGTGATGCGCGCAGAGACCTGCTGCTGGCAGTTGAGCAGCTTCGGGATCTCGTGTTCAATGCCGAAGACCTTTCCCGGCCCGCAGAGGAAATGGGTCTGGATGTTGAGACGTCAACCAACGTGCGGCGCGGCAATCAGCAAGGTATTTTCGGCAACCAGGCTCTGCAGTCTGCCATTTTCTCCGAGGACGTTCTCGAGCTTCGGCATAACAGTGAAGTGGTGGAAATTGATCCCGACCGCTTTATTGTTGTCCACGTTGATAATTACAGTGCCCCGGAAGCACAGCCACTCGAGCAGGTCCGCGACCGTATCGCGACGGTCATCGCTGCCGACCGCGCCAGGGATGGCTCTTCGCAGGAAGCCCGTGACATTATTGCACGGCTCGAAACAGGGGAGACCATGGAGCAGGTGGCAAACGACCTGAACCACGACTGGCAGTTAGAGCTCGGAACCACCCGCAGCAGTGGCAGGCTTCCACAGGCTGTGAGTCAGCGTGGTTTCGCGTTGCCCGGCCCACAGGATAAGCCGCTGCGCGATACCGCTCGGGCAGGAAATGGCGATCTGTATGTGGTTGAGCTGTCGCGTGTGCGCCCCGGAAAGCTCGCTATCCTGGATACGGAGCAGCGCGCAAGACTGTCCGATAGCGTGGCGAGCGAGTATGCCGGCATGGTGCAGCGCCATTTCGAGAAGCGCCTGAGGGACAAAGCGGAAGTCACTGTCTACTGACAGGCAGGAGTCCCGTATCCTCGCCAGATTGCTCAAGGCACTTGCCTGCTGACGTTGCCTTATCGGGGAAATCGCCGTTTTAGGAGGGCAGGATGGCAGATGCGTTGGACGGTATCGAGAAGCAGCTTGGCGATCCAGGGCGCAGAAGCGCACCTCCTCTGGATCAATGGGAGCCGCCTTTGTCGGGCGATATCGACATAGTAATCAGAGCCGATGGGGAATGGCTGCATGAAGGAGCCACCTTCAAACGCACTGCAATCGTCGATCTGTTCTGCAGCATCCTCCGGCGGGAGGCAGACGGTCACTACTACCTGGTGACGCCGGTAGAGAAATGGCGCATCCGCGTTGAGTCACATGCGCTCAGGGTGATTGACATTACCCGCAGGTCGGATGGCACCCTCGTTGCCACCTGTAAACATGGCCCCGACCTCATCATAGGCGAGGAACATCCGTTGTGCGCTTCACCGGACAGTGACGTGCCGTGGCTTGCCTGCAACAACGGCCTCAGTGCCAGTCTGGGCCGAAGTGTCTGGTATCGTCTGGTCGACTCTGCAGAAGATAACGGCAGTGAGCTCGTCATACGCAGCGGCGGATGGTGCTACACCCTCGGCCCTTCGACTCTGTGACGACCTGATTCAATCAGCCCCACGGATCGTCACATATTCGGATAGTTGGGACCTCCGAAGCCTTCCGGCGTCACCCAAACAATATTCTGTGTCGGGTCCTTTATGTCGCAGGTCTTGCAGTGCACACAGTTCTGGGCGTTGATCTGGAAGCGGGGGCCATCCGCACCTTCCACCACTTCGTAAACGCCGGCAGGGCAGTAACGCTGCGCTGGCTCGTCATACATCGGCAGATTGTGCTGGATCGGGACTGACGCATCCTTCAAGGTCAGGTGGCAGGGCTGGTCTTCCTCGTGATTGGTGTTCGACAGGAAGACCGACGACAGCTTGTCGAAACTGAGCACATTGTCAGGCTTGGGATAGTGAATCCTGGGGCACTCCGCGGCCGGCTTGAGCGCCGCGTGGTCCGGCAGCGCATCGTTCAGCGTGAACGGCAACCTGCCGCCGAAAATATTCTGGTCTATCCAGACCATGGCGGACCCCAGCTGGAAGCCGAACTTGTGCATGAAGCCGGAGAAATTGCGCGTTGTATACAGCTCCTTGTATAACCAGGACGCTTCCAGTTTCGTGGCAAAAGCGGTGAGGTCCTGCGGTGCAGCATCGCCCTGAAGAAGGCCCTCGACAACGGCTTCCGCGGCGAGAAGACCGCTTTTCATCGCCGTGTGATTGCCCTTGATCTTCACCGCATTCAGCGTGCCGGCATCACAGCCAATCAGCAGGCCGCCGGGAAAGTGCATCCTCGGCAGGGAGTTCAATCCGCCCTTGGTAATCGCTCGGGCGCCATAGCCAAGTCGGCTTCCACCCTTGAGATACTTTTCGGTTTCCGGGTGGTGCTTCCAACGCTGGAATTCGTCGTAAGGTGATACATGGGGATTGCTGTAATTAAGGTCTGTAATGAAGCCGATGTACACCTGGTTGTTCTCTGCGTGATACATGAATGCACCGCCGGACGAACCACTTTCTTTAAGCGGCCAGCCGAGTCCATGGGTGACGAGTCCCTCCTGGTGCTGCTCTGCCGGAATCTCCCAGATTTCCTTTATGCCCAGACCGTAGTGCTGTGGATCCTTGCCGGCATCGAGCTCGAAATGACGGATCAGCTCTTTGCCAAGATGGCCTCGACAGCCCTCGGCGAACAGCGTATAGCGGGCGTGCAGCTCCATGCCTGGCGTATAGGTCGCTTTTTGTTCGCCGCTTGCGCTGATTCCCATATCTCCCGTGGCGATACCTTTGACCGAGCCGTCCTCGTGATACAGGACTTCCGATGCTGCAAACCCCGGATAGACTTCCACACCCAGATTCTCGGCCTGTTCAGCCAGCCAGCGACACACGTTGCCCATGGAGACAATGTAATTTCCTTTGTTGTGAGTGGGCTTGGGGATAAGAAAATCGGGCAGCCGCGTCGCTTTCTTTTCGCTGGTGTAGAAATAGAAATGGTCTTCACTGACCCTGGTGGAAACAGGTGCATTCATTGACTGCCAATCAGGAAACAGTTCATCCAGAGCATGTGGCTCCAGCACCGCCCCCGAGAGAATATGGGCACCGACTTCGGAGCCTTTCTCTACAACGCAAACCGACACTTCGCGCTCGTGCTCTTGGGCCAGCTGCATGATGCGACAGGCAGCTGACAGGCCAGCGGGCCCCGCGCCCACCACGACAACATCAAACTCCATCGACTCTCGCTCAACCGTCATTTATGTTTCCTTGCATCAGTGTGGCCAGTGTTGGCCTGATCGCCAATTGACCAGGCTAAATCATTGATTGGAATAACAATTATAGGGAGTGCGAACGTCAAAAACCAGTCTTCAGCCGGCGTCGAAAGCGTGCCGCACCTCGCGCGCCACAAGGGCAAGACCTGCCTCAACCACGGAAGGATCCTGAGCGTAGGATAGCCTGATGCATTCATGGGTATGTGTCCAGACAGGATCGAGGCCAATGAAAAAACGCTCACCGGGGATCGCCAGCACACCGGCACGCTTCAGGCGCTCGTACAGGTCGGCGCTGCTGATCGGGAGGCCCTCGAACCAGCACCAGAGGAAAAAAGCTCCCTGCGGTCGATGCAGCCGGTAGGGCAGGCCAGCAAAGGCGCTTTGCGCAGTGGCGACAGCATGCTGCATACGCTCGCGGTAGAAAGGCCTTATCGCCGTGTCGGTCAACGCGTGCAGTGCTCCGCTGCGGATAAGATTTTCCGCCAGTGCTGGCCCCACAGCGCCGCTGGCCAGGTTGATAATGGTGTTAGTGCTGTTGAAGGCCGCGACCACGTCCTCTCGGGCGACGATAATACCCGTACGCAGGCCGGGGAGTCCGAGCTTCGAGAGACTCAGCGTCAGGATTGTCCGCTCGTTCCAGCGTGGCTCGGATTCGGTGAAGGTGATATCCGGGAATGGCGCACCGTAGGCGCCATCAACAATGAGGGGGATGTCCCGAGCCGCCGCCAGGGCTTCCAGTGTGGCGAGTTCCTCAGCGTCGAGTACATTGCCCGACGGGTTGGTCGGTCGCGACACGCAGAGTGCGCCCACGTTTTCATCAATGTCGAGGCTGGTCTTATCCAGGCGATACTCGAATTCATGCGCGCCTGTCAGCTCAATACGAGGGGCGGTCGCCGAGAAGAAATCGTCGCTTATCCCGGCATCCGCGTAACCGATGTATTCCGGTGATACCGGCAAATGGATCCTGCGGTGACTGCCATCCGGCATCTGGCCGGCAAACAGATTGTAAAGAACAAAATAGGCGGACTGGCTACCGTTGGTCACCGCAATATTGTCAGGACCCACTGACCAGCCATAGCGCTGCTGGAGATAGGTCGCCAGGGCTTCACGAAACCCCCGATCTCCCCCGGGCGACTGGTAGCTGCCAGCCAGGCGCTGCCACTGCCCGGGGTCATCGAGCAGAGCGCGCAAGCGATCGCGGTAGACGCTTTCCACGGCTGGCAGTCGCGCGGGATTGCCACCCCCCATGAACAGCATATCCGGATTGTCATGCAGCGCATCGCCAAGATCGCGCATGAGATCGACCACGCCCGAGCGTGCGGAAAATTTTTCGCCAAAGACGCTTAGCTTCATGCGCGGGCCCTCTCACCTGAACAGGGCACTTCGTTGGACAGGCCCCAAAAGACATGCTCGTCCATCCCAGTGCCAGAATGACGCGCAACCGCTCTGCTAGTGGCATTCGGCCGCCCGCGGGGCGCAGTGTACGCGGGTTGGGCGGCTACCTGTACCCCAGGGCGAGCGCGAGTGGGCATCGCACACCACTTCCGACTAACATTGACCGACACGAAGAATATCGGCACTATGTGACGCCAATTTTGTGCTCCTTCCGGTAACGTAGCAATCTGGCGATCGCAAGAGGGCGCGTCACTCCAATTATCCTGACCAAGAAACGAATGGAGACTGCATGAAGGTTCTAGTCGCTGTTAAACGCGTGGTTGACTACAACGTCAAGGTTCGCGCCAAAGCCGATGGGACAAACGTTGACCTGAATAACGTCAAGATGTCCATCAATCCGTTTTGTGAAATCGCTGTTGAAGAGGCCGTACGGCTGAAAGAGGCCGGCATAGCCACGGAAGTCATTGCCGTCTCCATTGGCGAGAAGGCCTGCCAGGAGCAGATCCGTACTGCGCTGGCGCTCGGCGCGGATCGCGGCATTCATGTAGAGACCGAAGGGGCTGTTGAACCTCTGGTGGTCGCCAAACTCCTCAAGGGCGTCGTCGACAAGGAAGAGCCGCAACTGGTGATCCTCGGAAAGCAATCGATTGACGGCGATAACAACCAGACGGGACAGATGCTTGCGGCGCTTGCCAATATGGCACAGGGTACATTTGCCTCGGTTGTCGAGGTTGAAGGCGACAGAGTCAAAGTCACTCGGGAAATCGACGGCGGGCTGCAAACCATCAGCCTCAGCCTGCCGGCAATAATTACGACCGACCTGCGTCTCAACGAGCCACGCTATGCCTCGCTTCCTAACATTATGAAGGCAAAAAAGAAGCCGCTTGATGTCCTGACGCCCGGTGACCTCGGTGTCGAGGTGAGCAAGCACCTGACGTTGGTGAAAGTAGAGCCACCGGCAGAGCGTAAGGCCGGTATCAAGGTAGAAGATGTCGACCAGCTGGTAGACAAACTCAGGAACGAAGCAAAGGTGATCGGATGAGCACACTGGTAATCGCGGAACACGACAACGAATCACTCAGCCCGGCCACTCTCAACGCGATGGCGGCAGCCCAGGCGCTGGGTACAGACATTGACGTTCTTGTTGCAGGCGCCGGTTGCAAAGGCGCGGCGGAGGCGGCTGCAAAAATAGGTGGCGTAGGGAAAGTGCTGTGTGCCGACAATGCGGTCTACGCAAATCAGCTTGCCGAGAATGTCAGCCTGCTTATCGCTGAAGTAGCAGCGCCCTACGACAACGTGGTTGCCGCGGCGACCACAAACGGCAAGAACATTATGCCGCGAGTGGCAGCGCTATTGGATGTTGCGCAGATCTCTGATGTGATCGCCGTGGAGTCAGCAGACACCTTCAAGCGTCCGATTTACGCCGGCAACGTCATCGCCACCGTGCAGAGCTCAGACGCGAAGAAGGTGATTACCGTGCGCACGACGGCGTTTGATGCCGCCCCCGCAGATGGCGGCTCCGCCAGTGTGGAAGCGGTTGAGGCGGTGCACGACGCGGGGCTGTCCGAATTTATCGGCCAGGAAATCGCGAAATCTGATCGGCCTGAGCTGACGGCAGCACCGATCGTGATCTCAGGCGGTCGGGGCATGCAGAACGGCGATAACTTCAAGATGCTCGAGGGCATTGCCGACAAGCTGGGTGCGGCCATCGGCGCTTCCCGTGCCGCTGTCGATGCCGGGTTCGTGCCGAATGACATGCAGGTAGGGCAGACGGGGAAGATCGTCGCACCGGATCTGTATATTGCCGTCGGTATTTCAGGCGCGATACAGCACCTGGCGGGCATGAAAGATTCGAAAACCATTATCGCAATCAACAAGGATGATGATGCGCCCATTTTTCAAGTGGCGGATTACGGACTGGTTGCTGATCTTTTCACGGCGCTGCCGGAGTTCGAGTCCAAGCTCTGACAGCAGCAAGGTGACCCGAACTGCGGGTCACCCGCGCCGTCGGAACAGGGGCAGGGGCTGATCAACAGACGCCTGATAGTGCTCTGAAAATCCCTGGAGACGTTCCAGGGACGCTGCCAGTCTTGTTTCATCATCGGGCTGGAAGGCGTCGAATCCACAGCGGCGCAGGAAATGTATCTGATCAGGCAGTACATGGCCCCGCGCCCTGATCTCTCCTTTGTATCCCCGGTCACGAAGTTCGCGTGCAATAGAAAAACCACGCCCATCCGTGAACGCCTGGAAATAAACGGCTATCAGTTTCAGCGACGATAAACCACTGGCAAGCTCTGAGCAGTCATCTCCTGGCTCGATCTGCAGGCCTGCGTCGGCGGGACAGCCGCTTTCTTTCCAGCCAGACAGCGAATAAACCGGTTTCTGCACAACGCCTCCCCCGTCGGATGTATCGAAGCGCCACTCGTCATCGACGATCGCGTTGTTACGAATCAGCGCGGGCATAGACACGGTCCTTGAAGGGTTGAATGCCTATCCGGCGGAAAGCCTGCAGGAATGTCTCCTCCTCAAGGCGTTCTGCCACGTAGACAGACAGAATCTGCTCGATTACGTCCGGCATGTCGGAGCGGCTGAAAGAGGGTCCGAGAATCTTGCCGATGCTGGCCTCCTTGGACTGACTGCCGCCGAGGGACACCTGGTAGAACTCTTTACCCTTCTTGTCGACGCCAAGCACCCCAATATGGCCGATGTGATGATGTCCACAGGCGTTCATGCAACCGCTGATATTCAGCTCGAGTGGTCCCATGTCATACAGATAATCAAGGTCATCGAAGCGCTCCTGTATCGCCTCCGCCACCGGTATGGATTTGGCATTAGCCAAAGAACAGAAGTCGCCGCCGGGACAGCAGATGATATCCGTCAGGTAACCGGCGTTGGGGCTGGCAAGTCCGCGCGTCTGAAGCACACGCCACAGCGCATGCAGGTCACGCGTGCGGACGTCGGCCAGAACGATGTTCTGCTGATGAGTTGTTCGCAGCTCGCCATAGCTGAACTGCTCACAGAGGTCAGCGAGCAGGTCAAGCTGGCTGTCGGACACATCGCCTGGTGGATTTCCGGTGGCCTTCAAGGAGACTGTTACCGCCCGGTAGCCATCGATGCGGTGAGCGACCGTATTGCGCCGGAGCCAGTTGGCAAACAGGGGCTCCGCCGCTGCGGCCTCGCCGGCAATGGCGTCTTCCACCGCCGCGTCAAGGCGCTCGTAAGGTGGTGCGGTGAAGAACGCGGCTACGCGCTCGATTTCGGTCTCGGTCAGGGTCGTAGGACCATCCTTGAGTGATGCCCATTCACTGGCCACAGCGCGGCGGAACGCGTCGACGCCCATTGCCTTGACCAGGATTTTTATGCGCGCTTTGTACTTGTTGTCGCGGCGGCCGTGTTTGTTGTAGACGCGGAGTATCGACTCCAGATAGCTCAGGAGGTGGCGCCGGTCCAGCCATTCGCATATCTCGCTGCCAATAACGGGTGTCCGACCAAGGCCGCCTCCCACGAGCACGCGAAAGCCCATCTCCCCGGAGCCATTGGCGTGAAGCTCCAGCCCGATATCGTGAGCGTAAATTGCAGCGCGATCTTCATGGCTGCCGCACACGGCAATCTTGAACTTACGCGGCAGGAAGGCGAACTCCGGATGCAGTGTTGACCATTGCCGGATGATTTCGCAGTAGGGACGGGGATCTTCAATTTCATCCGCTGCGACGCCTGCGAACTGATCCGTGGTGGTGTTGCGAATACAGTTGCCGCTTGTCTGTATGGCGTGCATCTGAACACTGGCAAGCGCCGCAAGAATGTCGGGCACATCCTCGAGTCTTGGCCAGTTGATCTGGATATTCTGGCGAGTGCTGATATGGGCGTAACCCTTGTCGAAGTCGCGCGTAATCTGCGCCAGCTTACGCACCTGTCCAGCGTTCAGTAGACCGTAGGGCACGGCGATACGCAGCATGGGTGCCAGACGCTGTACATAGAGGCCGTTCTGCAGGCGCAGCGGTAAAAACTCGGCATCCGTGAGCTCACCGGCGAGATAACGCGTGGTCTGATCGCGAAACTGTGCAACACGCTCATCCACGAGTTGCTGATCGTATTGGTCGTATGCGTACATCGGAAAGTCAGAGCTCAGGTCATGAAAGAGCGGCACTTTAACAGAATAAAAGAGCGACCAGATATTCTATTTTATTCTATGAATAGAACCAGCACTGCGGGTCTTCTGCCGCACGCTGCGGCTGATATAATGTGTAAAAAGGATGCTTCCCCGGTGCATGTAGCCCCGGCAACGCTATTGAAAACGGAGAACAACAGTCATGACACAGCAGGATAACAGCTCGAGAGATAGTGCAGCCGACGCAATCGCCGCGACCGCCATCATCACCATTGTGGTAGTGGGCATGGCAATCTGGCTCAGTGGAATGCCTTCCTGACTCCGGTGGGCCGCTAGGTCGCCGTTTTGAGCACGATCTGCACCAATAGATAAACGCCCCCGATAAACAGCGCGGTAAACACCATGCCAGCAATAATGAACATGCCCGCGCTGCCTTCCTTGAAGTCACGCTCACGGTTCTTGCTGCTTTGCACGCCAAGGCCAGCGGCAAACACACTGCTGATGATCTGCCGCGCCTTCAGACTTCTGGATGGCTTCACGGGCGATTCGTCATGGGTCTCAGGCTCCGCCAGGGCGTCGTCTTTCGTCTCTTTCTCCTGCATTGTGTCCTGGCCTTACTCGAGATTCGGTGACAGCCAGCGTGCGAGCTCTTCGCGAGGCATTTTTTTGCGGTCTGCGAGGCTTTCAAGCTGATCATTGCCAATTTTCCCAACAGCGAAGTAGCGCGAGTCGGGGTGGGAATAGTACCAGCCGCTGACCGACGAGGCGGGATCCATGGCGTAACTCTCGGACAGGGTAACGCCGCAGTTTGCCTCTGCATCCAGCAGTCGGAAGAGCGTGGCTTTCTCCGTGTGATCCGGACAGGCTGGGTAGCCGGGGGCAGGGCGGATGCCGCGGTAACGTTCGCGTATAAGGTCTGTAATGCCAAGCGCCTCATCTGGCGCATAACCCCACAGTTCCCGGCGTACCTCCCGGTGCAGACATTCCGCGAATGACTCCGCCAGTCGATCAGCCAGCGACTTAAGCAGAATGCTGTTGTAATCGTCGTTAGCCGCCTCGAACTCGGCAGCGCGGCTGGCAACGCCGTGACCGGTTGTCACGCAGAAGCCGCCGATATAGTCCGGGGTTCCGGTCGGGGCAATATAGTCAGCAAGACTCAGATTGGCCTCGCCGCTGGGCTTTTCCACCTGCTGCCGAAGGGGGTGCAGCCGGGCACATTCGCTGTCCCGCTGATCACTGTCGAACAGCACGACATCGCCATCCCGCTCATTCGCCGGCCAGAATCCGACAACGCCGCGTGCGGTAAGCCATTTTTCGCTGATAATTCGGTCCAGCATCTCGCGGGCATCGCGATAAAGATCACGCGCCTGCGCACCCACCACCGCATCATCGAGTATCGCGGGATACTTGCCCGCCAGCTCCCAGGTAACAAAGAACGGGGTCCAGTCAATCGTCTCTACCAGTGTTTCCAGCGGAAAGTCCTCAATGACTTTCAGTCCCGACATTTGCGGCGCAGGGGGCTGGTAGGTGCTCCAATCCAGCGCCAGGCGATGGTCGACTGCGGCGCCGAAGGACAGGCGCCTGGCACGCGGCTTGCGATTGGCCACGCGCTCACGCACCTCGACATACTCCTGCCGGCGCGCCTCCACAAAGTCTGCCTTGTGTTCACTCACCAGGTGCGTTGCCACGGAGACGCTGCGCGATGCATCGGGGACATAGACGACACAGTCGTTGCTGTATTGCGGAGAAATCTTGACGGCAGTGTGCGCTTTGGAGGTAGTCGCCCCGCCAATCATCAGCGGAATGTGAAAATCCTGGCGCTGCATTTCCGCTGCCACATGCGCCATCTCGTCCAGGGACGGCGTGATGAGGCCACTGAGACCGATCATGTCGACGTTTTTCTCTTTTGCGACACTGAGGATTTTCTCGCAGTGCACCATGACGCCGAGGTCTATTACCTCGAAGTTATTGCACTGCAGCACGATCCCTACGATGTTCTTGCCGATGTCGTGCACGTCGCCCTTCACGGTGGCCATCAGAATGCGGCCGTTGGTCTGTGCACCCTCGGATTTCTCTTCTTCGATGTAGGGCTGCAGGTAGGCGACGGCCTGCTTCATCACGCGGGCGCTCTTGACCACCTGCGGCAGGAACATCTTGCCCTCACCGAAGAGGTCGCCGACGATATTCATGCCGTCCATCAGCGGCCCCTCGATCACTTCGATGGGCCGCTCGAAAAGCTGCCTGGCGGCTTCCGCATCTTCCTCGATATAGCCGTTAATACCCTTGACCAGCGAGTGCTCGAGTCGCTTTGCGACCGGCCATTCGCGCCATGACAGATCCTCCTTGCGCGCCACGGTCTTGCCGTCGTCACGGTATTTTTCTGCCAGCTCCAGCAAGCGCTCAGTCGCGTCGTCGCGGCGATTCAGGATGACGTCTTCCACCGCGTCGCGCAGCTCCCCCGGCAACTCGTCATACACCGCCAGCTGGCCGGCGTTGACAATACCAATGTTCATGCCCGCACGAATGGCGTGGTACAGAAACACCGAGTGAATCGCTTCGCGTACCGTGTTGTTGCCCCGGAAAGAGAAAGACACGTTGGAGACACCGCCGGAAACCAGCGCCCCTGGGAATTCGCTGCGGATGTAGCGTGCGGCCTCGATGAAATCGACCGCATAGTTGTTATGCTCATCAATACCCGTGGCAACCGCAAAGATGTTCGGATCGAAGATGATGTCGTTGGGATTGAAATCCAGGCGCTCGCGCAGCAGCGTGTAACAGCGTCTGCAGATGTCCTTGCGGCGTTGCAGGGAATCGGCCTGCCCATCCTCGTCAAACGCCATGACCACTACCGCCGCACCGTAGCGCTGGCACAGCCGCGCCTGCTGCAGAAACTCCTCCTCGCCTGCCTTGAGGCTGATGGAATTGACGATGGCCTTGCCCTGAATGCACTTCAGTCCGGCCTCGATAATGCTCCATTTGGAGGAATCCACCATAATGGGTACGCGGGAAATGTCCGGCTCGGAGGCAACCAGATTGAGGAAGGTGACCATCGCCTCCTCGGAGTCGAGCATGCCCTCATCCATGTTGATGTCGATTATCTGGGCGCCGTCCTCGACCTGTATGCGGGCGACATCGAGCGCGGCTTCGAAGTCGCCGTCCATGATCAGGCGTTTGAAGCGTGCTGATCCGGTGACATTGCAGCGCTCACCCACGTTGACGAAAAGGCTGTCGGCAGTGATATTGAACGCTTCCAGGCCACTCAGGCGACAGGCGGGTGGACGGTCGGGAATCTCTCGCGGTGCCACATCCGCAACCGCTCTTGCGACCGCGGCGATATGGGCAGGCGTCGTGCCACAGCAACCTCCGGCAAGATTGAGGAAGCCGCGCCGGGCAAAGCCCTGAAAATCCTCAAACATTTCTTCTGGCTGTTCGTCGTACTCGCCGAAGGCATTGGGCAGGCCGGCATTCAGGTGGGCGCTGAAGTAGCATTCGGCGGCGTTGGACAGCTCCTCGAGAAAAGGCCGCACTTCCTTGAATCGCCGGCCACAGTTGCTGCCAATAATCAGCGGGCGGGCGTGTGCTATCGCGTTGTAGAACGCCTCTGCATTCTGGCCTGACAGCAGGCGACCGCTGGTATCCGGGAAGGTCACAGTGATCATCAGCGGCAGGCTGTAACCGATCTGGTCAAAAACCTGCTGGCAGGCAAAAACAGCTGCTTTCGCGTTGAGGGTGTCGAAAATGGTTTCGATCAGGAGCAGGTCGACACCCCCTTCAACCAACGCGGCAGCCGCCTCGGCATAGTCCGCGACCAGGGTGTCAAAGTCGATGTTGCGTGCACCGGGATTATTGACATCCGGTGAAATGGACGCCGTGCGAGGCGTCGGCCCAAGCACCCCTGCGACGAAGCGGGGACGCGACGAGTCCTCCGCCATCGCCTCATCGGCGACCTGCCGGGCAATGCGTGCCGCCGCCAGATTCAGCTCCTGAACAAGCTCAGAAAGCCCGTAATCCCCCTGCGCCACGGCGGTTGAATTGAAGCTGTTGGTCTCGATGATATCCGCGCCGGCGTCAATAAAGTCACGATGAATGCGCGCTATCAGGTCAGGCCGGGTAAGCACCAGGAGATCGTTGTTGCCCTTGAGGTCGCCGGCAAAACTGGCGAAGCGCTCGCCGCGATAATCGCTATCGGAGAGACCTTCGGCCTGAATCATCGTACCCATGGCACCGTCGATAACCAGGATGCGCTGCTCGAGGGCGTCGCGCAGCTGTCGCTCCACGCGGCTGTTTGGAGAAATGTCAGAGTTCTGGGCGGCCGTCATGTTATGCGTCTTCCAGTTTAAAAAGCCTGCAAGTCTAGCAGACCCTACGACAAAAAGTTGTCTGCCAGGGCGCGCAGGTAGAGACAGCAGCGCCTGCTTTGCTATAATACCCGAGTAATTTAGTCAGGAAGCAGGGCGATATGATCACGATTACTGATTCGGCACAGGAATACCTCGCAGAATTGCTGGCAAAGCAGGACAACGCTCTGGGAGTGCGCGTCTTTATCAACCAGCCGGGGACGCCTCGCGCGGAGACCTGCATTGCCTATTGTCGCGAGGGCGAAGTCAAGGACGAGGATACCGTTCACGAGTTCGAGCGCATCAAGGCCTGGTTTGACCCGCGGAGCGTGCCGTTTCTCGAGGACGCGTTGGTTGACTACGCCAAGGATCGCATGGGCGGACAGCTCACGATAAAGGCACCCAACGCCAAAATGCCACGCGTTGACGAGAACAGCACGATGGAAGACCGTATCAATTATCTGCTCTATAACGAGGTCAATCCTTCTCTCGCTGCCCACGGTGGCGAGGTTTCCCTGGTAGAGGTGACAGATGACAATTTTGCGGTGCTTCAGTTTGGCGGCGGCTGTCAGGGCTGTAGCGCGGTGGACATTACCCTGAAGAATGGCGTTGAACGTACGCTGATGGATCAGATACCCGATCTCTCGGGTATCCGAGACATGACGGATCACACGGACCGATCACAGGCTTATTATTGAGACGCAGGGCGGTGGGCAGGCGGGACCTGTCTGCCTGTCCGCTGCGCGTCGATCAGCCAGCTTTACGCTCATCTTCGGGTGATCGGCGTCCTGGAAGAACATCTTTCAGTTTTGCGGCCGCGTCCCGGAGACAGCGTTCGGTGTCTTCCCAGCCAATGCAGGCATCTGTCACGGAAACGCCGTAAGCGAGTGTGCCTGCATCTCCCTTGATTGTCTGGGAACCGGCATAGATGTTGCTCTCCAGCATCAAGCCGACAATTGATCGGTTTCCCTCTCTTATCTGGTTCACCACATCCTCCACCACCAGGGGCTGCAGCTCCGGCTGCTTATTTGAATTGGCGTGGCTGCAATCCACCATGATGTTGGCCGGACAACCTGCCTCTGCCAACGCATCCTCGCAAAGCTTTATATTCACTGAATCGTAGTTGGGCCCCTTGCTGCCACCGCGGAGCACCACATGGCCGTAGCGATTTCCCCGCGTTTTAAACACTGACACCTGTCCCTGGCGATTGATGCCCAGAAAGTGATGTGGTCTCGCGGCTGATTTAAGGGCGTTCGTGGCAACGTCAAGGTTTCCGTCTGTTGCATTCTTGAAACCGACGGGCGACGAAAGTCCACTGGCCATCTCCCGATGCGTCTGGGATTCAGCGGTTCGTGCGCCGATCGCAGACCAGGTAATCAGGTCCTGCAGATACTGGGGTGAGATAGGATCAAGGGCCTCTGTGGAAGTGGGCAATCCAAGCTCGACGATCTCCAGCAGCAGCTTGCGGCCGATGTGCAGTCCCTCCTCAATCTTGAAGGAGTCGTCCATGTGCGGGTCGTTGATCAGGCCCTTCCATCCAACTGTTGTCCGGGGTTTCTCGAAATACACGCGCATGACAATATAAAGCGTATCCGAAAGCTCCTCCGCCAGTGCCTTCAATCGACGCGCGTAATCCATGGCCGCCACGGGATCGTGAATGGAGCATGGACCCACAACAATGAAGAGGCGCCGATCACGACCGTCAAGAATATTCCGTATCGCGTCACGGCTGGAGATCACGATATCACTGCCTGCATCACTGAGCGGCAGCGCCGCCTTGAGCTTTTCCGGCGTGATAAGAACTTCCTGGGATGCGACGTTGATGTTGTGAACGGGGGCGTTGCTCATGTGGCGGTTCCTGATGGCTTTTGCCGACTCTTGAAGGTAAGAACCCGAATGGTAGCAGGGCAGGGTGGACCTTGACAGAGCGGGGGGGGTCCTAGCCACCTCTGACAAACAGCGTCAGCCGCTGGCCCGGCCGGAGATAGTCTGACGGATCGATCTTGTTCCAGTTCACCAGCTCGTTAATGGTCACATTGAAGCGATTGGCTATGCGGTAAAGCGAGTCACCGCTGCGCACCCGGTAGGCGCGTTTGCGTTCGACAGTCGCCTTCTGACCGATGCCAAGACTACCGCGCCAGTTGCCACCGCGAGGTATCATCAGGGTATCACCGGCGCGAATGAAATGGCCGTCGATGTCGTTGACTTCCCGCAGCAGTTCTACCTGGGTACCAAAGCGCCGCGCGATCTTGCCAAGATTGTCACCCGACCTGATGCGATAGTGCGACCAGCTCACCCGTTCATCCACGGGCAGTGTCGCGAGCGCCTCGCTAAATCGGGTCGCGTGCAGCGCAGGCAGCAGTATTTCGTCACGCTCCGGCGCTGTGGCCCAGCGCAGATGACCGGGGTTGTACTCGCGCAGCGTCGCGATTTCTACCCCTGCAAGCTGCGCGGCACGCTGCAGCTCGATCTGCCCGCCGGTTGAAACGGCGATGAAGGCCGGCGCGTTGGCCACCGGCGGCAACTCAGCATCAAGTTCTTCTGCAGATCGTATGATTTCGCTGAGCGCGAGCAATCTGGGCACATAATGACGGGTCTCGCGCGGCAGCGATAATGACCAGTAGTCGGTCGGCTGGCCCCTGGAGGCGTTGCGTCGCCGGGCGCTGGCGACACGACCCTTGCCGGCATTGTAGGCGGCCAGCGCGAGCAGCCAGTCGCCATCAAATTCCGCATGCAGACCCTCCAGGTAGTCCAGGGCGACGCGGGTAGAATCACGAAGATCAAAACGATCGTCGTACCACCAATCGTTTTGCATGCCGAGATACTGTGCAGTCGCCGGCATGATCTGCCAGAGGCCCGCCGCCTGCTGCGGGGAGACAGCGAAGGGATCAAGCGTGCTTTCAACCAGCGGCAGCAGCGCGATTTCCATCGGTATGCCACGGGATTCGACTTCCTCGACAATGTAATGCAGGTAGCGCTGCGCCCGCTGGCCGACCACCTGCAGATAAAGCGGCTGTGCCAGGTAGGCATCGCGCGCGCTTTCTACCGCTGCGTTGCCCTCGTCGCGCCATTCCAGACCGCGGCGTATGCGCTCCCAGAGGTCTTCAGGCGGCGCCTGGGGAGTTTCCGGCACCACGAGTGTATCCACCACGGCAACGCGGGCGATTCCCGGTTCAGCCCCGGCGGTCAACTCGTTCGGCACAGGGCCAAGCCCCTGGCAGGCGACAAGCAGCAGCGCCGGCAGTAGCAGACCGACACGCGGGCCCCACACCAGAGCGCTCACCTAAAATTATCCTTCCACTGCCGCAGTCCGGCAAAACAGTCTTCCGGTGACTGACCCGCAGGGCGCCCAGAGGCCGCCAGCCCCCGGATAACGCTGTCCTGCGAGCATCTCAGAAAAGGGTTTGTCGCGAGCTCAGTCGCGAGTAACGAGGGCACCGTGGGCTGCTCGTCTCTCCGCAACGCATCAACCTGGGCAATCCGGTCTGATACCGCAGGATTGTCGGGCTCCACCTCCCTGGCAAAGGCGAGATTGGCACGGGTATATTCATGGGCGCAGTAAACCCGGGTGTTTTCTGGCAGTACGGCCAGTCGCTGCAGTGATTCGAACATCATCGGGTAGGTGCCCTCGAAGACACGCCCGCAGCCGCCGGCGAACAGCGTATCGCCGCAGAACAGCAGCGGCTCATCTCCAGCCTGAAAGTAGGCGATGTGATCGAGAGTATGACCGGGGACTGCCAGTACCTCGAAGCAATACCCCAGCACCTCGACCTGATCTCCCGCCACAACACGACGGGTGATTGCCTCGATCGAGGGATTTTCCGGGCCATACACCGGACATCCCCAGGCGGCAGCGAGCTCGGCAACGCCGCCGGTATGATCGAAATGATGATGGGTGATAAGAATCGCGGAAAGCGTGAGGCCCCTTGAGGAAAGCTCAGCTGCAACGGGACTGGCATCGCCAGGGTCCACAACGACGGCCTGATCACCGTCTCCCTCAAGGACCCAGATGTAATTGTCGTTGAAAGCCCTGATCGGGCGGACGGTTCTCAATGGTTGAACTCCAGTGGTTGCATTGCAGGCTCATTGCTGGCTAATCTGATGGCCCGAATGACGACGAGCAAAAAATGTCACGAGAGTTTAGCGAGATTTCACAGCAACTGGAAACCTGGTACGCCCGAGACGCCGGCGAGCGTCTGTTTGCAGAGATCCGCGCGCGTAGCCGTCCGCTTCTCGACACCGCTTTCGGTTACCACATACTGCAGCTGGGCCCGCTTCCGGGACGCAGCCTCCTCGAGGATAGCCGCATACACCACAAGATTATCGCCGGCGCATCCGGGCTGAAGGGCGTCAGCCTGCCATGTGAGTGTGATGAGCTACCGCTGGAGTCAGACAGTATCGACATCGTTGTCGCGCTGCACACGCTGGAGTTCTGCGAAAACCCACATAATTGCCTGCGCGAAATGCAGCGTGTGCTTACGCCGAATGGACACCTGCTGATCGTGGGCTTCAATCCGTACAGCCTGAAAGGAGTTTCGCAGCGACTGCGCGGTGCGATGGGCAATTCACTGTGGCGTAGCCGCCGCCCCGTCAGCCAGTATCGCCTGACCGACTGGCTGCACCTGGTTGGCTGCAAGGTTGAGCGCTTCGATCATCTCTATCCGCTGCCACCCTGGGGTAGTGAACGTTTTCATGGAGCGGCGGCTGCGCTGGATGCTGCGTTCAATCGCCACCAGTTGCCCATCGGCTCTGTGTATCTTGCGCACGCAATCAAGCAGGTCCCGAACATCCGACGACCGGTACAGCGCCTTGCTCGTCGCCGACCCCTGATCGGTCTCGGCGTCGCCAAGCCGGCGCCGACGCCCTCAAACATGCCCAATCGTCACAGCAGCAAAAACCGTGCTGCCTGAACGGCGCCCTGCACAGCAACACTTCCAGAAAGACGGGAAACCATGCGACAGATAGTTCTCGATACAGAAACCACCGGCCTTGAGGTCAGTCAGGGGCATCGCATTATAGAGATAGGCTGCGTTGAACTGGTCAACCGGCGCTTGACGGGGCGTCACTACCATCAGTACGTGAACCCGGAGCGAGACATTGACGCGGGGGCCGTAGAGGTGCACGGCATAACGCCCGAATTTCTCGCCGACAAACCGGTTTTTGCGCGTGTGGCGGAGGCATTCCTGGCCTTTGTAGGAGATGCAGAGTTGATTATTCACAATGCGCCCTTCGATCTCGGTTTCCTTGACAGTGAACTGCAGCGCTACAGCCCTGGCTACAAAGGCATAGAATCGCAGTGCCCCATCGTCGATACGCTGCAGATGGCGCGGCACAAACACCCGGGGCAGCGCAACAATCTTGACGTTCTGTGCTCACGCTACGATGTCGACAACTCGACACGTGAGCTGCACGGAGCGCTACTTGACGCGGAAATACTCGCCGACGTGTATCTCGCGATGACCGGTGGCCAGACAACCTTTCATCTGTCTGATGACGCCGAAAGTGCTGATCGGGGTGGGAGTGAAAGCCGGGTCAGGCCACTGCCGGCGCAGCGACCTCGCCTGGCCGTTATCCAGCCGACCGACGCCGAACATGCCGCTCACCTTGCCACGCTAAGCGCTATTGAACACAGCAGTGGTGCCACGCCGCAGTGGCACATCGCCGCATCAGCGCAACGCCATGCCATCGCCGACAGCGAATAACAGCAGGTAAACGGCGAGGATCGCGACCACCCAGAAAACGGCACTGCCAGTGGACGACGTGCGTGCAAGGAACCCGCCGGGGCTGTGGTGACGGTTGATAAGCTGGGCAGTGTGCGCAAGCACCAGCCTGCCCGATGCGCGCATCTCCGTGTCCCACCTTGCTATCGCCGACGCAACGCGATTGACTGCCGATGGCGCCAGACGCCGGTATAGCCAATCGGCATCCAGATTTGTTGATGGAAGCTCAGGCGGGTACATACCGCGCAGGTTGAGCCAGACGAAGGCCAGAGCCGAGAAGAAAAGAAGCTGGGTCTGCGCCAGTACGTGTGTCGCATCGTAGGGGTTGTAACCGGTATCGTAAGGAAGCAATCGGTACAGGAAGTCCGGAAAAACACCGATGGTTATGCAAAGCGCAGCGGCGAGCGACATGGCAACCAGCATATTGGTCGGTGCCTCCTGCGTGCGAATTCCGGAGTCGTGGGCGAAAAACGCGAAGTAGGGTATTTTGATGCCCGCATGGTGGAAGACACCCGCCGAGGCGAATAGAAGCAGTAGCCAGACAATATGGAAGTCATTAGCCAGTGCCGCACTCATGACCATGGACTTGCTCACGAAACCGCTGAACAGCGGGAACGCTGAGATCGAGGCCGCGCCAACGATACACAGCACGGTGGTTTTCGGCATTGTCTTGTAAAGGCCTCCCAGCTCCGAGCCATTTATCTTGCCCGTGCGGTACAGCACAGCGCCCATCGACATGAACAGCAGACCCTTGAAGATGACGTCATTGAAGGCGTGCGACACGGCACCGTTGATGGCCAGTGCGGTTCCTATGCCGATACCCACCACCATGAAGCCTATCTGGTTGATGAGACTGTAAGCCAGTACCCGGCGCAGATCGTTTTCGATTACCGCAAAAAAGATCGGGAATGTGGCCATGGTTGCGCCGACATAAACCAGAAGCTCTGTGCCCGGGAAAGCACGCGCCAGCGCGTACACCGCCACCTTGGTTGTGAACGCGCTGAGGAACACAGTACCTGTGGGGGTGGACTCCGGGTAAGAGTCAGTCAGCCAGTTGTGCATGAAAGGGAAGGCGCATTTGATGCCGAACGCCACCAGTATCAGCCAGCTGGCAAGGCCCTCCAGGCCGATGTAATCAAATGCCAGTGTGTTTCCATCCGCGACATAAGCGATGACTCCAGCAAGCAGCAGAAGCCCGGACAGCACCTGAATAATCAGATACCGCATACCGGAGCGGTAAGCCCTATCGGTGCGCCGTGCCCAGACCAGGAAAACCGACGTAAGAGCCAGCATTTCCCAGAAGAGGAACAGCGTGATCAGATCACCGGCGTAAACCGCCCCGAGTGCGCTGCCTGCGTAGAGGATACTCGCGGTCTGCTGAACACGGTCCCGAACATGCAGTGCGTAAATGAAGGTGATAAACGCAGCGAGATTGAATAGATAACCGAACAGTGTTGCGAGCCTGTCAACACGATGCAGGGTGAGTTCGAATTGCAGCACCTGCACAACGCCGTAACTGCCCTCCGGCGTCTGCCAGACGCAATAAGCACCGATAACCGGCGCTGACAACATGAGCAGAGCGCGCAGGATGCCACGCGCGGGCAATGCGAGAAGCGCAACGATGTAAAAAATCAGGAAGGGTGGCAACTGCTCAGGCATCACGCGAATCTCCTGGCGTATCCGAGCGCAGCCGCTCAAGATCCTCGTAGTAGGACTCGTCACGCATCAGGAAAGTACGCATCCATTTCGCCACAAGCACCAGCACAACACAGCCGACAAATCCGTAAATGGGGTAGAAAAGCCAGAGATTTTCCCATGAATGATACACATGGCGATGAACGACAAAGTCCAGCACGGCAAGAATGATGCACACGCCATAAAACACGCGTAACAGACGGCTGACGTTTTCTGGTCGGTCAAAGAAATACTGTTTCTCGTCTTTCATCGTGCTCATCCTCCGACGGCGCGGGCCAGGTCATACAGACGCTGCGGGAACAGGAAAAGCAGCAGACACATGAGCGTTGTGATTCCGATGGCAATCAATGAGGGCAGTGGTGCCTCGTGGATGCCCGTCTGACTGTCATTCGGATGTACCTCGCCGGGGAAGAAGGCGCGCAGAGGGATCGGCAGGAGATACGCGATATTCAATAGCGAGCTCACCATGAGAATAACAGCCAGCGCCATATGATTTGCGTCCAGGCTTCCGGTGATGAGATACCACTTGCTCCAGGTACCTCCAGTGGGCGGCAGGCCGATTATGCTGAGACTGCCGATAAAGAAGGCCGCCATGGTGAAGGGCATCTGTCGCCCGAGGCCACGCATCTGGCTTATATCACTTTTATGCGCCGCCACGAGAATGGCGCCCGCACAGAAAAACAGGGTGATCTTGCCAAAGGCGTGCATGGCAATATGCATGCTGCTGCCCAGGAGCCCCGTGCTGCTGGCCAGCAACACGCCTGCTGTCATGTAACTCAGCTGGCTCACCGTGGAGTAGGCCAGTCGTGCCTTCAGGTTATCCTGGCGCATGGCAACCAGGGAAGCGACGATCACCGTAAAGCCTGCAAGGTAAAGCAGGAGGTCTGTAGACCACAGACCTCCCAGCGTATCGAGACCGAAGATGAGTGCACCGACCTTGATGACGGAAAAAACCCCGGCCTTGACCACTGCAACCGCGTGCAGCAGTGAGCTTACCGGTGTCGGCGCCACCATCGCCGCGGGCAACCAGCGATGGAATGGCATGATTGCCGCCTTGCCGATACCAAAAACGAAAAGAACCAGGAGTCCTCCAAGTAAGGCAGGGGATGTGTCTGCAGCGAAAACGCCACCCCGCGTAAACGTGAGTGTGCCGCTAATGGCATAGGTAGCAATGATCGCCGGCAGGAAAAACACGATTGATGTTCCGACCAGAATGGTCAGATACGTCCGGCCACCGGAGCGCGCCTTGGCAGTGCCAGCATGGGTGACCAGAGGATAGGTCGCCAGAGTGAGCATTTCGTAGAAAATGAATAGAGTAAAAAGATTGGCCGAAAACGCGATGGCCATGACAGACGCTATGGACACTGCGAAAAACACATAAAAACGGGTCTGGTTGTCCTCGGCGTGTGCTCGCATGTAGCCAATGGCGTACAGCGTCGTGACAACCCACAGGAAACTCGCGACCAGCGCAAACAGCACGCCCAGTGCATCAACCCTGAAGCTGACCTCAAGGCCGGGCATGACGGCCACCCAATGTGCCTCAGCGTTGCCGCCGGCGCTGAAGTCCCTGTAGAGAATGGTCACCAGAGCAAACAGCGTAATAGAAGCAAGCAGCGACACGCCTTCGCGGACGTTGGGATGGCGACGAACCAGCAGCAGCAGCGGTATCGCCAGTGCGGGCAGTACAATCACCCATTGCAGCACCTGCTCTGCGGACATCACGACTGCCCTCCGGTCAGATACTTCGCCGCCAGTTCACTGGTCTGTCGGGTCAGGTCGGTATCGATACCGAAATAAATATTCGCGACCACAAGCACCCAGGTCGCGAGCAGCATACCCAGGGGTGCCTCGCGAGCACCCTCGGTCAGGGAGGTTGGTGCCTCAAAGTAGGCAACCTCGATAATTCGCCAGACATAGAAAAAGGCCAGCACAGAACCAATCAGCACGAGGCCTGCGACCGGCCATAAACCGGCCTCAAGGGCGCCGAGCACAAGGTACCATTTGCTGATGAAACCCACTGTCAGAGGCACCCCGATCAGGCTCAGACCACCGATCACGATGGCCGCCATGGTCCACGGCATGAGACGACCCAGACCAGCGAAGTGCGACAGGTCCGACCCTCCAACGCGATACACGACACCACCGATTGCAAGGAATAGTGCGCCCTTCATGATTGCATGATTGAAAAGGTGTAAGAGAGTTGCCTGCAGGCCGATCATGGTCCCCAGCCCCAGCCCCACGATCATGTAACCAATCTGGGCGATACTTGAGTAGGCGAACAGTCGCTTGACGTTTGGCTGCTGCACCGCCACGAGTGAAGTCGCGAACACTCCCGCCAGTCCCAGCACCAGGAACAACGTATTCAGTGGCAGAACGTCGAGCGCGAAGTTGGCACCGAAAATGGAGTAGTGCAATCGGATCAGCAGGTAGACTGCGACCTTGGTCGATGTGGCCGCAAGAAGCGCCGTGACCATCGCCGGTGCGTAGGTATAGGCATTCGGTAGCCAGAAATGCAGCGGGAAGAGCGCAAGCTTCAAACAGACGCCAACCACGATAAACGCAAACGCCGTATGTACCGTGTGCGAGGCATCGACAAGCGGCAGCCGCTCGGCAATATCCTGCATATTAAGCGTGCCCGTCAGGCTGTAGATGAAACCGATACCAATCAACAGGAACGTTGCGCCAATAGTGCCCACCACAAGATATTGATAGGACGCCCAGAGCGCGCGTCTGTGTGGTCCCTGCGCAATAAGCGCATACGTCGACAGCGAGGATATCTCAAGAAAAACGAACACATTGAAGAGGTCGCCGGTGGCGACAATACCCAGCAAACCAGCGAGGCAAAGGCAGTAGAGCACGTACAGGGTCGGCTGCTTGTCGGCTGCAACTTCACCGTCAAGTCCCAGTCTGGAAGCCACCGCTACCAGCGCCGCAATGCCAGTCACGATCAGAAGGACATAAGCCGATAGCAGATCAATTCTGTATTCAATACCCCAGGGCGGCTCCCATCCCCCCAGTTCATAGCTGATGGGCCCGGTGCTGTAAACCGTGGCAAGAAGCGAGACACTGATGGCAAAGGCGACAATCGTCACGATGCAGGTGAGAAGCCAGGCCTGCCATGCCCGGTTGAGCAACAGCAGGGCCGGAGCGGCCATCAGCGGAATGACGACCTGCAGGACTGGAAGGTGCACCATCACTGTTCGTCGATCTCCCGGATTTCTTCTTCCTCGACGGTGCCGTAGGCGTCCTTGATTCGAACAACCAGAGCAAGCGCGAGTGCCAGGGTGGCTATGCCGACCACAATCGCGGTCAATATAAGCACGTGGGGCAGGGGGTTTGAGTAAAGCGTCACGCCGTCCACAAGAATAGGCGCTGTGCCGCCATCCACCTTGCCGACGCTGATATAGAAAATGAAAACAGAGGTCTGAAACAGGTTCAGGCCGATGAGTTTCTTGATCAGATTGCCGCGCACGATGACGCTGTAGAAGCCGATCATCATCAACGCTATGACAACCCAGTAGTTGTAGAGATCAAGGATCAACGCGACGCCTCCGGATGCGCCGCATCCGACCGCGACGTAAAGGCAAAGAATATAAGAATCATCGTCGACGCAACGGTTACACCGACACCCAGTTCTATGACGATAATGCCGAGGTGCTGACCGCTGACGGGATCTGCACTAAGAACCGAGTAGTCAAGGAAGGTACCGCCAGCCAGAAGGCTGACCACGCCAACGCTGCCGTAAACGAGGACACCAAGAGATGCAAGCGCACGCAGTACGGCGGGCCGGGCGACACGCTGTGCAGCATGCAAGCCGAAAAGCATAGCGTAAAGAATAACAGCCGCAGCGAATATAACGCCCGCCTGGAATCCCCCGCCGGGGCCGTACTCGCCGTGGAATTGAACGTAGAGAGCGAACAGCAATATCAGCGGGATCAGCATCTCGCTGACCAGTCGAAGAACCAGATGATCTCCCATACGTACCGGACTTTCGCGCCCTTCCCTTGGTCCTGACAGCAAACCAAGCAGCGACAGCACGCCCACCGCCGCCGTGAATATCACAACCGCCTCACCAAACGTATCGTAGCCGCGATAGCTCGCCAGAACTGATGTGACCACATTCGGGATGTCGATTTCGCGACCCGACTCTTCAAGGTAACGCACTGCTACGTGGCTGCTTGCCGGACTGTCCGGATCGCCGAAGGCCGGCATGTCGAGCGTCCCGGCAACCAGCGCCATTCCGGTTACGACAACCAGGAGAAGCGCAAATACCGCATGTGAGTGGGATCCATCCTCGTAGCGGCCTGTCAGCTTGAGCACGGAAAGAAACAATAGCGGCGAGATCCCGGCGCCCACAGCAGCCTCGGTAAATGCAACGTCTACGGCATCAAGAGAAACAAAAAACGCGGCCGAGAGCAGTCCATAAATACCCGAGAGCATGACGATAGCGAACAGGTCCTTCATCCGCGCGATCGCAACTGCGGTGACGAGAAGTAACGCCAGCACGACAATGTCGACGACGAAAGCAAAGTTGATCATCGTGAATCCGCCTCCGGATCGTCACCCTCGGCACGCAGCCGACCGTGACGCGCCGCCTTTGCCAGCGCATGACTGGCGGTAGGGCTGGTAATAAGCACAAACAACATGATGAAAAGAAGCTTGAAGAAACCCAGGCCCCAGCCCACTTCCAGCATGAGGGCAACCACGATAAAGAATGCCGCCAGCGTTTCGGTGACACCCGCCGCGTGCATGCGCGTATAGAAATCCGGCAGACGCAAGACGCCGACTCCCCCGGTGATAATCAGCACAATACCCAGCAATGCGCACAGTCCGGTGACACCGGTGATAACGCTATCCATGATCACAGGTCTTCCGCCGGATCACCGCCGTACTCGAAATACCGCAGTACACCAATCACGCTGATAAAGTTGATGAGTGCATAAACCAGGGCAATATCAAGGTAGTCGGGTCTGCCGGCGAACACACTCACGACCGCGATAAGCAGTACCGTCTTCGTGCCAAACAGGTTGACGGCAAGAATTCGGTCATAAATCGTCGGACCTACGAGCGCCCGCGCGATGGCAATCGCCATAACGATGAGGAGGGAGATGGCAATGGCGGCGAGCATGGCCATTCAGTTCTCCAGAGCCTGGACGCGACGGGCCATCTCGCCGGATTCGAGGTCTGCAATTCCTCCCCGCGTTAAGGAATGCACCAGAAGCGTACCACCCGAAACGTCGATATCCATGGCGACCGTTCCCGGCGTCAGCGTGATTGAGTTCGCGTAAATGACTTTTCCAGCGTCGCTCAGGGCCGGCAGCGGGACACGCGCAACGGTGGGGGATATTGCGCCACCACCGGACCAGACACGACGCACGACATCAATGTTGCTGTTGACAACCTGTAAAGCGAGCCAGGCACAGTAGCCCGGCAGACGAGCCCTGCGAACAGGACGCTCACCTCTACTGAAGATACCCAGGCGCCATGTCAGCCAGACGGTGAATCCCACCGAAGCCACGCCGAGGGAGAGCAGCAGGGGCTTGAACATACCCGAGTTGCTGGCCCAGAAGATGACCAGCACAACAGTCAATGTAAGGAGTGATCTCATAGCCACCTGAGGTTCCACACGTCGAGGTTGTTATTCAAAGGTTGGGGAGATTACACGCAGAACGCTACGCAGGTCCAGCACCTTGCCGATCATATCTCACGGAAAATGTTGCCTGAGGGGCATATTGGGTGCAGTTGCTTGCCCGCAGTAAGCGGCACGCATACCATGTGTGGCCTTGCAGACGAAAGGCCTCATCAACCAACATGTTCGACCTCGACAAACGGCCTCCGGAATACAGGACCAACGCGTTACACGTCGTCTTTCAGAGCGGTAAGGTGATCAGCGACATGCGATCCCAGCGTGCATGCGTACTGACGGAGTCCGACCTGGCGGCCAGCGGCTGGCGAGTCCGCCGAGAGCAATTCATTGGCCACTGGCAGAGTCACCCCTGCTTCGCATTGGAAATAGACGCCCTCGAGGAAATTGACCCGATGCGCCATCAGCTCGGCACGCTTTACGAGCTGCTGGGACGAGTGGATGATGCGTTGTTTGCCCTTGCCGGACGTGCGCTGCAGCTGCTGGAGTGGGAGCGCGATCATCAATACTGTGGCCGCTGTGGTAACCCGACGCAGATCATGCCCACGGAGCGTGCGATGCGATGCCAGCTTTGTGAGACATCTGTCTATCCTCGCATTTCACCTTGTATTATCGTCCTGGTTACACGCGGCGACCATCTGCTGCTCGCTCGTCACACCCGGTATCGACGCCCGATGTACAGCACACTGGCGGGGTTTATCGAAGCCGGAGAAAGTGCGGAGCAATGCCTGCGGCGCGAGGTCAGAGAGGAAGTCGGTATCGACGTGGACGACATCCGCTATTTCCACTCCCAATCCTGGCCATTCCCCAGCCAGCTGATGCTCGGCTATTTTGCCAGCTACCGCAGCGGCGAAATATGCTGCGACCCTCGGGAAATCGCCGAGGCAGACTGGTATCATTACGCGAACCTCCCGACTGTCCCGCCAGAAACATCAATCGCGGGACAGTTGATTCGCCACCACGTTGCCAGAGTATCAACCTAGTAAGCACCGCCATAATGCCCTCGCGGCAGGAGCTCATTGCATGGAGTTTTTATCCGAATTGGGATTGTTCGCGGCGCAGGCCGTCACACTCCTCGTCATCATATTGCTGCTGGCATTGGGCCTCGTGGCCATTTCACAGCGGCACCGTGGAGAGCACGACGGCCACGTCGAAATAACCAAGATAAACCAGCGCGCCGAGCATGTCAGCGATACGCTCAATCACGCGATAAACGACCCACAAACATGGAAAGCAGAGACCAAGGCACGCAAAAAAACCGAAAAGACCTTAGCCAGACAGCGCAAGAAAGCCCTGAAGGCCAGAAAACCCGACAAGGCAAAGGAGTCGGAGTCATCGGCCGATGAGCCACAGCGCGAACGCCCCGTAGTGTTCGTGCTCGACTTCGATGGCGACATACACGCGTCTGCCACGGAAAACCTCCGCGAAGAAATATCGGCAATCGTTCCCCAACTGACAAAGGGAGATGAAGTGCTGGTGCGCCTTGAGAGCCCCGGCGGTGTTGTGCATGGCTATGGACTGGCCGCGAGCCAGCTGAGTCGCATCCGGGATACAGGCACTCCCCTGACCATCTGTGTTGACAAGGTCGCCGCCAGTGGGGGCTACATGATGGCCTGCGTAGCGGATCGTATCATTGCGGCGCCGTTCGCCGTCATCGGATCAATCGGCGTTCTCGCTCAGCTGCCAAATTTTCATCGCTTATTGAAGAAAAACGATATCGATTTCGAGTTGCTCACCGCAGGGGAGTACAAGCGCACACTGACGTTGTTCGGCGAGAATACCGACAAGGGCCGGGAAAAGTTTGTCGAGGAACTGGAAGAGACTCACGCCCTGTTCAAGCATTTTGTAAAAGCGAACCGCCCGGCGCTGGAAATCGACCGCGTGGCCACGGGCGAGATCTGGTACGGGCAACAGGCGGTTGACAAGGGCCTGGTCGACGAGCTGGCGACATCAGATGCAATAATACAGGCGAAGCTCAAGGACAACGACGTGTTCGAGATTCGTTTTGTGCGCAAGCGCAACTGGCAGGAGAAGCTGGGAATCGCCGCCGAAGCCGCACTCGAACGCAGCGTGTTGCGTCTCTGGCAGTACGGCGTTTCCCGCCGCCTGCCCTGATCACTCCACAGCGACGCCGCCCAGCGGGCGCAGTGACTCGACAGCCTGGTGCTGCGACAGGTAGACCTGGCCGCTGAGCGAGTCGACGAAGTCCGTGCGGCGCAGCGCGTCCATGACCGGCCCCTTGACCTCACTCAGATGCAGGGCAATGCCCTGCTCGCGAAGACGGTGGTCAATCTGCTCGAGGGTTTCCAGGGCACTCAGGTCAATCTCGTTCACCGCCGTGCACTGCAGGATAATGTGTCGAACATCCTGCCGCCCGGCCACGATTGCGTAGATCGCACTCTCAAGGTAACTGGCGTTGGCAAAATACAGGCTTTCGTCTACGCGGATGGACACGATAGATGGGTAGGTGATGACATCGTGGCGCATGACGTTGCGAAAGTGCTCCGTGCCGGGAACCTCGCCAACGATCGCGATGTGCGGACGGGTAGTCTTGTGCAGATGCAGTGCCACTGACACCACAATACCCGCAAGAACGCCAAGCTCGACACCCAGGGCCAGCGTCGCCGCGATTGTGACCGTCACCGCTATAAAATCGCGACGGGAATAGCTCCATGCACGGCGCAGCAGAGCGACATCAATCAAAGAAGTCACCGCCACGATGATGGTAGCCGCGAGCGTTGCCTGCGGCAGATAATAAAGTACCGGCGTGAGAAACAAAGTGGCCAGGGCAATGCCCAGCGCTGCCATGACGCCGGCCATCTGGGTCTGCGCGCCCGCGTCAAAATTCACCACTGAGCGGGAAAATCCTCCCGTTACCGGAAACCCGGAAGACATGGCGGACGCGACGTTCGCGGCACCCAGTGCCAGCAACTCCTGGTTCGGATTGATATTCTGGCGCCGTTTTGCACCCAGGGTCTTGCCCACTGACACCGACTCGACAAAGCCGATCAGGCTGATCAGCAACGCCGACACTGCCAGTTCCGACCACAGAGCGACACTGAATACGGGGGTACTGAACGCGGGCAGGCCGCTCGGCACTTCACCCACGACCGCTACCCCCTGCGCTTCCAGGCCGTTGCTATAGCTGATCCACGTGGTAACAGCGATCACCAGAACGGGGCCCGCCTTGGCGCAGATGTCCGCGACGGCGATCGGCACACCGAGGTATTGCAGCAACCTGGCGAGATCCCGACGCACCCAAAGCAGCACCAGCAGCGCGCCAGCGCCAACCATAAGCGTTGGCAGACTGTATCCGGGCAGTTCACCCAGCATGCTGCCGAACAACTCAGGCAGGTTATCACCATGTCCGGATATACCGGCGATGTGTCGGACCTGGCTGAGGGCGATAATGATTCCTGACGCCGTGATGAATCCGCTAACCACGGAGTGGGAGAGCAGGTTGGCCAGTTCACCAAAGCGCAGCAGCCCCATGCCGATGAGCATGAGGCCTGACATCATTGCCATGGCAACCGCAGCACTCGCGTAGTCGGCGCTGCCGTCGGCAGCGACTTTTCCGACCGCGGTGGCCGTCATCAACGAGATCACCGCCACCGGGCCAACCGAGAGGGTGCGACTGGTACCGAAGACGGCGTAGAGAACCAGGGGAAGAATACTGGCGTAGAGACCCATCTCCGCCGGCAGACCGGCGAGCAGTGCATAGGCAAGTGACTGCGGTATCAGCATCACCGTAACGATGACCGCAGCCAGCAGATCGCTGGCGACCATACCGCGATGATAGCTGCGGAGCCAGTCCAGCGGCGGCAGCCACCGCCCGGCGTGAAGCATCATGCGTCGGCGATTACCGGTTTGCTTCGTTCGGGGTTTACCATCCATTCCCGTCCTTTCAGCATGCCACTCCAGTAAACCGGCGGCAGGATCCGCTCCTTGAGCAGCCAGGCCATACGTGACGGTCTCTGTCCGTTGATAATCCACCGTGGAAAGCTTGGCAGAAGCTTTCCACCGTAACCGAATTCCGCAAGCACTATCTTGCCACGCTCAACAGTCAACGGACAGGAGCCGTAGCCATTGTAGTGAGACACGCCCGATGCGAGACCGGCGTGTTGCAGCAGGTTATTGGCGACAATAGGGGCCTGCATGCGTGCCGCGGCAGCTGTCTTCGCGTTCGGTGCATTCATCGCGTCGCCAACGCCCCAGATGTTTTCGTAGGTTTTATGCTGCAGCGTATTCTGGTCGACGTCAATCCAGCCCGCCGCATCCGCCAGAGGACTTTCGCGAACCAAATCCGGTGCGACCTGGGGAGGGCAGACGTGCAGCATGTCGAACTCCGTACAGACCTCAACCGTCTCACCCGCTTCATTCTGTGTTTCGAACCAGGCCGTGCGTGCGGGCCCGTCAACCCGGATGAGACGGAAACCGAAATTGAGCTCGGCGTTGTAGGACTCCATATACTCCATCAGGGCCGGTACGTATTCCTTCACACCGAAAAGCACCTGCCCCGCATTGTAGAAGGCGATTTCCATATCCTTCAGGGCACCGCTGCGCTTCCAGTGATCCGCGGAAAGATACAGCGCTTTTTGCGGCGCGCCGGCGCACTTGATCGGCATTGGCGGCTGCGTGAAGACTGCTCGTCCATTGCGCAGCGCACTCACAAGCTCCCATGTATACGGGGCAAGATCGAAACGGTAGTTTGAGGTAACGCCGTTCTGCCCCAGCGTTTCCACCAGACCGTCAACGCCGTTCCAGTCGAGCTTGATCCCCGGGGCGGCAACCAGCCGGTCGTAGTAGATGGGTCGAGCGTCTTCCAGCAGTACCCGGTTTTCTTCAGGCTCGAAATTCCCGACCGCAGCCTGTATCCAGGTGACGCCATGGGGAATCAGCGACGCCATGGTCTTTACGGTTTCCTGCTGAGTGAACACACCGGCACCGACCAGCGTCCAGCCAGGCTGGTAATAATGCACCTGCGCCGGATCGATAATGGCAATAGACAGGTCCTGGGTGCGGGCACGCAGACTCGAAGCGACCGAGATGCCTGCAGCACCGGCGCCCACGATAACGACATCGTAATGGTCCTTATGACGGCCGGCGGTCTCCGCCGTTGGTTTCGCGGCAGTAATACCCAATGCCTGCGCCAGCTCGAAACCGCTGGCACGCGCGCGCTCCAGGAGTACGTCATCGGCAACACCGAGACGACGTTGATAAAGACTCCACAGCGTCATGGAGCGTGTGCCCGTTCGACAGAACGCATGCACAGGTTTTTCCAGCCCTTCGAGTGCGGAAAGGAATTCGTCAACATTCTCCTCGTTGACCTTGCCCGAAATGACAGGAACATGCGCCACCTGAAGCCCCGCGTTGCGCGCGGCTGACTCTACTTCGGCGAAGGTCGGCTGATCGTTGGCTTCTCCATCGGGACGGCTGCAAAGCAGCGATTTGATGCCCATCGACGCCAGCGCATCGATATCCTGCAGCTGGATCTGTGGCGACACAGAAAATTCGTCGCTGACCTTTATCACGTTGATGCTCATACGTTTGTCTCCTGATCCGGTGCGAGCCGGGATAGCTCAGGCCCGCCAAAGGCGTTCAGCGGCACTTTGAGGAAAAACCGACCATCCTTATCGGGAGGTGGCATGTGCCCGGCTCGCATATTGATCTGCAGTGACGGCAGGATAAGCTTGGGCATTCCCAGTGTTGCGTCGCGCTTCTCCCGCATGCGCACGAACTCACCTTCGCTGACGCCATCTTTTACATGAATATTGCTGGCACGTTCTGCTGCGACCGTCGTCTCGAATTCCAGTTCCCGCCCGTTTGGCAGGTAATCGTGACAGACGAAGAGGCGCGTTTCCGGGGGCAGGGCAAGTATGCGCTTGATGGAGCGATACAGCGTAGCTGCGTCACCTCCCGGAAAATCGCAGCGGGCCGTGCCATAGTCAGGCATGAAGAGGGTATCACCGACAAAGACGGCATCACCGATCACGTAGCTCATGCAGGCGGGCGTATGTCCCGGAGTGTGCATGGCGTATCCACGCAGTCCGCCAATGTCGATCTCATCACCCTCAGCCAGAAGTGCATCGAACTGGGAGCCGTCATGGCTGAAACCAGGACCTGCGGCAAAAACCTTGCCGAAGGTATCCTGAACCGCTCGAATGTGGTCGCCTATCGCGATGCGTCCGCCCAGCTCCTGCTTGATATAGGGTGCTGCCGACAGGTGATCAGCGTGCACATGCGTCTCGAGAATCCAGTCAAGGGTGAGGCGGTTTTCGCGAATGTAGGCGATGACACGGTCTGCGCCTTCATAGTTGATGGTGCCGGATGCGTAATCAAGGTCGAGCACAGAATCGACCAGCGCGCAGTGCTCGCTGCCGGGATCGCGGACAATGTACGTCATTGTATTCGTCGGCTCGTCGAAGAAGGGGATCACGTCGGGCACACCAGCGGCATTAGCACTTGTCTGAGTCATGGGGGTATTTCTCCTCTGTGGGCAGCCATCATGTCTCGTCATTCAACCGCAGGCTGCGTATGCAAATCTATTCATAGAATTCCTGGTAAATATAATGCAACCTCTGTGCCACTGAGTCGGACGAAGAGCGGTAATACCACTAAGTGACTGTTTATTAGGTAAATCATACCCGGCGTCAGGGGTTTTCATGCGTTTGAAGCCCAGTACGTATGGCGACTTTCCATAGGTTCTGCCATTATTGTCAAATCGCATGACAGTTATGACAAAAATGAACCTTATCGCTAGCGACATTGACCCTATCTACGCACGCATGCTGGATGGCTACGAGAGCCCGGCTATTCTGGTCAGCCCCGACTATGAAATTC
>JBHEOO010000021.1:0-47721 GCA_046260765.1 Chromatocurvus sp.
ACGATCGCCGGATGGGCCTTCCCGCCGCGCAGGCCGGAAATCCAGGTGCCAGGGCCGGTTACCGCCACGCTGTTGCCGATGGCGATAAGATCGTCTGGCTGGCGGGATCGCAGCGTCAGCTCGTTCACATCACAGTCGCGGCCCACGAAGACAGTGGCGTTATCGCCGCGCAGCGCAATCGACAGACTGCCCTGCAGATTGTCGCCGAGAAAGACGCGACAGCCGCTGACGTCGCCGAAGGTAATATTGACCTCGCCCGCTATCGCGCCACGCAGGAAGACGTGATTGCCTTGCGAGGGTCCCGACAGAGTCAGCCCCGTGGGTGGTATTTGCCAATCAACGGCCACCGGGTAATCGCGCGGGTCGACGCTGAAGTCTTCTATCAGCTCGCGGGCTGTGTCGAGGTTTGTCATGCCGGAAGTCTAGAGGAGGGTTTGTCGCTTGTCATCGCAAACGCTAAGCTCCGCGTTCAATTCATGCTGATCTCGCTATGCGCCATATTCTTCTTCACGGCCACATCTTCAAGAACGCGGGTTCTACGCTGGACTGGTCTCTGCGACGCAGCTTCGGGCCGGCATTCTGCGAGCACCGCGATGATGCAGCAATGCGCGAGGCGCCAGGCGCTACGCTGGCTGCGGCAGTTGCGGACGCGTCATTGATCGCGCTGTCCAGCCACAACATACCGAGCCCGCCGCCCCGCATGCCGGGCATAAAGTTTCACCCACTGCTTCTGCTGCGTGACCCGATCGTCCGCGTGTTGTCAGTATATGCCTTCGAAAGGCAGCAACAGGCTGATACGCCGGGCGCGCTGGCGGCTAAACGGCTGAGCCTGCGGGAGTATGTTGCCTGGCGCCTGCAGGATGACGTGCGGCCCGTTATACGCAATTTTCAGACGCGGTTTCTCGCTGGCGGCGCAGTGCGTCATGGTGCCGACCCATTAAGCGCTGAAACCGTTGCCGCAGTCCGCAGGCGTTTCGCGGATGAGGCCGCGGAAGGCCCGCCGGTCGGTATTGTGGATCGCTACGACGCCAGCATGGTGGTTCTGGAAAGAGCGCTTCTCCCGCTGTTTCCGGAGTTGGACCTGGCTTATGTGGCCCAGAACGTGGGCCAGAGCCCGGGCCAGAACGGCCAAGACGTCCCCGCCTCTGCTCACGCTAGGGCGAAAGAGCGGTTGGGGCCACTGTGGGAACAGGTGCTTGCGCACAACGCACACGACCTGGCGCTGTATGAGCAGGCCTGCGCGGTGCTCGATCGCCACATGGCGGCGCTGCCGGATTTTGCGCAAGAACTTGAGCGCTTTCAATGGCGCTTGGCCGCGCTGCGCGCCTGAGGTCTGCGACGTGCTTATTTCCCTGCATTTACCGAAAACCGCCGGCACCCGCTTTCGCAGTCTGCTTGAATCGCATTTTGCCGGGCGCCTGCTCGCCGACTACGCGGACGCCCCGCTACATGAAACGGTTGCGGCTCGACGGCTGCATGCCGTACGAGGGCGCGCAGACCTGCTGCTGCGGCCTTGCCGCTTGCAGAATGTGGATGCGGTGCACGGACACTTTCTCGCCATCAAGTACAGCCTGTTGCCTGGCGGTCGTGACTGGCGCCGCGTTACCTGGCTGCGCGATCCGGTGGAGCGACTCGCGTCGCATTACTTCTATTGGCGGCGCAGCTATGAGCCTGGTGAGTCCGGCCCGCTGCACCGCCGTATGATGGAGGAAGACTGGTCTCTGGAGCGTTTCTGCCTGGGACCAGAGTTACGGAACATCTACCAGCAGTTCCTGTGGGGCGTGCCGCTGGCGCGGTTTGATTTTGTTGGCATCACCGAGCATTTCGATGACGACATCGATGACTTTGCCCGCCTGATTCTGGGCACCACCAATTTTACAGCGATCGACCCCGATAGCAGCGCTGTGAACGCCAATCCAGAGGCGCCTCATTTCTATATCGAGGATACGTCACTTCGTGCGCGCATCGAACAACATCACGCCGTTGATATGGCCGTGTATCGCATGGCCCATGAGCAGAGAAACAAACGCTTGCAGCGCCGTTGACCTTGCCTCCCGCGGCAATGTGATTGACGCTGCCGGAAACCATTTCCCCGGTCTTTTTTTGAGTTGGGCGACACCGGTCGGCCAGTTTTGTGCTCTTCTTGGGAATATTACCAATCATCACCCGCCCGACTGTCATGTAGCTGTCATCCCTCTACTTTAGGTTACGTGGACGGAAAGATTCCGCTCCGCTATGAGTCGCGCTGATCGCGTGGCGATGGCAATCGGTTCACATGAATCCAGTGCGGTGCCAGAGGGGTTGCGCACAAGAGGTTCCGACACATCTCAGGGAGAACAGCAAATGCAATCAAAGAGATCGAAGCGCGGTCTGGCCAAACCTATGCTTGCCCGCTGCGCACTGTATGCATGCATAGCGACAGTCAGTCAGCAGTCCATGGCTCAGATCACGTCTGCCACCGTCAATGGCGCGGTTGTGGATCAGAGCGGCAATGCCATCAGTGGCGCCAGCGTCATCATCGTGCACGAGCCGACGGCGGCAAGTAAAAGCAGCACCAGCGGTGACCGCGGCTCTTTTTTCCAGAGTGGCATGCGCGTGGGTGGCCCCTACACCATCACCATCAAGGCGCCGGGCTACCGTGAGCAGACCGTTGAAGACCTCTACTTCCAGCCCGGTTCCCAGCCGCTGCTGCGTCTAAGCCTGGAGCGCGAGGGCAGCAGCGTTATTGAAGAAGTGCTGGTGACCGCGCGGGCTGGTGGGTCCGATATCGCCACCGGCGTGGGCTCCGACTATTCAGCCGAGGACATTGGCAACCAGCCGGCGACCAAGCGTGACCTGATTCGTACCCTGATCCGTGATCCGCTCGCGAACTCCCGTGGCGAGGGCAATCTGTCCGTGGCGGGTGTCAACCCGCGCTTCAACGGGCTGGCCATTGATGGCTCCCTGCAGCAGGACGACTTCGGTCTTGGCTCCAACACTTACGCCACCGCGCGCTCGCCGATCAACCTGGACGCCGTGGAATCGGCCTCACTGATTGCGTCGGATTACTCAGTCATTATTTCCGGCTTCACCGGCGGGCTGGTCAACGTGACTACCAAGTCGGGCAGCAACGAATGGGACGGCTCCGCGTTCTACTACTATCAGGACGACAACATGATTGGCGACACCTTTGCCGGTGACCAGTCATTCAGCCCGGGGGAGTTTGAAGAGGAGGAGTACGGCTTTACGCTGGGTGGGCCGATCATCAAGGACAAGCTGTTCTTCTTCGTGTCCTACGATGAGTATGAGTCGGCTGCGGCCAGCGATTTCCGTAACTTTGACCTGAACAACGGCATCCAGCCGGGGTTCTTTGATTCCCTGCGGCAGGTAACGATCGATACCTACGGCTTTGATCCGGGCACGCGCCCTGGCACGGCCAATACGCCGGTGACTTCAGAGCGCCTGCTCGCCAAGTTCGACTGGAACATCAACGACGATCACCGCGCTTCGTTCACCTACCAGAGCACCGAGGAAACCGGGACCAGCGTTAGTGCGGGTTCCCTGGAATCAGCCTGGTACGACGTCCCGGTTGAACTCGAGGCCTACACGCTGCAGCTTTTTTCCGACTGGTCTGAGAACCTGTCAACCACTCTGCGCATGAACTACAAGGAGTTTGCGCGCGGACAGATCTGCCGGGCGGGTCCTGACGTGGGTGTCCTTGAACTGAATGACCTCGACCCGGATACGCTGGTCGGGACGCCGCTGGAAGGCCAGCTCGACCTGTCGGGCGTTAACATCACCCTGGGTTGCGACCGCTTCCGTCACGCCAATGACTTCTCCGATGATCGTCTGCAGCTGTTCGGTTCAGCGGATTACCAGGCGGGCGATCACCTTTTCACCGTCGGCGGTGAGTACGAAGAGTTCAATCTGTTCAACGTCTTCGTGCCCAGTTCGCGTGGCCGAAATCGCTTTTTTAATTTCCAGGATTTCCTGAACCGCGAGGGTCGGGTGGAATACGTTAACGCCAACTCCAACAACTCCAACGACGCGGCCGCGGCCTGGGGTTACGACAAGCTGGCCCTGTTTGTTCAGGACACCTGGCAGGTCTCTGACACAGTGGAGCTGAGCCTTGGCATGCGTTACGAGCAGTACATGCAGGATGACAAGCCGCAGTTCAGCGGCGATGTCCTGCGTGATTACGGCGTCAACTCCAGCAACAACCTCGACGGTGCCGATCTGTGGCTGCCGCGGATTGGTTTTCGCTGGGATGCGGCAGCGCGCACCACGGTAACGGGTGGCGTCGGTCGCTTTGCCGGTGGTGAACCCAAAGTGTGGATTTCAAATGCTTTCCAGCCGATAACAGTTTTTGCCCGCGGTGACTTCAACAACATTGATCCATTTAACGTCCCCATGGAACTGCAGAACCAGGTGGCTGCCGGAACGGGTATTCCGATTGACGTTATCAGCGACGACTTTGAAATTCCGTCGGACTGGAAGGCCTCTATCCGCGTGGATCAAAGCTTCGACGCCAAACTGGGTGGTCTCGATCTCGGTGAGGACTACTTCTTCACGGCGCAGTATCTGTACACGAAAATGGAGGCTGGTTTCCTGTGGCGTAACCTGTCGCAGACTACGCTGGCGGATGCGCAGCCTCTGGGTGTTGCGCCCGATGGTCGTCCGATCTATGCAGACCTTGCCGATCTCGACCGTCTCAACGTGACAGAGCTGGGCAACGCCGGCGGTGCCGAGAGCCATGTTCTCAGTTTTACTGTCGGCAAGCGCTTTGACAACGGCTTCGAATTCCAGGTGGGTTATGCCTATCAGGATGTGGAAACCGTGACCGAGGGTACGAGCTCACGGGGTATCTCCAGCTGGCGCGGCATCACTGCGGCGGATCGCAATAACCCCCAGGCACGCACCTCGCCTTTCCAGATCGAGCACGCGTTCAAATTCAACTTTGGCTACGAGCGGGAGTTCTTCAGTGGTCTGGCAACGCGCATCGATGTCTTCGGTCAGCTGCTGCACCAGGGCACTTACACACCGACTTTCGACGTGTTCAATAACAACTCGCTGTTCGGTCGTGCCGGTGCGGGTGAAAACCCCTTCGACAACAACCCGCTGTATATCCCGACGGGTGCGAACGATTCGACTGTGGTTTACGCCGACGACTTCGATCGTGATGCCTTCCTCGCCTATGTCGACCGCAAGGGCTTCTCTTCGGGTATCCCCAGCGTGAATGGCGAGACGTCGAGCTGGACTAATATCTGGGACTTGCGTATCCAGCAGGAACTGCCAGGTATCCCCGGCATGGATCGCTTTGTCGGTGAGAACCGTTTCAAGCTGCAGCTGGATATCGAGAACGTGCTCAACTTCCTCAACGATGACTGGGGCAAGTTCAATAACGGTCCGCGCAACAACCAGCTGGCCATTGTTCAGGCAGACCTGATATCGGCGGCGGATCTTGCGGCCAACGGTGTCAACGGCGCGACTGCGCTCACCGGGGATGCGCCGCGTGGTGCATGTCAGGCGGCGTCTGACTGTGTGTATCGCTACAATGCGTTCCGCGATCTGCAGACCGGCTTCACCAGTCCTTCTGACTCGGTGTACCGCATCCGTCTCGGGATCCGCATGGATTTCTGAGCGAGGTCGGGTATCCCTGCAGAGGGATACCCAGGTTCAACCGTTTTCCAAGCCCCCGTTGTGGGGCTTTTTTTTCTGGCGTTAAGGTGTGCGGCGGAGACTGTCGAGAACGGATGAGCCCTGCGCGTCTTGAGGCGTTTGTATTCTCAGGTAATCCGCAACCGTGGGCGCAATATCAATGGTGCGCACACCTTGTATCCTGCCTTCCTTAAAGCCGGCCCCGCGGGCGCAGAACACCGTGTGCATGTCGGCGTCGGTTGAGGGAAATCCGTGACCTGTTCGTAAATCACCGGCCTCCACGATACGCTTAGGATCAACACGAGCGCTGTTGCGAAAGCCACGCTTCAAGCCCCAATAAACGTCGCCGCCCGCCGCGCCGCCAAGTCCGAGGTCGGGGTGGGTTTCTGGCGTAAAGGTGTCCGTGACCGGTGTTTCACCGTCACTCTCCCCGAACTCTGTCAAAGCATGAATGACGGACTCAACCACCGATGGTTTTTCTTCCGCTGTCACGGTGCCCTGCAGCCACTCGTCGCTATTGATGGTGATCCAGTAACCGTTGGGCGAATACGCGCGGGTGCGGGACAGGTCCGGTTCGCCGTTCTCGTCCAGCGTTAACAGACCGGCTTTTCGCAGGGCAACATTGGGGTGGAAGACCTGCCAGCTGGGTCGCATGCCGTGATCGCCGGTAATAAAAAAGGCGGCGTCTTTCTGGTCGGCTAGATCCATAAGGTGGCGAATGCGCATGTCTGTATAGCGCCAGACCTCTGCTCGAAACGCCGAGATTCTGCGCGCCAGATCCGCATCATGCATGGGCGTCGAGGCGTCCAGGTAGCCGAGCACGGTATGATCTATCGCATCAGACAGTGGAAAGTAGTCGAGCAGGAACCGCACATCATGCGCATTCCAGAACCAGTCGGCGCCGCGCATGAACTGGCGTGTCATAAGCTCTGCGGTTTCCAGGTAGCGCTCCTCTGCAAGCCCATCGCCACCGTCGATAAGGGTCGCGCCGAAAGCACCCTGGCGATACAGCCCGATGGCGGAGTTGCCGATCCATCCGCGAACGGCGTGATCGTACTCTGCCTGTATTTCCCTGGTGTTCCCCTCTATCACCTGCAGCCGTGGGTGAAACAGCATGAAGTCTGTGCCGTCTTCTGCCATGTCGAACAGCCTGACGCGCATGTACACAGTGCCGTTCTCGACTGGCACGGCAAGAGCTCCGGAAAAATGCTGCGCCAGTGAAGCGCGGTCTTCGGCACGTCCAGGCGGCATGGCGGTAGCGCTGATCGATGCCGAAACCTCGGGTGTGGTTGATATCAGCACGGAGTCGTAGTTATCCGCACCGTATACCAGTCCGTGAAAGACGCCAGCCTTGTTTTCGAAGGTGAATGCTTTTGGCGCTATTTGCGTTTGCAGCGCGTCAAGGCCGGACCAGTCCGATAGTGCAGTCCAGGTCACCTGCTGCGCGGTGATAAGGGCATCGCCGGTGATCAAACGGTTGTAGCCGTTGACCACGCTCACATTGCCGTCCGCCAGCGTAGCTCGTGCCTCGCTCCGTCGCGCTTCCTGTTCGGTGCTGCGGGTGCCTGTCCGCGGCAGGTAACCGGGAACCCCGGGAGACTGGGTTGTCTGATGCGCGGCAACACCGACCCCGCTGCGTCCGGCGGCTAGCCACAGCGACTCGGCGGATAACGGTTCCGACTGGTAACCCGACCAGGTGTCAGCAATTGTGTACGCGTCTCGCGGTAGCGGATGCTGCGAATTTCCGGAAATGCCGGTGACATCGCCATAGGCGCCTGTCCAGATGGAGGAGTGGCCTGGGGCAGTCAGTGACGGGAAGGCGGGAATGGCATACTGAGCGCAGCTGCCATGGTCAAACAACTCAAAGAGCGCAGGGGCCTGTTCGGGTGTCAGCGTTTTGCGAAGAATTTCTTCATTCAGCGCATCCACGCTGATGAGGATGGCGCGCTTTTTCTCTGGGGCGGCCTCTGCGGGGGGCGTATCCCAGCCTGAAATCAGACTCGCGCAAAGCACAAGCAGTGATAGGCGTGTCCGGGCGGGCTGCAACCGTCTCAGGCCGACGGTGTTCTGGCTGTTTTCTGGCATAGCGACCTCTTGTTTGCGCTCATCTGGCATGCTGGCAGGCAGCATGTCTTTGTGTGTTTGAATGGGGAACTTCAGGATACGGGCTCAATGTGACGAAACAAGCGTTTGACGATCAGGGGCTTTCTGCTCTCTTTTCTGTACGTTAAAATGTACGCTAATGTGTACGTATAAAATGCTGGAGGTGGCTGTGACCCGAATGAGAGTCGACGAGGATATTCGCCCGCTGTCTGAATTCCGCGCGAGTGTCGCAGGATTCGTCAAACAGGTTCATGAAACAAGGCGTCCTATGGTGTTGACCCAACGGGGCCGCGGCGTTGCAGTTCTTGTCGATGCAGGTGAATTCGAACGCATGCAGGAGCGTCTGGAGATCCTGGAGGATGTCTACCGTGCTGAAGATGAGCTCGCTGCTGGGAAAGGCGTTTCACATGATGAAGCGCGGGCGCGAATGCGAAGGCTCCGTTTTCTACAGCAAGCGGAATAATATAGAAATACTGACAGTCCGCTCTCGCTGGCAACAGTTAACGCAGTCCGTATTGCCAGATGGCGGGAACCCATGACCGAGGTACACGGCCCCTCCACGGCGCCGCGCCGGCCATCTTTCTCGCGGGCAATTCTCAACCGGCGCATGCTGATCTGTGTGTTCACCGGTCTTGCCTCTGGCATGCCACTGTATGTGCTTATCCAGCTGGTCCCTGCCTGGTTGCGGGATCAGGGGGTTTCACTAACAGAGATTGGCCTGTTTGCGCTTGTGGGCATGCCCTACACCTGGAAATTTGTCTGGGCGCCGCTGCTCGACCGCTTTGCACCGATGGGTATGGGCCGGCGCCGTGGCTGGCTGATGCTCTCCCAGCTGGCGCTGGTGCTGGCTATTGGGGGCATGGGCTTTCTGGAGCCGGCACAGAGCACTGCGCTGGTAGCGGTGTTTGCCGTGGCGGTGGCGTTCTTCAGTGCCAGCCAGGACGTTGCCATCGATGCTTTCCGTCGCGAAATCCTCCCGGACAGCGAGCTCGGCCTGGGTAATGCCATTCACGTTCAGGCCTACCGCATCTCCAGCCTGGTGCCGGGGTCTCTTTCCCTGATACTGGCCGACGCGCTGCCCTGGAAAACCGTTTTTCTGATCACTGCCGCCTTCATGGGCGTTGGCATTGCAATGACCCTTGCGGTGGATGAGCCGGCAAGCGAGCCGCCAAAAAAACTCAGCATTCGCGATTCCGTGGTTGCGCCGTTCTCGGAGTACCTGTCCCGGCGTGGCTGGCACGGGGTGCTCCTCGTGCTCGGCTTCATGGTGATGTACAAGATCGGCGACAACATGGCCACGGCCCTGGCAACGCCCTTCTATCTGGACATGGGTTTCAGCATGACCGAGATCGGCCTGGTGGCCAAGCACGCGGCGCTGTGGCCGGCGATCATCGGCGGCCTGCTGGGTGGTCTGGTCATGATCCGGCTCGGCATCAACCGGGCGCTGTGGGTGTTCGGTGTCGTGCAGGTGGTGAGTATTTTCGGGTTCGCGGTTCTCGCCCAGCAGGGCCATGTGCTGTGGCTGCTCGCGCTGGTGATCAGCTTCGAATACCTCGGCGTCGGCATGGGTACCGCGGCGTTCACCGCCTTTATCGCCCGTGAGACCAGTCGTACCTTTGCCGCCACCCAGTTTGCCCTGTTCACGGCGCTTGCTTCCCTGCCGCGCACTTTCGCGAACGCCAGCACCGGTGCACTGGTGGAGAGCATGGGTTGGGTGACGTTTTTCCTGTTCTGCGCGGTGGTGGCCCTGCCCGGCATGCTGCTGCTGTTCTGGGTTGCTCCCTGGGGGGATGATCCGGTGCTTGAATCGGCAGAGCCTCGTGGCCAAAGGTGATGTTGTCGACGCAAGTCGCATGTGCTATTTTCACAAAATATAGAAATTTGTGACAATTACACAGGAGCGCAGCGTGTCAGTACAACCGCTAAACACAGGCAGGGCGCCAGCAAACGATGCGGTCCTCGCGAAGGCCGTGCTGCGCGCCGCTGTGCAGCTGGGTATGAATCAGTCAGAACTTGCGGCGGTTCTTGGCATGCATCGAACGGCGGTCAGTCGCCTGGGCAGACAGGGTACCCTCGACCCTGCGTCCAAGCAGGGAGAGCTGGCTCTCCTGGTGCTGCGACTGGCCCGTGCGCTCTACGCACTCACCGGTGGTGACGACAGCTGGATGCGACATTTCATGCACAGCGAAAATACAGCCACTGGCGGCGTACCCCTGCAGCAAATCACCACAATCCAGGGGTTGGTATCCGTGGTCACGTTCGTCGATGGTATTCGCGGCAAGCTGTGACGATCTGGTCCCTGTGTGACGGGGAAGCGCACATCAGGACGCTATCCGGTGACCTTCATCGACTGGTGGAGAGCCAGGAGCAGGTAGCCACGCTGGCCTACGTCGATACGCTGGAAGAGCAGGCCTTGCTTGAATCCATGCTGGAGGACGCCAAACCGCCGCTACCGCCAGACACGGTCGGGTTTCATTATTTGCTGGCCACGCCATTTCGCTATCCACCGCTGCGCTGGGGTTCACGCTTCGGACGCGTGCATGAGCGCGGCATTTTCTTCGGGGGGCTGTCGCGCCAGTCGACGTTGGCCGAAGCCGCGTATTACCGCTTTGTCTTCTGGTACTCCATGCGGGGTGAGCCGCCGCGGAGTGTCCTGCGCAGTCAGCATACGCTGTTCACGGTTCGTTACCGGTGCAGGCACGGGGTGCGTCTACAGGGGGCGCCATTTACTGAAGCTCAGACCGTGATCAGTGGTCCCGAGACCTATGCAGAGACGCAGGCACTGGGCTCGGCCATGCGCGCGGCGGGCATTGATGGCTTTGAATATGCGTCTGCCAGGGACACCAGAGGTGGTCTCTGCGCGGGTATGTTCTCTCCGCTCGCTCTCGCGAGTCGACAGCCGGAGTCCAGCAGTGAGTGGTTCGGCGAACTGCGCGCCACTGCCGTGGCATTTCGGCAGCAGCGTGGCAGGGAAGTGCATCGCTTCGCAGTGGACGATTTCCTCGTGGCCGGGCGTTTGCCTTTGCCAGCTTAAGCCGTTGCGTTCAAGCCAGCCCAATCCTGCCGCGTCAATCCCCACACGCAGGCTGCTCCCATCCGGTCAACAATTCCATCGTACCCCCAATCATTGGGTCCACGCAGGGCAGCCCATACCTGTCAGAGAGGCCTAGCAGATAGCCGGCTCGCTCCTTGCCTGGCAGGGTTGAGGTATTGACGCTGATGCCGACACACTTGATGGCGGGATTGGTCAGTCGGCCGATGGCCACCGTGCGCTCAATGACCTCGCCAATGCTGGGCACCGGGATGTGTGGCCAGCCGCTCAGGAATTCCCGGTTCGCCTCGTGGCAGACCACGAAAACGTCGGGCTGTGAGCCGATCAACAAACCGTGGGTAACGGCAGCGTAGCCGGGATGAAAAATGGCGCCCTGGCCTTCGATAATGTCCCAGTGATCCTCGGCGTTGTCCGGCGACAGGATTTCGGCAGCGCCGGAGATAAAATCCGCCACCACGCAATCGATGGGCACGCCGCCGCCGGCAATCATGATGCCGGTCTGGCCGGAGGCGCGAAAGCAGACCTTGATGCCTCGTTCACGCATGTCCTTCTCAAGCTGCAGCGCAGTGTACTTTTTGCCCAGCGCGCAGTCTGTGCCGACGGTAAGCAGGCGCCTGCCGCGGCGTTTTCTGCCATTGCCCACGGGCAGGTCGGCGGGCGGGGTCCGCACGTCGATGAGCTGCACGCCACCGTCGCTGGCGGCCGCCAGCAGCTCGGGAATACGGTCGAGCCGGGAATGGAGGCCGGCAACGATGTCCATGCCGCCTCGCGCGGCGCGGCACAGGGTGTCGACCCACGCTGCCGGGATGCTGCCACCCACCAGCGCGGTGCCGACGATCAGTGAGCCAGCGCCTGCGGTAACGGCATCCTCCACGCTGAGTTCGGGCAAGCCGATATTCAGCGTGTCCGGCGTCAGACGGAGCTGGCCCAGGCACCGTTCAGTGCGCCAGTCGGCAATGCCCTGGCCCGTCTTGCCGTAGGTACTGCGCGTCTCGTCCCCAAGGAAGATCAGATAGGGGCCGCGCAGCTGTAGGCTTGTCGTCATTCGGTTCATCCCCATAATGCGCTGGACGGCGGCATGACCACGCCACCGGTGTAGGTCATCGCATGCGCTCGATCCCGACTTAGAAGCAGCGCGCCGTCCAGGTCCACAAACCGGCATTGCTGGGCAATTACGAAGCCAGGCGCCATTCCCAGCGACGTGCCCACCATGTTGCCGACCATCAGGTCGATGCCGCTGTCCCGAGCCATCGCAGCGAGGCGCAGCGCCTCGGTGAGGCCGCCCGTCTTGTCCAGCTTGATATTGATCATCTGGTAGCGCTGCGCCGCCTGCTCGAACTCCGTGGTGTCGAGGCAGGACTCGTCGGCACACAGGGGCAGGGGCGCCTTGTAGCCTGCCAGCTCGCTGTCGGCGCCACGCGGCAAAGGCTGTTCAATCATGGCAACACCGAGGTCCCGAAAATGGGGTGCGAGTTCTGTCAGCTGTGTGAAGGTCCATCCGGCGTTGATGTCAACGACAATAACGGCGTCAGGGCGCGCGTCGCGCACCGCGCGGATGCGTTCGAGGGGTATGTCCCCGTTCAGCTTGACTTTGATATGGTCGGTATCCAGCGCCCTTGCTACGGCTGCCATCTCCTCTGGCGTGCCGATGCTCACGGTGTTCACGGTCAGCACGGGGTTTATGCTGACCCCCAACATTTCCCATACCCGTTTTCCGGACTGCTTGGCCTCCAGATCCCAGAGCGCGCAGTCTATGGCGTTGCGCGCTCCTCCGGCCGGCAACAGCTTCAGCAAATCATCACGTGAGGCGCCGTCAGCGATCTCCCCGTAGACGGTCTGGGCCTGCGCGAGAAGGCTGCTGCCGGTCTCCTGCAGGTAGTAAATACCTGTGGCCTCGCCCTGGCCCTCATGGTCGCCATCACGGATGCTCGCATGGAGCAAAGCCACTTCGTCAAACGTGTAGCCCGTAATCCGGAAAGGCCGTTTCAGTGACCAGTGCTCGACAGAGCATGTCAGTTGACGCATGGAGGTCTCCTGTGGCGTAGCCCGATAGGTCATAGGCCGTAGCGACGCAAATCGATACGGCCTGTTGCATCGGGTAGCACACCTTCACCGATCAGACGGTCCCACTGTTCCCGGGCAGCCTTGCTGCCCTGTGGTATCGCGATACGCCCCTGCGCATTGATCACCCGATACCAGGGGATGTGACTATCCGGGGGCAGGGCACCCAGGGCGCGGCCGACGCGCCTTGCACCGCGTGTCAGGCCCGCCGCACTGGCGACCGCGCCATAGGTGCTCACCCGCCCTGGAGGAATGGCGGCGACGGCGAGCCAGATACGTTCATTAATGCTGGCGTGGTCGATCACAGCAGCAAGCATGCCCGTTGCGGGTTTATCCCGCAAGCGTGCTTGAAAAGCTGTTTTGAGTCCCCATACTGACAGTATGAGAATCGTAATTCTGTTGATGCCCTGGCTGGAATTGCTGACGCTGATCCAGCTTGGAGTTGCCGTCGGTGCGCTTACCGCACTGGCCTATGTCTTTCTGACGCTGGTCGCAGGCATCATGTTGCTGCGCTTTCAGGGCCGGGACATGTTCATGCGTCTGCGTCAGGCTCAGGATGGTCGAATTTTCGGGCCGCAGATCCTCGTTGATGATATGGCGGTCGGGCTGGCTGCACTTCTGCTGATGATTCCCGGTCTGATCACAGATGTCGCCGCGCTGCTGGTGCTCTTCGGCCCATTGCGCCGTCGAGTGTCGCGATGGCTATTCGGGAGCCAGCCGGAGACGGGCCCGCATTCGCAAGGGCCTGATCAGCGCGACCCTGAGGGAGCAGCCACGATTGAGGGTGAATATCGTCGTGTCGACGAGGAAAAGCGCTAGCTCATTGATTAACAATAGATAATAGCAGCCTTCCTGCACTCTCCGGCTGGTAACGGAACGTAACGACACGACACGGTATCCACTGCTACGAAGCGCTCGATCGATTTTTTTTAGCACTCTCGTCAAAAGAGTGCTAATTCTCACTTGAATTCCCGCCACGTCACCCCAATATAGCAAGCAGGCCCCGGTAGGGGAGTTGACAACATTGAAAGAACTGGAGATTTTAATCCATGAAAATCCGTCCGCTGTACGACCGCGTGGTCGTTCGTCGCAAAGAAGAAGAAGAGAAAACCTCCGGAGGCATCGTTCTGCCGGGTTCAGCGAAAGAGAAGCCGAATCAGGGTGAGGTGGTCGCGGTTGGTGACGGCAAGGTGCTGGACAACGGCGAGCAGCGCCCGGTCGCGGTAAAGGTGGGTGACATTGTGGTTTTCGGTCAGTACGCCGGTAGCAACACCATCAAGATCGAAGGCGAAGAGCTGATCATCATGAGTGAGAGCGAGCTTTACGCGGTCGTCGAGTAAGCGCGTATAAGCACCACTCACCACCAATCAATCGCAAACAGTAACAGTAAAGGAAAAAATCATGGCTGCTAAAGATGTATATTTTGGCGATGAAGCCCGCCAGGCAATGCTGCGAGGCGTAAACGTCCTGGCTGACGCCGTCAAGGCGACACTCGGACCCAAGGGCCGCAACGCGGTTCTGGACAAGTCCTTCGGCGCGCCGACCGTCACCAAGGACGGCGTATCTGTCGCCAAGGAAATCGAGCTCAAGGACAAATTTGAGAACATGGGCGCACAGATGGTGAAGGAAGTGGCGTCACAGGCTTCCGACGCCGCAGGCGACGGCACCACCACGGCAACCGTTCTCGCCCAGGGTATTATCAGCGAAGGCCTGAAGGCCGTTATCGCCGGCATGAACCCGATGGATCTTAAGCGCGGGATCGACAAGGCGATTGCTGCCGCTGTTGAAGAAATCCACAAGGCGTCAATCCCCTGTGAAGACAACAAGGCAATCACCCAGGTGGGCACCATTTCCGCCAACAGCGACCACTCCATCGGTAAGATCATTGCCGACGCCATGGATAAAGTGGGCAAGGAAGGCGTGATCACCGTTGAAGAGGGTTCTGGCCTCGACAACGAGCTGGACGTGGTTGAAGGCATGCAGTTCGATCGCGGCTACCTGTCCCCGTACTTCATCTCCAATCAGGACAATATGTCGGTCGAGTCTGACTCGCCCTATATCCTGCTGGTAGACAAGAAGATCTCCAACATCCGTGAGCTGCTGCCGCTGCTGGAGCAGGTCGCCAAGGCATCCAGGCCGCTGGTGATTGTTGCAGAAGATGTGGAAGGCGAAGCGCTGGCGACCCTGGTTGTCAACAACATGCGCGGTATTGTCAAAGTGGCGGCCTGTAAGGCGCCGGGCTTTGGCGATCGTCGCAAGGCCATGCTGCAGGACATCGCTGTCCTGACCGGTGGCACTGTGATCTCCGAAGAGGTGGGTCTTGATCTGGAGTCGGCGACTCTGGAGCACCTGGGCACCGCCAAGCGCGTGACCATGGACAAGGACAATACCACCATCATCGACGGTGAAGGCGACGGCGCGGCCATTGAGGCGCGAGTCAAGGAAGTGCGCACCCAGATCGAGAATACGTCGTCTGACTACGACCGTGAGAAGCTGCAGGAGCGCGTGGCCAAGCTGGCTGGCGGCGTTGCAGTGATCAAGGTAGGTGCCGCAACCGAGTTTGAAATGAAAGAGAAGAAGGCCCGCGTCGAAGATGCGCTGCACGCAACCCGTGCTGCGGTTGAAGAGGGTGTTGTTGCCGGTGGTGGTGTCGCGCTGATCCGTGCGGTTGATGCCATCAAGGGCCTCAAGGGCGATAACCATGACCAGGATATCGGCATTGCCGCTGCCCTGCGCGCCATGGAAAACCCGCTGCGCTTCATCGTCAGCAACGCCGGCGGCGAAGCCTCCGTAGTGCTGGACAAGGTGCGCCAGAGCTCTGGCAACCACGGCTTTGACGCGTCGACCGGCGAGTATGTCGATATGTTCGAAGCCGGCATCATCGACCCCGCCAAAGTGACCCGCACAGCCCTGCAGGCTGCCGGTTCTGTCGCTGGCCTCATGATCACCACCCAGGTGATGATCGCTGATGCGCCGGATGACAAGGACGGTGGCGGCGCCCCGGATATGGGTGGAATGGGTGGAATGGGCGGTATGGGCGGCATGATGTAAGCCTGCCTCCCAGGAAGCCGCGCTTTGCGCGGTTTTCCTTACGCAGAAATAAAAAACCCCGGATTATCCGGGGTTTTTTTTGGTCTGGATGAAAAGGTTCTTCAGGACATATTGCCAGCGACAAAGTCCCAGTTGACCAGTGCCCAGAAAGCTTCCATATACCTGGGTCGCGCGTTGCGGTAATCGATGTAGTAGGCGTGCTCCCAGACGTCGACGGTCAGCAGCGGCGTCACGCTGTCGTCTGTCAGCGGTGTGCCGGCGTCATCGGTATTGACGATAGCGACAGAACCGTCCTTCTTCTGTACCAGCCACGTCCACCCGGAACCAAAGTTACCGATAGCGCTGTTGGTAAATTCGTCCTTGAACTTGTCGATGGATCCAAACGCCTCACTGATTTTTGCTGCCAGTTCGCCTTCGGGAGCGCCGCCGCCATTGGGTGACAGGCAGTTCCAGTAGAACGTGTGGTTCCAGACCTGCGCCGCATTGTTGAACATGCCGCCGGAAGCCGCCTTGACCACGTCCTCCAGGGACTTGTCCGCCATGTCGGTGCCTTCGACCATGCCGTTCAGTTTGTCGACATAGGTCTTGTGATGCTTGCCATAGTGGTACTCCAGCGTCTCGGCCGAGATATGTGGCTCCAGCGCGTTCTTCTCGTATGGCAGTGCGGGTAATTCAAAAGCCATGAAACTCTCCTTCCTTTTTCCTGTGTGAAAAATGCTGCGGGACGTCTTGCGCCACGCCGGGTGTTGGTACGGGGCCCTTTAACACGGGACTATTTAGCCCAATTTATTTAGCACGAGGCTATTTAGCACGAGACTATTTAGCATGAGGCTGTTTAGCACAAGGCCATCAAGCACAGGGCATGTAGTCTGGGGCTACACGGGCTGGGTCCGGCATCCGATGTATTCACCCGCTGATTCTAGCGGATGCTAGTCTAGCACGAGTGGCGACTGATGCGTGACGGGCGTCACTCCCGTGCGGGATGGCGAGAGCATGATGCGTCGAGCACATTGCTTTAAGCCGAACGCCGGCACTGCGTATAATGCAGGCTCACACTTTCGGTGCAGTCAGCATGTCCAGAGACGACGATCTAGACGATATTCCTTCTATTGTCCCGAGCCGCGATGATGAGCCCTCGGGGCGGCCTGCGGCTGGGGGCGCAAGCGGTGGTCGTCGCGCCCCGCGCCGAGAGCGCAACGGCGGCTCGCGCGGCGGCAGCGGTGGTTCGGGCGGCCCCTCCGGGGGCAGCCTTCGTGGTGGCGGCAGCGCCGGCAGCCCGTTGCTGATGCGACTGCTTGTCACCGTGGCGCTGGTGGTTGCCGTGATCGCCTGCGCCTGGGCCTGGCAGCTGGAGGAGAAGCTCACCCAGGCCTCGTTTGAGACCGAGCGCTATGTCAAGCGCATCAGCGACCTTGAAGATCGCCTGTCGGATACCGATCAGGGCTTGAGCCAGAACACCGCCCAGATGGCGGTGAAGATCAAAGAGCTGTATTCCGAGGTCGATAAGCTCTGGGCGTCGGCATGGCGGCGCAACAAGGCCAGCATCGAGGAACTGCAGGGCACCACAACCAATCTGGACAAGAAAATCACCGGGCTCGACGGCTCTATCAGCAGCGCCACCAATGATCTGGCCGGGCTCAGAAACGACGTAACGAAGCTCAAGAGTGTCGCCGGTGATCTCGATCGTCTCATGAGCAATGCCAAGGCAAATCAGGCCAGTATGGAGCGCGTCGCCGACACGGTGAACAAGCTGAATCTGGATGTCGCTCGCCTCAACAAGCGCGTCACCAGCAACGAGGAGTGGGTCGAGTCCATCAATAATTTCCGCCGCCAGATCAACGGCAGCATCAATGAGTTGCAGAGTGCGGTGCGTACGCTGCGGCAGCCCGGCGCCTGACAGGGAGCAATGCATGACGACGATTCGCCAGGATGATTTCATCGATAGCGTGGCCGATGCGCTTCAGTTTATTTCCTATTACCACCCGCTGGACTTTGTGCAGGGGGTACACAAGGCCTGGGAGATGGAGCAGAACCCGGCGGCGAAAGACGCCATGGCGCAAATTCTTATCAACTCGCGCATGTGTGCCCTGGGTCACCGCCCCATTTGCCAGGATACGGGTATCGTCACCGTATTTCTGCGCATTGGCATGAACGTGCGCTGGGATGCGACCCTGTCGGTGACCGATATGGTCAACGAGGGTGTGCGCCGTGCCTACACTCACCCGGACAATGTTCTGCGGGCCTCTATCCTTGAGGATCCCGCGGGCAAGCGCCGCAACACCGGGGACAACACGCCGGCGGTTATCCACATGGAGGTGGTCGAGGGCGATACGGTGGATGTGCGAGTGGCGGCCAAGGGCGGCGGGTCAGAGAACAAGAGCAAACTGGCGATGCTCAATCCGTCGGACTCTGTGGTCGACTGGGTCGTGAAAACGGTTCCCACCATGGGCGCTGGCTGGTGCCCGCCGGGCATGCTTGGCATTGGCATCGGCGGCACTGCAGAGAAGGCCGCGGTGCTGGCCAAAGAGTCGCTCATGGACCCGATCGACATCCACGAGCTGCGCCAGCGCGGGCCGGCAAACCGTGGCGAGGAGCTGCGGCTTGAGATCATGGATGCGGTCAACCGCCTTGGGATCGGGGCCCAGGGACTCGGCGGCCTGACCACGGTGCTCGACGTGAAGATCAAGGAGTATCCCACGCACGCGGCTTCCCTGCCCGTGGCCATGATTCCCAACTGCGCCGCAACGCGCCACGCACATTTTGTTCTCAACGGTTCGGGCCCGGCCCTGCAGACACCGCCGGACATCAATGACTGGCCCGACATCACCTGGGAGGTGGGCGAGGGCGTGCGCCGCGTCAATCTCGACGGCATCACACGGGAAGAAGCGGCGAGCTGGCAGCCGGGCGATACGCTGCTCCTTTCCGGGAAGATGCTGACCGGCCGTGATGCAGCACACAAGAAAATGCAGGAGCTGATAAAGAGCGGTGAGGGGCTGCCGGCTGGCGTCGATCTGCGCGACCGGTTTATCTACTACGTGGGTCCGGTGGATCCGGTGCGCGATGAAGTGGTGGGTCCTGCGGGGCCCACAACCTCCACGCGCATGGACAAGTTTACCGACTTCATCCTCGAGCAGACGGGTCTGCTGGGCATGATTGGCAAGGCCGAGCGCGGCCCGGCGGGCATTGAGGCCATCAAGAAACACGGTGCCGTGTATCTGATGGCGGTCGGTGGAGCGGCCTATCTGGTCTCGAAGGCCATTACCTCGTCCAGAGTAGTGGCCTTTCCCGAACTGGGTATGGAGGCGATCTATGAATTCGAGGTAAAGGATATGCCGGTGAGCGTCGCGGTGGACAGTCGTGGCGTCTCGGTGCACGAGACCGGCCCGAAGATCTGGCGTGAGAAGATCGAGACCCAGGCGCTGGAGCTCATTTGAACCGGCGGCGCCTGCGGCATGTCTGAAGCAACCTTTTACTGGCACGATTACGAAACTTTCGGGACAGATCCGGTGCGCGATCGGCCGGTGCAGTTTGCCGGTCAGCGCACGGATGCCGACTTCAACCCGATCGGCGAGCCACTGGTCATTTATGCGCGTCCTGCCGATGATTACCTGCCGCATCCAGAGGCCTGCCTGGTCACCGGCATCACGCCCCAGCATGCTGTTGAGCACGGCCTGCCGGAGTGCGGGTTCATTGCCCGTATCCATGCGGAGCTGGCAACTCCCGGCACCTGCGGCGTCGGCTACAACTCCATTCGCTTTGACGACGAGGTAACCCGCAACACGCTGTATCGCAACCTGTTTGATCCCTATGCGCGCGAGTGGCAGAACGGCAATTCCCGCTGGGACATTATTGACCCCTTGCGCGCGGCGTATGCGCTGCGACCCGAGGGTATTGAATGGCCGCTGCGCGAGGACGGGCTGCCCAGCTTTCGCCTGGAAGAGCTGACCGTCGCCAATGGCATAGCGCATTCGGCGGCGCATGACGCGTTGTCCGACGTGACAGCGACCATTGCGATTGCGCGCCTGCTCCGGGCGCGTCAACCGAAGCTTTACGATTACATGTTGAGCCTGCGCCGCAAACAGGCAGCCAGCGCCATGCTGGACGTGCGGGCAATGAAGCCGGTGCTGCACGTCTCGGGCAAGTTCGGAGCCGCGCGTCACAATATCGGGCTGATTGCGCCGCTCATGGCGCACCCCGCCAACCGCAACGAAATTCTCTGTTACGACCTTGATGCCGATCCCGAAAGTCTCATCAATCTGGATGCGGAGTCGCTGCGCGAGTTGCTATTCAGCCGCAGTGACGACCTGCCCGATGGCGTACAGCGGCCCGGACTGAAGTCAGTACACGTCAATCGCAGCCCGGTGCTGGTGACGGCGCGCATGGCAGATCCGCAGACGGCGGCGAGACTCGGCCTCGACGGCGAACGCTGCCGCCGCCACCTGGCGATGCTGCGGCGCTGGCGTGACGATAATCCCGAGGGCTTCAACGCCAAGCTGACGGCTATCCATGCGCCCAGGGACTGGCCCGAGGATAACGATCCTGATACCCGGCTTTATGGTGGCGGATTTTTCAGCGACAGCGACCGTCGCGCCATGGACAGTCTGCGCCAGCTACCGGCGGATGCATTGGCAGGGACGACGCCCGTGTTCGAGGATCCTCGATTGTCCGAAATGTTTTTCCGCTACCGGGCGCGGAATTATCCGCATACGCTGGACAGCGAGGAACGGGAGCGCTGGGACGAATTCCGGCTGTTCCGCCTGTCTGGTGAAGCGCCGGGATTTCCCCTGGGCCTTGAGGACTATCAGCTGGATCTGCAGCGGCGTCTTGAGTTGCTGCCGCCGGGATCGCCCTTGCGATCGCTTCTGGAGGCACTGCAGGCCTGGGGTGATACGCTACTCGCCTGAATTGCGGCGATGGCCGCGTGTATAATGCGCGCCGGTTGAGGGGCGAAATCTTAAGGAAAGAGCCATGCAGTTTGCCGGGAGCCATATTCTGTCGATCAGTCAGTTCGAGCGGGTGGATGTCGAACGACTCTTCGCGGTGGCGGATGACATGGAGCCCTACGCGCGACGTCGCCGTCGCACCCGGGTGCTGGACGGGGCGATTCTCGGGGCCATGTTCTTTGAGCCCAGCACCCGCACCCGGGTCAGCTTTGGCAGCGCTTTCAATTTGCTCGGTGGCGAAGTTCGCGAGACCACCGGCTTTGAGCAGTCGGCCATCGCCAAGGGCGAATCACTCTATGATACAGCACGGGTGCTGAGCGGTTACTCCGATGTGATTGCCATGCGCCATCCGGTATCGGGCTCGGTGGCGGAATTCGCCGCCGCCAGTCGCGTGCCGGTGATCAACGGGGGTGATGGCAGCAACGAGCACCCCAGCCAGGCACTGCTGGATCTGTACACCATCAAGGCCGAGCTTGCGGGCCGCGGCCGTGGTGTCGACAAGCTGCGCATCGCCATGCTCGGCGACCTGCGTTATGGGCGGACGGTGCACTCGCTGTGCAAGCTTCTCGGGCTCTTTGAGGCGGTGCAGTTTGTGCTGGTTTCGCCGAACGAACTGCGCATGCCTGCAGAGATTGTCGATATGCTGCGGGCACGGGGCCACGAAGTGCTGGAGTCGGATGCGCTGGAAACAAGCATCTCCCGCGTCGATATCGTCTATAGCACGCGCCTGCAGGAAGAGCGGTTTACCACGCGCGAGGAGGCTGACCTGTACCGCGGTCGCTTTCGACTGAATCAGAGTATCTACACGGCGCACTGTGAGCCGAATACGGTCATCATGCACCCACTACCGCGGGATTCGCGGGAGAATGCCCGCGAACTGGATGACGATCTCAACGAGAATCCGAACCTCGCTATCTTCCGCCAGACCGATAATGGACTGCTGGTGCGCATGGCCCTGTTTGCGCTGGTACTCGACGTTGTCGATCAGGTTGACGCCTGCTCAACCGCGGTGAAGTGGTACACGGGCAGGCGCGAGCTGTGAGCTTTCATCTGCGCTTCGGTGCGACTGATGTCCGCGTTCTCGAGGAGCAGGAGGCGTTCAGCGGCTATTTCCGGGTGGCGCGCGTGACGCTCGAGCATCGCTGTTTCAACGGCGGCTGGAGTGCGCCGCTGACCCGCGAGGTGTTCCACCGCGGTGACGCGGTCGGCGTGCTGCCCTATGAGCCAGAATCCGATTCCCTGATCCTGCTGGAACAGTTCCGCCCCGGCGCACTGCGCGGCGATGCCTCGCCGTGGATGCTGGAACTGGTGGCAGGAATTGTGGAGGAGGGCGAGTCCGACGCCGACGTCGTGCATCGGGAGGCACAGGAAGAGGCCGGCTGTGAGCTGGATGAGCTGGTGCCCGTCGCCAGTTATTACCCGAGTGCTGGCGCCTGCTCGGAGCATGTGCGTCTCTTTTGTGGAAGGGTGCTGCGTTCCGGTGCCGGGGAGGTCCACGGCCTGGACAGTGAGGGCGAAGACATCCTCGTACATCGCATACCTCGGCTCGAGGCCCTGGCGCTGCTGAATGCCGACCGCATTGCCAACGGGCACACGCTGGTGGCGCTGCAGTGGCTGGCGTTGCACTGTGATCATCTGCGCCAGCGCTGGCTGGCGTCAGAGGCGCCGGACCAGCAGACACCGGAATGAGCAAGGCCCCAGGCGTCAGGCCGGCACCGGGGCTGCTGCGCTCCAGCGCGGTAGTGGGCAGCATGACCATGCTGTCCCGCGTGCTTGGCCTCGTGCGCGATGTGGTGCTGGCCTCGTTTATTGGTGCCAGCGCCAACGCCGACGCCTTTTTTGTCGCCTTCAAGATACCCAATTTCCTGCGTCGACTGTTTGCCGAGGGTGCGTTTTCCCAGGCCTTCGTCCCGGTGCTCAGCGATTATCGCGAGGAGGGCGGGCAGGCTGCGGTGCGCGACCTGATCGACCGCGCTGCCGGCGTGCTCGGTGGCACGCTGGTGCTGCTGACGCTCATCACGATCCTTGCGGCGCCGGTCGTGGCCGCGGTATTTGCGCCCGGCTTCATGCGCGACGCCGAGAAGTTCGCCCTCACCGCCGATCTTATTCGCGTCACCTTTCCTTATCTCACGCTGATCTCGATGACCGGGCTGTGTGGTGCCATTCTGAACAGCTACGGCCGCTTTGCGGTGCCCGCGTTCACGCCCGTGCTGCTCAATCTTTCCCTGATCAGTGCGGCGACGCTGGCCGCGCCTGCCTTTGCCGAGCCCGCCTTTGCCCTGGCCTGGGGCGTGGCGTTTGCGGGTCTGGTGCAGCTGCTCTTCCAGCTGCCGTTTCTGTATCGGCTCGACCTTGTGCCGCGTCCGCGCTGGGATACACGGCATCCGGGTGTACGTCGCATTCTTTTGCTCATGGTGCCGGCACTCTTTGGCGTCTCCGTGAGCCAGATCAACCTGCTTCTGGACACCGTGCTGGCCTCTTTTCTGCCCACCGGCAGCGTCTCGTGGCTGTACTATTCCGACCGGCTGACAGAGCTGCCTCTGGGTGTGTTCGGTATTGCCATCGCGACGGTCATACTCCCCAGCCTGTCCGCCGACCAGTCTGCAGCGCGCAGTGAGCGCTTTGCCCTGACGCTGGACTGGGCGGTGCGCAGTGTGCTGCTGGTCGCCGTGCCGGCGACCGTTGCGCTGGTCGTGCTCGCCGAGCCCATTCTTATCACCCTGTTCCAGTACGGTGCCCTGTCGCCGCAGGATGTCAGCATGTCGGCTTACAGCCTGCGTGCCTATGCTCTGGGACTCTGCGCCTACATGCTGATCAAGGTGCTGGCGCCTGGATTCTATGCGCGCAAGGATATGATAACGCCGGTGTCCATCGGTATTCGCGCCATGCTGGCCAATATGGTGCTGAACGTGATTTTCGTTTTTCCGTTGATGACCTGGTTCAACCTGGGGCATGTGGGGCTTGCCCTGGCTACCAGCATGGCCGCCTGCCTGAATGCGGCGCTCCTCTGGCGCGGGCTCATACGCGAGTCGGTCTACCAGTTCAGCCCCGCCTGGCGTGCCTATGCAGGCCGACTGGTACTGGCAACGCTGGCGATGCTCGCGGTGCTGCTGTTGCTGGCCTCACCCACCGGGACCTGGCTGGCCTGGTCCTGGGCAGAGCGTAGCCTGCAGCTCGCGGTGTTGTGCGGTGTCGGTATTCTGGTGTACCTGCTCGTTCACGTGCTGGCGGGAACGCGTTTTTCGCACCTGCACACCCCGCCAATTCACTGAGTGCGTGGCGCTCTCGGGCGTATGCCCGACCAGATGTTTTCGATATACTGCCATCTTTGCGTATAAAGTGTCCCTGAAAATCGATGGAGCTGATCCGAGGTCTGCATAATCTGCGACCCCGCCATCGCGGCTGCGTCGCGACTATCGGGGCATTCGATGGCGTGCATCTGGGCCACCAGGCCGTGCTCAGCCAGCTGGTGGACGAGGCAGGATCGCTCTCCCTGCCGTCCGTTGTGATTGTGTTCGAGCCACTGCCCCGGGAATATCTGGCCCCAGGTGATGCACCGGCGCGACTGATGAGTTTTCGCGAAAAGTGTCTGCGGCTGTCCCAGCTGGGTGTCGACAGACTGCTGTGCATTCGTTTCGACGAATCCCTGCGCCGCATGTCGGCGATGGATTTCGCACAGACACTGTTCGTGCGTGGCCTTGGTGTGCGGCGGCTGGTGCTGGGTGATGATTTTCGCTTTGGACGCGAGCGTGAAGGGGATGCGTCTTCTCTGCGCGAGCTCGGTCAGCGCGAGGGCTTCAGCACCCTGCCCACGGCGACGTTTGCAGTCGACGGCGAGCGGGTCAGCAGCACGCGTGTGCGGGATGCGCTGGCTGAGGGTGATCTTGTGCTGGCGTCGCGGCTTTTGGGGCGCGACTACACCATCAGTGGTCGCGTAGTGCGCGGCCAGCAACTCGGCCGTGAGCTCGGTGCGCCGACGGCCAATGTCGAGCTCAAGCGGCTGCGATCCCCGTTGGCCGGTGTCTTTGCGGTCCGCGTGGACGGCCCGCGGCTGGCAGCCGTGCCCGGCGTTGCCAACGTCGGCACGCGGCCCACCGTGAGCGACGGTATCCGCGCCAACCTCGAGGTACACCTGCTGGAAGGTTCGCCCGACCTTTATGGCCATAGAATTGACGTGCACTTTGTGCACCGTTTTCGCGCCGAGAAGAAGTACGACTCCCTGGAGGCGCTCCGCGATGCCATCCAGGACGATATTGACACCGCGCAGCGCTGGTTCCAGCAGAATTCACCGGCGTCTCACCACAGCATGGACAGCAGCGATACATGAGTGACTACAAAGCGACACTGAACCTGCCACAGACCGACTTTCCGATGAAGGCGGGGCTGGCACAGCGTGAGCCCGAGCGTCTCGCGCGCTGGCGTGGAATGGATCTGTACGCCCGCATTCGCGACGTCAGCGCCGGCCGGCCAAAGTTTATCCTCCACGACGGCCCGCCCTATGCCAATGGCGAACTGCACGTCGGCCACGCGGTGAACAAGATTCTCAAGGACATGATCGTCAAGTCGCGTACGCTGTCGGGCTTTGATGCGCCCTACGTGCCGGGCTGGGACTGCCACGGTCTGCCGATCGAGCTGAACGTCGAAAAAAAAGTCGGCAAGGCGGGCGTCAAGGTCAGCCCTGCCGAGTTTCGCGATCACTGCCGCGACTACGCGCGCAAACAGATCGACAACCAGCGCGAGGATTTTGTGCGCATGGGCGTGTTCGGTGAGTGGGATAACCCTTACCTCACCATGGACCCGCGCTTCGAGGCGGATATCATCCGCACCCTCGGACGCCTGATTGACAATGGACACCTGCACAAGGGCTTCAAGCCCGTGCACTGGTGCACCGACTGCGGTTCTGCGCTCGCCGAGGCGGAAGTCGAGTACGAGAGCAAGGTGTCCACCGCTATCGATGTGGCCTACACCGCCCGGGATAGCGCTGCCATCGCTGCCGCCTGTGGCGCACCCGGGGCAGATAATATTGCCGTGGTCATCTGGACCACCACGCCCTGGACCATTCCTGCGAGCATGGCCGTAAGCCTGCACCCGGAACTCGAGTATGTCCTGCTCGCGGACGGTGAACGCCAGCTACTGGTGGCGGCGGAGCTGGCCGAGGCCTGCGCTGCCCGCTTTGGTCTGGAACGTGTCGAGATTCTCGGGCGCTGCGCCGGCAGCGCGCTGGAGCACCAGCGCCTGTGTCACCCCTATCTCGATCGCGATGTTCTGGTGATTCTCGGTGACCACGTAACCACTGAAGCGGGTACGGGTGCGGTGCACACGGCCCCCGCCCACGGCCAGGATGACTTCGTGGTGGGGGCGATCTACGACATCGAGGTATACAACCCGGTGGGCGGCAACGGCGTATACCTGCCGGACACGCCACACTTTGCCGGTGAGCACGTGTTCAAGGCGAACGCCGGAATTGTGCAACTTCTGCGCGAGCACGGGGCGCTGATGCATGCCGAGGATTACACGCATTCCTACCCGCACTGCTGGCGGCACAAGACGCCGATCATTTTCCGTGCCACCCCGCAGTGGTTTGTCAGCATGCACCAGAACGGCCTGCTGCGCGATGCACTGGCCGCTGTCGACGGCGTGCGCTGGCTGCCGGAATGGGGCCGGGCGCGTATTGACGGCATGCTGGCCAGCCGCCCGGACTGGTGCGTGTCACGGCAGCGGACCTGGGGCGTGCCGATCGCGTTGTTCGTACACCGCGAGACGGCAGAGCTGCATCCGCGCACGGTGGAACTGATCGAGGACGTGGCGAAACGCGTGGAATCGGACGGCATCGATGCCTGGTATGACCTCGATGCCAGTGAACTGCTGGGCGATGACGCCGCCAATTACGAGAAGGTCACTGATACACTGGACGTCTGGTTCGACTCCGGCGTCACTCACGCCTGCGTGCTGCGTCGCCGCGACGGCTTGCGTTCGCCTGCGGATATCTACCTGGAGGGCTCCGATCAGCATCGCGGCTGGTTCCAGTCCTCCCTGCTGACCGGCGTCGGCGCCTATGGCGAGGCGCCTTATCGCACGGTGCTCACCCACGGTTTCACCGTGGATGGCGACGGCCACAAGATGTCCAAGTCACGCGGCAATATCCTGCCGGCAAAAAAGGCCATGAACGACCTGGGCGCCGACATCGTCCGCCTGTGGGTGGCGGCGTCCGACTACCGCGGCGAGCTGGCGGTGAGCGATGAAATCTTCAAGCGCACCGCAGACGCCTACCGGCGCATCCGCAACACGGCGCGTTTTCTGCTTTCCAACCTCGCCGGCTTTGATCCCGCGGCGCACGCGGTGCCGGCGGCGGACATGCTGTCGCTGGATCGCTGGGCGGTGGACCGCGCGGCTCTGCTGCAGGACGAGATTCTGGTGGCCTACGACAACTACCAGTTCCACACTATCTATCACCGACTGCACAATTTCTGTGCTATCGACCTCGGCGGCTTCTACCTGGATGTGATCAAGGATCGCCAGTACACGACGCAGGCCGACAGCATCGCCCGCCGCTCCGCACAGACGGCGCTGTATTACATTGCCGACGCCCTGGTGCGCTGGATTGCACCCATTCTCAGTTTTACCGCCGAGGAAATCTGGGAGAACCTGCCGGGAGAGCGTGCCGATTCGGTATTTCTGGTCGAGTGGGCCAATGATCTGCCGCGGCTGGACGACGGCGCGACCATGGGTCGCGACTTCTGGCAGCAGGTCATGGACGTGCGTGCTGCGGTTAACCGCGAGATGGAAGCCCAGCGCGCATCGGGCAATCTGCGCGGATCGCTGGATGCCGAGGTAACGCTCTACTGTGATGAGGCACTGCAGGCCAACCTCGACGCGCTGGGCAACGAGCTGCGTTTTGCCCTGATCACCTCCGCTGCGCGTGTGGCGAGTCTGGCGGATGCCCCGGCAGATGCTACCGAGACGGGCGTTGCGGGCATGAAGCTGTCTGTGACCGTGTCCGGCCACGAGAAGTGTGAGCGCTGCTGGCATCGCGGTGCCGACGTTGGCCAGCACACGGCCCACCCGACCCTGTGCGGCCGCTGCGTGATTAATGTGGACGGCAGCGGCGAGCAGCGTCAGTTTGCCTGAGCGCACGGTCTGGGGTGCCTATGCGCTCGCGCTGCTGGTGCTGGTCCTCGACCAGGGCAGCAAGGCCATGGCGCAGTCCATGCTGGAGTACGCGCGCCCGGTGCCGGTTTTTTCCTGGTTCAACCTGACGCTGCATTACAACGAGGGCGCGGCGTTCAGCTTCCTGAGTGACGCCGGCGGCTGGCAGCGCTGGCTGTTCACGGGATTGGCGCTTGTGGTGAGTGGGGTGCTCGCTGTCTGGGTCTGGCGCCTGCCCCGCGAGCAAGGCCTGCTGGCGCTGGCGCTGGCCCTGGTGCTCGGCGGTGCCCTTGGCAATGCCATTGACAGGGTGCTGCTCGGTCACGTCGTGGATTTTATCTCCGTGCATTACGCCGGCCGCTATTTTCCAACCTTTAACGTCGCCGATTCCGCCATCAGCGTGGGCGCCGTTCTGCTGCTGCTGGACGGTTTTCGCGGCGCCGGTCGCGCATGATCCAGCGCTGTTGTAGGCAAACAAGCGTTCGGTACACAATCGTTCGGTACGCAATCGTTCGGTACACCTGGATTCGGCACGCCAGGCGTCGGCACTTGGGTTTTATCAATTCGTTTTGTATAACGGTAGAATGACTGCTGAAAGCCATGGAGCATGAGCATGACTTTAAATGACCATGAGGTAGGCGTCGGCGAGGGCACCCGGGTGTTCCTGAACTTCGCCCTGACACTCGAGGATGGCGCCGAGATCGATTCGAACTTCGGCGGTGATCCGGTAGATTTTGCCATCGGCGACGGCAGCCTCCTCCCGGGCTTCGAGCGACTGCTGTTCGGCATGCAGCCCGGGCAGCGGCAGCTCTTCTCAGTGACCCCCGAGGATGCGTTCGGGCAGCCGAATGACAACAACATCCAGGTGATAAAGCGTGAACAGTTTGATCAGGATCTGGCGCTGGAAGTCGGTCTGGTGTGTTCCTTTGCCGACGCGGCAGGTGGCGAACTCCCGGGGCTGGTGGTTGCATTAGACGACAGCGAAGTGACGGTGGACTTCAATCATCCGCTGGCGGGGCGTACCATCCTGTTTGACGTTCTCGTACACCGGGTTGAACCGGCGGAGTTGCACTGATGGATGTACAATTGGCTAATCCCCGCGGCTTCTGTGCTGGCGTCGACCGCGCAATCGATATCGTCAATCGCGCGCTCGAGGTCTTCGGCAAGCCTATCTACGTCCGCCACGAGGTGGTACACAATCGCTTTGTGGTCGATGATCTGCGCGCTCGCGGGGCAGTATTCGTCGAGGAGCTGGATGAGGTGCCCGACGACTGCATCGTCATATTCAGTGCCCACGGCGTGTCTCAGGCGGTGCGCATGGACGCCGAGCATCGCGGGCTGAAGGTGTTTGACGCGACGTGCCCTCTGGTGACCAAGGTGCACCTGGAGGTGTCCCGCTATAGCAGCGAAGGCCGCGAGTGCATTCTTATCGGGCACGCGGGTCATCCTGAGGTGGAAGGCACCATGGGCCAGTACGACCGCAGCCGGGGTGGCGACATCTATCTGATAGAAGATGAGGCACAGGCCGCAGCGCTGTCGGTGCGCGATGCATCACGGCTGGCTTACGTCACCCAGACAACACTGTCCATGGATGACACGGCGCGGGTGATCGATGTGCTGCGCGAGCGTTTTCCGGACATACTCGGCCCGCGCAAGAATGATATCTGCTACGCCACCCAGAACCGCCAGGACGCGGTCAAGCAGCTCGCGGCTCAGTGTGATCTGCTGCTGGTTGTCGGCTCCACCAACAGCTCCAACTCCAATCGCCTGCGCGAACTCGGCGAGCGCATGGGGGCCGCTTCCTATCTGCTCGATGGTGCCGATGACATCGATCCGGCATGGCTTGAGGGAAAAACGCAGATTGGTGTGACCGCCGGTGCATCGGCGCCGGAAGTTCTGGTGCTCGAAGTCATACAGCGCCTGCGTGACCTCGGTGCCAATGCGGTCAGTGAACTTGATGGCCGACCGGAGAACGTCACCTTTTCCATGCCGCGAGAGTTGCGCCTCACTGAAATCAGTTGATACCCGGCGCGCTGTCTACGGGCTATCCCATTCGGCCACATAGACCCCGTGGCCCGTTGCTTTTCCGCCATCCCCGGAAGCCTGTTTGGTCCAAACCGGTAACGCCGCGCCTCTGACGTTTACAGGTCGGCGGTAAATCCCCACCATCCCGGTGCAGCGAGATTCCATTCGTGCCGGGGTGATCGAGCATGCCATTGTGTCGGGGATTTTCCCTGCTCGAACTTGTGGTTGTTCTGTGTATCGTCGGGATTCTCCTCGGCGTTGCGCTACCCACGTATCAGTCCAGCGTGATAAAGAGTCGCCGTGTCGATGCCATGGCGGCGCTGGTCGAGGTGGCGGGTCGTCAGGAGCAGTGGCGCTTTGTGTCTGATCGCTATAGCGATGACCTGCGCGAGCTCGGCTATGAAGCCGATCCCCTCGTCACCCCGGAGGGCCACTACAGCATCAGCGTTGGCGCCTGTCCTGACGCCACGCTGGCCCTGTGCTTCGCCTTGACCGCAACGCCGCTTCCCACGTCGCCGCAGGCAGCCGACGAGCGCTGCGGCGCGTTGACGCTGGATGCCCGTGGTCGGCGCTCGGCCACGGGGACGATCCCCGGGAGTTGCTGGTAGCGCCGCAGGTTCTGGCAAATACGGGCATTCGCTGGCGATGTTGTCAGGGCGTTCTAGGCTTCTCCTGTCGAATCACGGCGGGAGAACACACATGAAAGGCCGCGGCTTTACACTGATCGAACTGCTGGTTGTCGGTGCGTTGCTGGCACTCAGCCTGACCGTGGTATTCCCGGGCCTGCGTGATTTCCTGCAGGCGGCCCAGGCCCGGGCAGAGGCTGATCGCCTGCTATCCAGTCTGCAGCTGGCGCGTTCACAGGCAATTGCCAACAACCTGCGTACCGGTGTCTGCCCGGTTACCCCTGGCCCCGACCCGTTTTCCGCCTGCGGTCATCGCTATGAAGACGGCTGGTTTGTCTACCTCGATCGCGATGGAGATGGTGTCTTCGATTCCGGGAATGACACGCCGCTGCAGCGCTTTGCGGCCATGCCCAGTGGATTTGGTCTCTACAACCGGGCCGGCTCACGCCGCATCGATGAGCGCCTGTCATTCTGGCCCGACGGCAGCAGTCGCCGCAGCATGACACTGCAGGTCTGCCCACCCTCGACCGCGCGGGTCCAGCCCTGGAGTCTGGTGCTCAATCACGTCGGCAGACCGCGCCTGACACGTGATTGGGGGAGCTGTCTGCTATGACCTGTTTCGCTGGTGGGCACTCTGTTCGGATTCGCTCCGCTTTCATTGGCGCTGCTGGAAGTGGCTCTGCTTTAGGTTGCTCTGTCTCAAGTGGGAAAGCATCGGGGGGCGGCGAAGGCTACACCTTCGTGGAGCTGTTACTGGCCCTGCTGGTGTTCTCGCTGGGGGCGCTGGCGGTCGCCTCAATGCAGCTCGGTGCGGTGCAGGCCGCGCGCTCCGCCTCCGAGTCGGCGGCGGCTCTGCTGCTGGCAGAAGACCTTGCCCAGCGACTGCTCGCAGATGCCGATGCTATTGATCGTTACGCGCAGTCGCTGGATGGCACCATGGCCGTGGCTGACGGCGTCACAGCATCCTGTCTTGATGGTGTCGCGTGTGAGCCAGAAGCATGGGCCGAGCGCGGCATTGCCGCGTGGCGCGCGCTCAGTGCGCAGCGCGGTCTTGCGCTGCCCCGCGCCTGTGTCTCCCGTGAAGCCACGGTGCTGCGGGTGGGTATTAACTGGGCGTCCCGGTCGCCGTACACGGCGCTTGATGCCGATCAGACATTCTGTCGGACTGACACCGATATCGACGGTCGCCGCGCTGTGACACTGACGACACCGCTGGCGATTACACCTCCGGCGATGGCACCGTGAAGCGGTCAGGTGGCGTTACGCTGGTGGAGCTTCTTCTGTCCATCGCGCTTGCCCTGCTGCTGGTTGCCGCGGTGCTGCAGGTTTACCTGGTCGGCAAAGCGGTATTGCGCTGGCAGGTGGAGACGGCACGTATGGAAGAGAGCGGGCGGCATGCTCTTGGCCTGTTGGTGCGCGAACTGCGTATGGCCGGTTTTTTTGGCCGTGAGGCAATGCCAGATCTGCCGCCGCCTGACCCCGGCGCCCCGGCATGTGGTGAGGTGCCCGGCTGGGTACTTGACCTCCGTGCACCCCTCGATATTCTCGACGATTTCGGCGGCGGGGCTGCGCGCTTCACCAGCGGCGCGCGTCTTGCGTGCCTCCCGGAGGCAAGGCTTGTGGCGGGGTCGGACGTACTGGCGATCAAGCGCAGCGCGGCACTACCGAGCCGGGTCAGCGGCCCGGAACCCGGGCTGCGTTCTCTGCGCGTGTCACGCTGGTATCTGGTAAGCGGTGCTGCAGGACCCGCGGAGCTTGTGTTTGTCGATGCAGCGGGAAATGCCTCACGGTCAACGTCCGATGCAGCGACCTGGTGGGAGCTGCACACACATATTTTTTACCTCAGGGATTACTCGCAGGACCCGGGAGACGGTATCCCAACGCTGTGTGATGAGCGTCTCGGGAGCACCATGCGCAGTGTCTGTCTGGTAGAGGGTGTGGAGCGCGTGCAAATCGAGTTCGCAATCGATGGCGACGGCGACAGAGTGCCGGAAACCCTGTTGCGGGCGCCGGCTCCCGCGCAGCTTGCCTCTGCGATGACGGCACATGTGCATTTGCTCACCCGAAGCCTGAGTGAAGTGCATCGTCTGCCGCGCGCGCAATCGATCCAGCTCGGCGCCACGGTCATCGACTTTCCGCCGGATCGCTACCTGCGTCGGGTATTCTCGGCCACGGTGACTCTGCACAACGTCATCGCCCAGGCAGAGAACAATGCGCTGCGGTGAGTCATCCGTGGCATGGTCCGTGACGGGCGCCCAGTGCGGGTCCATTCTGGTGCTGGCCAGCGCATTCGTCTTTCTGATGACCTACCTTGCGCTGTCTACGGTTGATCTGGCGGTGGTGGAGGCGCGCATGGCGGACGCGTTGCGTGCGCAGGTTGCTGCGCGGACATTGCTCGACGGTGCTACCAGGGTGGTCGTGCCACGGGAGCGGGCCCGATGGCTTCAGGCACTCGAAGACGGTGACGCGCCCGCGTGCGATTTACCGGGGTTCTGCGACGATGCCCGGGGTTGGGTGGCCTTCCATGACACGGGGCAGTACCTCGTCACTTATCAGGCGCGGGGGCGTGGAGCCGTTGCCGGCGGGAATGACGGTCGTGCGGTGCAGTCAGCGGTTTCCAGTCATGTTCATTACCAGTCTGTGGCATTCGAGGTCGATGTCCGGGTGAGCCGCCGTGCCGACAATGCCACGCTGGCTCGCGCCGCGGTCGGAGTGGATCTTTCAGCATCGAGGAGGATAGGTGAATGATGACAGCGGGATGCCAGCGCAGCGCAGCAGGGATAACGCAATACATCGTCGCGACGGTGTTGCTTCTGCTGTGCAACGCATCCTCGCTGCCAGCCCAGGCGGGATGTCCGCCAAACGAACACAATTTACCGTCGGTGCGCTATTCACGAGAGGATGTCGCCGCGGGACGTCTGCCAGAGACGGCCGCGCTGGATCGTATGCTGCTGCAGGTCGGCAATGAGCGCCTCAATGTTGCCGTCGTGACAGATGCTGGCCGCGATCTGCTCGACGACAGCTGGCCTGACTTTCGGCCGCAGTCGCGCCTGATGCTGGTGGCGCTGGCGACCGGGCGGTTGATCTGGGAACTGAAGCAGGCAACACACGCGACGGCACATGCGATCTTCAGAAGTGATCCGCGCCTCACCGCGCCATTTGGCGCCGCCGCCGTGCTGCACAGCCGCGATGGTCTTGCAAAGCGGCTCTACGTGGGTGATGGTCATTCGCGCGTCTGGCGGATTGATCTGCCGGCCCTGCCGCAAATACAGGAGTCCGGCGTGGAGGAGGCAGCGACGGACTGGACATTGACACTGCTGGCTGATCTCACCCCCGCGGCGTCTGACGTCCCCCTGCAGTTTCGCGTTGCGCCTGACCTTGTGCGCAGCATTGACAGCAACGGCACGCCCTTTGATGGCGTGCTGATTACATCCGAGGGCGCGGTTGCAGCTGCGTCTGATGACGTCGGCAACGGCCTGTTTTTTCTGCGCGACTATGCCGTGCACATGCGCGGGCCCGGTGAGGCCCCGCCCGACGTGATTACCTGGCGGGATCTGGCGCCATTGCGGTCTCAGGGCCTGGCCGGTTCGGGTGCCGGATGGTTTGCGCCGTTTCAAACTGGTTCCGAGATCGCCCTCTACAGACCACTGACGGATGGGGGTCGGGTGTTCCTGGTGACCGCGTCACCGGCATCTACGTGCGGGGAGCCGGCACTTGCGCTCACCTATGTCTTCAATCTTTCGGATGGTAGACCCATTGAGACGACGGTGCCTGGCTCAGTCGCTGGCGTGGGCCGCCTTGGTGGACCCATCATAGAGGGCAGGGAGATCGTTCTTCCGGGGCGCGGTGTTGCACTGCCCATTAGCGTTGAGGGAGAGAATACTCGTTTTCGCACGCGCTTCACCGCCGAGGGCATCTTCGCCAGAATTGCTTACTGGCGAGATTTTCTGCTTGACGTCGATTGAGCACGCCGGGGCTCAATCGGTCTGGTCGAGGCCCAGTTTCTTCAGACGGTAACGCAGACTGCGAAACGATATGCCCAGTGCCGAGGCCGCCTCCGTGCGATTCCACTGGTAGCGCTCCAGCGCTGCGCCAAGCACCTCGCGCTCAATGCTGTCCATGTAGCCCGGCAGGTCACCGGCGACGGCCTGCAGTCGGTCGCGATCGTCGCGGCGCCGATTCAGCTTCTGCCCACCCGGTGCGCGCGGCGCCGTCAGCATCTGCAGGTCGTCCGCTGTCAATTCGCTGCCCTCTGCCAGCGCCAGGGCGCGCTCGAGAATGTTTTCCAGCTCGCGAACATTGCCTGGAAAGTGATAGGCCTGAAGTTGCTCGATAGCGGCTGGCTGGAGAACCGGGGCGCTTACCCCCATTTCTGTTGCAATGCGCTGAAGCAGGGCGTTTGCGAGTCGGGGAACGTCGTCCAGACGCTCGCGCAGGCTCGGTACGCTCAGGCTGATCACGTTGATGCGGAAATACAGGTCTTCCCTGAATCTTCCCGCTTCCACTTCACCGGTGAGATCCTTGTGGGTGGCGCTCAGCAGGCGTATGTCCGTGCCTGTTTCTTCACCGCTGCCCACAGGGCGGATGGTCTTCTCCTGTATCGCACGCAGCAGCTTGACCTGCATGGACAGGGGCAGGTCGGCAACCTCATCCAGAAACAGGGTGCCGCCGCTGGCGGCCTGGAACAGGCCGGACTTGTCCCGATGCGCGCCGGTGAAGCTGCCTTTCACGTGTCCGAACAGTTCGCTTTCCATCAGCTCGGCTGGAATGGCGCCGCAGTTTACGGCAACGAACGGCCCCGAGGCTCGTGGACCACGACGATGTATAAGACGCGCGACGACTTCTTTTCCGGTGCCGGATTCACCGTTTATGTGCACCGGCGCCTGGCTGCGGGCAAGCTTGTCGATCTGCTGGCGCAGGCGCTGCATGCTCGGTGTGTCGCCTATCAGGCCACCGTGATCATCGTTGACGTCCGCGGCTGACTTCGAGCCGAGCTCCAGCGCGGAAAGCACAAGATTGCGCAGGTTCTCCAGTTCCACGGGTTTGCTGATAAAGTCGAAGGCACCGGCCTTGAGTGCGGCGATGGCCGCATCAACACTGCCATGGGCGGTGATCACGGCGACCGGGAGCTGGGGGTAATCGGACTGAATATGCGCGACCAGGTCTATGCCGTTACCGTCCGGCAGGCGCATATCCGTGAGACACAGGTCGGGTGTCGCCTCCGCCAGGAGCTCAATGGCCTCGGTAAGGTTGGCCGCGGACAGCGTTTTCAGGCCCATGCGACTCAGGGTGATTTCGAGGAGTTCGCGGATATCGGGCTCGTCATCGACGACAAGTACAGTTTTTTCAGTCATGGCACATTACTGCTGGGTTGAGTGCAGGGCGACGGTTACGCGGAAACAGCTCTCGCCTGCTGCGGTGGGGTGGTAGAAAAGGTCGGCATGGTTCAGCTCGCAGAGCTCTCTGCACAAGTACAGACCCATACCGCTGCCGCCTTTGCTGCGGCTGAAGAACGGCTCGAACAGGCGTGGCACGTCATCTGCGGCAACGCCGTCGCCTTCATCGACCACATCGATAATCGCAAGTTTCCGTACGCTGTCCGAGCGCAATCCAAGGCGCGCGTGTTCGCGACCGGTTTTCTGTGCGCTGTGTCGCAACGCATTGTCCAGCAGGTTGGTCAGGATGCGCTGCAGGTGCTCGGGATCAAACTCTATCTGCAGGGACTCGGCGACCTCACAGCGCAGAGCGCCCCGCAGCTCCCGCGTTGACTGGTATCGGTCCAGCTGGTTGTGCAGCCAGTCCGGCATTTGCAGCAGCTCAGGTCGCGGTGGTTCGCGACGCGAAATCTGCAGAACACTCTCAACAATATCATTCACGCGTTGGCTGTTGGTCACGATGATATCTATCATACGGCGATCTGCGGCATCGGCATGCGGTGACTCTACCAGCAGCTGAGCGGCATGGCTGATCGCCCCCAGCGGGTTGCGTATCTCGTGTGCGATGCTCGCGGTGAGCCTGCCGAGGGACCCCAGCTTGAGTGACTGTGCATACTGGGCGACCGGCGTGTAGTCTTCCAGAAACACCAGTATTTCCCGGGTTGAGGGGCCGATGCCCGCATCGAGGGCGCGGAAGCGTGGCACGACCTCGCGACCGTCCGGCTCAATGCGAAATGGAGCGCGACTTTGCGTATTGCTGTCGCGAAAGGCCTGCAGTCGCTGATGAAGCGTGTCGCTGTACTCCCGCAGCTGCCTCCCCTGTTCAATTGATGGCGGCCGCTCCGAGGTCAATAAGCCGGTAGCCGCCTGATTCATGACGCGCACCCGATCGGTCTCGTCCACGAGAAGAATGCCGGTCTGCATATTCTGCACAATCAGTTCATTCAGTCGCTGCAGGCTGTAGAGGTCTGACGTGCGCTCCAGGGCAAGCGCCTCCGCACGGCCGAGGCGCGAGGCAATGATCTGGACCAGTGTGGACACGGCGAACAGCAGCAGACCCAGCAGACCCGCGGGCAGCAGGTCATTGATCGTTTGCTCGTTGATCGATATCAGCCGAACCGTGTCTGCGAGAATGGCGATAACACCAAGAGCCGCAACCAGCGTCGCCAGTGTGCGATTGCTGATCAGGACCGCGCTCGCGGCAGCAGTGATAGCCAGGAGCAGGGGCAAACCGCTACTCATGCCGCCACTGGCATCTGCAAGCAGCATGATGCAGGCAATATCGACGCTGAACAGCAGCACGAGAAAGGTGTTTGATCGCTGCCAGTCCCGGCCGAGAGTAAGCAGCAGAATGACGTTGCTGACCAGGAACAGGACGGTGGTAAACAGGTATTGTCCCGGGTTCAGACCGCCCACCAGATCGCGGGCGCTGGGAATGACCATCAGCAGCAGGAATACAGCCGACAGCAGCCAGCGATAGCCGATGTAGATGCGGTAGAGCACCCGGTTCTGTGGCGGCGGTTTCGGGCCTGGGCTGCCCAGGGTGGCCGGGGTACTCACATTGCTCAGCCTGCAGTTGACGAGAGTGTTCAGTGTATCAGCCGGATGCGTTCCACGCTGTCGTCACCCGATACTGGCTCCACCCCGCACTCACTGGTCTTGCCCGCAGGTTTCAACCACGATATGGCCTTTTTTCCGGAGGCGGCAAGCTATGGCAACACTGAACATCCTGATGGCGCAGATCAACACGCGCGTTGGCGACTTCAACGGCAACGTGACGCAGGTGCTGGCGGCTTCGACCCGATCAAGGACGTGCCGAAAACCCGATCAATCGTCGTCGCGGCTATCGAACTGCGGCGGCCGGGGCGGATCGAACAGGCCAAAAGACAGGCGATTGATCAATGAGCGCTGTTCGCCATCGAGGGTGTACCCACTGCGCAGATTGCCGCCCTTTTCCAGCGCCGGGTGATCTGGATAGTTCAATGCGAGCGTCTCGGTTGCCTGCTGCGCCAGATCGTCTTTGCCCAGCAGAATGTAGCCCTGTGCCATCACCGCAAGCCCGTCGGCCACGGCGGGCGTGCGCTGAAAGTTCTCTACCACGTAGCGGCCCCGGTTGGCCGCGGCAAGATAGGCGCCGCGCCGGAAATAATAGTTGGCGACATTGATTTCGTGGCGCGCCAGCAGGTTGCGCAGGTAGACCATGCGCGCCTTTGCGTCTGCCGCATAGGCACTGTCCGGGTAGCGCGATACCAGCTGGGAGAACTCGGCAAAGGCCTCGCGGGCATAGGACACATCACGCTTGGTGTTGTCCAGGGGCAGAAAGCGGGAAAGGATGTCCTGGTCGGCGGCGGTTGCCGCCAGACCCTTCATGTAATAGGCGTAGTCCACGTTCGGATGCTGGGGGTGCAGGCGAATGAAGCGGTTTGCCGCCTCAATCGCCGCTTCTGTCTCGAATGCTCCGTAGTGCGCATAGATCAGCTCGAGTTGGGCCTGCTCTGCATACTTGCCAAACGGATAGCGGGATTCCAGCGCCTGCAGGCTGCGCACCGCCATGTTGTAGTTGCGGCTGTCGAGAAAGCGCTCCGCCTGGCGGTAGATCTGCGCCTCGCCGCTGTCGGCGGCAATGTCGGGCATTTCGTCATTACCCGCACAGGCGACCAGCAGTGCCAGTAACAGGCACACCAGCAGGGTGCGCGGTGTGCGCCGTGGCGGCGTCGCGAAACGGTTGACTAATGTACTCACAGGCTGCGTGTTACCATGATTCAAGCGGGGCGCCATTTAATCACAGACGCTGGCCTGCTGAAACCACAGTAGATACGAGCGCAGACACGAGTGCAGACATGAGGCGGGCAGGCAAAGATGGGCGAGCTGTTCAATGAGTGAACGTATTGAGTTGAGTGCTGTCGCCGAGGACGTCGCTGCGGGTGAGCGGCTTGACCAGGTGGCGGCGCGCCTGTTTCCGGATTACTCCCGATCGCGCCTGCAGGCCTGGATTCGCGACGGTGCCCTGACCGTTGACGGCACTCTTCTTCGTCCCCGCGAAAAGGTCGCAGCCGGGGCGGTCCTCACAATCTCTACGCAGCTGGAAGATGCTGTGGGATGGCAGGGTCAGCCGATCGAGCTCGATATCGTGCATGAAGATGACAGCATTCTGGTGCTCAACAAGCCCGCAGGCCTGGTCGTACATCCGGCGGCGGGCCATCACGACGGGACGCTGGTGAACGCGCTGATCAATCATCACGGGGCGATGAGTCAGCTGCCCCGGGGTGGTATTGTCCACCGACTTGACAAGGATACCTCCGGCATCATGGTCGCGGCGAAGACGTTGCAGGCCCATGCCCACCTGGTGGAGCAGCTGCAGGCCCGCACGGTCGGTCGCGAGTACGATGCCGTCTGTGTCGGCGCCATGACGGGCGGCGCCACGGTAGACGCACCGATGGGACGCCACCCGCGGCAGCGAAAGAAAATGGCAGTTGTGGCACAGGGCGGCAAGAATGCGGTGACGCATTACCGCGTCGCGCAGCGCTTCGCGCACCATACCCACATCACCGTACGCCTCGAGACCGGTCGCACCCACCAGATACGTGTGCATCTCGCCCATCGGCACTATCCCCTGGTTGGCGACCCGGTATACGCGGGGCGGCCCCGGATCCCTGCCGGTGCCTCGCAGATACTGGTGGAGACGCTGCGGCGATTCCCGCGGCAGGCCCTGCATGCGCGCAAACTGCGCCTCGTTCACCCCCGTGATGAAGAAGAAATGAGCTTCGAGTGCCCATTGCCCGATGACATGCAGGAACTGCTTTATATTCTCGCCGCGGAAGACCCGGTGGACGGTTTTGCCGGTTGAGCGAGTAGCCGCAGGGTTTCCGTGCAACATCACCGCGCTGACGACAACCCGCGGCGGCGGTGTCAGCCGCGGACCCTGGCAGAGTTTTAATCTGGCTTCCCATGTCGGCGATGACGCATACGCGGTTGCGACCAATCGGGACACGCTGCAGTCATCTCTGCCTGCCGGTGTCCGCATCGCCTGGCTAGAGCAGGTGCATGGCACTAAGGTGGTTGATGCTGCGCGTGACCACGGCGGTCCAGCCGATGCATCGGTGTGTCGTCAGCCGGGCGTTGCCTGCGCCATTCTGACGGCGGACTGCCTTCCCGTCCTGCTGTGTGACCGCGCCGGCAGCGTTGTTGCTGCCGCCCACGCCGGTTGGCGGGGCCTCGCCGATGGTGTCATCGAGGCCACCGCGACGGCCATGAGCACCGCCCCCGCGGATGTGATGGCCTGGCTCGGCCCTTGCATCGGTCCTGCGGCATTCGAGGTGGGACCAGAAGTGCGCGCAGCATTCTGCGACCGCGCCCCGGCGGCGACCGTGTCCGCCGTCAGCGCCTGTTTCCGGCCGTCCGTCCGGCCCGGTCATTTCATTGCCGATCTGCGCGCCCTCGCCCGGCAGCGATTGACCGCTATGGGCGTCGACCACATTGCCGTTGACTCACGCTGCACCCGGTCAGCGCCAGAGGCTTTTTTCTCCTACCGCCGTGACGGCGAGACCGGCCGCATGGCGTCCTTGATCCTGGTCAACGCCTGATTCAATGCCCGGTTACTCTGCTTGAAACTGGTCTTATCTGTCCCCATAACGTAACGAACGACAAATCCGGCACAACCGCTGTTATCACGGTGGTTTTCGGACAGGAGATAGACAGATGAGAATGGACAAACTGACCAACCAGCTGCAGAACGCACTGGCCGACGCCCAATCACTTGCACTTGGCAAAGATCACAACTTCATAGAGCCGGCGCACCTGCTGTCGGCGCTGCTGACCCAGCAGGGCGGTTCAGCACGACCCCTGTTGCAAAAGGCGGGCGGTGATACGACGGCATTGGCCTCTGCCGTGGCCGGCGCCATTGCTGCACTGCCAACAGTGTCAGGCAGCGGTGGCGATATACATATTTCCAATGAGCTCGGCCGCATTCTCAACATGACCGACAAGCTTGCACAGCAGACAGGCGATACTTACGTCTCCAGTGAGCTCGTGCTGCAGGCGATGCTCGAGAGCAGTGGTTCGGACGTCTCGAAGCTGCTGCGCCAGTGTGGTGTCACTCCCGAAGGTCTCAAAAAGTCGATTGCGTCCGTGCGCGGGGGCCAGTCAGTTGATAATCCCGAGGCGGAGGAGTCGCGGCAGGCGCTGGAAAAGTACACGATTGATCTGACAGAGCGCGCCCGGGACGGCAAGCTCGATCCGGTGATCGGTCGCGATGACGAGATTCGCCGCACCATCCAGGTGCTGCAGCGGCGAACAAAGAACAACCCGGTTCTGATCGGAGAGCCCGGCGTTGGCAAGACAGCCATCATTGAGGGGCTTGCGCAGCGGGTGGTAAATGGCGAGGTGCCCGAGGGCCTGCGTGACAAACGTATTCTGTCGCTGGATCTCGGTTCGCTGCTTGCCGGCGCCAAGTTCCGCGGTGATTTCGAGGAGCGTCTCAAGGCTGTTCTCAATGAGCTCTCCAAGGAGGAAGGCCGCGTAATTCTGTTTATCGACGAACTGCACACCATGGTTGGCGCCGGCAAGGCAGAGGGCTCAATGGATGCCGGCAACATGCTCAAGCCGGCGCTGGCTCGCGGTGAGCTGCACTGTGTGGGTGCGACCACGCTCAACGAATACCGTCAGTATGTGGAGAAGGACGCCGCTCTCGAGAGGCGCTTCCAGAAAGTCCTGGTGGAAGAGCCCAACGAGGAAGACACCATCGCCATTCTGCGCGGCCTCAAGGAGCGCTACGAAGTGCATCACGGTGTCGACATCACCGATGGTGCGATCATTGCCGCCGCCAAGTTGTCGCAGCGCTACATCACCGATCGCCAGCTCCCCGACAAGGCTATCGATCTTGTGGATGAGGCGGCGAGCCGCATCCGCATGGAAATCGATTCCAAACCCGAGGCCATGGATCGACTGGAGCGCCGCCTGATCCAGCTCAAGATCGAGCGTGAGGCCGTGAAAAAGGATGAGGATGCCGGTGCGGTGAAACAGCTGGAGCTGTTGAACGAGCAGATTGAGAAAGTAGGGCGGGAATACTCCGACCTCGAAGAGATCTGGAAAGCGGAAAAGGCGTCTCTGCAAGGCGCAGCTCAGATCAAGAGTGAAATCGAGCAGGCCAAGCTGGAGCTTGAGGCGGCGGGTCGCAGTGGCGACCTGACACGGATGTCCGAGCTGCAGTACGGGCGCCTACCCGAACTGGAAAAGCAGCTGACATCGGCGCAGGAAGCCGAAAACGCCGAGCGCACGCTGTTGCGCAACAAGGTCACCGAGGAAGAGGTGGCAGAGGTGGTATCACGCTGGACCGGCATACCGATTGCCAAGATGCTGGAAGGCGATCGCGACAAACTGCTGCGCATGGAGGATTCGCTGCATCAGCGGGTCGTCGGCCAGGGTGAAGCCGTGCGCGCCGTTGCCAATGCGGTGCGTCGTTCCCGCGCGGGCCTGTCTGACCCGATGCGTCCGAACGGCTCTTTTCTGTTTCTCGGTCCCACGGGCGTTGGTAAGACCGAGCTGTGCAAGGCACTCGCCGAGTTTCTGTTCGACAGTGAACAGGCCATGGTGCGCATTGATATGTCCGAGTTCATGGAGAAACATTCCGTTGCGCGCATGATCGGTGCGCCTCCGGGTTACGTGGGGTATGAGGAAGGTGGCTATCTGACTGAGGCCGTGCGCCGCCGTCCCTATTCGCTGTTGCTGCTCGACGAGGTGGAGAAGGCCCACCCGGATGTCTTCAATATTCTGCTTCAGGTGCTGGAGGATGGTCGCCTGACCGATGGCCAGGGCCGCACTGTGGACTTTCGCAACACGGTGATTGTGATGACCTCCAACCTTGGGTCTGACGTAATACAGGAGCTCGCTGGCGAGGAAAATTACGATCGCATGAAGGCGGCGGTGATGGAGGTGGTGGGACGTCACTTCCGGCCGGAGTTCATTAACCGCATTGACGAGACGGTGGTATTCCATCCGCTACAGCAGTCGCAGATACGCGGCATCGCTGACATTCAGCTTAAGGGACTGCGCAGTCGATTGCAGGAACGCGACCTGCAGATCGACATCAGCGAAACCTTCATGGACAGGTTGGTAGCAGCGGGCTACGACCCGGTGTACGGAGCACGACCGCTCAAGCGGGCCATCCAGCAGGAGCTGGAAAATCCCCTTGCCCAGCGCATCCTGTCAGGGGAATTTGTTGCAGGCGATGTGATCGTCGTCGATCTGAAGGATGACGCGAGTGTTTTCAGCACTCGCTCCGCTGACGCCGCTCAGTGATATGCTTGCGATGCCTGGAGCGGCGATGCCGTATCCAGGTGCCGCCATGTATTTCAAATGCCCTGTCTTTTTTGCTGGCCTGTTTCGCGGTGCGTTATTCGCAGTGCACATCGATGTTGTCCAGCGCGTTCTTTCGCTGCACGGAAATTTCGTCCGCGGTGAGGTAGCGAAGCTCCCCGGCTTCGTCTCGAACCCTTATTCGCGCGGCGGTTTCCAGCGTTTCAAGGTTTTGCCTGGCGCGATCGCAGATCTCCGGGTCTTTCTCCGGCAGCACCTCTACTGCGACCGTATCCATGCCGCCGCTGTCGCCAGTGCTATCGCTGGTCCGGAACCGGTTGCCAGGCCGTGGCGAGGTCTCAGCCGGTACCGCACCCTCGCCGGGAGAAACGCGGCGGAAGCGATTAGAGCCTGTTGAAAAGACCTCGTACTCGATGGATGCTTCGGGAGGACGGTCGCTGACGACCATATTGCCGCGCTCGTCTTTCCATCGATAATAGTTGTCCGCAGCGTGCAGTGTGGCGCTGAATCCTACTGTTAGCACCAGCAATGCCGGAAGGATGACGCTAGTGAGTCCGGCCCGCCGCGCAAGCCGACCGACTGAGGCGAATGTCGTACCCTGGACAGGTTGAGATCGCATTACGACTCCAGAAGAAAAATCAGTATAAAGAAGCAAAATACCTGACATGCGCTGGGCGCGCAACGTCATCTGTGGTCATCTGTGCCGCCATCCGTGGCCGGGAATAAGTCACACAACTGCCCGGGAGGGTTTGACTTTCGCACTCCGTGTCCAGAAAATGCGGCCAGTCATGCAAGTGGCAACGATCACTGCCGAGTACCCTCGGCCACTGGTCTACTGCACTCGCGGAATGTAGCGAGTGTGGCTGCTGGCATGTCCCGTAAGTGGTTGTCCGGCATGATTGCCGATAACCACGGGTTCGATACTGCGCTACCCCGCAGGGCGACACATGCACGGGTTCTCGTGACTGTCATTCCGCTGAGGCGCATTACCGGCAATAAGCCGGCGTCGATCCCCGGGAGTGGCAAGGTACGCCAGTAAAAGACTTTTCTGACTGCTCCCTGCCATACATTCAAGAGCACTCGCCCGCGAGGGTTACGCGCGTGGCTTTGCTAATGGGAGAGACACAGTGGAGTTGTTATCAGGCGGTGAGATGATCGCCCAGGCCCTCGAAGACGAGGGCGTCGAATTTATATTCGGGTATCCGGGTGGGGCGGTCCTGCACATCTACGATGCCCTGTTCAAGGCAAACGGCGTCCCGCATGTGCTGGTCCGGCACGAACAGGCGGCCACGCACGCCGCGGATGGCTACGCACGCGCCACGGGCAAACCGGGGGTTGTGCTGGTGACCTCGGGTCCCGGGGCCACCAACGCGATCACCGGTATTGCCACGGCCTACATGGATTCGATTCCTATGGTGGTTTTCTCCGGGCAGGTTGCCTCGCACCTGATCGGCGAGGATGCTTTCCAGGAGACCGACATGGTGGGTGTCTCGCGCCCGATCGTGAAACACAGTTTCATGGTCCGTCATGCGAGCGAGCTTCCCGGGACCATCAAGAAAGCGTTTACGCTTGCCTCTACCGGGCGGCCCGGTCCGGTGGTCATTGACATTCCGAAGGACATCACGCGTCCTGACGAGAAATTCGAGTATCACTATCCTGAGTCTGTGCGCATGCGTTCATACTCGCCTGCGCAGCGGGGGCACACGGGCCAGATCAAAAAAGCGGCGCGCATGCTGCTGGGTGCCAGGCGCCCGATGATCTACAGCGGGGGTGGTGTCATTCTCGGAGAGGCCAGCGACCTGCTGGTCGCTTTGGCCAGGCACCTTAACTACCCGGTGACCAATACACTCATGGGGCTTGGTGCCTATCCGGCGAGCGATCCACAGTTTCTGGGTATGCTGGGTATGCACGGCTTCTACGAGGCCAATACGGCCATGCACAACGCCGACGTCATTCTTGCCGTGGGTGCCCGCTTCGACGACCGGGTCACTAACACCGTCAGCAAATTCTGCCCCGGCGCAAAGATCATTCACATCGATATAGACCCCGCTTCCATCTCCAAGACGGTATCGGCGGATATTCCGATTGTGGGGCCGGTCAGGGAAGTGCTGACCGAACTGATTTCCCAGCTGGAGAAAGTGCAGGCCGCTGAGCCCGAGACCCTGCCTGACCCTGAAGCGCTTGCGCGCTGGTGGCAGCAGATAGAGGAATGGCGCGGCAAGCATGGCCTGTGGACCGGGCGTCGCTATGGTGAGAGCAATCACATCATGCCGCAGCAGGTGATCCAGAGCCTGTATCGCGCGACCGGTGGCGATGCCTACGTGACCTCCGACGTCGGCCAGCACCAGATGTTTGCCGCCCAGTATTATCGGTTCGACAAGCCGCGACGATGGATCAACTCTGGCGGGCTCGGCACCATGGGCTTTGGCCTTCCCGCGGCAATGGGCGTAAAACTGGCGTTTCCCGACAGTGAAGTCGCCTGTGTGACAGGAGAGGGCAGCATTCAGATGAACATCCAGGAGCTGTCCACCTGCAAGCAATACAACACGCCGATCAAGATCATCAACCTGCGTAACAATTCTCTCGGCATGGTCAAGCAGTGGCAGGACATGCAATATGAAGGCCGATACGCCATGAGTACCTACGAGGACTCACTACCCGATTTCATGAAGCTGGTGGAAGCCTATGGTCATGTCGGCATGCAGGTGCGCAAGCTGTCCGATCTTGATGCGGCGATGGACGAGGCTTTCGCTATGCGCGATCGACTGGTCTTCCTCGACGTATTCGTCGATCCCATGGAGCACGTCTACCCCATGCATGTGGCGCCAAACGGCGCCATGAAGGACATGTGGTTAAGCAAGAACGAGAGGAGCTGACATGCGGCGCATCATTGCCATTCTTCTGGAGAACGAGCCCGGCGCGCTGTCACGGGTTGTCGGCCTTTTTTCCCAGCGCGGGTACAACATTGAGACGCTGAATGTCGCGCCGACCGAGGACCCGACGCTCTCGCGCCTTACCCTGACCACCGTCGGTGACGACAAGCACATAGAGCAGATCACCAAGCATCTGCACCGCCTGGTCGACGTGGTGAAGGTGATAGACCTCACCGGCGGGGCCCACGTTGAGCGCGACCTCATGCTGATCAAGGTCAGGGCGGTGGGTGCCCAGCGTGAGGAGATCAAGCGCACTACGGATATCTTTCGTGGCCAGGTGGTGGATGTGGCGCCGAGTGTCTACACGATTCAGCTGACCGGGACGACGGACAAGCTCGATTCCTTTGTGGCTGCGATGGCGGAAATGGACATTCTCGAGGTGGTGCGATCGGGGGTGGCGGGGATTTCGCGCGGGGATCGGGTGTTGCGGTTGTAGCTTTTCGGGGCTTGGCGCTTGGGGCTCGCTGTCTTGGTGGGTCGGTGGGTCGGTGAGTCGGTTGGTCGGTGGCGAGTGCGAACCGTTGCCCCTGGGCGGGACTCGCTGCAAGCACGTCCGTGTGCGCTCGGCGCGGGCCATCCATGGCCCGCGACGGTCCCGCCCAGGGGCAACGGTCCGCACTCTTCCATTCGAACATCTCTGCGGCCCCGGAATTTGGAGGGCGGTGAGAGCAACGATCGATATTAGTGCAGTCCGGTTAGCCTAGCGCCTCTTTGGCAGGGGTGACTGAGTTAGCAGATTTATCGAAGGTGCTCGCTGGCGATTCTGCTGCCGTTTATCCAATGCCATTCCCCGCAGTTGACGCCGGATGACCCCCGATGGGTGGCCAACGCCTGTCAGCCGCCGGGAAGATACGTCGGCTGGTGGGGCGTGGGCGGACCGTCGACGGCCATGGATGGCCGGCGCCGAGCGGGCAGGATGCCCTTGCAGCGTGTCCGCCCACGCCCCACCAGCTGACGTATCGCCACAAAGCCACAAAGCCGCGTGTCCGCCCATGCCCCGCCAGCTGACGTATCGCCACAAAGCAGCGTGTCCGCCCACGCCCCACCGGCTTACGTATCGCCACACAGCCGCGTGCCCAGGCTCAGCGTTCGATCCGCTTCATCGCTGTCATATATCCCCGCAGCGTCTTGCCGACTGTCTCTACGGGATGCGACCGGATCGCCGCGTTCACCTCGATGAGTTCGCGGTTGTCCACCGTGTTATCTCCGCCGATCCCGGAGCCGATAACATCTATCTCAATGTCCCGCATGAAATCCGCAAGCAGTGGGCGGCAGGCATGGTCGAACAGGTAGCAGCCGTACTCTGCGGTGTCGGAAATCACCACATTCATTTCATACAGTTTCTTGCGCGCGATGGTGTTGGCGATCAGCGGCGTTTCATGTAGTGATTCGTAG
>JBHEOO010000022.1:0-41645 GCA_046260765.1 Chromatocurvus sp.
AAGATCGAAGCTGACCCTGTCATAGGACGCATCCAGATAGCCCAGGGAGGCCTGCAGGCGCAGCCGGTCCGTCGCCTGAAGCTGGCCATCCACCTCCAGCCCGGCGATGTCCGCGACCGCGGTGTTGCGTATCAACTGCAGAATCCCGGCCGTTTCACTGGGCAGATTGACTTCCCGCTGCATGTCGTCAACCCGGGTGTAGAAGATGGCGGCATTCAAGCGCCAGCGCTCGCCGGCACGCTTGTAGCCGAGTTCCGCGCTGTCGACCTGTTCTTCACCAAAGGGGCCGGGGGGCTCGGCCGAGTTCGAGTTGCGCAGGTTGTAGCCCCCGGAGCGGAAGCTGCGCGTCCAGCTGCTGTAAATGTGGGTGTTCGGGTCGGGTCGCCAGGAAATTCCGAGCCGCGGCGCCAGGGTGTCAAACTGGGCCTGATCGACAAAGTCGAAGGGGCAATCGTTGTCCAGCACGATGTTACAGGGCGTGCTGTTGAGGTTGAACGATGCCACCTCGACGCTCTTCTCCTCGCTTGACCAGCGCAATCCCGCATTGACCGCCCAATGCTGGTTCAGCGCGTAATCCGTTGCCGCAAAGGCACCGAATGTCTGGGTATTCTGGTGCCCACCACCGTCCTGGGTGGCCAGGGGGCGGCCATCGTCCCTCAGCTCACCGAGAAACAGACGCCGATCGTGGTAGGACAGCTCCCCCTTGAACTGGTAAAGCCCGGCAGTGACGTCTGCGCGGCTGGCAAAGCGCCCGCTATAACGCAGTTCGTTGCTCCACTGCATCGCGTCCACCCAGCCGGGCGAATGGAACAGAAACACCGGTTGTCCGTCGATATCGCTCATGCCCACGGATTCGGACTGCTGCCAGCCAAAGATGTGGGTCACCGTGCCATTGCCGAAGGCGACGTTGCGATCCGACTGTAGCGTCACCAGGTCGGTGGCGACATCCTGATACCCTCTCTCGTCGATGGCAAAATGCAGGCTGTCCCGCGGGTTGTTGATGGGCGTCCCGGGCAGACCCGATCCATTGGTATGGGATTGCGTTGCCGGGCCATCACCCTCGATGTCCGTGTTCTGGTAGAAAAGGGTGACCGAGGTATCGGAATCCGGCGTCCACGCCAGGGTGCTGCGCAGCATACGCTGGGTGATGGCACCGAAGTCCTCGCCGTCGAAGTCATTCCTGAAATAGCCCTCATCGTCGTTGTAGTACGCGGAAAAACGCCCACTCAGGGTGTCCGTGATCGGGCCACTGACGCTCGCCATGATGTAGCGGTTCAGGCCGCCGTCGCCACCGCCCTCCAGTGCGCTGCGAACATCGACCTCCAGCGTGTCACCCGGTTTGCGCGTCCTCAGCAGCAGGGCGCCGCCGGTGACGTTGCGCCCGAACAGCACGCCCTGGGGACCGCGCAGGACTTCCACACTGGCGAGGTCAAAGACGTCGAAGATCATGTCGTTGTTCACTGCCAGGTAAACGCCGTTGACGAACAGGCCCACTGTGGGATCGATGGAGGGAATGGAGCTGTTGATGCCCAGACCGCGGATGGAAAAGTTCGCGGTGCCGCGGCGGGTGCCGACGTCATCCAGGGCCACATTCGGCAGACCTGCGGTGAACTGGGTTAGGTCGCGGATGCGCAGGGATTCCATCTGCGCGCCGCTGAAGGCGGTGATGGCAACCGGCGCATCAATCGGCGCTTCGCTGCGCTTGCGCGCTGTGACCACAATTTCCTCAAGCATTGACGGCGCGGGGGCGGCTACAATCTGGTGTGCCGGTAATATCGTCGCCACGACAAGCATCAAAGCCACGGCCACATTCCGACCGCGCGCAAGTAACATCAAGACAGGGCTGGCGGCCCTGTCGTCTCTGGAGTAGTGCACTGGTTAACGCCCCTCAACTGGATTGCCTGAAAAGACACCACGTGCCGTGGCGCCGGCGGGGCGTATTAAGTCAGCAAGAGCAAGAAGCTGTCAACCTTAAGCTTTATTATGGGTTGACAGCAGGACTCATTGTGGGTTGATAGACAACGGCGCAGTCGACGTCTACAGGCAGCAGACGTCTACAGGCGCTCGACGATCGTGGTGATGCCCTGCCCAAGCCCTATGCACATGGTCGAGATGCCCAGCGTCAGGTCGCGATCCTGCATGACCGTCAACAGGGAACCCGTGATGCGGGTGCCGGAACAGCCGAAAGGATGCCCAAGAGCAATCGCGCCACCGTGGACGTTCACCTTGTCCTCCATGTCATCCAGCAGACCGAGGTCCTTGAGTACAGGCAGTGCCTGCGCGGCGAAGGCCTCGTTCAGTTCCACCATGTCGATGTCGGATATCGCCAGACCGGCTCGTTTCAGCGCCTTCTTCGTTGACGGTACCGGTCCGTAGCCCATGATGGAGGGGTCAACGCCCGCCAGTGTCATGCTGCGGATGCGTGCAACCGGCTGCATGCCCAGGGCTTGCGCGCGTTCCGCCGACATGACCAGCATGGCCGACGCTCCATCCGAAATCTGTGAGGAGGTGCCCGCGGTGACGCTGCCCTGGGGATTAAAGGCCGGCGCCAGCGCAGCGAGGCCTTCCAGCGTGGTATCCGGACGGATAGTTTCGTCGCGCTCTACCAGCGTCAGCGCGCCGTGTTCGTCATGCCCCTCCACCGGAATGATTTCCCGCGCGAATTTGCCGTCGATAGTCGCCTTGTGTGCCAGCTGATGGGAACGCAGGGCCAGTTTGTCCTGCGCCTCGCGGGTAATGCCGTGCATCATGCCGAGGTATTCGGCGGTCATACCCATCATCCCTGCCGCCTTGGCCACGTTCAGGCCGAGGCGTGGGTTGATGTCGACATCATCCATCATCGGCAGATGACCGAGGTGCTCTACACCGCCCACCAGGTAGATGTCACCGATCCCGGCCATGATGTTGGCGGCTGCCGTGTGCAGTGCCGACATGGACGAGCCACACAGGCGGTTGACGGTTTGTGCGGGTACGCTGAAGGGCAGCTGCGCGCGCAGCACGATGTTGCGTGCGAGGTTCATGCCCTGCTCACCGCGCTGAAGAACGCAGCCCCAGATCAGGTCGTCTATTTCCACCGGGTCCAGCTTGTCGTTGCGCGCCAACAGGCCGCGGATGACCGCGACGGACAGGTCGTCCGCGCGTACGTTGCGAAAACAGCCGTTCTTCGAGCGCCCCATGGCACTGCGGGCGAAGTCGACAATCACGGCGTCTCTTGAATTCATGCTCACGATAATTCTCCCTTGATGCCCGCGTTTCAGTAGTAGGTAGCGCCGTCGGCGAGTTTGGCGCGCATGCCATCGGTGAGTTCATAGGTCTTGCCCAGGTCGCTGAACTTCTCCGAGGCCGCGGCGATGGTGTCCATGCCGACGCTGTCCATCCAGCGGAAAACGCCACCGCGGAAGGGTGGGAAGCCAAGGCCGTAGATCAGGGCCATATCGGCTTCCGCGGGGGTGCCGACAATATCCTCCTCGAGGCAGCGAGCCATTTCTGTCGCCATTGGCAGCATCATGCGCATGACAATGTCGTCTGCCTCGAACTCGCGACGTTCGCCGGCCACCGGCGCTATCAGCTGATACGCGGTGTCGCTGGCTTCTTTCATTGGCTTGCCGCGCTTGTCCGACCCGTGATCATAGAAGCCTTTGCCGTTCTTCTGTCCATAGCGATCGTTCTCGAACATCACTTCCGTCGCGGTCTTGAAATCCAGCTGCATGCGGTCGGGGAAACCCTCGGCCATGACGCCCGCTGCGTGCACGCCGGTATCGATTCCCACCACGTCCATGAGGTACGCGGGCCCCATCGGCCAGCCCCAGCGCTGCATGACCTTGTCCACTGCCTGGAAGTCGGCGCCGTCACGCACCAGCTTGGAAAAGCCATCAAAGTAGGGAAATAGCACGCGATTGACGAGGAATCCCGGGCAGTCCCGCACTACTACCGGCTTCTTACCCATCTGCCGTGCGTAGGCGACGGTGCGTGCGATGGCTGTGTCAGAGCTCTTTTCCCCGCGGATCACCTCCACCAGCGGCATGGCGTGTACCGGGTTGAAGAAATGCATGCCGCAGAAATTCTCCGGACGCTTCAGGGCCTCTGCGAGGGAGGTGATCGAAATGGTCGAGGTATTCGACGTCAGGATCGTATCGTCGGTGACCTTTTGCTCGACTTCGGCCAGTACGCTGTGCTTGACCCTGGCGTTCTCGACGACCGCTTCGACCACGATATCCACGTCATCAAAACCTTCGTAACTGAGGACCGGATCAATACTGTTGAGAACTTCCGCCATTTTCTCAGGTGTCATGCGCCCGCGATTGACCCGCTTTGAAAGCAGCTTGCCCGCCTCGGAAAGTCCGAGGTCCAGCCCTGCCTGGTTGATATCCTTCATGCGGATGGGTACGCCTTTGTAGGCTGACTGGTAGGCGATACCGCCGCCCATGATGCCTGCGCCCAGGACCGCAGCGCGCTCCACCTTGCGGTCGGCCTGTTTTTCCCAGCCCTTGGCTTTCTTCGCCAGAAGCTGATCGCCAAGGAAGACGCCGACAAGGGCCGCTGCTGCAGTGGTCATGGCGAGTTCGACAAAGCCTTCGGCCTCGACCGCCAGCGCGCCTTCCAGATCCTTGCCGCGCGCCTTTTCTATAACGTCTACCACCTTGATCGGCGCGGGGTAATTCTTGCCCGCCTGCTGCGCGACCATGGCTTTCATCGTAAAAAACGCCATTGTGGCTTCGGTATCGTTCATGGGCAGCGGGCTGCTCTTCGCCTCGCGCCGGGTGGTGTAATCCAGTTTGCCGTCAACGGCGCTGTGCAGAACGCTGAGGGCAACGTCACGCAGTTCTGCATGAGCGGCTACCGCATCCACTGCGCCGGCCTTCAGAGCCGCGTCCGCGCCCTGTTCCTGCCCGGTGGTGATCCACGTCACTGCCTCATCCACACCGATCAGGCGCGGAAGTCGGACAGTCCCACCCCAGCTGGGCAGAATGCCGAGTTTGGTTTCTGGCAGGCCGATCTTCGCCTGATCGCTCATGACGCGAAAATCGCAGGCCAGGCAGACTTCCAGGCCGCCGCCCATGGCGTAGCCGTTGATGGCAACGCAGGTAGGGAAGGGCAGGTTCTGCAGTCGGTTGAAGTTGCCATTGTTGACGGCGGTGAACTTCAGGATCTCGTCTTTCCCGGCCCCGAACATGGTGGTGAACTCGGTGATATCGGCGCCGACAATGAACACCGGCTTGCCGCTGGTCACCAGCAGGCCTTTCAGCCCCTGCTCTGCGTCAAGGGCTTCCAGCGCGGCGGTGAGGTCGCTGACCGTGGCATTGTTGAACTTGTTGACCGACTCGCCCTTGAGGTCGAAATGCAGTTCGGCAATATCGCCGTCAAGTCGCGTAACGGTCAGTGCATCACTCTGGTAGATCATGAGCAGGTCCTGTCGCAGGTTCGATGAATGCCGCCCTGAGGAGTGAGCGACGGAAAATATCCGGACAGTGTAGCTATTTACCTGTCGCCTGTGAATTTGTCCGTGCGGGGCAGCACACTGCCGGTAGAGGTCAGATGCCTTTATTGCCCAGAAGCAGGGCCTCCATCAGCGCCTTCTGGGCATGCAGACGATTCTCCGCCTCCTCCCATATCACGCTGTCCGGCGCATCCATGAGCTGGGCGCTGATCTCCTCGCCGCGGTGTGCGGGCAGGCAGTGCAGATAGAGCGCATCGCTGGCGGCGTGACTCATGAGTTCAGCGTTGACCTGATAGGGCGTGAAGCGCTTTATCCGGGTCGCCTGCTCATCTTCCTGCCCCATGGAGGCCCAGACGTCAGTGACCACCAGATCGGCATCGCGGGCGGCCCGGAGAGGGTCGTGCATAAGCTCGACGCGGTCACGGTTGTCCTCCAGCATATCCTTGCGCGGCTCGTAACCGGGCGGGCAGGCAATGCGCAGCGAGAAATCGAACTGACGCGCTGCGTTGATGTACGACTGGCACATGTTGTTGCCGTCACCGACCCAGCACACCGTGCGTCCGGCTATGGCGCCGCGCTGTTCCATCCACGTCTGCATGTCGGCCAGGAGCTGGCAGGGGTGGAAGTCGTCTGTGAGCGCATTGATCACCGGTACCGAGGAATGGGCGGCAAAGCGCTCGAGGATATCGTGACCGTAGGTGCGGATCATGACGAGGTCGACCATTGACGAGATCACCCGCGCCGAATCCTCAATCGGTTCGCCGCGGCCGAGTTGCGTGTCCTGTGGCGAAAGAAACATGGCATGCCCTCCCAGCTGAGCCATGCCTGCCTCAAAAGATACCCGTGTTCGTGTGGAGGACTTGGCGAACACCATAGCCAGTACGCTGCCGGGAAACCGTCGCTGGTCAACGCCTTCCCGGCGTTCCCGTTTCATGTCGATTGCGCGCTTCAGGATGCGCAACAGATCTGCGGTCGAGAAATCCAGCAGCGTGAGAAAGTGTTGCTTTGCCATTGTAGTCAGCCTTCCCTGGTGGCTTGCGCGTTGTGGAAATCCCGGATAACGCGGCCGACGCCGGCGCCAAGCGTGTCGGCCTGTTCATCGCTCATGATAAGGGGGGGCAGCAGTCGCACGGTGTTGCCCGCGGTGACATTGAGCAGTATGTGTGCATCCAGCGCTCGCTGCATGATCTCGGCGCAGGGCGCAGCGAGCTCTATGCCGAGCATCAGTCCGCGACCGCGCAGGTCGACAATGGCGTCATCGCCTGCCTCGGCGCGCAGCGCCGCGCGCACCCGATCGCCCAGGCTCGTGGCTCTTTCGTAAAGATGTTCGCCCTCCAGTGTATCGAGCACGGCCTGGGCGGCGGCGCAGGCCAGCGGGTTGCCGCCATAGGTGGAGCCGTGGTGTCCGGCGGCAAAAACGCCAGCGGCGGGCCCCTGCGCCAGGCAAGCGCCAATAGGGACGCCGTTGCCGAGGCCTTTGGCTGTTGTGACCACGTCGGGAAGCAGATGCAAACCCTGGTAGGCAAAGAAGGTCCCCGTGCGTCCGTTGCCGCTTTGGACCTCGTCAAACATCAGGAGCCAGCCCTGCTCGCTGCAGAATTGTCGTAGCGCATGCAGATAATCGCTGTCCAGTGGCCGTATGCCGCCTTCGCCCTGTATCGGTTCCAGCAGAACGGCGACCACATCCGGATTGTTCTGGGCAATGTTGTGAATCGCCTTCATGTCATTGCGCGGTGCGCGGATGAAACCGGCAACAAGCGGTTCAAAGCCGGCCTGTATACGGCGATTGCCGGTAGCGCTCAGCGTTGCCAGTGTGCGTCCGTGAAAGGCGTCTTCCAGCACAATGATTTTGGGCTGTTCAATATCCCGCTGATGGCCGTAGAGCCGTGCCAGCTTGATCGCCGCCTCGTTCGCTTCGGCACCGGAGTTGCAGAAAAACGCGCGTTCCATGCCCGCAACCCGGGTCAGTGTGTCGGCCAGTCGCTCCTGGGCCGCGATGTGATAATAGTTGGAGGTGTGCAGCAGGCGCCCGGCCTGTTCCCGGATGGCTTCCGTTACCGCAGGGTGGGCGTGGCCGAGGTTGGTGACCGCGATGCCGGACAGGCCGTCCAGATAGCGCGTGTCGTGCGTGTCGTATAGATACGCCCCCTCGCCGTGGCTGAAGGTAACGGGTAAGGGGGCGTAAGTAGCCATCAGGGCGTTCATGCGAGTTGCTGTTCTCCGAATGCGCGGGGTTTTTACCCCAGCAAAAACTGAAAACGGCAGCGCGATGGCTGCCGTACAGTGTTGAATATAGCGACTACCGCCCACATTGACAATAATGATACCGAGTAGGGGTCAGTGCCTATGAAACCGGGCATCTCGCTGTTATTTGGAAACCCCCGCGACATCCGGTTAATAACCGACTAAAATGGTCAGCGATAGGTAGTAGACTGACTAAACGTCAGCACGACAGTGTGCGTCGATTCAGCGGCACGATTCAGCAGCAACAGCAATGAGGATCAGTTATGGACATCATGGAGCAAATCAAGGAGCAGGTTGAAGGCAATACTATTCTGCTTTACATGAAGGGATCGCCGAACCAGCCGCAGTGCGGCTTCTCAGCGCGCACGGTCCAGGCGCTGATGGCCTGTGGTGAAAAGTTCGCCTATGTGGATGTGCTGGCAAACCAGGATATCCGCAGCAATCTGCCTAAATACGGAAACTGGCCGACATTCCCCCAGCTGTGGGTGAAAGGCGAGCTGATTGGCGGGTGCGATATCGTTGCCGAGATGCACGACAGCGGTGAGTTGGAGACGCTTATCAAGGAGGCGGCGGCTTCCCAGGCAGTTTCCTGACAGGGCCGGGTCCCAACGGGACCTGCCCCCTTCAATCTTAATGCAATGTGTCAGGCCGGTTTGACGGTCCGCGTCGCGGTCTGCAGGTAATTCTGTAGACCGAGGCGGTCAATCAGTCCTACCTGGGTCTCAAGCCAGTCAATGTGTTCTTCTTCCGAAGCAAGAATGCTGGCCGCGAGATCGCGGGAAGGGTAATCGCCGACACTCTCGCAATAAGCAACCGCAGCTTTCAGGTCACGGTGCGCAATTTCCTCGAGCTTGAGATCGCAATCGATCATTTCGGGGACATTCTCACCGATCATCAGTTTGCCGAGGTCCTGCAGGTTTGGCAGTCCGTCCAGGTAAAGAATACGTTCCACCAGCCGGTCGGCGTGCTTCATCTCATCAATGGATTCGTGATATTCGTGCTCCGCAAGCTCGACCAGGCCCCAGTCCTTGTACATTTTTGCGTGGAGGAAATACTGGTTGATGGCGACCAGCTCGTTTCCAAGGATACGGTTCAGATGTTCGATGACGGTTTTATCGCCTTTCATGCGTCGCTCCAGTGACGGTCGCTATCGGACACGCAATGTGCCTGTGACCGGAAAATAGTCAAAGATACTTTACAAAGTGTAATGGCACAGGAATGTTAAAGCCAGAACATGCACTCTGGCTGCAGGCGATTCGGTCGTAAAACGGGGTGCAGGGGCTGCACCGCTAAACCGAACCTATGCGGTAGCCCAGTTGTCTGCCGCGTAAAACAGGGGTGCTGCGCGTGTCGTCTCACGGGATGCGAGAGACTCTGTCAGTACTGCAACCGCCGCCTCACTGCACTGCCCACACTGGCCAGCGACACCAAGTGCTTCCTGAAGACAATCGAGTGACAAGGCACCGTTTCGAACCGCATGGCGGATCTGGTTGTCGGTGATACCGTTGCAGAGGCAGATAAACATGGCGGCTCCAGCGCATGACAAGTTGTCGTTGATCAAAAAGGTAGTGCAAATGAGAATTGTTGTCAACGCCTTGTTTCGTTTGTGTTGCGGGTGTCGGCTGCAACGGTGTCGGGGTTCACGGAGGCTGATTCACCCGTGCCTGGTTATACTGTGCGGTCAGCAGGTCATGCAATGAGGGATGGCGGGACGTTATGACGACAGAGGAATATATGCGTGCCGTCGGGAAGGCGGCGCGCGGCGCCTCCCGACAGGTTGCCGCAGCGTCCACTGACCAGCGTAATGCGGCGTTGCTGGCGATAGGTCGCGCCCTTGCGGGAGGGTGTGATGCGATTCTGGGCGCCAACGCGCAGGATATAGCCGCGGCGCAAACCGCCGGGCTCTCATCTGATCTGTGTGACCGACTCGCGCTGACTCCGGCACGCATCGAGGCCATGCTGACCGGCCTCAAGGAGGTTGCAGCGCTGCCTGATCCCGTCGGAGAAATTACCGATGTGTCCGCACGCCCTTCTGGAATCCGTGTCGGACGCATGCGCGTGCCCCTTGGGGTCATCGGCATCATTTATGAGAGCAGGCCCAACGTGACGGTAGACGCCGCAGCTCTGTGCCTGAAATCGGGAAATGCCTGCATACTGCGAGGCGGATCCGAATCGCTTCGATCCAACAGAGCCATTGCTGCCTGCGTTATCTCAGGTCTGGCCGAGGCCGGTCTACCTGAGACAGCGGTTCAGGTGGTCGACACCGCTGATCGCGCCGCGGTGGGCTACCTTATCAGCACGGCCGAATACGTGGATGTTATCGTGCCACGTGGCGGGAAAGGATTGATCGAACGCATCAGCGCGGAGGCGCGGGTGCCGGTCATCAAGCACCTCGACGGCATCTGCCACGTTTACGTGGACGAGGGTGCGGACCTGCAGATGGCGGAGGCCATCGCCCTGAATGCGAAGACCCATCGCTACGGTACCTGCAACACCATGGAGACTTTACTTGTTGCGGAAGCGGAAGCGGGGGAGCTACTACCGGGGCTTGGTCGGTCCTTTGCCGAGGCCGGTGTCGAGCTGCGCGGCTGCGAAGACACGCTCGCCTGGCTGCCTGGAGCGACACCGGCAACGGACGCGGACTGGGGCACCGAGTACCTGGCACCGATTTTGTCCATACGTGTCGTCCGCGACATGGAGACTGCCATGGATCATATCCAGCGCTACGGTTCCGGTCACACGGACGCTATTGTTACCCGCGATTACGGACGCGCCATGCATTTTTTGCGTGAAGTGGACTCCAGTTCTGTCTTGATCAATGCCTCGACGCGATTTGCCGATGGCTTCGAGTATGGGCTGGGGGCCGAGATCGGCATCTCGACCGACAAGCTGCATGCCCGTGGCCCGGTCGGGCTTGTCGGCCTGACGTCGCAGAAGTACGTCGTATTCGGTGATGGACAGGTGCGCTTGTGACCGACTCTACTGCTGCAGAAGGCCTTGCCGTGTTCGGCGGAACCTTCAATCCTGTGCATCTCGGACATTTGCGTTCGGCCATCGAGCTGCTGGAGCACCTGCCGGTCAGCCAGCTGCGCTTCATGCCCTGTTCCCTGCCGCCGCACCGGGAGCCACCGGGTATCAGCGCGCGTCAGCGGGCCGCCATGATAGAGCTGGCAATCGCCGGAGAGCCCCGCTTCAGCTGCGACACGCGGGAGCTGGAGCGCCCAGGACCCTCCTATACAATCGACAGCCTCGCCTCGCTGCGTGAGGAAATCGGCGGCCAGCGAAGCCTGATTCTGGTCATGGGCTGTGATGCGCTGCTGGGGCTGGATCGCTGGCACCGCTGGCAGGAACTTCTCGAACACTGCCACATTGCCGCCATTGCGCGGCCGGGTTGGGACTGGCCGGAAGAAGGTGAGCTGGCCGCTTATCTGGCATCGCGCAGATCCACGGCCCCTGAACTGGCAAGCCGTCCCTCAGGCGGTGTACACATCACAGCGCTGCGGCCTCTGGAAATAGCTGCGACAGAGATTCGCAGGCTGTTACAATCAAACCGGTCGGCACGCTATCTGGTTCCGGATACTGTGCACACGTATATCCATCAACACGGACTCTATACACAGTGAGGAAGCGATTGTCACGATTAGCGATACAACCGGAATGCAGGGCCTCATGACGGCCGACACAGCGGATTCCACAGAACAATTGAAGGCGCTGGTTATTGATGCTCTGGACGACCTCAAGGCAGTCAATCTTGTGAGCATTGATGTACGTGGGCTGACAGATGTCATGGACTGGATGATCGTTGCCAGCGGTAATTCCAACCGACACGTGAAATCCATGGCAGACAACGTCAGCGTTGCTGCCAAGGCAGCGGGTTTTATGCCGCTCGGCGTCGAGGGTATGGATGTCGGTGAATGGGTTCTGGTAGACCTGGGTGATGTCGTCGCACATGTCATGCTGCCGGCGACACGGGATTTCTACGATCTGGAGCGCCTCTGGCTGGATCCACGGCCGTCGTCCTGATGCAGCTGACCGTGCATTCGGTGTGCGGCAAGATGCCCGCCTGGGTTGCCGCGGGTGTACAAGAGTACCAGCGCCGACTGCCCCGGGAGCTGAATCTTGCCTGGCGGGATCTGCCTCTGGCGCGAAGAACGCGCAGCAGCAAGCCCGACGGGCTGCGGCAGCAGGAGGGTGAGCAACTGCTCAAGGGCCTTCCCGCCAATGACGTTCTCATTGCGCTGGATGTACGCGGCATAGCGCAATCCACCGAGGCCATTGCAGACTCGCTGCAGGACTGGCAGATGAGTGGTCGCAGTATCAGTTTTCTCATCGGCGGCCCGGACGGCCTTTCTTCAGATTGCCTGCAGCGCGCTTCGCAGCGCTGGTCCTTTGGCAGGCTGACGCTGCCGCACCCGCTGATTCGGGTCGTCCTGGCGGAGCAGCTTTACCGGGCGTGGACGATCACGGCGGGACACCCTTATCACCGCGGCTGACAGGATACCTGGGTAAGTACTGGCATGGCTCGGAACATGACACTCAAGGATACGGCACGCGAGGTGCGCGTTTACAGCGCGCGCACCGCGGTTGCCGTGCTCGCTATCAGCACTGCGCTTGTGCTCATCCTTGCTCGCTACTTCAGCCTGCAGGTCACGGATTTTGAAATTTATCGCACCCAGTCCGAGCGCAATCGCGTGCAGCTGCAGGCACTGCCGCCGAAGCGCGGTCTGATCTACGATCGCAACGGAATTTTGCTGGCGGATAATCGACCGAGCCACACCCTTTCGCTGATACCTGAACGCGTCGATGACATGGATGCCACGTTGCTGCGTCTCGGGGAGCTTGTGGCGCTCTCAGACGACGATGTGGAGGAGTTCCGTCGCAAGCTCGAGCGCCGGCGCCCCTACGACGCGATTCCCCTGCGCTTTCAGCTTTTTGAGGATGAGCAGGCGCGTATTGCAGTAAATCGTCATGCGCTGCCCGGCGTTGTCGTTGAAGCACAGCTGCTGCGGCATTACCCGCACGGGGAGTTGCTGGCGCATGTGCTCGGTTACGTGGGCCGCATCAACGAAAGTGAGCTGGAAACGCTGGATACCTCTGATTACCGCGGCACCTTCCACATCGGCAAGGTAGGCGTCGAGCGTTACTACGAGGACAGGCTGCACGGTGAGGTGGGCTACCAGAATGTGGAAACCAACGCCCATGGCCGTGTTCTGCGCGTCCTCGACCGGTTTGCGCCGGTGCCGGGCGTGGACATTGCCCTGCATCTGGATATTGATCTGCAGCGCACGGCCATGCAGGCTCTGGGAGATCAACGTGGCGCGCTGGTTGCCCTGGATGTCGCTACCGGTGGCGTGCTGGCCATGGCATCCACGCCATCCTATGACGGTAATCTGTTCGTCAACGGCATCAGCAGTCGCGCCTATTCCGCGCTTCGCGATTCTCCGGATGTGCCGCTGTTCAACCGCGCAGTGCAGGGACAATACCCGCCGGGTTCAACCGTGAAACCCCTGATCGCGCTGGCCGGTCTGCAGTCCGAGCTGGTAACGCCGGAGACCACGGTCCCGGATCCAGGCTGGTACCGCCTGCCGGGCAGCTCCCGGCGTTATCGTGACTGGACCCTGAGCATCCGGGGGACCGGTCATGCGGCGCAGGTGGACCTCAATATGGCGATTGCCGAGTCCTGCGACGTCTACTTCTACGATCTGGCGAGACGACTCGGTATTGATCCGATGCATGACTATCTCGCACCCTTCGGGCTGGGCAGTCGCACCGGCGTCGATACCACGGGTGAGCGCCCGGGCGTGTTGCCATCCTCGCGCTGGAAGCGTGAAGCACTCAACCAGGTGTGGTATCCCGGAGAGACACTCAGTGCGGGCATCGGCCAGGGTTACATGCTGTCGACACCCCTGCAGCTCGCCGTCGCCACCGTGACGCTGGCAAACCGCGGGAAGTTCCAGACGCCGCGGCTGGTGCGGCAGGTGGGCGATGAGGGGCCGGAAACACCGGCTCCTCGCTACGTCGACGCCGCGCCTGAACACTGGGACGCCATCCACCAGGGGATGCGCGATGTTGTGCACGGAGTCCGCGGGACAGCGCGCAGCGTTGCCCGGGGCATAAGCTACGACATGGCGGGGAAGACCGGCACCTCCCAGGTGATCGGTATTGCCCAGGATGCTGTGTATGACGAAGACGCGGTAGCCGAGCGGCATCGGCATCACGGTCTGTTCATTGCGTTCGCGCCGATTGAGGCACCGCAGATTGCGGTTGCGGTGATCGTCGAAAATGGCGGCGGCAGCTCGGCCGCGTATCCCATGGCGCGAACGGTGATCGACGCCTGGCTGATGAGAGAGGGCGCTTGATGCGTTATTGTCGTGGGTGATTATGTGCGTCAGATGCCGGAGTCCACTGGCGGATTCGCACGTGCGCCTGGCGCATCGCGACTCTTCCACGTCGACGTGCCGCTGCTGTTTCTGCTTTTCCTGCTGGCCGCGTTCGGCCTGCTCGTTCTCTACAGTGCGGCCGGCCGGGATTTGGAGATCGTTGCCCGACAGGCGCGATTTTTTCTGCTCGGTCTGGTGGTTATGCTGCTGGCGGCGCAGATTTCCCCGGTTCGCTACCGGCGCTGGGCCCCCTGGCTTTACTTGTCGGGCGTTCTGTTATTGATAGGCGTGATGCTCTTCGGTGTGGGTGCCAAGGGCGCACAGCGCTGGCTCAGTATCGCCGGCTTTCGCTTCCAGCCATCCGAAATCATGAAGCTGGTGATGCCATTGATGGTGGCCTGGTATCTCGCAGAGCGGGCCCTGCCGCCGCGTCCCGCGCATACGCTGGCGTGCCTTGCCATCATCATGCTGCCGGGTGTTCTGATACTGCGCCAACCGGACCTGGGCACCGCGCTGCTGATTATTGCCAGCGGTCTGTTTGTCATTTTCATGGCGGGTATCGGCTGGCGCTACCTGGTCGGGGTGATCGTCTTTGCGATCGCTTCAGCCTGGCCCATGTGGATGTTTGTGCTCGAGGATTACCAGAAACAGCGGATTCTCACCATGCTCAATCCCGAGAGCGACAAGCTTGGCGCAGGCTGGAACATTATCCAGTCGAAGACGGCCATTGGCTCGGGTGGCTGGCCGGGCAAAGGCTGGCTGCAGGGCACGCAATCCCAGCTCGATTTTCTGCCGGAGAGCCACACCGACTTCATTATTGCGGTACTTGCCGAGGAATTTGGACTGCGCGGCGTCATATTGCTTCTCAGCCTCTATCTGCTTATTCTCCTGCGCGGCCTCTGGATTGGCATGCACGCGCAGAGCACCTTTGGCAGATTGCTTGCCGGCAGTATCACGCTCACTTTCTTCGTCTATATTTTTGTTAATATGGGAATGGTGTCAGGACTGTTGCCCGTGGTCGGCGTTCCGCTGCCCCTGGTCAGCGCCGGCGGCACTTCGCTGGTAACACTCATGGCGGCTTTTGGCCTGCTCATGTCGATTGCCGCAGAGCGGCGTGTAATAGGTCAGTAGCGGCAGCGTTCGCTCATGGCCGGGATGATGGTATGACCATGACTCATGAATGCCTGCTCACGGTCCGGCGATGGATGCTGCTTCTCGCACTGCTGCCACTGGTGGCCTGTGCAGAGGGAGAGAACTACGCGACACATCCCGCCGCCGCAGAGTTCATGGAGCGGCTCGTCGCGGAGGATGAGTTCTCCCGCGAAGAGCTCGAACGGATCTTTGCTGCCGCCGAGCGCCAGGACAGCATTCTCAAGGCGATCGCGCGGCCCGCTGAAAAAACCAAGCCCTGGCATGAGTACCGGCAGATCTTCGTCACGGACAAGCGTACCCGTCAGGGCGTGGAGTTCATGAGCGAGCACCGCGATACCTTGGCGCGTGCCCAGGCCGAGACCGGGGTCCCCGCTGCCATTATTGCCGCCGTTATGGGTGTCGAGACCTATTACGGTCGGCTCACGGGCAGCTACGGCGTGGTGAATGCGCTGGCAACGCTGGCCTTTGACTATCCGCCGCGGTCGGACTTTTTCACCCGGGAACTGCGCCATTTTCTCATCCTGGCGCGCGAGCAGGGAGTCGAGCCGCTGTCGCTGAAAGGTTCTTACGCCGGCGCCATGGGCTACGGACAATTCATGCCCAGCAGCTACCGCAGTTACGCGGTGGATTTTGATGGCGATGGGCGCGTCGATATCTGGGGAAATCCGGTGGACGCAATAGGCAGCGTTGCCAATTATTTCAAGAAGCATGGCTGGCGCCCTGAAGAGGGCATCATCCTTCCTGCTCGCAAGTCCGGCGATGTGCCAGACGACTGGATGAACGCGGGCCTGAAGCCCGAGCGGCGCGTGGCTCAGTTCATTGCGGCGGGTCTGGAGCCCCTGGGCGATGTGCAGGATGATGCGCTGGCAACTGCGCTTGCGCTGGAGGGTGACGATGGCATGGAATACTGGATGGGGCTGCACAACTTTTACGTGATCACGCGCTACAATCACAGCTCGATGTACGCTCTGTCGGTGTATCAGCTCAGCCAGCGTCTGCGGGCGGAGGGGGATGCGTGACACATACATCTGTCATTGTCTGTTGTTTGCTTATCGGCCTGGGTGGCTGTTCCGGCTCCGAACCGCGGCCGGCGTGGCAGGACGACGGCGCACCTGAGCGCTCAATTACACCGCAGCAGGTGCTCGATGCGATACCCCGCCCGGACCCAATACTGCGCGCGGGAAACACCAGCCCCTACGAAGTGGCGGGCGTGCAATACACGATACTGCCCTCTGCCAGTGGCTACCGTGAGGACGGCATTGCATCCTGGTACGGCACCAAGTTTCACGGCCGCAAGACTTCTAACGGCGAGGATTATGACCTGTATCTGCCAACGGCGGCCCACCGCAGCCTGCCGATTCCCTCCTACGTGCGCGTTACCAATCTGGACAACGGTGAGTCGATGGTCGTGCGGGTCAACGATCGCGGTCCCTTCCATTCCGAACGACTGATTGACCTGAGCTACGCCGCCGCGGTCCGGCTGGGGTTTGTCGACCGTGGGACCGCGCCAGTGCGGGTCGAGGCGCTTGAAGTGGCCGGCGTGGATGATCGGCGCGAAAGCGACAGCGAGTATCGCTATCTTCAGCTCGGCGCCTTTGCGAGCCCTGCGGCCGCGGACAGCCTGCGTGCGGCAGTGGCCGATGTTGTTCCTGTTCCGGTTACGGTATCGCCGGTTGAGATGTCTGGCAAACTTCTCAATCGCGTTCGCGTCGGTCCGCTGGCGGATGGCAGGCAGTTGAATGAAGTCCGCGAATTGCTGCTGACTCGTGGGTTCAGTCCCGGGCAGGCCCTGCCCTGAGGGGAGAAACCCTGAAGGAGAAGAGCCCTGAAAGGCAGGTGTCTTGAAATGCCAGAGCTCTGAAGCACTCCTGTTCGAGGACCCACGGCAGCGGGGGTTTCTTTTGTTGCCCGTGGCCATGCGGTACCATTACCGGCTGTGATTTCCCGGCGGTTCCTTTCATGCGCACTATCGTACTTATTGTTTCCTGCTTGCTTGCCGCACTTGCCGGCGCCCAGCCTATCGTGCCGTCTCCCCCCCAGGTGGCGGCGGAGGCTTTTATTCTCATGGATGCCCGGACGGGAGTGGTAATTGCAGAGAGCAACGCAGACATGCAGTTGCCGCCGGCCAGTCTGACCAAGCTCATGACCAGTTATGTACTTGCCAACGAAATCAGCGAAGGGCGCCTGAATCGGGACGACACGGTGGTGATCAGCGAGAACGCCTGGTCTCAGAATCCGCTGTTCACAGGGTCGTCACTCATGTGGATAGAACCGGGTATGGAGGTCAGTATTGCCGACCTTGAGCGCGGTGTCGTAATTGCCTCGGGAAACGATGCCACGGTTGCGGTGGCAGAGCACATCGCCGGCAGCGAGGGTGCCTTTGCGGCGTTGATGAACCGTCATGGCGAGACGCTGGGTTTGACCGGAACTTTTTTCGTCAATTCCCACGGCCTGCCGCATCCGGAACACCTCACTACAGCGCGTGATCTCGCAACGCTGTCGGCAGCCATTATCGAGCGCTTCCCGGAGCACTACTCGCGCTACGCGGAGCGGGAGTACACCTTTAACAATATCCGCCAGTACAATCGCAATCGGCTGCTCAATGAAGACCCCTCGGTGGATGGCCTGAAAACCGGCTATACCCGTGAGGCCGGTTATGGCCTCGTCGCGTCGGCCAAGCGGGGAGATATGCGACTGGTCTCGGTCGTCATGGGCACCCGCAGCACGACAGTGCGCAAGAACGAGACCCGCGGCCTGCTCAACTACGGCTTTCGTTTTTACGAGACAGTGCCACTGCTCACTGCGGGTGCGGAACTCGAAAAGCCCCGGATCTGGAAGGGAGCGCAGGACTACGTTTCGGTAGGCGTTACCGATGAACTGGTGCTGACCCTGCCCCGCGGCAAGCGCCGGGATCTGCAGCAGCAGGTGGCGCTTGAGGAGGATATTCTGGCGCCCCTCGCCGTTGGCGATGTGGTCGGGCAGCTCACGCTGATGCTTGATGGTGAGGTCCAGCATCAGGTGCCGGTGGTCGCACTCGAGCCTGTGGCGGCGGGTGGGTTCCTTGCGGGTCTGTGGGATACGTGGCTCATGTGGATTGCCCGACTCTTCGGGGCTTGAGGAAGGCATGTCAGAGCAGGAGCCGCCAAAAATTGAATTTCCCTGCGACTACCCCATAAAGGTAATCGGCCGGCGGACGGAGTCTTTTAAACCCGCAGTTATTGCCGTGTTTGAGCGTCACGCACCGGGCTTTGATCAGACGGCGATTGTTGTTCGGGACAGTCGCAAAGGGACGTTTGCTGCCATTACGATCACGATTACCGCCACCGGTGAAAAGCAGCTCTCGGCTCTGCACCGCGATCTCATGGCCACAGGCCTGGTGCAGATGGTACTGTGAAACCGTCGCCGCTGACCCTGCGGCGCCTTGGCGAGGTCGACTACACGGCTGCGCTTGAGCGCATGCGCGACTTCACCCGTGACCGCAGCGATGAGACACCCGATGAACTCTGGCTGCTGCAGCACCCGGCGGTTTTTACCCAGGGGCAGGCCGGCCTGCCGGAGCACCTGCTGGCGACTGGCACCATTCCTGTGGTCCAGGTGGATCGGGGCGGGCAGGTGACTTACCACGGCCCCGGGCAGTGGGTGGTCTATCTGATGATCGACCTTCGCCGCCGGGCCTACGGCGTTCGTGTTCTGGTGGAGCGCATGGAGAAAGCTGTGGTCGCAACGCTGCAGCACTATGGTATTGACGCTGCTCCCGATGCCTCCCGTCCGGGCGTCTACGTGCGCGGAGACAAGATTGCGTCACTTGGTCTGCGCGTTCGGCGCGGCTGCAGTTATCACGGCCTGGCGCTCAACGTCGATATGGATCTGAGGCCTTTTTCGCGTATCAATCCCTGTGGTCACGCGGGGCTTGAGGTCACCAGTATGGCCAGGGTGTTACCAGGGCGTGAATTTGACATGAATGAGGTCGGTGAGCGCTTGCTCGAACAGCTTGAGCTTGAGCTTGAGCTTGGCGGCTGACCAGAGCGGAGCCAGGGCGCGGCGGCTCTGGTACACTGCGCGCCGCGCCCGGGCCTTCCCGGAAAACGATTACTCAACAGGACAGTCAGTCGCGCCATGAACAACAGTGACGTGCAGCAGGATGTCGCCAGGCGGCGAACATTTGCGATTATTTCCCACCCGGACGCGGGCAAGACCACAATGACCGAGAAGCTTCTGCTGCTCGGCAGTGTGATCCAGACCGCAGGCATGGTGAAGGGCAAGCGGGGGCCTGCCGCCACGTCCGACTGGATGACGATGGAGCAGGAGCGAGGGATTTCCGTCACCTCCTCCGTGATGCAGTTTCCCTACCGGGAGCGCATGGTCAATCTGCTGGATACGCCCGGCCATGAGGATTTTTCGGAGGATACCTACCGCACGCTGACCGCGGTGGATTCTGCGCTGATGGTGATTGACGGTGCCAAGGGCGTGGAGGACCGGACCATCAAGCTGATGAACGTATGCCGGCTGCGGGACACGCCGATCATCAGCTTCGTGAACAAGATGGATCGGGACATACGCGATCCTATCGAATTGCTGGACGAGATAGAGTCTGTTCTGGGTATTGAGGCGGCGCCGATCAACTGGCCAATCGGCATGGGCGTTGACTTCCGTGGTGTCTACAACCTTTACGAGGACACACTCAGCGTCTACGAGCCCGGCCACAACTCGGAGCTGTTTGAGTCGCGGCAGATAGATAGTCTGGACTCCGATGACGCGCGCAAGCTGCTGGGCGACGAGTACGATTCCTTCCGGGACGAGATGGAGCTTGTGCGTGGCGCCAGCCACGAATTCGACAAGTCAGCCTTTCTTGCCGGCAAGCTGACGCCGGTGTTCTTCGGCACGGCGCTGGGCAATTTCGGCGTGAAGGAAATGCTCGACAGGTTTGTCGACTGGGCGCCACCGCCGCTGGAGCGCGAGGCAAACCAGCGCGTCGTCGCGGCAGCGGAACCGGGTTTTACAGGCTTTGTCTTCAAGATCCAGGCAAATATGGATCCGCGCCATCGCGATCGCATTGCCTTCATGCGCGTGTGTTCGGGGTATTACAGCAAGGGCATGAAAATGCGCCACGTACGCCTGGGCAAGGATGTGAAGATTGCCGATGCGGTGACCTTCAAGGCCGGCGAACGATCACTGGTGGAGGAGGCGGTCGCCGGTGACATTATCGGACTGCACAATCATGGCACCATCCAGATTGGCGATACCTTCACCGGCGGCGAGGACCTCCAGTTCATTGGCATACCACACTTCGCGCCGGAGCTGTTCCGCCGCATCCGACTGCGCGACCCGATGAAGTCCAAGCAGCTGCAGAAGGGTCTGCAGCAGCTATCGGAGGAGGGCTCCACTCAGGTCTTCTCTCCCCTGAACTCTTCAGACCTCGTGGTCGGCGCCGTCGGTCAGCTCCAGTTTGACGTGGTCTCCTACCGACTCAAGGACGAGTACAAGGTGGAGGCCCTATACGAACCGGTCAACGTCTACACCGCACGCTGGGTCTATGCATCAGACCCACGCAAACTGGAGGAATTTCGCAAAAAGGCCGCCGATGACCTGTCCCTCGACGGCGGCGGCTACCTTACCTACCTGGCACCAACCCGCGTTAAGCTCGCGCTGATGGAAGAGCGCTGGCCGGATATTCAGTTCAAGGCAACTCGAGAGCACTGATGGCTGGGTGCCTCCGACTGGCCTGCCCTACGGGATAAACGACTTTCGAGACTCGCCGTGAACTCATCCATGAGGGCTCAGGCTGCGGAAGGCCGCCCCCGGCCTCCATGCCTCGCATGGTCTCGAAAGTCGTTTATCCCGCAGGGCAGACCGGACAGTGCCAGCAGGATGTTGTGTGGAGCCCTCTGTTCTGCTTGAAGAGAGGGCTTCGAGGTTTACAGAAGGACTTCGATGTCTTTGCGGAGGTCTTCGGGTTTGGTGGTGGGCGCATAGCGATTGACGACTTCGCCTTCGCGGTTCACCAGGAATTTGGTGAAATTCCATTTGATCCCCTCGCTGCCCAGGGCGCCGCGGGCCGATTTCTTCAGGTATTGGAAAAGTGGGTCGGCGTCGCTGCCGTTGACGTTGATCTTGCCGAACATCGGGAATGTCACGCCGTAATTGAGCTGGCAGAATTCGCTGATTTCGGCGTTGCTGCCGGGATCCTGGCTGCCGAACTGGTTGCAGGGAAAGCCGAGAACTTCAAGGCCACGATCTGACAGGTCGGCGTAAATCGCCTCCAGGCCGGCAAACTGTGGCGTGAAGCCGCACTTGGAGGCAGTGTTGACGATCAGCAGAACTTTGCCGCGGTACTGGGCGAGGTCGACGGATTTTCCCGTGTTATCGCTGCAGGTGAAATCGAAAACGGTCTTTGTCATGGGATTCTCCCTGGCCATCTGGCCGTGGTTACAGGCGGTGCCGGTCAGGCAGTTTCGGGGCAGGACATCTGCTGCATGAGCAGCGCCAGACGTTTGCGCTGCATTTTCAGTGAGAATTCGAGCTCCCTGAACTGGGTGCGCAGTGCTGCCTGCTCCCAGCGTTGCTGCAGCGCCGCCCGTCGCTCGCCAAACGCACCTTCGAGCGCATTGACGCGCCTCTCGTAGCGCTCTGACTGCAGGGTTTTCCAGCGATTGATGGATTCCGTGAACAGCTGATATTCCTTTTCCAGCATGTCGAGAAGCGGGTGCTCTGGCTGCTGCTCTGTGAGGGAGCGACGCGCGCGCTCGAACTGGGTATCGAGAATGGCGCGCTGTATGCGAAAGTCCGGGGTGCACACCAGCTCACGGGCAAGGCCCAGGCGGGCGCACAGGGCGATCATCCACTTGGTGGGGTCCCAGTGGTACCAGCGGATGCCGTTGCGATAGTCGTTCTGAAAGATATGGTGATAATTGTGGTAACCCTCGCCATAGGTGAGAAACGCGAGCACGGGATTGTCGCGTGCGCTGTTGCTCTCCGTGTAAGGCTGAGTCCCCCAGACGTGAGCAAGTGAGTTGATCAGGAATGTGACATGGTGATTCAGCACGAGGCGCAGCAGGCCGACCAGTAAAAACGTGCCGATCACGTCGCCCAGAGCGAGTCCGAGCAGCAGCGGCAGGCCAAGATTCATGGCGGTAGTAAGTGCGATGTAGTTGCGGTGCTGCCACATGACCACAGGATCCCGCTGCAGGTCCTGGGCATTGCTGAAGTCTTCCTGGTTGGTCGGATAGTCGCGCAGCATCCAGCCTATGTGGCTGAACCAGATGCCGCGGCCGGCGCAGTAGGGATCCTTATCGCTATCGTCAACATGGCGATGATGGCGTCGATGGTCTGATGCCCAGACGAGAATGCTGTTCTGAAGGGCGCCGGCGCCCCAGGCAGCCAGCCATATGCGCAACCAGGGGTGCGCCCGGTACGCCTTGTGTGCCCACAGCCGGTGGTAACCCCCGGTAATCGCGAGACCGTTGAGATAGAGAAAAATGCCCGCCCACATCCACTGGATGCCTGTGTAGCCTTCCGTGATTCCCCACCAGGGCACCAGGATCAGCGCCGCGAGTGGAAATGCGACGAAAATTACCAGGTTTATGCGGTAAAACGGGGGCTTGCTTTCAGTCTTTCGCATGCCGGGGATTGCCTCCTTTGTTAACGTTGGAATGGTACCGCTTAGATGTGGGGATGTCTGCGTGCAAGCGAACGTGCCGCTATCCGCGCCGACTATGTTCCCCTCACGTCCATTTACGTGCCTCTCACATGTAAAACAGACCTGCCGCTCAATCCGCCGCAGGCAGCGCCAGCTTCAACAGTAGCGGATTATGGTCGGAGCTGGTAACTGGCAACGATTCTGCAAGCACGGTGTCCAGTCCGCGAACATAAATGTAGTCCATGGCCAGCCCGACGATGCGAGTGCGCAGGTCTGGCTGAAAGCCGATGCGCCGCAGGCCGTGGCGTACCCCGACCGTGTCCAGAATGGCGAGGCGTTTGTGGCTCCAGGCATTGATGTCGCCGCCAAGAATTACAGGACCGTTGTGTATCTCTATGAGTTGCTCGAGGGCCAGCATCTGCTGGTTAAAAACCCGGGTGCCGATACTCAGATTGATGCCGTGCAGGTTGATGGCGAGAAGAGCGGTGCCCTGTCTGCCAACAGCATGGAGGGTCACGCTGGTGGCTTTCGGCGTTCCGATCCAGGGTTCAACGTTGCTGAGACCGCAATGCAGAGGCGATGGCGATGTACTCGCCGACATCACGCCTGTCGTCTTGCCGGCGAGGGAAAACCCCGGCGCAAAATACTGAAAAGGCAGTGCCTCCATCAGGGGCGTCAGTCGTGCGCCCGGCTGTGCTTCCTGTAAGAACAGCAGATGCGTGCTCTCAATGAGCCACTGCAGGTCATTTTCCCATCCCTGGTCTAACCCCTTGTGAAGATTCCAGCTCAGCAGACCGAAAACACGTGGGAGGGGAGGCTGATCCGAAACGGGCAAGCCGCGAGCGATGGCATCACGACAGGTTTCAATGTGTCCGGGCGTCTTTGCAGGCCAGAAATCAGAGTGGGCGGTCGAGGACATCGACAGCATCAGCAGTAAAAAAAGTCGCATGGCAGGGGGTCACAGTTGCTGCAGGTAGGTCTGGTACTCCATCGTCGTGATGTGGCGGTGGAACTCCGTGATTTCCTGCGTTTTGGTCAGACCGAAATTGTACTGCATCTCGGGGCCGAGTGCGCGACGGATGAAGTCTGACTGCCCGAACAGTGCCAGTGCGTCCTGCATGTAGACAGGCAGTCTCGGTTCCTTCGACTGCAAGTAGCCGTCGCCTCGAAGCGGACTCGGTGGTGCCAGGCGCTGTTCTATGCCGTCGAGGGCCGCTGCCAGCAAAACGGCACAGAGGAGGTAAGGGTTCGCATCCGCACCGGCGACGCGATGCTCTATGCGGCGCGCCTTGCTGCTGCCTGCAGGGACCCGGATCGCAACGGTGCGGTTCTCGTAGCCCCAGGTCGGCGAAGTCGGCGCATGGCTGCCGGTCTGGAAGCGGCGGAAAGCATTGAAGCTGGGAGCGAATATCGCGAAGGAATCGGGCATGTAGCGGATGCAGCCAGCAATGGCGTGCAGGAGCTCCGCTGTACCGGTTGGTGTGCCATCATCGAATATGTTGCGATTATTCCGATCGAGAATGCTGCAGTGCATGTGCAGGCCGTTACCGGCTTCGTTTTCGAAGGGCTTGGGCATGAAGCTTGCCACCAGCCCATGCTTTGCGGCTATTCCCTTGATAAGTCGCTTCATCATGAGAATCTGGCGCGCAGCCAGCGCGGGGCTGTCGACATGCAGCATGTTGATTTCGTATTGCGAGGGCGCCGACTCCTTGACCACACCATCGAAGGGCAGGTCCTGCAGATCGCAGGCCCGATGGATGTCCTCAAGCATGGGTTGATGACGGGCGAGTATGTCCAGCCCATACAGGTTGCCACCGAGGGGCGCGCGATTCGCAGGGTGAGTGTCGGAATGTGTCGGTCCTTTGCCGTCCCACTCCACCAGGCTGAATTCGAGCTCTGCCGCGACCACGGGTTTCCAGCCGCGAGCGCGGTAGCGAGCAACAACTCTCTTCAGGACCTGGCGGGGGTCGCCAAGATAGGGGTCGCCGTTGGGCTTGAACATCGACAGCATAATCTGTCCGTGCTGTTCACCGGGGGACCAGGGAGTGGGTAATAACGAGCCTTCGACAGGGCGGCATACGCCGTCCTCGTCCCCGGAAGCAAACACCAGCGCCTCAATGTCCCTGCCCCAGATATCCAGACTGAGCGCGCTTCTGGGAAATTTGAGCTCGCCGTGGTAGATCTTGGCCAGCTTGCTGCGAGGTACCCACTTGCCCCGCAAAATTCCATTGCAGTCAGGCAGCAACGCTTCAATCATCGTGACATCGGGGTGGGCACGGAGAAACCAGTCGACTTCTATCGCCATAATCCGTCCCCATTGACCACCACTGGCGGGCGCCATCCCTGACGCAACCCCCTAAGCACAGGACTATCTGCAAGAATCAGCCCGGATACAATGCCTCATTTAGGGTACGGCCGGCGGCGATGCGAATCAGGCGGGGGCCATGTAGACACTGAGTGGATCACCGCCAGCCGCCTCGCCCAGGCAGGACATGCTGTTGATGAAAAGCGCAAACAGGTCTGTCTGCGAGTTGACGTCGAGCTTCCGATAGATATTCTTGCGATGCCGCCGCAGTGTCTCGCGAGCAATGGTGAGACGAGTCGCCGACACTTCGGTGCTGTAACCCCGCAGCATGAGTTCGAGAACGTCCTTTTCCCTCGGCGAAAGAATGGATGAACCAAAGGTACGAAAGGCAATGTCGATCTGGTGGTCTATGCCGGGCTGTATCAGGTTGCTGATGGCAAAATTGTCAAACTTGCTGTGCGAAAGCATCAACTCGGATACCGCGTCCGCAAGGACATACAGGCGTTCATATTCATCGTCACTGAACGGGCCACTGCTTGGCAGGCGCATCATACTCAGGTTGATGGCATTGCCACCGTCGAGTCGCGCAAGAAATATGGCTTCGTCCACAGTGCCGGTATCGGCATAGTAGTCGGTGTAATACGACGAGTCCTCGAGTGCGTCACCGGTAAGTCGGGAGAGGCGATAGATCCGGGATTTCGGGCTATTCATGGACGCGCGAAAAAAGGGATCTTCCCGGTATGGGCCTTCGAGATACATATCAACCTGTGCTGAGTAGGCGTGGGCTGGAATGTCGTGATAGAGAAGACGCGGCGGCAGGTCTGGATGGTAAAGCCATATTTGCGGGTAATTGACAGGGACCTGGGTATGCACAGCGCTTATCAGGGCGGGGAAAAAATGCTCTGTGCCCAGACTGCCGATAGCCAGAGACAAATCCCGGTTCCACTGGCTCAGGCGTTTTATTTCCGACATGGCGCATTCGCGTCTGCTCTAAAATTGGCGTGGAGTTTGGCCACCGGCCTGCGGGATGTCAATTCGCGGCACGCGCCATAGGTCACCATGGCAGAGGCCCTGTGCGCCAGCGTTCCTGCCAAACCCTATAAACCTTGTTGCTGTAGCGCCGACTGCCGCTGCTGCCATTGTAGGCGGCGAGGGCGCGATGAAGGTCACCGTCCTCGCGGTCTATATAAAACTGCAATATGCGGCAGCCATAGTCCAGGTTGGTGGCGTTGTCTGTCAGATTGTCATTCGGTCGCCCGATCTCCCGCCGCCAGAACGGCATAACCTGCATGAGGCCCTGGGCACCCGCCCTGGAGACGGCGAATCGATTGAAGGCACTCTCGACTTCGATAACGGCGAGCACGAGTTCGGGCGACAGTTCGCTGCGCAGTGCGGCGCGATGGATCAGGTTCAGCAGTTGCAGCCTTTGCTCCTCGCTGGTAACGAAAGGGGAAAGACGCGAGGACATGTCGACGAGCCAGACTTCTGCCGCATAACGGTCCTGGAAACTGTCGCTGCCGGCAATCATATCTTCAAGGAATCGCCGCAGCTCTGCCGCGGTATCGTCAGGAGGCCGGGTTACGTCTGCTGCTGCAGTGCCGCTGATGGCGATGATGAAGGCAAGACAGTGGCGGCGCGTCAGCATACGCCGCGGTCAGTGGCGTTCGGCCATTTTCTTGCGCAAAAACGCCATCACATCATCCTCATGCACGCGGATGGAATCACTGTCGCGGCGCCCCTTGTACTCCAGATCACCATCTGCAAGGGCGCGATCTCCGATCACAATGCGGTGCGGGATGCCCATGAGTTCCATGTCGGCAAATTTGATGCCGGGGCGTTCGTTGCGATCATCCATCAGTACTTCAATGCCTGCATCGACACATTGTTGGTACAGGGCTTCCGCGCTCTTCGCGACCGCTGCGGATTTCTGCATGTTCAGTGGCACAATGGCCAGGGTGAAGGGCGCCATGGCCGGCGGCCAGAAGATGCCCTGTTCGTCATGATTCTGCTCAATAGCAGCAGCAACGATTCGACTGACGCCGATGCCGTAGCAGCCCATATGTAGCGTTACCCGTCGGCCGGTTTCGTCCAGCACGCCCGCATTCATTGCCTCGCTGTATCTGGTCCCCAGCTGGAAGATATGCCCCACTTCTATGCCGCGCTTTATCTGCAGTGTCCCTTTACCGTCTGGGCTGGGATCGCCTGCGACGACTTCCCGCAGGTCGGCGATTTCTGGCAGGGGCAGATCGCGTTCCCAGTTGACGTTAATGAGGTGATAACCTTCACGATTAGCGCCGCAGCTGAAATCGGACAGGTGCGCAGCGGCGTGATCCGCGATAACCCTCACACTGATCTTGTGCGGTCCAAGCGAACCAAAACCTGCGCCACATACTGCCTTGACTTTCTCTTCTTCTGCCATCGTCAGTGGTGAGGCTATGCTGTCGAGCTTTTCCGCCTTGATCGTGTTCAGCTCGTGGTCGCCACGCAGGACCAGCGCGATCAGTGAGCCTTCTTCAGCACCCTCAACCAGCAGCGTCTTGACCGTTGACTGGGGGCTTGTGGAAATCTGCTGGCACAGGTCCGAGATGGTTTTCACGCCGGGCGTCGCTATTTCCTCGAGGGTTCCTGTGGGAGCCGCGCGGGGTGTTGAGGGCGGCAGCGCAGACGCCATTTCCACGTTCGCCGCGTAGTCGCTGCCATCACTGAAGGCGATACTGTCCTCGCCGGAATCAGCGAGAACGTGGAATTCGTGGGATGTGCTTCCACCGATACTCCCGGTGTCTGCAAGCACTGGACGGAATGACAATCCCAGGCGCTCGAATATTGCCGTGTAAGCCGCATGCATCACGTCATAGGTTTCGCGAAGCGAGTCAGCTGTAGCGTGAAAGGAATAGGCATCCTTCATGAGGAATTCACGAGAGCGCATGATGCCGAATCGTGGACGTATCTCGTCGCGCACTTTGGTCTGTATCTGATACAGGTTCAGCGGCAGTTGGCGATAGCTGCTGATTTCATTTCGAACGAGGTCGGTCACCACTTCTTCGTGGGTCGGACCGAGACAGAAGTCGCGATCGTGTCGATCCCTGATGCGGAGGAGTTCGGGTCCGTACTGTTCCCAGCGACCCGACTCCTGCCACAGCTCTGCAGGCTGGATCATCGGCATGCTGATTTCCTGGGCGCCTGCGCGATTCATCTCCTCGCGCACAATCGCCTCCACCTTGCGTAGCACTCTAAGACCGAGGGGCAGCCAGGTGTAGAGCCCGGATGACAGCTTGCGTATGAGTCCCGCGCGGAGCATCAGTCTATGGCTGATGATTTCGGCGTCGGCAGGTATCTCCTTGAGTGTGGCGGTGAGAAGTTGGCTGGTGCGCATAACTGGCTGGCTCACAGTACTGTTTCAAAGGTAGGGCGAGTTTACGTTTGAAAGGGGAATGGGTACAGAAATTTGCGTTGTCGCTCAGATTAACGGCTATTTACGCGCAAAAAACAGTGCTTTTCCGTGTTTAGCGACGAATACAGCTTGTATTACAGCATTTCATGTTTTATACATGATGAAGAGTCGCGCACGGGCGTTGTATGGAGGGATCTGGCATTGCGTGCTGCACGGCTTCGAGGCCATTTGGATAACAGAGGGAAGGACTGAAACATGGCAACAGCGAAAGCAGCAGCAACTAAAAAGGCACCTGCCAAGACAGCGGCGGCGAAAAAAGCACCAGCAAAAAAGGCACCCGCCAAGAAAGCGCCCGCAGCAAAGGCAGCGCCGGCTAAAAAGGCAACTGCACTGCAGGAAAAAATGACCAAGACCCAGATGGTGACCACGATTGCCGAGAACACCGGTCTTACCAAGAAGCAGGTCGGTGACGTGATGGGAGAACTGGAATCCCTGATCGAGCGGAGTATCAAAAAGCGTTCTGTGGGTGAGTTCACCCTGCCAGGGTTGATGAAAATCACGACGGTGAAAAAGCCTGCGCGCAAGGCTCGCAAAGGTATTAATCCTTTCACCGGTGAGCCTACTGTGTTCAGTCCGAAGCCCGCCAGTGTGGCGGTGAAGGTCCGCCCGCTAAAGAAAATGAAAGAGTTCGCCGCGTCCTGAGTCAAGTAGCCCGGATGTGCGTCAAGCGCATCCGGGTGGTTCCATTTCCCGCTGGTGTCGCTCCAGTGCATGTATCAGTTGTTTTCCCGCCATCTATCCGGTGCATTCACCGCTTGGCCGTACTTGTACCCGTGGGGTAAACTTCGCGCCTCGTTTTTTTGATTCCATGAGTCAGGTGTAACGTCATGCCAATTTATGAGTACGTTTGTGAATCCTGTGGAGAGCTTACCGAGGCGCTGCGAAAAATCAGTGATCCGCCGCTTGAAGTTTGCCCGGCCTGCGGTGAATCCGCTCTGCGGAAAAAGGTGTCCGCGGCAGCCTTCCGCCTCAAGGGCGGCGGCTGGTATGAGACAGATTTCAAGACCGGTGATAAAAAGAAGAATCTCGCTGCCGATGAGAGCAAGTCATCGGGCGCCTCGAACAAGCCGGCTGACACCGCTAAGGCATCGCCATCAGAGTCGGCAGCCAGCGGATCGAAATCATCTGCTGGCAAGCAGGGCAAGTCGGACAAGGGCAAAGGTACCACCAGTGGCGGCAGTTCCAGCGCCGCCTGAACACTCGCCCGGGAGGGCGTTCCAGAGCCGGAGATTGAAACCATCATGCGCAGCCATTATTGCGGTGTTCTGACCGCCGCAGACATCGACCAGACTGTCACGCTATGTGGCTGGGTAGATCGTCGCCGTGACCACGGCGGCGTCATTTTCCTGGATTTACGAGACCGCGAGGGCATTGTCCAGGTGGTTTTCGATCCGGACACCGAAGAACACTTTGCCCGCGCCGACAGGGTCCGCAGCGAGTATGTTCTGCAGATCAGGGGTCGCGTTCGCGCACGCAGCGATGCCACCGTCAATCCTGCAATGGCTACCGGTGCTATCGAGATCCTAGGCAAGGAGCTGGAAATCCTCAATAGCGCGGAAACGCCGCCTTTTCAGCTCGACGAGCACACTGCCGTAGGGGAAGAGGTGCGACTTCGCTTCCGCTACATGGACCTGCGCCGTCCGGAAATGCAGTCGCGCCTGGTCATGCGCTCGCAAATCACCGCAGCGGTGCGCCGGTTTCTGGAGGATGAGGGCTTTCTCGATATCGAGACACCCATCCTGACCCGGGCGACGCCCGAGGGCGCTCGCGATTACCTCGTCCCCAGCCGCACCCATCCCGGGAAATTCTTTGCCCTGCCGCAGTCGCCCCAGCTGTTCAAGCAACTGCTCATGGTGTCGGGCTTCGATCGCTATTATCAGATTGCCAAATGCTTTCGCGATGAAGATCTGCGGGCGGATCGGCAGCCCGAATTTACACAGATCGACATTGAAACAGCGTTCCTCGATGAGGCCGCGATCATGGACATCACGGAGCGTATGGTGCGCTTCCTTTTTGCCAGCGTCCTGGATGTCGATCTCGGCGCGTTTCCGCATATGACCTGGCGCGAGGCAATGTCGCGCTACGGTTCAGACAAGCCCGATCTGCGTATTCCGCTTGAGCTGGTCACGGTCGATGACCTGATGCAGCAGGTGGATTTCAAGGTTTTCCGTGGTCCGGCGGATGATCCGGCCGGTCGCGTGGCGGCCCTGCGCGTGCCCGGCGGCGCGAAAATCAGCCGTAAAGAGATAGACGATTACACGCGCTACGTAGGCATTTTCGGTGCCCGCGGCCTGGCCTGGATGAAGGTCAACGACCTTGCCGCAGGCGTTGAAGGGCTGCAGTCCCCGATTCTGAAGTTCATGCCGGAATCCGTAATTGCCGACATGATGCAGCGTCTTCGAGCAGAGAATGGCGATATCGTTTTCTTCGGCGCTGACAGGGAGTCGGTGGTCAACGAGTCGCTCGGCGCCCTGCGTGTGCGGGTCGGCGAAGATCTCGATATGGTCGCCGAGGGTTGGGCGCCACTCTGGGTCGTGGATTTTCCGATGTTCGAGCCGGACGACAGCGGCTGGACGCCCTTGCATCACCCCTTCACCGCGCCGGCCTGCACGCTGGAAACCCTGCAGAAGGCGCCGGGTGAGGCGATGTCGCGAGCCTACGATATGGTGCTGAACGGCACCGAACTCGGCGGTGGCAGCATCCGTATACACGAGCCGACTATGCAGTCCGCAGTCTTTGATGTTCTGGGTATTGACCAGACGGAGGCGCGGGAGAAATTTGGCTTTCTGCTGGACGCCCTCAAGTATGGTGCACCGCCCCATGGCGGCCTTGCCTTCGGTCTCGACCGTATCGTGATGCTGATGACGTCGGCATCGTCTATCCGCGACGTCATTGCGTTTCCAAAGACGCAATCCGCCCAGTGCCTGATGACCGATGCGCCCGGTGTGGTGGTCGATGACCAGCTGCGGGATCTCAATATACGTCTGCGTCAGGTGGCCCCCACGGAGCAGTAGCACAAGGACAGTGCCTGCCGTGGCGATGCACCGGCGGGAGCAGTAGCAGGAGGCGGGGTATGGCCGGCCACAGCAAATGGGCAAATATCAAACATCGCAAGGCGGCCCAGGACGCCAAGCGCGGGAAGATGTTCACCAGGCTCATCCGCGAGCTCGTGGTCGCCGCCAGGCAGGGCGGTCCCTTGCCAGAGGACAACCCGCGGCTCAGGGCGGCGGTGGACAAGGCTCTCGGCGCTAACATGACCCGCGACACGGTTGACCGCGCCATTGCGCGGGGTGCCGGCACCAGCGATAGCGATAATGTCGAGGAAGTGACCTATGAGGGCTATGCCGCTGGCGGCATCGCTGTTCTGGTTGAAGCGATGACCGACAATCGCAATCGCACGGTGGCGGAGATCCGTCACGCCTTCAGCAAGCGTGGTGGCAATCTTGGCACCGATGGTTCGGTAGCCTATCTCTTTGAGCGCAAGGGCCAGCTCGGTTTTCCCGCGGGCACGGATGAGGAGCGTGTCATGGAGGTGGCGCTGGAAGCCGGCGCGGAGGATATTCGCAGTCATGACGACGGCTCCCTTGAGCTCAGCACTGCCTGGGAGGACTTCTACGCGGTGAAAACAGCGATGGAGGAGGCCGGCCTTGAGCTCGAGTCAGGCGAGGTGACTTTGGTTGCCAGCACAACAGTTCCGGTGGATGCCGCTGGCGCCGAGAGCCTGATGGGGCTTGTCGACGCGCTGGAGGAGCTCGACGATGTGCAGAACGTCTATACGAATGTCGATATTCCGGATGAGGTGCTTGCGGCGCTCTAGGGAGGGAGCTCTGTAGCCCGGTCTGCTTTCTGGTCCCGGCGTTTCGAGACTCGCCGTGAACCCGTCCGTGGGGGCTCAGGCTCGGCTTCCTGCCTCGCATGGTCTCGAAACACCGAGCCCAGAAAGCGGACCTGAGTACTGACTCTGTTCCCGGATGATCCGTTGTTCAGCATCGCTCGCTATATGGCTTCACGGCGTGTCTCGAAAGCCCAGAATCGGGACGCTGGACGGCTACGGAGCTAGATCTCCACGATCCCGCTGGAAATACTGTTCATTTATACATACCATGCCGGGACAGGGTCACCCGGGACACGGAGCATGGCAGTGATACTGGGTATCGACCCGGGTTCGCAGAAAACCGGGTTCGGCATTATTGAATGTGTGCACGGCCGATGCAGCTATGTCACCAGTGGCGTTATCCGACTGCCGCCGGGGGCCTTGCCTGAACGGCTCCGGATTATCGCCGAGAGCATCACGCAACTGGTTAATGATTTCTGCCCATCGGAGCTCGCCATCGAGCAGGTATTCATGGCAAAAAGTGCAGGATCGGCGCTCAAGCTGGGTCAGGCTCGGGGTGCAGCGATAGTGCCCTGCGTTATTTCAGGTATGGCGGTGGGCGAGTATTCCGCCCGACAGATCAAGCAGTCCGTAGTCGGCACCGGTGGCGCCGACAAGCGTCAGGTGCAGCACATGGTCATGATGCTACTCAAGCTGCCCGCGGCGCCGCAGGAGGATGCGGCGGACGCGCTGGCGGCTGCCCTGTGCCATGCCCACACGCGAGCCAGCCTGGTCAGCCTTGCTGGGGCCACTGCCGTGCGCCGTCGGCGTCTGCGATGAGCGGCGTTCCTGTGAAGATTCGTTTCCTGCTGATCAAGGTGCCTGCATGATCGGTCGATTGCGCGGTGTTCTCGTGGCCAGGCAGCCGCCGGAAGTCGTTGTTGATGTCGCGGGGGTTGGCTACGAGGTGCAGGTGCCGATGAGCACGTTCTTTCGGCTGCCCGCCGTCGGTGAAGAGGTCAGCCTGGTGACGCATTTTGTCGTACGCGAGGATGCCCAGCTGCTCTACGGCTTTCTCGATGAGCGCGATCGCGTTCTGTTCAGAAGCCTGATCAAGGTGAGTGGCGTGGGCCCTAAACTTGCGCTGACGCTACTCTCGGGGATGGACGCGGACAGCTTTGTGCGCTGCGTGCAGCGTGAGGATCTGACGGCGCTCGTGGCGCTGCCCGGTGTTGGTCGCAAGACCGCGGAGCGACTGTTGGTGGAAATGCGTGACAAGCTCAAGGGCTGGGTTGGCGGCGTGGAGGGCGGTTCGGCGGTGGCAGGTGCCACGCCGCTCAAACATGACATTGCCGCTGATGCGGAGGGCGCGCTGGTGGCGCTGGGTTACAAGCCCGCCGAGGCCGCGAAGCTGGTCTCTGCGGTGAAGGACGACAGCATCACGGACAGTGAGGAGCTGATTCGCCGCGCATTGCGCTCTACGGTGCGCGACAGCAGCAGGAGTTAGCACTGTGATAGAAACGGATCGACTTATTTCCCAGGCCGCAACCAGCCCCCGCGAGGATGCGCTGGATCGTGCTATTCGTCCGAAAACACTTGAGGAATACGTCGGCCAGCCGGTGGTGCGCGAGCAGATGGCGATATTCCTGCAGGCGGCGCGCGGTCGCAACGAGCCGCTGGACCATACGCTGATCTTCGGGCCGCCAGGTCTGGGCAAAACCACGCTCGCCAGTATCATCGCCAACGAAATGGGCGTATCGCTGAAGACAACGTCAGGGCCAGTGCTGGAAAAGGCTGGTGATATCGCCGCGCTGATGACAAATCTCGAGCCCGGCGATGTGCTGTTTATCGATGAGATCCATCGCCTCAGTCCGTTTGTCGAGGAGATACTCTACCCGGCAATGGAGGACTACCAGCTCGATATCATGATAGGTGAAGGGCCTGCCGCGCGCTCGATCAAGCTCGATCTGCCACCCTTTACGCTGGTCGGTGCCACCACGCGCGCGGGTCTGCTGACATCGCCCCTGCGTGACCGTTTCGGCATAGTGCAGCGGCTTGAGTTTTACGCGGTAGATGATCTGGCGCAGATCGTCGCACGCTCGGCGCGCTTGCTGAATATGGGTATTGACGCTGGGGGAGCCTTGGAAATTGCGCGGCGCTCCCGCGGCACCCCGCGCATTGCCAACCGTCTGCTGCGGCGCGTGCGTGACTACGCTGAGGTCAAGGCTGATGGCTACATAAACGCGGACGTTGCAGATCGCGCGCTTGACATGCTCAGTGTCGACAGCCGCGGCTTTGACCACCTCGATCGGCGTCTCCTTCTGACCATGATCGAGCATTTCGACGGCGGACCGGTCGGAGTAGACAGTCTCGCGGCCTCCCTGTCGGAGGAGCGGGGTACGATAGAGGATGTCCTCGAACCGTATCTCATTCAGCAGGGGTTCATGGTGCGAACCCCCCGCGGACGTACCGTCACGCGCAGCGCCTATCTTCATTTCGGCTTGCCGCAGCCCGGGGCCTCACCCGCTCAGGATGCGCTGCCGCTGAATACGCCGTCGGAACCTGGCTGATGCGAAATGGTGAATTTTCCCTGCCTCTGCGGGTCTACATCGAGGACACGGATGCCGGCGGCATTGTTTATTACGTGAATTACCTCAAGTACATGGAGCGGGCCCGGACAGAATTCATGCGCAGCCTGGGTTTCGACCGCAGCACCATCTTCAGTGCAGAGCGTCTGTTTGTTGTTCGCGATATCGCGCTTGTGTATCGCGCGCCGGCCAGACTGGATGATGAGCTGGCGGCTACGGTCGGCGTTACCGGCGTCCGCGGCGCAAGCCTGGCGCTGCACCAGACAGTGCGACACGGCGACGACCTGTTGGTATCCGGGAGCGTGACCATCGCCTGCGTCAGCCGCAAAGATCTGCGGCCCCGTCGCATGCCGGGAGATATGCTTGCTACACTGCGCGCACGGGCCTCTCTGGCACCCACCGCCTGACATAAAACAACGGAGAACCTTGCGTGCAGGAACAGCTCAGCCTTCTTGATCTTGTGATCAATGCCAGTTTTGTGGTGCAGCTCGTGATGCTGATTCTTCTTCTGGCTTCTATAGTTTCCTGGTACATGATTGTGCAACGGGTGATCTACTTCCGCAATTCCCGGGAAGATATGCTGGCGTTCGAGGAACAGTTCTGGTCTGGCATTGACCTCGCCGAGCTCTACCGGGAGGGCAACGAGCGGGCCAGTGATGGCGGTGTCATCCTTGGGGTAGAAAGTATTTTCCGTTCCGGTTTCAAAGAGTTTTCGCGCCTTGCACAGCAGTCCGACATGGATGCCGAGGCGGTGGTTGAGGGTGCTCGTCGTGCCATGCGCGTAGCCACGCTGCGCGAGGAAGAGCGTCTGGAGCAGAATCTGCCGTTCCTGGCGTCAGTCGGCTCAACCAGCCCCTACATTGGCCTGTTCGGCACGGTTTGGGGCATTATGCATTCCTTCCGTGGGCTGGCGAACGCAACCCAGGCAACACTCGCCACCGTGGCGCCGGGTATTTCCGAGGCCCTGATCGCCACGGCTATGGGACTGTTTGCAGCCATTCCTGCGGTGATGGCGTATAACCGCTTTGCTGCTCGTGTGGATGTCTTCGAGAATCGGTACGACACTTTTGTCGATGAGTTCTCGAGCATTCTCTACCGGCAGGCCTATGCCCTGCGCTCGCGTAACCGCAAGAGCTGAGCCGATATGGGACGCAGCCGCAACAAGCACCGACCGATGGCCGAGATCAATGTCGTCCCGTATATCGACGTCATGCTCGTACTGCTGATTATTTTCATGGTGACTGCTCCAATGCTGATGCAGGGGGTGAAGGTCGATCTGCCTGAAGCCCGCACGGAGCCCGTTGACAACCAGGACAGTGAGCCGTTAATCGTCTCCGTCAATCAGACGGGACAGCTGTTTTTGAACCTGGGTGCCCAGGAAGATCTGCCGCTGTCTCTGGCCACGGTCAAACAGCGGGTGGGGGCGGTGATGCAGCGTAATCCGGCCAAGCCGGTTCTCGTCTGGGGCGATCGGGCGGTGGCGTATGGCGAAGTGGTAACGCTGATGGCCGCGCTGCAGGAGGCCGGCGCGCCCAGTGTCGGCCTGGTCACCGACGATCCAAAATGAACATCAGCGCACTCACCGATTATCTCCCGGACTGGCTGGCGCCGTTGGTAGCGACACTTTGCCTCCATCTTCTGGTGGTATTTCTTTTACTGTCACGCTGGGAAAACAGCGATAACGACCGGGTGATACAGGCCCGCAAGATCACGCCGGAGATTATCAACGCGAAACTGGTATCTATCGACGAATTCCGTGCCAAGCCCGCACCAAAGGCTGTGCCAAAGCAGTCTGCCAGGCAGCCCACTGCACCCAGGCAGCAGACTGCCCCGGCGCCGTCCAGGTCTGCTCCCGCGCCGGCAAGCAAGCCCTCGGCGCAAAAAAAGCCTGCGGAAACCACTCGCAGAGACCCCGCACCGGCGCCTGCAAAGCCTGCGGAACCGCGGCTGGATGCGAACGCGCTTGCCGAGCTGTCACGTCGCCAGTTGTCCGAGTCAATGGCGGCCGAGTCTGCGGCGGAGGTCGCGGTTACCGCAGAGGAAATGGCGGCGAGCTACGCGGCGCTGATTCAGCGCGCTGTGATCGGCTACTGGAGTCGGCCACCCAGCGCCCGCAACGGCATGGAAGTATTGCTGTCGGTGCAGCTGATCCCCAGCGGTGACGTCATAAGCGTCAGCGTGGTAAAAAGTAGCGGTAGCGCCGTGTTCGACCGCTCCGCGATCAACGCGGTTGAGCGCGCGGGAAGTTTCCCAGAGCTGAAGAACCTGCCCATCAGGGAATTCGAAAAAAGCTTCAGGCGCTTTCGCTTGCTGTTCAGACCAGAGGATTTACGCTACTGATGACAACGCTCGCCAGAATTCTCCTCGTTGCGACACTCATGGTGTCCGCTGTTTCTGCTCGCGCCCAGCTGGTCATCGAGATCACACAGGGTATGGACGATCCCACTGCAATCGCGGTGGTTCCCTTCGCTACCGAGGGGGTCGGGATCTCCCCTGCGGACATTGCTGAAATTATTGCAAGTGACCTGCAGCGCAGCGGTCAGTTTTCGCCGGTGCGTCGCGATAACATGCTCAGTTATCCCTCGACGTCCGGGGAAGTGTATTTTCGTGACTGGCGGGCCATCGATACGGAATATGTGTTGATCGGTCGCGTGACACCCGGTGAGCGGCTGCGGGTGGACTACGAACTGTTTGATGTGAATCGCGAGCGCAGCGTGCTCTCCGGCTCCCAGGTTGATGCGCCCGGAGAGGCGCGTATGCTCGCGCATCGCGTGAGCGACGCCGTTTACGAGCACATCACCGGTATCCCCGGCGCTTTTGCAACGCGCCTTTTATATGTCTCCGTGGAGCGGAATCTCCGGGGCAAGGACTACTACCGTCTCACGCTGTCGGATGCTGATGGTGCACGTCCCATTGTGCTGCTGGAGTCCCGCGAGCCGATCATGGCGCCAAGCTGGGCGCCGGATGGACAGGAAATCGCCTACGTCTCTTTCGAGACCGGCCGCCCAGCCATTTTCCGGCAGGAACTTCGCTCCGGCGCGCGGGAGCAGCTCACCAATTTCCGCGGCCTGAACAGCTCGCCGGCGTGGTCACCGGACGGCAATACCCTCGCCATGGTGCTGTCGAAGGACGGCAGTCCGGATATCTACCTCATGGACATGGCCAGTCGCAGCCTGAATCGCATCACCCGCCACTATGCGATCGATACCGAGCCGACCTGGATGCCGGACGGCAAATCAATACTGTTTACCTCGGACCGGGGCGGACGTCCGCAGATATACCGGTACCACCTGCAGACCGGAATCACCGATCGCGTCACCTTTGAAGGCAACTACAACGCGCGTGCTCGAATTGCCCAGGATGGTCGCAATGTCGTGCTCGTGCACCAGCGCGACGGCCTGTACCATATCGCCATCCATGACCTTGTGACAGATCGTCTGCAGGTGCTCACCAGCACGGATCTTGACGAAAGTCCCAGTATCGCCCCCAATGGCTCTATGGTACTGTATGCAACGAAATCCGGGGATCGCGGGATCCTTTCGGCAGTGTCTGTGGATGGCGGCGTCAAATTCAATTTGCCTGCCAGAAGCGGCGATGTCCGCGAGCCCGCCTGGTCACCCTACCTGATGCCCTGAAAGTGCGGCGATAACAAGCCGTTAACATCAAAAAACACATTTTAAGGAAGCACGCTATGAAAGATCTGCCAGTAGCCGGTAAGGCGCTTACACTGCTGTTTACCGCTGCGTTTCTGGTGGCTTGTTCGGGCACTGATACGCAGCAGCAAGAGGAGGCTGCAGCCGCCGCAGCCGCGGCGGAAGCTGCGGCAGCTCAGCAGGCTCGCGAGGCAGAGCAGATCGCCGCACGCGAAGCCGCAGCTGCACGCGAGGCCGCAGCAGAGCAACGACGTCTTGAGCAGGCCGTTGCCGCAGCGGGATCTGTCTTTTATTTTGAGTTTGACAGTTCTACCCTGACAACCGAAGCCCGACAGGCCCTCGATGCACATATTGCGATGCTCCGCACGAACGATCGCAATATTCGACTCGACGGACACACCGACGAGCGCGGCACCCGTGACTACAACATGGCCCTCGGTGAGCGCCGGGCAAACTCCGTACGCGACTACATGGTTGTAAACGGCATCGCCAGCTACCGCATCGAAACCGTGAGTTATGGCGAAGAGCAGCCAGTCGCCTATGGTTCCGGCGAGCAGAACTGGTCACAGAACCGTCGTGTGGAACTCTCTCGTCAGTAAAACGATGAGTATGGGTTTCAAGCGATTCGTTGCGCGTACAGCCGGGCTGGCCCTAGTGGTCGGCCCGGTTGCGTCTGGGGTTTTCGCCCAGGATTATATAGACGTTGAGGCGGAGCGGGAGAGAGCCCGGCAATCCGGCGCCTCGATGGATCAGACGCCGCGGGTATCCACCCAGAGGCCGTTGGCGCCTTCTGACGGCGCACGCAGTTATGGCCTTGACAGCCAGCCGGCAGAAACCGTGTATCGTCCGCCACCTCCCAATACTGCCCAGGGTTCCCAGCAGAATGTTGGCGACCTGTTCATCCAGGTGCAGGAGCTTCAACAGGAAGTGATGCGCCTCAACGGTATGGTGGAGCAGCAGTCCAACGAGATTCGCGTCCTCAAGGAGCAGAGCCTCGAGCGTTACATGGACCTCGACCGGCGCCTGGCTGGCGGTGGTTCGCCCGCACCGGCGTCGGTACCCGGTGCTGTCGAGCGTCAGGAGTCCAGCCCCCAGGCGCAGAACGGGCGTTTAAACGCCGAGCAGCCTGGCGAAGGCGATGCTTATCGTGCGGCATACGCTCTGGTGCGCAGCCAGGAGTTCGACGCGGCTGTGACATCCTTCAAGCAATTCCTCGACCGCTATCCTGACGGTCGTTATGCGCCCAACGCGCACTACTGGCTGGGTGAGCTGTACCTCGTTGTAAAGCCGGCTGCGCCGGAGCTCGCGCGCCAGTCATTTACCCTGCTGCTGGATGAATATCCGCAGAACGCGAAGGTGCCTGATGCCATGTACAAGCTGGGGCAGGTACATTACGTCAAGGGGAATCGAGACAAAGCGAGAGAGTATCTCGATCGCGTCATTCGCGAGCACGGTGATTCCGCGGCGGCAAACCTGGCCCGGGAATTTATTGACCAGAACCTGTAGCCTGGGTCGTCCACATGAACACCGCCGTGCAACAGAGCGCGATAGCGCTTCGCATTACCGAAATCTTCTACTCCCTGCAGGGCGAGGCACGAACCGTTGGCTGCCCGACGGTATTCGTTCGCCTCACCGGCTGCCCTCTGCGCTGCGTGTATTGCGATACCGCATACGCCTTCACTGGAGGCACCATGGTCGCGCTGGAGCAGGTTATCGCCGAGGTCGCTGCATACCAGCCGCGCTACGTCACAGTCACCGGGGGCGAGCCCCTGGCTCAGCCCGCGTGTCTGCCATTGCTGTCGGCGCTTTGCGATGCGGGTTACGAGGTGTCACTGGAGACCAGTGGCGCTCTGCCGGTTCAGGCTGTTGATTCGCGGGTGGTCAAGGTGCTCGATCTGAAGACGCCGGCGTCGGGAGAAGCGCACCGCAACGATTACCGCAATATCGCGTGCCTGGTGCCCAGTGACCAGGTGAAGTTCGTCATCTGTGATCGCACGGATTACGAGTGGGCCCGCTTCAAGCTGGATGAATATTCCCTCGCAGACCGTGTGGATGACGTGTTGCTCTCACCGAGCCACGGCCAGCTCGCGCCGCGCGAGCTGGCGGAGTGGATCCTTTCCGACAATCTTCCGGTGCGTCTGCAGCTGCAGCTGCACAAGCTGCTCTGGAACGATGAGCCGGGACACTGATGGCTCAGGGCGCGCGCAAGGCAGTCATTCTCAGCTCCGGTGGTCTCGACTCCACGACCGTGCTTGCAATGGCCCGCAGCGAGGGCTACCAGTGCCATACCCTAAGCTTCGATTACGGGCAGCGTCACCGGGCAGAGCTGCTCGCTGCCAAGCGCGTGTCCGAGGCCTATGGGGATGTTGATCACAAGGTGGTCACCCTTGATCTCGGTAGCATTGGCGGGTCAGCACTCACGGACCTCGCGATTGATGTTCCAGAAGAAGAGACACAGGGCATCCCGGTTACCTATGTGCCCGCGCGCAACACGGTGTTTCTATCAATCGCGCTGGGCTGGGCCGAGGTTCTTGAGGCGCGGGATATCTTTATCGGTGTCAACGCGGTCGACTACTCCGGCTATCCCGATTGTCGCCCGGCATTTATCAGTGCCTTCGAAAGCCTTGCAAACGTGGCGACGCGCGCAGGGGTGGAGGGAGGCGGCATACGCATACATGCCCCGCTGCTCGATCTTGGCAAGGATGCGATTGTTCATCGCGGTCTGGCGCTGGGAGTTGATTATGCGTTGACCGTGTCCTGCTACCAGGCCAATGAGGCGGGCGAGGCCTGCGGGCGCTGCGAGAGCTGCCGTCTGCGGCGGCAGGGATTCGAAGATGCGGGGGTTCCCGACCCAACGCGTTATCGCAGGGCTTATTGATATCCTAAAAAGTGCTTGAGTTTTCTCTGTCGATCAGTACCATACGCGCTTCTTTTGCAGCGTATGTTCATACGTTGTTGCCCGCCAGGTTTTCGGGCCGTTAGCTC
>JBHEOO010000022.1:41655-42248 GCA_046260765.1 Chromatocurvus sp.
CAGTTGGCTTTTAACCAATTGGTCGCTGGTTCGAATCCAGCACGGCCCACCATACAAACGCAAAATGCCACCCCCAAAGGGTGGCATTTTGCGTTTGTGGGGCTGGGTTCGTCTGGAGAGGACCCCTTCGACAAATTGCGGCAGCAATTTGCAACGAGCGGCGTAGCCGCGAAGCCCCGTAGGGGTCGTAACAGCCCTTGGGCTGTTACGATTCATCCAGCACGGCCCACCATTTTTCCTATTTTTGTATCAACGACTTAGCGCGCTACCGCGCTAGACGCTTTGTGTTTTAGCACCATCAGTGCCGGAGTTTTGCCGGACTTTCCTTCGCACACCCTGTTTGCCGCCTCGGTAAGCTCCTCCAACTCGGGTGCTGAGTAGTGCGTAGTGATATCTCCGTTCTTGTGGCCAAGCAGTATTTTCCGGGTTTCCAATGGCACCCCGGCCGCGCGCAAACGACGTCCGAAAGTGTGTTTCAAGTCGTGTACCCTTATAGGCAGGTTCAGCTTGCGCCGAACCGACTTCCAGCCATTGTTGTCGATGCTGCGCACCGGACGACCGTAGTAAGTGAAGACGCGTTCCGGGTGTTGCCC
>JBHEOO010000023.1:0-42056 GCA_046260765.1 Chromatocurvus sp.
CTGGCCAACCCTCGCAGAGGCGCTCGGTGCTGACGTCTGGGTAAAACATGAGAACCATACGCCGACGGGGGCGTTCAAGGTCCGCGGTGGCATCACCTTCATGCACTGGCTCAGGCAGGCTCATCCGGCATGTCACGGCGTGGTCACTGCAACCCGAGGCAATCACGGTCAGAGCCAGGCGAGAGCAGCGGCGCGCAACGGTCTTACCGCAACTGTCGTGGTGCCGCGGGGAAATGCCCTTGAGAAAAACGAGGCCATGCGGGCCTTCGGGGCAACGCTGGTGGAATGTGGCGACGACTTTGACGAGGCGCGCAAGGAGGCAAAGCGCATCGCTGCATCCGAGGGCCTGTTCCTGGTACCGCCGTTTCACCCGGCCCTGGTCACCGGCGTGGCAAGCTATGCACTGGAACTGTTCCGCGCTGTGGACCGAATCGACACGCTTTATGTGCCGATCGGCTGCGGTTCCGGCATTTGCGGCGTTATCGCCGCCCGTGATGCGCTAGGGCTCGACACGGAAATTGTCGGTGTCGTATCGGACGCCGCGCCCGCCGCCAGCCGCGCCTTTCACAGCGGCAAGGCCGAATCGACGGACAGCGCCCGAACCTTCGCTGATGGCATGGCCGTCAGGGCAGTAGTTCCAGAGGCACTGGCGATCTATCGCCGCGGTGCAAGTCGGGTCGTTCAAGTAAGCGACGATGCAGTAGCAGAAGCCATGCGCATGTACTTTCGTTACACGCATAACGTTGCAGAAGGGGCCGGTGCCGCACCGCTCGCCGCGCTCATGCAGGAGCGTGAGCGCCAGCAGGGCAAGCGGATCGCCGTCATCCTGTGTGGCGGCAACGTGGATACGGAAGTCTTTCAGGCGGTACTGTCGGGCGCTACACCGACCGTCTGAGCATGAAAGGCCCGCTGCTCAGCCTTTAAATCAGCTACCGCTGTGAAGCGACCTGCTCCTGACTCACTGCGCCCGCTGCATGCCCCCAGGAACTGCGCAGGTAGCTTAAAAGTGCCGCCGTCTGTTCATCGTTCAATTTATTGGCATAAGGCTCCATGCGTTTCCAACCCCGCGATTGCCATTCTGTCGATGGTGCAATCTTCGGCAATTGGGCCCCGTACAGCGTAATATTGATCAGCGAGGCCGGATCCGTATCCAGCACCACGGGGCTGCCCACCAGCGGCGGCCCGGTCTCCGCAGACCCCTCCCCCGTCGGCAAATGGCATGTTCCACAATGAATATCGTACTGTATAGAGCCAGCGCGCAGGACCTCATTGCTTGCGGGCGCGCCGCTTTCCCGGGCATTGGCGGGCAGACTCTTGAGGTAGACGGTTATTGCACTCACATCGTCTTCTGACAGATGCCTGGTGCTGTTCACCACCACGTTGTTCATCGGTCCGAAGACGCCCGCGCGGTGGCTGAAGCCAAGCTTCAGGTAACCTGCGATATCCTCGTTGGACCACATAGCCAGACCACTGCTCGCATCAGTGAGGTTGGGAGCTGACCAGGCCGACAACTTCCCATCGAACCGGTCCATGTAAGTGGCACCGGTCATTGCCAGGTCAGCATCGGTCGCGCCCAGAAAATTCCGCGGCGTATGGCATTCTCCACAGTGACCCAGCGTCTCCACCAGATAGGCGCCGCGATTCCATTGCGCCGATTGCGCCGGCTGCGGCTCAAATCGGCGATCTTCTAAAAACAGAAATTTCCAGACGCCCAATGCCCAGCGCTGGTTATAAGGGAAGTCGAGATCATTCTGCGGCGGCAGGGACGTCACCGGGTCAAGCGTCTTCAGGTACGCGTAAATAGCGGCGATATCCTCGTCGCTGACGCCCGTGAACGAAGTGTAGGGGAACACCGGATAAAGATGCTCGCCATTAGGCCTTTCACCCTGCCGCATCGCTACAGTGAATTCTTCAAGGCTCCACCGGCCGATGCCGGTTTCTTTATCGGGCGTGATATTTGTCGAATAAATTGTCCCGAACGATGTTTCAAACGCCAGACCCCCTGAAAAAGGGCGCCCCTTTTCGCTGGTGTGGCAGCTGACACAATTGCCAGCGGCGGTCAGATACTCGCCTCTGTTCTGAAGCCTGGACACGGTCGCATCCTGCGCAGGATTCGCGAAGCTCAACATGCTCACGGAAAAGCAGGATGCAAGAAGGATGCTCGAGACAATAGCTGGCACGCGCGCAGTCTCGTTGAGGGGTTTGACCGGCGCACGTCGCCCCATCTGGAAAGTGATCATTCTTACTCCGTTGTGGACTTTGAAAAATTGGCGGGATAGCGATTCAGTGAATGACTAGGCATCCACACTCCACGAGTCGCAGTGGCCACCGGGATTCACCGCCTTGCCACCAAACATCTCGCAGGTGCCGCAGCCACGCGATACCTCTGCGGCATGGAAGAATTCGCAGCCCGCACACGCCCTGGAGGGATCGGGCGATGTCTCTGTATAATTCAGCGCACGACGAATGCTCTCCTCCGCTGAGGTCATCGTGCTGGTGTCTGCGCACACCATGGCACTGGTCTTGTCGCTGTTCCGGTCACTGCCACTGTCACATGCAGACATTCCGAGAAGAGCGCTACCCGCAATTGGCATCTGCAGGCCTCGAAAGAGAAGCGTGCGGCGGGACATCTTTGAATCCATTCTCAACTCCTGTTTTTAATCTGCTAATAAAGGCGGCGTCCGGCGACGCGTCAGGACCCTGGCGTTACTTGACGCTAGCGGCCAGCCGCTGCCCTGCCGGCTCGAATGGCCTCATCTGAGTCAGGACCATACGCGAGCAACGCGAGAAAACCCTGTTCCACACGCCGCGCTACCGATTCGGTATCGACGGTCATAAGATCTACCAGCCCCGCACGCTGACTCACCGCCAGTACTTCCAGGGCGATCGCGTCCGCGGCCTCCCGGTCGCCATTCAAAGCAGCGGTGAGGCTTCCGATGCCGCAGACCAGAGCACTGTAGCCCGGCAAGCTCGCAATTTCTTCAAGCTCGGCGAAGACGTCAGGATCTTCAACAATAAGCATTGCAATAACGTCGCCATCCGGGTTGTCCGGCGACCACACCTCGACTCCCTCAAACAACGATATGGCGATGCGAGCCTCCTCTGCACTGAGCACATGCGGGATGACTACGCCATCGGCTCCCAGGGCGAGTACTTCCTGAACCCTTGCTCTCGCGGCATCGACACCATCGACAGAAATGGGCGGGATACGGACCAGCAAGGGCATGGCGGCGTCCTCTCCCCCACTCCCAAGACCCGTGGCGACGTTACGTGCGGAGTCTGCGTTATAGTGCTGCTCAAGACTCAGGAAAGCGAAATCCAGAAGGGGGTTGGCAGCGAGATCACGACCTGTCTGCACCGTATACCGCGGCGGTTCCTGCGACCCGGCGCCACCCTGCATCTGTGTAACGTACTGGCCAAAAGCCGGCTGCCCGGCTGCCCACAACTCTATCAGGCCACGATCACGTATCGGCGCCGGCGCGTCTGTATCGGCACTTCGCGCATAGAACGTAAACGAAAACACCGTGCACACAAGCACCGCGAGAAATAATTGCCGACCTTCCATGCCGTACTCCCAGACTGTTGATGGTTTCTAAAAGCCGCACACAGACTATCCCTGGCCTGCCGACAGATAAGTCGGCACGCAGGATAGCTGCCGAGCGTTTCAGTCAGCGGACTGCTGGCCCGGGTGCACAATGTGCACCTGATGCATAACGACATTCACGGCGCCGGAGATCGTCGTATTGTCACCGGTATCCGGGTCGGGATGGCCATCGGCCAGCCTTTTCATCGCGCGATACAGCGATGCCGCCGAAAGCTGGCCATAGCTCTGGTGATGCGTGGTCCAGTTCCGGTTGAGTCGGTGATTGTACTGCTCAACGTCGACATAGCCTGCCAGAATGCCCTCCGCCGTGTCCGGTGTCAGCGTGAGCTGAAGCTGAAAATCGCGGAATATATGAAAGCCACCACCAATACCGGGGAAAGACCAGGGGAATTTAGTCCGATCCGTCGGCTGCGTGGTAAGCACGCCATCGACAATACTGCCCTGCACCTCCTGAATAAAACTCTGTCCCCAGCGCGTGTCGACGCGCTGCGTGCCTCCTGCCACAAAGCCCTTGCCTGAGGCATCCGTCACGAGATCATCGAGGCCTCGATAGAACGTCACCGTCACTGCGTTGTCATTCACGAGGTCGTCTACGCCGGACAGCTCGATCATCCAGCGGTTGTAGGCGTTCCCGTACATGAAGAGATTGGAAAAGTGGTAGAACGTGCCGTCTGGGCCACGATAAATTGAAATGCAGCCCAACGCGCGATGCAGCTGGTTATCTATGCCGGCCTCGCCCTCGGGGCTAAGGAAGTCCTCGGCGCCGACCTTACCATCAAGGTTCAGTCCGTATGCAGTTGTGCCCTGCGCGTCGTGGAAGGGGAAAGGATCGTCATCTGCGGTCGTGAGGTGGAACCGCCGGCCCTCACGCATGAGCCGCGTATCAACCTCTGTTCGTTCGACACCACTGTCATTCGGGAACAGCTCGTCGTACTGCTCGCGCGGCCCGATATTGAATCCCTGGGGACACTCTTCCCTGGCGCCCTCAGTCTGATACAGCGCCCAGTGTCTTTCCGTCAGAACGTAACCAATCCGGCCACCATCCGGTGGCCCAGCCATTGCAGCGCCGTTCAGGCCTACAAGAAAAATTGTGGCAGAAAGTACTCTGGAAACTCCGGAACCTTTATGCCCGGTTTTAGCAGCCTCGACATGTGACATCGGTCCTCTCCCCAGCGTTGAAAACGCTTGTCAGCACAATGAGCGCAGATCATCTAGCAGCGCAAAAATCATCCAGTACAAAATCATCCAGTACAAAAATCATCGGCGAAACGCGTTTTCACCAAAATCATCCCGCAATACGAAAGCCTTATAGCCGTTGCGACGCCCGGTGAACTCGCCGATGCCGTCACCGTTTGTAACGCCAGCTTCGCGGTCACCGACATAGGTGTACACCGGTCGCTTACGGTAGGCCCAGACGTACAGGGCATTTTTCTGGTCAGCAGCGGCGCGATGCCCTGTCTGAGGATCGATCGCCATAACGCTCCAGAGACGGCTATCGCTCTTCGCATCCGGTTCCGCAACAACATACGGGAACGTTTTCTGGCAGCGGGCAGGATCACCGTTACCGCATATGGCCATACGGTACTCCTGTGGCGCGTCGGGGTGATCGCAGGCCAACTGCGCCATGGAATCATCGTTGCAGTTATAGAGATAAATTGTTCGCCCGCGGGCATCGGCCAGCACCTGCCCGCCAAATTCCACATCCTGCACCGTAAACGCTTCCGGCGGCATTACTGCGCGCTGCGTGTAGGCATTATGCCAACTCGGGTTGCGCCAATCGGGTATATCGCTACCGACAAAGCTGCGGCTTCCAGGGTCATTCTTATGGGTGTAAAGCGGTTTGCCCCTGAACGCCCACTGGTTGGTTCCCGAGGACCGCTTGATAACGGTCCATTGACCCGTGTCTGCTGCAAGTGCAGGTGCAGCCACCGGACGCCAGTCGTTCAGGCACTTTTCATAACAATTCGACTTGTTCGGCTCATCACCGTCCCATGTGTAAACCGAATATTCCCTGTTGTTCACCAGCAGTCTCCCGGTGGTACTGGGAATCACCGCAAACTCAGCCGGAATATCCGGCGGCGGGCCAACTGGCACTCGAACAACACCGCCATCCCCACGGGCGCTGATCTTCGTGCCGCCCAGCGCATCTCCCGGCTGCTGATCCAGAATGGAGGTATACAGCGGGTAACCGTCATAGGCCCACTGGCGTACGCCATTTTCCCGCGTGGTGAGCGTCCACTTGCCCACTTCCTCCGCATCCTCGGATGCAAGCACGGGCGGCCACACGTCTGCACAGCTCAGTCGCTGATCGGCATCTGGAAGAAGCAGGCCGGGCGGGTAAGGACTCATCAAGCCGGCGGAATGTCTCAGCACTTCATCTGTGCAATTGGAGGGTCCATCCTTTCTATCACCGGTTGACCCGTTTCTCAGGGCGCTGAGCGGCCACTTGTACAGCGTCCGCCCGCGATCATCCGCATAAACAGGCCCCTCCAGGGGGCTGATCACCACCTGAACACCGGGCGGCATTTCCTCTTCGATATAGGCTTCCTGCGCAGTGCTTGTCGCGGCTTGCCAGTACTTCAAATGGTCTGAAGTTTCAGTGGCGGTATTCGTCGCAATCGAAGTCGATGCACCTGCGACGAGCAACGCTGCCACCAGTGAACGCATTATCTGCATATCAACCAGTCTCCCTGGACAGCTGGACGCGCCCATTCAGGCCACGACCTGGTGAATCACTTCGGAAGATTCGTTACTCAGGGTGCCCCAGGATGGCTTGTCGATGCCCATCAGCCTGAGGGCCGTGTAGCCCACCTGGGATACCGATCCACCCTTTAAATCAATGTGCATACCACTTTTTGCCTTGCCCCCCGCGCGACCGGCAAGAAATACCGGCATGCCGTCAATTGCGTGCGTCCTGGCATAACCGACATCGGTCGTGCCGAGTATCAGAACGTTGTCCAGCAGTGTGCCGTCACCCTCCGGCACTTTTTTGAAGGCTTCAATAAAATCTACCCAGGACTCCATGGCACGCCGCGTGAACCAGGACGCGTTCTGCTGGTAGCCAGAGTGCTCGTCAACGGGCTCTTCGTGCGTACAGGTGTGGTGGGGCTTGGGATAGCCGGGTTTGATAATTGATGAAAACGCCGCGGAATACGTCATATTGAAGACACGGGTCTGATCGCAGGCAATGGCCATAACCATGAGTTCAGTCATCATTTGATGACGAAGCCTGACCGCATCTGCTGACTTGTCCATCAACGGATTGACCGGCGCCTCGCCCGGGGGCATGCAGCTGGCAATCGGATCCGGCTTGGTCAGCCGATGCTCAAACTGCGTCTCCAGCTGGCGCAAACCCGTGAAGTACTGGTCGAGGCGCTGGCGATCCGCTGCGCCGACCATCTTCATCATGGAGCGCGACTGCTCCATGACACCGGAGAGCACGCTTCTGCGCGCAATGATGCGCGGATCCAGGTTAAACTTCTCTGCATTCGGGTTCTGGAAATCAGCCCCGAACAGGCGGTTGTAAAACTGCAGCGGCGACCACTCCGGGGCGTTGGGCGTTGCCGCATTCATGAAGCTGTAGGTATCGCGAGCATCGGCGGTGGCGGTCGCCGTAAGCAAGTTGAAACGCGTGGCACGCCCCATCTGCTTGGCGACGCTGACATCGATGGTCTCCGTCGGCACGCTATTTACCTCGGGCGCAACGCCCGTCCGCGATACCACCCAGCCAGTGAAATGATTCCGGTTCGGAGATGAGTCGGGGAAGGCCGAACCGTTCGTGAAAAGATTCACGTCATCACGCACGGGGGCCCACGATGCGATCTCCTCGGGCAGATCATAGTCAGGACCGGTGTTCTTCGGCACAAAAATATCCGACGTGCCGCCCAGACCATACCCCCAGGTGCCAAAGCGCACAGGCATCGGCCTACCGGAGGCAAGGGCTTTGCCGTTTCCGTCGAGAAAAACATCGAGGAGCGGGAGAGCCACCGATACGCCGACGCCGTTCAGCATACCTTTCAATACACGACGTCTGTTCCACTTACTCATAAACACTCCCCTGCATTTCCTGATTGACCGGATTCCCGACCGCAAACGCCCGAAAGCCGTCGGTCCTCTGGTGCAGTATTCTTCACCTGGCGTGCGATTCGATCTAGCGTGAGGTCGCCACCGTCATCTCACTCTCTTCCCGATAATCCGGGTCGTTTTCCGGCTTCGGATCGTCCTGAATTCTCGAAAAGGCCGTGCTGAGGGCGACCGTTCGCAGCAAGTCGCGAAGTCGGTAGCCCTGCTCGGCAAATGCCTGGTTGAAGTAGTCAAGTGCAGGCCGGGCCTCAATTGCCGGGGGCCCGCCAGTGCCGTAGCTGTAGACGCGCTGCACGAGACATCGCGGCAGTTCAGCGTTCTCTCGCAGAGCCTGCCCAAGGCCAACGGCGCCCTCGAATTCAAAGCCATCGAGGCCGCCGCTCGCGTCGATCACGGCGCCGTTTTCGGTGAGCCGGAAGCCACCGGCACCGTCAAACTGCTCGAGTGACAAACCGATCGGATCGGTAATCCTGTGACAGCCGGCACAGGACGGCGTCTCGAGATGCGCGCGGACGCGCTGGCGCTGTGTCGGGTAGTTGGAATCGGGATTCGACACAACAGAAAAATCGATACCCGGCGGCGGCTCGGGTACGGTCTGGCACAGGAAGCGCTCGCGCAGTGCCTGGCCCCGCAGCGTCACGGAACTGCGGCCGGGATGGGCATGCAGCGACAGAAAACTGACCTGCGTAAGAAGGCCCGCACGCGGACTTTCATCAGGGAAGGTGTGAGGCGCCCAGCCGGGCTGTGCCGGCACACCGTAAATAATAGCCAGCGCCGGCGACATTACGGTCGATCGCGTTGTAAACAGGTCCCGATAGTCTCCGTCGTTGACGAGCAGGTGCTCAATGGACGTCCGCAGGGTCTGCTCCCGCGCATCCTCCGCGGTCACGCGCGTGAATTCGGGATAAATGGTCGAGTCCTTGACCAGCGTCTTGACTTCATCAAACGCGAACATGTCATCGAAGAAGGCTCGCATCCCTTCGGCAAGCCTGGGGCTCGCCAGCATTCTCTCTACCGCGTGCTCAAGGCCTTCTCTCGACTGCAGTTCGCCGCTCTCGGCGGCGGCGAGCAACTCATCATCCGGACCGGAATTCCACAGGAAGAAACTTAATCTGGATGCGAGCGAATACGCATCAAGGCGCAGCTGACCAGAACTTTCCGGATCGGGCTCGGCGCGCTCCACGACAAACAGGCCTTCCAGGCTGATCAGCATCCCTTCGAGCGCAATTTCAAGGCCGGTGTAAAAGTCCTTCAATTGCTCTGCCGCAGAGCCAGCCTGTTCGACGTGCATCGCGACTTCGTCATCCGTCAGGGCGCGCCTGAATAACAGTCGGCCTACCTTCGACAGGAAGCGGGCAGCGCAGGCATCATCAGACCCGTCGAGCGACTCGGGCTTGCAGGGAACAAGATAATTGCGGTGTGCCACATCCATGACCTGTCCGGCCACGCTGGCGGCCACACCCTGTATTTCCTGCAGCTGCGAACTGCTGATGCCGGCGATGGCGGCGCTGTTGGCGAGCAAGCCCTCGGTGCGCGCCACAGGCGCAAACTCGACCTGGAGGTCTACGCCGGGGCCGAAAATGTAGCTCAGGGAATTGCGGTATTGCTCAGCCGTGACCAGACTGACCAGCGACGGGGTGCCAGGGCTTTCGGGCTCGGGATTGGTTTCCGAGCAGCCAGACAGAATGCATGAGGCGAGCAGCCCCAGGGCGCCAGTGCGAAATACATTAGCGAATCGACGTTGCAACCTTTGGACTGAGCGGTTCGAGGTCGTAGCCATGCTGAACAGAACTCCCAACTTATTTTTATAGGGGGTGTGTTTATATCAGTAGCCTAAGTCACGACTCCCTCACAAGCAATACCTTTTGCGGAGCCTAGGCTGAAGGCTTTGTTTGACAGCTCTGGCTGCAAAAAAAAGCCGGAGCCTCAGGGCTCAACGTCTGTTATGACGTGGCACTTGCACGCAGGCGCGCCAGTCCCTCATGCATGCTGATGCGTGGCTCGTAGCCCAGGTCCTCGCGGGCGGCAGAAATGTCGTACCAGTGCGCGGTAGAGAGTTGCTGCGCGGACCAGCGCGTCAGCGGCGGCTCATCAATCCGTCGAGACAGACGCCACCAGCCTTCGGCCAGCGCGCCGACGAGCACTGCGACCGTGGTCGGTATCGCCTTGATTTGGACGTCAACGCCTACGGCCGCCAGCAGTGCGCCGATGATCTGTGCCTGCGGCCAGGGCTCACCGTTGGAGATAAAGTAGGTTCTGCCGTGGCAGGCCGGGTTGGTGTCCAGTGCGGCCAGGGCCAGCAGGTGAGCTTGGGCCGCGTTGTCGATGTAGACCGTGTCAATCAGTTTCGTGGTGCCCGGTAGTTTCAGCGTACCCCGCCGCGCACGCTCCACCAGTCGCGGCAACAGCTGATTGTCCCCCGGCCCCCAGACCAGGTGCGGGCGCAGCGAGACCGTCTTCAAACCGCTGCCACTGGCCGCCATGACCTTCTGCTCAGCGATGGCCTTACTCTGCGGATACGCCGCGGCGTAGTGATCGGGATAACGCAGCGATTCATTCCCGCCCTCGATATCGCCGCCGCCGTGCGCCACGCTGGGGGACGACGTGAACACCAGACGCTGTATATCCAGCGCACGACAGGCGTCAAGGACGTTCTGCGTTCCCACAACGTTGATTGCGTGGTAGACCGCCGGATCGCCCCAGCTGCCGGCCTTGCCTGCGGTATGAATCACTGCCGCGCAGCCTGCTGCCGCCGCCCGCACATCCCCGGCGCTGCGGATGTCGCCGCAGTGCTGTGCGATGCCCATGCTGGCCAGGGCCTGTGATTGACTGCGCTGCAGCGCGACGGGCTCATCTCCCCGCGCCAGCAACTGGCGACAGATGGCCTGGCCGAGAAAGCCGCCACCGCCGGTCACCAGAACTTTCACGGCAGATGCCTGTTCGCGTCCGGGTGCGAGTCTGTAAGCGCGGGACGTCGCAGCGTGTCATCGGGACACCTGCGACCGGCCCAGACGGCCAGCGCCTGCCGATTGATTTTCGAATTGTGTCGAATATCCACCGGAAAGCCGGGATGAAACAGCACCCTGCCCAGACTCAGCAACTTCGCGTGTTCTGCGGCCTTTGCCCAGACGACTTGTTCTACCGCTTTCCTGCAGACCGGCTGCTGACCTTTTCCGGGTCGCCGCAGCTCCACGCAGAGCACCGGCACCTGCTCGCCCGGCGCGCCAACGCCAACCAGAGCAGTGCGCTCGACATCCTCGATGGTATTGAAAATGGCCTCTATCTGATCGGCGTACAGATCTCCCTGGGGAGTACGCACCCGCTGTGATTTGCGGCCACAGAACCATAGGCGCCCCTGTTCGTCGAAGTAGCCTGCATCCCCCATGCGATGCCATGTCCGGCCCTGCCCATCGCTTGTTTTTGCAAGACGGGTCTGCTCCCTGCGCTGCCAATAGCGATCGGTCGTGGTCGGGCCATGCACAATAATTTCCCCGACGGTGCCAGCCGGCAGCAGATCCTCAGGCGAGATACTTTCTATGACATCATCACTGAGACGCAGGATCGCCACCTCGTTGGGTGCCACCGGGCGTCCGACACAGGTGCCAGCACCTTCTCCTGTGGCGGCGACCAGTTCCGGGCTCATATCATGACTGGAGATGCAGGCCACCGGCAGGCACTCGGTGGCGCCGTAGGGCGTATAGACCCAGCCATCAGCCGGCATCGCCTGTTGCATCAGAACAACGGTGTCTGCCGGCACCGCAGCGCCTGCAGACAGCACCCGTCGCAGTGTTGGCAGCTGTCGCTGCTGATCGCGACAGTGGTTGCCAAGGACCTTGAGCAGCGCCGGTGAGCCAAACACGTTGGTCACGGAAAAGCGCTCAATGGCCTGTACAAGGTAGGCGGGATTGGCCTTGGCCGGGCGAGTCGGGTCCATATGCGGTACCACCGTGGTCATACCCAGCGCCGGGTCGAACAAGGCGAAGGGCGGAAACGTGGCGAGGTCAACCTCGCCCGGCTGAATACCAAAGGTGGCACGCAGCATGTCTACCTGCGCAATAAAATGTCGGTGGCGGTACACCACCCCCTTGGGGATGCCGGTGCTGCCTGAGGTGAACAGGATCGCCGCCGTCTCCTCGGCCTGTGTCTCGGCGAGCACCGGGGGGCCGGCGGCGCCACCGAGACGGGCAAGGCCGCGCAGCGAGAGCCCACCCCAGGCAAGCCGCGGCCCGAGGGTGACGCTGCGGCGAATGGACCCGGGCGACCAGCGTAGAAGAATCCGGGCAAGCTGCGCCCGGGTGATGCCGATGAAGGCCTCGGGTTCTGCTTCTGCCAGGCAGATTTTCAGTGGCTTCAACCCAATACCCGGGTCGATCAGTACCGGGACGACACCTGCCTTGAACAGCGCAAAAAACAGCGCAAAGAAGTCCAGCCCGGGCGGCACCATCAGTGCCACACGGGCACCGCGTCCGATTCCATACTGCGCAAGCCCACGCGCGTAACAATCACTCAGCGCATTGAGCTCGGCATAGCTGGCACTGCGGTACTGAACCGTGCCTTTGCGCACACCTGCCGGATAGTGAATCGCCGGGCTGTGCGGCTGTCGCTGCGCCTGGTCCACCAGCGCGGCGGCAACATTGCAAGGGCCGCTACTTCCCCGCTCAGGATGCAGCGGATCGGTCAAGGACGCTCGCCAGAGAGCAGGAAGGCCTCTATGCGGTCCAGCAGCGGCTCACCGCCGTCCTCAAGTACATAGTGTCCGCAGTCCGCCAGCGGATAGCGCTCGGCAGCAGGCAGGTAGAACTGCCAATCGCGGTAAAAGCTCTGGTCGAACACGAAATCCTTGAGTCCCCACACCAGTAGCGCCGGCGTATCTACAAAGCGATGCAGTTGGGCCGCAGTGCCAGCGACAAGATCATACCCGCGATCGTCGGGCTTGAGAGGAATGTCCTGCACAAAGCGCACGGTGGCGATGCGGTTCTTCCAGCTGTTATAGGGGCCCGTATAGGCCGCGCGTACGGCTTTGCTTACCGGCTTCTTGAAAGCGATCCAGGCCGCCATGGCGGAAAATGCGTTCATGCCGCGAACCAGCACGGCACCCAGTCGAGTGCGGCCAGCGAGCCAGAGGGCAAAGGGGAACGGCTTGTCCGCGGGCAGGGGAAACGCGGCGGTGTTGAGTATCACGCAGCGTTCTATCCGCTGCGCGCGCGGTGCCGCCCAGCCGAAGCCGATCATCCCACCCCAGTCGTGCGCAATCAGCGACAGCGGCGCCTCATCACCAACCGTCGCGCGAACCAGCTCGTCGAGATCAGAAATACGTCGCGCCAGATGGTAATCATAGTCCGCATCGTCTGGCTTGTCGGACAGGCCGCAACCGATATGGTCTGGCACGATACAGCGGTAGCGATCGCGCAGACGCAGCACCAGGTTGCGATAGTAGAAGGACCAGGTCGGGTTGCCGTGCAGCATCAACAAGACCGGCGCGTCCCGCGGACCTTCATCGATGTAGTGCATGCGCTGGCCATCGATAGTGAGCCAGCGCGAGGTGAATGGGTACAGGTCTGCTGGAGGGCAATAGCTGGCTTCACGCGGATGTGTGGTCATCTCGCCCATCAACCGTTACCAGACCACCTCTGCCATGGCACAGTTGAGCCCCGAGCCGATACCGAGCAGCGCCACCCGATCCCCCGACTTCAATTTGCCCGCCTCGGCTACTTTGCTCAGTACTATCGGTACGGAGGCCGGGCCGACGTTACCCATGTGCGGGTATATCGTATGAACCCTTGAGGGATCCAGACCCAGCAGCTGGACCAGTGACTCCGTGTGCACCTTGCTCACCTGATGAATAATAAACTGGTTCAGTTCCGCCGCATCCCAGCCGAAGGTAGAGCGTGCCGCAGCAAAGGTTTCGGCGGCCAGCTCCAGTCCGGCACCGAGCAGGCCGCGCGTGTCCGTGTGCATGCGGTCCATGTTGCCAAGACACAGCTGGTTGAACTGGGTCGCGGCGCGCGTCACGCTGCCACGATAGGTGTGAGCGTCGGGCGCCAGCTCACGACGCGCCATGATCATCGCCGCGCTGCCCGAGCCCAGCGTGAGAGAGGCAAACTCGGCACGGAACTGTGGTTCTTCCACCTCAGGGGCGAGCAACCGGGTCATCGTGGCTTCGATCAGCGGTCGGCTGGATTCACCATCAACAATCAAGGCGTAATCCAGCTCGCCGCGCTCGATCATGCGCGCCGCGATATCCATGCCATTGAGAAAGCCGAGGCAGGCGTTGGCAACGTCAAAGTTAAGGCATTCCGGTGCGAGACCCAGGTTGCCGTGTACCATGCAGGCAGAAGAGGGCTCAAGAAAGTCGCGGGACACTGACGTGCTGATGATCAGGCCGATGCGCGAACGATCGATGTCACTGTTTGCGATGGCCTTCTCCGCAGCCAGAGTAGCGGCATCGGCGGGACTCGTACTCTCATCCCATAAGCCACGAGAGCTTATGCCGGAGATCTCCTCCAGGAGGTTCTCACGAACGCCCAGCCGGTCCATGGTCGGCTTCAGGCGCTGCGCGATGTCCCGCGAGCTCAGGCTGATGGGCGCCTCCACGGCCACCGGGGCCTCGATAACGACGTTCTTGAAATCCATGGATGATTACTCTCTGCTGGGCGTAGTGACTTGGGCGATGCGGGTTGGCAGCGCGCGACGGGCTGCTTATGCAGCGTGACGCACTGCACAGACCCTTGCAAGCGCGCCATTGTAGCGAATTTGACGAAGTTGCGGGAGTCGGTGGCGAGGAGTGGCTTAACCGATGCGCATCGATTATGAGAAGCTTGAGGCCTTACGCTGAGGTCACTTACGGTGAATGAATTGAAAGAGGATGCACCGCCCTTAACGGGAGAGCAGGACGCCGAACTGGGTCAGTCGCTCTATATCAGCATGAATAACAAGGTTGACAGGATCGCCCGGCATTACGGCATTGATGAACAGCTCGCCGCAGACTACCTGCTCGCCAGCGCGCTGCTGACCGCTGCAAGTCGATCTGATCTTCCGCTGGCGGCCATGCCAGCCATTGTCGCGAGTATGGTGTCTCTGCTCCAGGAGGAGGCACCTGATACCCTCAGACGGCACTGATGGTGTCGGGGCACAATCTGCACTCCTCGTTCGTTAACGTCCTGTCCGTGTCCGGGTAGGCTGATTTTCGGCAATCAGGATTTGGGCCGGAAGATCGCACACAACTTATTGCCGTCCGGATCGCGCACGTAAGAAAGGTGCATGGCGCCCATGCTGCCCTCGCGCAGGCCCGGTGGTTCCTCAGTTGAGGTGCCACCATGCGCAACGGCGACATCGTGAAACTCACGGACCTGCTCAGGGGAGTCGCACTTGAAGCCGATGGTGCTGCCGTTCCCGACGGTCGCGGGCTCGTCGTTGATCGGTTCACTCACGCCGAATGCCCCGCCGGCGTGTATGTAGAACAGCCGCTCATGGCCACTTGCCGCCGTGTTCTGCATGGCTTCGCCAGCTCCCAGCACACCGAGCACGGCATCGTAAAATTTTCTGGCACGCTCTATATCGTTTGTTCCAAGCATGACGTGACTGAACATAGCGTCTCTCCCGAGTTATTGTAGGTAAACGTTTATCTATCGCCTGTATGGTACCGCAGCATACCGTGCATTGGTGCAGGGATTCTGACTACCAATCCCTGAGCCGGCCCTTCAGGGTTGCAGCACCAGCCGCAGCACCAGCGCGACAAGCAGCAGCGCAGCAACGCTGGCGATCCAGATGCCGACCATCCACAAGAGGCGTTTCCACAAAGGACTCTCCGATGGACCGGAGCGCGTCGCCTCAATGGCAGGCCAGCGCAGCCGGGGACGCTTCACGTGTGATATCCATGGTCATCCACCTTACCGCGGAATATCCAGTAGGACCAGCTGGTGTAAGCCAGAATCATCGGCAGCACAAGGGCGGTGCCCCACAACATGAAGACCTGGCTGCTGTGGTCGGTGGCAGCCGCCCAGATAGTTACGGCACCCGGAATAACGTCAGGAAATACGCTGATACCGAGACCCACGAAGCACAGCAGGAATATGCCCAGCGTGAGCAAGAACGGAGCAAGCTCGCGGCCGGACTTCAGGCTGCGCGCGAACGCCAGGCTGCTCAGTGCAACCAGGACCGGCACGGGCGCCACCCAGAGAACCCGGGGCCAGGCCAGCCATTTCGCGAAGTAGGCTTCACTCAGAAACAGTGTGGCTACACTGACGACGCCAATGGCGATAAGCGTGGCGCCCCCAAGCCACCAGGCCATGTCCCGCGCCTGCTTTTGCAGTGCCCCCTCCGTCTTCAGGACCAGCCAGGTGGCACCCATCAGGGCGTAAGCAATAGCGACGCTGACGCCGGTGACGAGCGAAAACGGCGTCAGCCAGTCCCACCAGCCGCCGGCGTAGGCGCGGTCGCTGATTGCGATTCCCTGAAGCAGCGCGCCAAGCATGACGCCCTGCGCGAAGGCGGCGAGGAGCGAACCGCCGGTGAATGCCAGATCCCAGAACCCACGATGGCCAGGATCGCGCCAGCGGAATTCAAACGCGACACCGCGGAAAACGAGCGCCAGCAACATCGCGATGAGAGGTGCATACAGCGCGGAAAAAATCAGCCCGTAGGCCAGCGGAAAGGCCGCCAGCAAACCGCCGCCGCCCAGCACAAGCCAGGTCTCATTGCCGTCCCATACCGGCGCGACGCTATTCATGGCGGTGTCCCGATCATGACCCACCTCGAAGTGCTGGAACAGGATACCGATACCCAGATCAAATCCGTCCAGCACCACATAGATAAAGACGGCCAGGAAAATGATAAACGCCCAGACCATCGTGAGGTCGATATTCATGCCTACGACCCCTGTCCAGACGCCAGGGCTTCAGGCCAGAGCCCCGCAGCTGGAGTCGTTCCTGCAGAGCGCACAGGAATGTGGGGTGGCTCAGGCTCGTGAGGCATCGGCGGTTTAGCCATCAGCTTCATTATGTAAATCACCCCGGCGCCAAATACCGCAAAATACACCAGCACGAACGCGACCAGCGACGCCGCCACCGCCGGGGCCGCCAGCGGTGACGCCGACTCGGCGGTGCGCATCAGTCCCTGTATCGTCCACGGCTGCCGGCCGACCTCTGTGGTAATCCAGCCAGCCAGCACCGCGACAAGGCCGGACGGCCCCATCAGCAATGCAAAGCGGTGCAGCGGCCGCCATTCGTAGAGCTTGCCCCGGACGCGGGCCAGGAGGCTCAGCGCACCCAGTCCCGCCATGAGCAAGCCGATGGCAATCATGATACGGAACGACCAGAATACGATCCCAACGGGCGGATGATCTTCCGCGGGCACGGTGTCGAGACCGTCCAGCGGGGCATTCAGATCATGCTTCAGGATAAGCGACGACAATTTCGGGATCTGCACCGCATAGTCGACGCGGCTCTCAGCGCTGTTCGGGATGCCGAACAGGATAAGCGGCGCACCGTCGGGGTAGCTCTGGTAATGCCCTTCCATGGCCATGACCTTCACGGGCTGGTGCTCCAGCGTGTTCAGGCCATGCAAATCGCCAAGGACGATCTGCATCGGTGCGACGATAGTTGCCATCCACATGGCCATGGAGAACATGAGCCGGGCGCGCGGGTTGGCACGGCCCTTGTCCTTGAGCAGGTGCCATGCCCCGACCGCACCCACCATGAAAGCCGTGGTCAGGTAGGCCGCCAACAAGGTGTGTGCCAGACGATAAGGAAAGCTGGGATTGAAAATAATCGGCAGCCAGCTGTCCGCGGCAATGAATTGCCCATCGGCGTTCATTGCGTAGCCCGCCGGTGTCTGCATCCAGCTGTTGACCGACAGAATCCAGAACGCGGAAACAAAAGTTCCGAGCGCCACCATCAGCGTGGCCGTAAAGTGAAGCCCCTTGCCCACGCGGTTCATGCCAAACAGCATCACACCGAGGAAACCGGCTTCGAGGAAGAAGGCCGTCAGCACCTCGTAGGCCATCAACGGGCCAATGATCGGCCCGGCCGTGTCGGAGAACACCGACCAGTTAGTGCCAAACTGGTACGACATGACGATGCCAGACACCACACCCATGGCGAAGACCAGCGCAAAGATCTTGATCCAGTAGCGATACAGGCTCATGTAATCCTCGCGGCCCGTCTTCAGCCACAGGCCCTCAAGCACAGCGAGGTAACTGGCCAGACCGATGGTGATGGCCGGAAACAGGAAGTGGAAGCTGACCGTGAACGCAAACTGGATACGCGCCAGCATCAAGGCATCAAAAAATTCAAACATTCTGCAAACCTTTCATCATCCGTGGAAGGCAAGAAACGAGGAGCTTGTGTCTTGCCACCTATTTTAACCTTGTCATACGCAGCATTGAACCTGATGGGTCTGCAGGGTGTGACGGATGTCCCGGCTCACTGATCTGACGACCTTTGTGCGCTACACTCTGTATTGTCCGCGTATGTGGTTCAACAAAGCGTGCAACTTTGCAAGGCCTGGAAACTCAGGCAGAGGAGATCAATAGAATGCAACTCGAGAAGATCAAGACGCCAGGGCTGGCCCATCTTTCCTACTTTCTCAGCGCCGGCGGCGAGGCAGCAGTGATCGATCCGCGTCGTGACATTGACGTCTACCTCGACCTCGCCCGGGCCAACGGTGCCGTTATCAAGTATGTCTTCGAGACTCATCGGAACGAGGACCTGATTTCGGGCGCGCCGCTGATCAAGCAGGCCACGGGCGCCGAGGTCTGGCATGGCCCGAACCCAGAGCAGGCCATACGCTATGCACAGGAGACGCGCGAGGGTCAGGTTTTCCAGATTGGCGGTGCTTCGCTGAAAGTGCTGGAGACGCCCGGCCATACTGATGACAGTCTGTCTTACGTTCTTTACGATAAAAGCTTTGAGGAGGGGCCTGTGGGCGTCTTTACCGGCGACGCCCTTTTCATTGGCGACGTTGGACGGACCGACTTCTACCCCGACAGAAAACGGGATGTTGCCGGCCTGCTCTTCGACAGCCTTCAGAAACTGTTAGCGCTGGGAGATCAATGCCTCGTCTACCCCGCCCACGGTGCGGGTTCAGTGTGTGGGGCCGGCATGGCGGACCGCGAGTTCTCGTCCATCGGTCACGAAAGAAAAAACAATCCCCGCCTGCAGATCGACGACAGGGAAACTTTCATCGATGCAAAGGTTGGTGAACACCACTACATTCCACCGTATTTCGAGCGAATGGAGCAGTGCAACATGCTCGGCACAGAAGCAGCACCGCCAGCACCGCTGCCCTGCCCTCCCGCCATGCTGTTCGATCCGGGCGAGCATCTCTGTCTTGATGTCCGCGGTATATTTGACTTTGCCGGTGGCCACCGCGCAGGCGCTCTGTGCATACCCGATGAGATGATTGCTGCCTTTGCGGGCTGGTTCCTCACAGTGGACCAGGCGATATTGCTGGTTGCCCGCGATCAGACTCAGGCCCTGAATGCTGCCACCACGCTACAGCGAATCGGGTTTGATCGCGTTGGCGGCTACATCGCCGGTGTTATGCCGCTTGGCGTCAGGAATGGTCCAATGGAGACACTCGGTTTCGTGAGCACCGAAAGGGTCGCCTCGAGGGTCGATAATCCACCAGATGGTTGGACGCTTCTGGACGTGCGGGCAAAAGACGAATTCGAGGGCGGCCACATTGAAGGCAGTCGTCACGCGTATGTCGGTGAACTGCCGGGCGCAGCAGATGATCTCGATCCGAAAAGTCCCGTGACTGTCATGTGCGGCAGCGGTGCCCGCGCCACTATTGCTGCCTCTGTGCTGCGTCGTCAGGGCTTTGCACACGTCGATGTCTACATTGGTTCCATGACGGCCTGGAAATCTGCGGGAAAACCGGTGGCGACTTGAGCGGCTTTCTGGCGACGGTGCGAGACGACGGAGACAGCCTGACGACGTTTGACCGTGAGCGCGTCAAGTAAATCGCCATCAACTACTTGTGGAGTGAATCGGTTCGTGTGGTGAATCGGTTCGTGTGGTGAATCGGTCGAGATTTATAGTGGAAAGTGCGCCTTCCGGTTGGACCTCGCCAGAATGAGCGCAAGGAAAACGCCAACAAGGGCGGCGCAGGCAAGAACCGTGAAATAATACGTGTAGCCGGTCTCAGCACCGAAAGTGTCGAGCAACCAGCCTACAAGCGGGTAGGCAAAAATATCCGCAGTAAACCCGATGGTCGACACCAGGCCTACTGCCGTCCCGGTAACCACTAGCGGCACGCGACTCTCTTCCATCAGTGCAAAGTAGATGCCCCGCAGGGCGAATACCGCAATGGCTACCGTGGCCACCTGTATCCAGAGCATCCAGAGGAGTTCGGATTCACCCGGTACTGCTGCGAGCACACCATACCCGATAGCAGCGGCGACAAAGCAAAGTGTGACGGCCCGCGTGGGGCGAATACGATCGGCGAGGAACCCCGCAGTAATAGCAGATAATGGGCGCAGCCATTCCCTGTATGCACTCAACGTTGCGCCGAATAGCTTATCCTGACCGAAGACCTTTTCCGCAAAGGTCGCAAACTCGAATGAGCCCAGATACAGCCAATAGGCGATAAGAATGATGAACGCCTGCAGCCAGACCGCCGGCAGCCTGATAACCAGCCGCAGCTGTCCCGCGGGCGCGGCCTCTCGTTTTCCTCCTCGCAGTGAGCCGTGTGCGGAGTCTTCGGGGATAAACGCCCACACGAAGCATCCTGCGACAATGGAGGCGGTGGAATACAGCACGATGACTGCCGTGAGCCCCTCCGCTACCAGCACATAACGCGAAAATACCCAGGCCCCGGTGGTGAACATAACAGCGCCGACCAGCCCGCGCCCGGCATCCAGAATACCGAAGGTCTTTCCCTGGTCGTCGGCTGCGCCCCACAAACGGGCCGACTTGATCAGCGCCGACCAGAAGGTGAGGATCGTCGAGACACCCCAGAAGGCATGCAGGACGAGCAGCATGGGGTAGCTGGGAATCGTTGCCATGTAATAACCGCCCAGACCCGTGGCAAACAGCGAGAAGACGAGCAGTGTCCGGGTCGCCACCCTGTCCGACAGCCAGCCTCCGGCAAAATACGCCGTGATGGCCAGCAAACCGTACATGGAATTCATCACGCCCAGCTGCGTGAACGTGATACCAAAGACCTCCTGCATACTGGTCTGGTAGCTCTGACGCATGTAGACAAGCAGGTAGATGCTGTCCCCGGCGAGAATCAGGCTGGCCATATACAGCCAGCGCGCTCGACTCCTTCGCTGCATCAGTCGGAATCCGCTGTTTTCAGCATATCCTGCGTCTGCCCTGCGTCATCTCTCCGAGAAGTTGTAGCGCACCTGCACGCCAATATTTCTGGGCCGCCCGATGGCCAGCTGCGCCGGCCGCTGGCGGTCGGTATCCGCTCCCATGACAATGCGTTCATCCGTCAGATTTCGCGCAAATATACCGAGCTCCCACTGGTCACCGGTCAGGCCTGAGTAAAGATTCACCACGGTATTACTGGGTATTTTTACGCGCTCAAGCTGTTGCGTCCCCAATTCATTGAACTGACTGCTCGTGTAGGAAACATCACCGCGAATATGCCAGTCAAAGGCGCTGATGGCCCCAGGCACCTGGTATCGGAAGCCGGTGGTGACTGTCCACTCCGGAGCGAAAGGCGCCGTATCGCCGTCCGCCGCGATCGGTGGTGCCGAGGGAGCGAGATTGCCATCAACTTCAGACTGGTTGTACGCCAGAGCGAGATTCAGGTCGAGCCGATCGGTAGGGCTTGAAATGAACTCCATCTCGGCACCCCGACTGACCATATCCACCAGGCTGAACTCCACGATCCAGCCGCAGGACAGGAATGTCTGTGTTCGCGCGTTCTCCCAATCCATCTGATAAACGCTGATATTCGCCGTGGTTGTCCCATTGAAAAAAGAGGTCTTGACGCCCGCTTCGTAGTTCCACAGTGAGTCACCATCAATGTCTGTAGGCACGCCATCAAGGCCCAGGGTCTCGAGTTCACTGCCGCAAAAAACCGGGTTGATGAACTGTTGTACACTGCCTACGCGGAAGCCTTCTGCAGCGCCGGCATACACGGTGGTTTCCTCAGAGACGTTGTAAAGCACCTCCACCTTGGGATTGAAGCCGCTTGCGCTGGTGTTGGAATCGAGTCGATCGTCACTGAATTCAACCCAGCCCTGCCATCGGATTGCCGCGTCCTGGTCATATTCGTAGTAGCGTCCGCCTGCGGTTAATTCAAATGCTCCGTACTCGTAGGTTGCCTCGGCAAAAACCGCGAACTGCGTGGTATCCACGTCGAAGGATCCGTCGAAATAAGCGTTCTCAAGTGGAGAGCCGAATTTACTGCCAAAGAAACCGTCCAGATCATTGGGTGATGCAATCCAGGCATCCAGTCCGTCGAGGTCGTTGATCTGATCCAGCTGGCGTGAGTCATCTTCGTAGTAGACGCCCGCGACGAAATTCAGTGGCCCCCGGAGATCCGTGTTGATACGCACTTCCTGTGTGAATTTATCGTTCCGGGTTTCATTTTCGAGGTCGACCTGGTCAAGGTACACCGCGCCTTCGAGCGTTACGGGATCAAAATCTCCCAGCGCGAAAACCGGCTGGCCCGACGCGCCAAAGAGATTCGCCGTGCCCAGGAGATCTCTTGTTCTTCGTGTGTCGTCGAGTGTGTTGCTCATGTCGCGGGTGAAATAGGAGGTAATGGAGGTGATCGAGTAGGAATCCCGCGTCAGCTCAAACTGCAGCGAGCCCAGGAACATCTCGTCCTCGAATTCGTCGTCGACAAATTTCACGTTCTGTCGCTCGTCGGTAATGATGAACTGGCTGTTGCTTTCGCCCGGCAGGGCCAGGCCATAGCCCGAACCGGTAATGGTCTCGGCAGGGTCGCCAATGCGCTGCTCCTGAGGGCGCCCGCCTGCCTCTGAGCGTTGGTACATGAAGGTACCCTTGGCTGTCAGTGACTCGGTGGCATCCCACAATCCCGTAAGGCGGCCACCGAAAATGGTTTCGTCGTTATAGTCGTCCTCTCCGGAATAGACATTGTCGATGTAACCCCCATTTTCCAGGTTGAACCCGACGGCGCGGATCGCGAGCCGGTCACTGATGGGCAGGTTGACAACGCCGTGTCCTGTGTAACTCGGGTCGCCATCGGCAGTGTCGAACGCAGAGAGATTGATCGAAGCGGTGCGTTCATCCATTCTCGGTTCATTGGGGATCACGCGGATAGCACCGGACATGGAGCTCGCGCCGAACAGTGTTCCCTGAGGTCCCCTGAGAACTTCAATTCGGTCGATATCCAGAAGACCTGCATCCGGATTGAAACCGGACGTGCTGACCGGCGTCTCATCAAAATACAGTGACACCGTGGAAGGAATATTCGGGTTTGCGTGGTTCAGGCGCGCGGCACTGATGCCGCGCATCGAGAGCTGGGCCTGGCCTACACCTGAGCTGTTTGCAGACAGGCCGGGCACCTGTCGCATGTAGTCTGCGAAACCGGTCGCCACCGTTTCATCCAGTGCACGGCCATCGAGCACCTGAATGCTTCCTCCGATATCCTGCAATGACTCGGACCCGCGCTTTCGAGCCGTCACCACCACCTCTTCCATAACGCCCGCGGCGTGGGCTGGCAGGGGTAGACCGAATTCAAGGGTTGCGACAAGGCTGACGACGGAAAAAGACTTCCAGGAATAAAACTGGTTCATAGACATTCACTTTGCTGGCAGGTGGAAGAAGAGCAACGGCGGGCACATCGCTGTATTCCTGCATTATAACCAACCTCGCTATACCGTGGAACACGATATAGCGAGGTTCGATAAAGAGCATCGGGGCCGCTTTAGGAATGGATCAGGCGCAGCTGCCGCCGCCGAGGACGCAAAAGCGCGCACAGTGGGGATGATTGAGCTTGACCGGATCAAGCGCTTCGGCCAGCGTCCTGCCGACCCGGAACTCGGGCTCGTAGGGGAGCAGCGTGCAGGCTGCCACCTCGGGATGATCCGCGCCCTTGTCCTTGACCACCATGCGTGAAGAGGCGCACATGATGTCGGCGGGCCGCCGGTCGAGAATGTCCCAGCAGTCGCTGGTTATTTCAGGGACATCGGCATCGGGTGACATTTCCGGAAACAATACCAGGGCACGCGGATCAGCGGCATCGACGCTGATCGAATGCTCTCTGAAAAGAGCGGCAAAGCCACTGCGCATCGATGCCTCATCCTCGCCCCAGCAGGTGCGCCCGGCCACGTGAATGTTGAAGTTATTGTCCGACAGCCAGCGAAGGCCATCAATCATCGGCTGCCAGGACTTCGGGCCGCGCTCTTCCTCATGTTTCTCCAGGCTGTAGTGATCGACAGACACTCGCACCGTGAGGCGCCCGGCAAATGTGCTGTTAAGCTGCTTTAGCGGCTCTGCGACCTTCATCATCGGCTTCATGGCGTTCGTCAGCACAAGCACCTCGAAGCCGCGAGCAAGCGCCGATTTCAGAATATCGATGATGTCGGGATTCATGAAGGGCTCACCGCCGGTGAGTCCTACCTCGCGCGTGTCCAGACCCAGCGCCACAATCTCATCAAGGTAAGCGTTTACCTCCTCACGTGTCAGATACGTGAGGCGGTCGTTGACAGGGCTGGACTCTATATAGCAGTGCTCACAAGCCAGATTACAGAGGGTACCGGTACAGAACCACAGCGTGTCGAGCCGGGTGAGCGCCACCTGCGCCCTCGCCTTCCCGTCTGCTGTAATGTCGGGATGCGAGAACTTCAAGCGTTCAACGTGGATCATTTCACTCGCAGTCATCGTCGGGTCCTTGATTTGTGAGTGTGCGATGGCCGCAAGCCACATTCACAGGCAATTATCACACGCAACGACTACGGGTGACCATCACAGGCAGCTAATACAGGCTGCCCGGACCACCGCTTTTCACTTCCCAGGGCCGACGGCGAAAATCCCAACTCGTGGCCATGAGAAAATTCGGGTCAGTCGCATCCATGCTCATATCGGCGAAACCGGAATCCTCGTTGACGTAGAGGATCTTTTTCCATGTAACACCGCCGTCAGTCGTTTTATAGATTCCGCGCTCTTCATTGGGGCCCCAGGGATTGCCCTGTGCGGCAAGAAAGACAACATCGGGATTTCTCGGATGAATATGAATCCGGCTGATGTGGCGGGTCGCTTCCAGGCCGAGGTGTGTCCAGGTCTTGCCGGCATCGGTCGATTTATACACCCCGTCGCCATGCGACGTCTTGACGCCGCGCACGGGTCCTTCGCCGGTACCCACGTAGACAATGTTCGGGTCGCTGTCGGCGACATCAATCGCGCCGATGCCACCGGTATTGATAAATCCGTCTGAAACGTTCTCCCAGGCTGTGCCGGCACTCGTGGTCTTCCAGACGCCCCCACCTGTCGCCCCGAAATAATAGGTCAACGGCTGTTTCTCGATGCCCGCTACTGCGGTTACGCGACCGCCACGGAAAGGACCTATATTACGATAAGCCATGGTCTGGTAGACCTGAGCATCAACCGCGCCAGCTGGGGCTGCCGGGGCGACCAGCCCGATAAATCCGAAGATCAGCGCCGTCACAAGAAGGGCTGGTGTAATTCTTGGACTGCTGAACACCGCTCGCTGAATAATCCATCTATGTAACATCGAGACCTCCAGGCTATAGTGATTTTCTTCAGCGAGGCGGGCGATGAATAACTCACCGGCGCTTTAGATACGATCTTTGTTGATTCAGCATATATGATCTATTCTATTTTTGTTAGACGAAGTTCCTCGCCGGAGTAGACGTCGGCGGTTGCACGCTTGGCAGAAAAACATAATGGAGCTGTAAGCATGAACAACACCCCGGAGCGCATGGTATTTCGAGTAGCGCCAGCAATGGCCCTTCTGTACCTGATCATGTGCATCATTTCGTCGAGCAATGCCTGGGCGCAGAAGACGATAAGTATCCCGACACCCGCAGCGGTCATGGAGCGCATCGAGGGGACAGGACCCTACGACCGCCTGATACTGCGCGGTGCCTACATGGTCGATGGAACGGGCGCTCCCGCGCAGGGACCCGTCGACATTGTTGTTGAGAAAGACCGCATCACAGAGATAAAAGTTGTTGGTGCGCCAAAACTGCCGATTGATCCGGCAAGACGCCCGGCTTCCTCGCCGGGCACCCAGGAAATTGATTTATCCGGCATGTTCATTCTTCCCGGGTTCATCGATTCCCATCTGCATCTTCACACTATGGAGGACGGCCAGCAGGTACCGCCGGAGTATGTACTCAAGCTCTGGTTGGCGCATGGTATTACGAGCGGCAGAACGGTTGGCAGCGTTAACACGCGCTGGATGATCGACACGGCAAACCGTAGCGCGCGCAACGAGATTACCGGTCCGAGAATGGAAGTCTACCCGATGTTCAACAGCCCCTCGCTCGGCATTGAGCCAGCGACCACTCCCGACCAGGCGCGCGAGCATGTTCGGCTGATGAAAAAGCTGGGAGCCTCCGGCGTAAAATTCATCGGAGCGCCTGAAGATGTCCTCAATGCAGCATTACAGGAAGCGGAAAAACTGGGCCTGAATTCAACCATGCACCATGCGCAGACGGCAGTAATGCATTCCAATGTCCTGACAAGCTCCGCCGCCGGACTTAAATCCATGGAGCACTGGTACGGCCTGCCCGAGGCAATGTTCGAAGACCGACAGATTCAGCGGTATCCGCCAGACTACATCTATCAGGATGAACAGGACCGGTTTTCAGAGGCTGGCAGACTGTGGCAGCAGGCGGCGAAACCCGGCTCGGAAAAATGGAACCAGGTGATGGAAACGCTACTGGAGCGCGATTTCGGCATGTCCCCTACGTTCAATGCCTACGTCGCAACGCGCGACCTGATGCGCCAGGCACGTGCCAAATGGCACGAGGAGTATACGACCCCGGGCCTGTGGGAATATTATCGCCCCAATCGCGATGCTCACGGTTCCTACTGGTTCTACTGGACACTGGAAAACGAGATTGCCTGGAAAGACAATTACAGACTCTGGATGCAATTCGTCAACGAATACAAGAACCGTGGTGGGCGAGTCGTCGTTGGCTCGGATTCCGGCTACACCTACAACCTTTACGGATTTGGTTATATCGAGGGAATGGAGCTGCTGCGCGAGGCGGGATTCTCGAGCCTGGAGGTCATTCACTCGGCCACCCTGCAGGGAGCGCGTCAGCTGTCCATCAGTGATCGGGTGGGTTCGATAGAAGTCGGGAAAAAGGCCGATTTCGTTGTGGTAGAGCAAAATCCTGTGCAGAACCTGAGCGTCCTGCGCGGCACCGGCGTCATCCGTCTCAATGATGAGTCAGGTGAGGTCGAGCGCATCGGCGGAATCCTCTATACCGTAAAAGACGGCATTGTCTACGATTCAAAAAAGCTATTGAAAGATGTTCGCGATTTCGTCAGGGCGGAGAAAGAAAAAGCGGGAATTGCCTCGGGCCCGATGCCGATCGAAACAGTTACCGGCGAATAACATAGCGAGAACAGGCAGCGGCATGAACAAGCGCTCATTTTTGAAAAGCATCGGCTTACTGGGCGCTGCGGCGCCAATGACGCTATCCCAGGTGCGCAGCGTCATGGCGGGTACTCAGGCCGCAGGCATGGCCGATATCGCAAGCGATGAGGCCTTATGGTCAAAGGTGCGGGGTGACTACGCCCTCAAGCCCGACTACATCAACCTCGAGAATGGTTACTATTGCTTTATGCCGCAGCAGACGATGGAAGCTCTTATTGGGCACATGCGTCATGTGAACTACGAAGGCTCCTATTACATGCGCACCGCGCAACAGAACAACAAAAGAAAAGTGGCACAAAGAGTCGCGGGAATCATCGGCTGCAACGAAGAAGAAGTCGCGATAACCCGGAATACGACAGAGTCGCTGGACTTGATTATCGGCGGGATGCACTGGAAACCGGGCGATGAGGCTGTCATGGCCGAGCAGGACTACGGCGCAATGCTCGACCATTTCAGGTTTGTTGCAAAACGCTTCGGTGTCGTCAATAAACTGATCTCCGTACCCAACCATCCGGCAAACGATGATGAAATCGTCGACCTCTACGCCGCCGCTTTAACGCCCCGAACACGCCTGCTGATGGTATCGCACATGATCAATATCACAGGGCAGATATTGCCGGTGAAGAAGATCGTTGCCATGGCGCATTCGCGCGGTGTGGAGGTAATGGTCGACGGTGCCCACGCTTATTCGCACATAGAATTTGACATCAAGGATCTGGGTTGCGACTACTATGGCGCGAGCCTGCACAAGTGGCTCAGTGCGCCCCTCGGCTCAGGCATGCTGTATGTAAGAAAGGACAGGATCGAGTCTGTCTGGCCACTTCTGGCGTCGCGGCAACTTGAGTCCGATGATATCGGCCGGCTGAACCACATTGGCACACACCCCGCTCATACCGACCTCGCGATACTGGACGCCATCGACTATCAGGAAGCGATCGGGCTGGCACGCAAAGAGGCGCGGCTCAGATACCTTCAAAGCTACTGGACCAGCCAGCTCAGAGACCGCCCACGTGTCGTCATCAACACACCCGCAGAGCAGCAACGACACGGCGGCATTGGCAATGTCGGTATCGAAGGCCTTGAGCCGGCTGATCTGGCCGACCGACTGATGCGCGATTTCCGGATTTTTACGGTGGCGATCGACCGCCCGGGTGTCAGAGGCCTGCGAGTAACGCCGAACCTTTACACAACGACCCGGGAGCTGGATGCACTGGTTGCGGCCATCCGTCAGCTGAGTGCATGAAAAATCTGGAGGTTAGCCGGCTCACCCGCTGTTTCTCTGGTCTTTTTACTCTGCTGCTTGCACTGGGCAATGCACAGGCAGACCCCTACCCTGTCGATACGCGAATCGACATAGAACACTATCGGTTTGAAATAGCACTCTCTGACGATAGTGACGAAATCGACGTCAAGGCGACCATCGATATTCGCATTCTTGACCCCATAATCAGCGTCATCGGGCTAGACCTTATCAAGGAGTCTGTCGACCTCGATAATCGCGGCATGGCCATGCATTCAGTGACATCGGACGAACTGCCGCTTGCGTTCACACATCACGAAGACCGACTCGAAATTGATATCCCGCCTGCAGCAGCACTGGACGGTCGGATTTCTGTCAGGCTGCACTACTCCGGCATCCCCTACACGGGTCTGATAATCGGTGAAAACAAGCACGGTGACCGTACCTTCTTCAGTGACAACTGGCCGATAAAGGCCCGTCAATGGCTGGCAACGGTAGACCACATTTCAGACAAGGCCACGGTCGAGTTTCTTGTGACCGCACCAAGCCGTCTGCAGGTCATCTCCAATGGTCTTGAGGTGGAGCGGACCAATCTTGGCAGCGAACTGACGCTGACCCACTGGCGGCAGTCAGTGCCGATAGCACCCTGGCTGTATGTGATCGCCGCTGCCGAATTCGCCGTTCAGCGCGTCGACACCTTCGAGGGCCGGGCTATTGAGACCTGGGTATATTGGCAGGATCGCGACGCCGGGTTCTACGACTTTGCTGTTCCGACGAAAGACGCTCTGGGTTTCTTCACGACCTACGTCGGTCCGTTCGAATATGAGAAGCTTGCCAATGTGCAGTCAAACAGCGTCTCCGGCGGTATGGAGGCGGCGTCCGCCATTCTTTACGGCGACGATTCCGTCACGGGTGAGCGTACCCGGCGCTGGCAGTCAGTTATCGTGCATGAAATCGCACATCAATGGTTCGGCAACTCCGTCACCCAGGCATCATGGGATGACGTATGGCTCAGCGAGGGCTTTGCCACCTACTTTACCTACCTGTATTTCGAGCACGCCAAGGGCCACGACGAGTTCGCCCGCTACCTGATCGAGGCGCGAGATCGCGCCATGGCATTCTCGGCCGCGAATCCTGACTATACGATCGTGCACGCCGACCTACAGGAAATGAGCGAGGTCACGACCCGCCAGACTTACCAGAAAGGCGCCTGGATTCTGCACATGCTGCGCAATCGGATCGGCGACGACAGCTGGTGGCGCGGCATCCAGAACTACTACGCCAGGTACCGTAACGCGTCCGCCACAAGCGGCGACTTTCAACGGACGATGGAAGCGGCCTGTAGCTGCGATCTTGAAAACTACTTTGATTACTGGCTTCACACGGGCAGTCGAATCGTCCTGGAGGGAGACTGGGCTTACGACGCCGACGACAGTCGCCTTCAGATTACCCTGACCCGCTCGGGACACACAGAAAACTCACCTGACATCTCGGTACAGGCAGCCGTTTATTATGCCGACAGCCCGGCCCCGGAGATTGTCACCATGGCCCTTGACGACAACGCCAACACCGCTGACTTCGATGTGCGCTCGAAGCCCGTCAACATCATGCTCGACCCGAACACCCTCCTTCTTGCAGAGTGGACGCTGAATGAGCGCAGCCCCTGACAGTGGAAGACAAATAAACACGCAGCAGCGAGGACCCTGACGGAATGACCGAACACGATACGCACGCCTCCGACTTAAAAGGCAGAGTGGCACTGGTCACTGGCGCTGCATCGGGCATGGGCGCCGCCACAGCAAGAGAACTGTCAGCGCGCGGCGCCCGTGTCGTGGTGGTCGATCAGAACAGCGCACTTGCCACAGAGATAGCGGGCGAGATTGACAAGCTGCCTGCGCTGGTCGGCGACGTCAGCGACCCGGCTTTCTGCCAGCGCGCCGTCGCGAGCACCGTCGAACGTCACGGCCGTCTCGACATCCTGGTAAATTGCGCCGGCACCATTGTGCGGGCGGATGCAGCCGGCACGAGCGATGACGCCTGGCGGCGCATCATCGACGTCAACGTCGGCGGTGTATTCTTCATGTCGCGCGCAGCAGTGGCGATCATGCGTTCACAGAAGCGCGGCGTAATCGTCAACTTCGGCTCAATCTGGGGCGAGGTCGGTGCGGCCGGTGTCGTGGCCTATTGCGCCAGCAAAGGCGCAGTACACCAGATGACTCGCGCCATGGCGCTGGATCACGTCGACGACGGCATCCGTATCAATGCGGTGGCTCCCGGGGAGGTCAATACACCAATGCTTGCCTCTGGGCGCGCCGCCGCACCCTCGGCCGCCGATCTGCAACGACTTGCCGATGACACTATCCCGATGCGGCGACTCGCCGAACCGGTGGAGATCGCCAGAGTGGTCGCATTCCTTGCATCCGATGACTCGAGCTACATGACCGGAACGATCGTCACAGTGGATGCCGGGTATACCGCGCGCTGACAAGCAAAGCCCCGCGCCAGCACAATCTTCGACTGCAAGGGACACCGACATGCACTACCGCAAACTGGGCCGGAGCGGCCTCAAGGTCTCGTCAATCGCACTCGGTACCGACAACTTCGCCAACCCGACGCCCGAACGTGAAGTTGAGCGAATCATCGACAGAGCGCTGGACGCGGGCATCAATCTGTTTGACACCAGCGACATGTACGCGAGCGGCGAGTGCGAATCCATCATCGGGCGCGTTCTCAGGAAGAACGGTCGGCGCCACGATGTGGTCCTGGCGACCAAAGTGCACTACCCGACCGGCCCGGGGCCGAACGACGCCGGCAATTCGCGCCTGCATATCATGCGCGCCTGCGAGGCGTCGCTCACCCGGCTCGGTGTCGATCACATTGATCTCTACCAGCTGCACCGGCCATCACCGGAAATTCCGATCGACGAAACGCTGGGTGCACTCACAGACCTGGTCCGGCAGGGCAAGGTTCGCTACGTCGGCTGCTCGACACATCCGGCCTGGAAGGTCATGGAGGCACTCATGATGAGTGAGCTGAAGGGCCTCGAACGCTTTATCTCTGAGCAGCCGCCGTACAACCTGCTCGATCGCCGCATCGAAAATGAGTTGGTTCCGCTGTGTCAGGAATACGGGCTGGGGCTTATAACATGGTCGCCAATGGCGATGGGCATTCTCGCAGGCCGCTACAGTGATGCCGGCAACACGCCGGATGATTCCCGCGCCATGCTGCGTGGCGGCATTTATGCAGAGCGCGTCACACCGCGCGGTATCGAGGCAGGAAAATGTTTCGTTGAACTCGCGCGACAGCACGGCATATCGCCGGCCCAGCTGGCGATACTGTGGGTGAAGGATCAACCTGGCATCACGGCACCGCTGGTTGGTCCGAGGACGCTTGAGCAGCTGGAGCATCTGCTGCCCGTTGCAGAGATGCTGCTCAGTGACGGATTGCGCGAGGCCTGTGACGAACTGAACCCGCCGGGCAGCGCCGTCGCGGACTTCCACAACTCCGCACCGTGGATGAAAATGCAGGTGCCCTGGCAATCAGCGGGGTAGCGTTAGAAACCCGGCCATTTGCCTGGCGCAACGCATCTCGATATATGATATACCCCAGCAATACGCGCCCGATCAGCTGAAGGTCGATGTCAGCCGGCGTGCAGGCAAACCGGAGATCCCGCATGAAGATAATCGCAATTCCACTGCTGCTCGCATCCGTCGGGGTCCTCGCCCAGAACCCCAACCTCGTTCTCTCGCCTGGATGGGCTGATGACCCGCCGGCTCTGCAGTCACTCGTGGATTTCGCGCGCGGCGAGAGCGACCTGAGAAACGCCGTCAATCGCTACGTTCTTGACCGGGAAGCCATAGAGCGTCGTTACGAGGTGCAGTATTCTCCGGCACGCATAGACCGGCTGGTTCGATTTCAACAGGAGTGGCGCGAGCGCCTGCGCCAGCTCGACTTCGCGGCGCTGAATTATGAGGGCCAGATTGACTATCTTGCTCTGAGAAACCGCATTGAGTACGCCCTCGAGACGCTCGCGCTGGAACAGGAACGTGCCCGACAGATCGCGCCCCTGTTACCTTTTGGGGACAAACTGCGACAACTGCAGGAAGACCGCCACAACCGCATCCGCGCAAATCCACGCGAGGTTGCAGGGACACTGGATTCGGTTGCAGATCAACTCACCGCGCTGACCGAGGCACTCGACCGCGATGAGGGTAAAGATCAGGTGAGCCCCGTGGTCGCCTGGCGCGCCGCGAATCATATCCAGCACCTGCAGGAAATCCTTGCCGACTGGCATACCTTTTACAACGGCTATGACCCGATGTACAACTTCTGGGTGCCGGAGCCTTTCGGCCGCGTTATCGCTGCTCTGGAAACCTACCGCAAAGCAATCAATGCGCAGTTGGTCGGCGTCGTCGAGGGAGAGAGCGCTCCCATCATTGGCGATCCGGTGCTCGAAGAGGGGCTGCGAGCTGACCTCGCCGCCGAGATGATCCCCTATTCCGCCGAAGAGCTCATCCGCATAGGCGAGCGCGAGTTTGAATGGATCGAAGAACAGTTCCGGATCGTCTCGAACGACATGGGTTTTGGCGATGACTGGAAGGCAGCGCTTGAATACACCAAGGAACTGGCGCCGCCACCGGGCGAAAAGCCCTGGCGAATTTTCCAGATCGCGGACTATTCCGAGAACTATATCGAGGAGATGGACATCATCACCCTGCCGCCACTGGCCCGGGAGGTCTGGCGCCTTGCAATGCAGACGCCCGAGCGGCAGCTGGTCAATCCTTTTTTCACGGGCGGCGAGGTAACCCGGGTCTCTTATCCGGAAAGCTCAATGAAGCACAAGGACAAGCGCATGAGCATGCGCGGCAATACCCCGCACTTCAACTTCGGCACCGTCCAGCATGAGCTTGTTCCGGGCCACCATATGCAGGGTTTCCTGACGCAGCGCTTCAACCCGCATCGAGGCGAACTCAGCCGCACGCCCTTCTGGGGCGAAGGGTGGGCGCTGTACTGGGAGTTCATCCTGCTGAAAACCGATTTTCCGCGCAGCGATGCGGACCAGATCGGCATGCTTTTCTGGCGTCTTCACCGCGCCGCCCGGATCGTGTTCTCGCTGAACTACCACCTCGGCCACTGGTCGCCGCAGGAAGCGATAGATTTCCTGGTTGAGCGGGTCGGCCACGAGCGCGCCAACGCCGAGGCTGAAGTCCGTCGAACCACGAGAGACGCCCCGCTTTACCAGATCGCCTACATGACCGGCGGACTGCAATTCGAGGCACTCTACGAGGAACTCGTGACAGCAGGGAAACTGACGCCGACAGAGTTTCACGACGCCGTTATGCAGGGTGGCCGTATGCCCGTTGAACTGGTTCGTGCGAGGCTCACCGGACAGCCGCTGTCAGCGGATTTCAAGAGTTCGTGGCGATTCTACGGCGACCCTTAAACAGCCGACGGCGGACCCTGGCGGCAGGAAGCCTTGTCGCTCGGAGACCGCTTACCGCATTGCCTGTCTGGACTATGTCAGTCGTTCCGGGCGGTGTATAACAACCAAAGAGGATTTCCGCATGGAATTGTCGCGTCGATCACTGATCCAGAGCGTAGGGCTTGGACTGGCAAGCGCCGGGGTGGCGTCTCGCGCGCTGGCGAAAACTGGCAGCAAGTCAGAAGCGCTGCTGGTGAGCGATCGCGACCAGCCGGACCCGGCACCGACCGGTTATGACCGGCTGCCCCTGTCCTGGTACCAGGCAACGACACAGCGCCTAAAAGAACGGCTTAAACCGGAGGGTGTAGACGCCATACTACTGCAACGTGACGCAAATACCGTTTATTTTACCGGCTGCTTTCGCGGCAGCGGTGAGCGAACGACCTGGGTCATGTTCCCGATGAACGAGAAGGACACCGCCTACTGGTTTTCCCCAGGCATCGACAGGGATCTGATCACCTCCTGGTGGTGTACCGAGAACGAGTACTATTTCTGCTTCCCCCACGCTGAGGGCGGGTTTCCCAACAGGGGGAAAGTCACCACCGGCCCTGCCGTTGACCTGTTTGACTGGATGCTCGCGGGTCTGCAGAAGCACGACCTGGAGGGCAAGCGCATAGGCATCGATTTCGAGCTCACACCGGCCCAGACGGCGGCAGCCGCAAAAAGATTACCCGGCGCGAGCTTCATCAACATCAGCGAACACTGCCTGCACATGCAGATTCGAAAGACGCCCGAAGAAATCGCACTGTGTCAGCGCGCCTACCGGTATTTCGACAGGATTCACGCCTTCTCCCGTGACTTCATACTGGAGCACGGCACCAGCACAACAGACTTCGCTATTGGTGAAGCGCTGCGCACCTACGGTATCAATCTGCTGATGGAAGACATCAAGCATGATGGACGGCCGCACAGCGCTGTCGGCATGCTACTCACATCGGAATACGTACGCGCAGGTGTCGCCACTTCCTATCCACATCCCAATCAGTTCTTCCACGCGTCGGTAGAGAAAGGTCAGTCCGTCTACGTCAACACAGATATCAAGATCGGCGGCTGCGGGGGTGAGGGCTACCGCAACTACCTGATCGCGCCATGGACGGACCACCAGGACAAGCTCTGGCAGGTCGTCGCGGAGACGGTCGAGATCATGGTTGAGAAAACCCGCCCCGGCGCGATCTGTCACGACGTCGCCCGGGCCGTCCACGAGCATCAGGTGAAACGCGGTATGCAGGACTACATCTATCATCGTCCCGGACACGGTACAGGTCAGAACTTTACTGGCCACCAGCCTCCCTACCTGGCCCTGGGCGATGAAACGGTGATTGAAGAGGGGATGATGTTCAGCGTCGAACCGGGACTCATGGACCCGGCACAGGGAGTGGGCATCAACCCCAGCGACAACCTTCTGGTGACCGGGAAAGGCAGCGTGTTGATGACCCGGGTTCCCTTCTCCAGAGAATGGAGCTACCTGACCCTGTGACATCAGAAACACGCGAGCGACCCCCATCGGCGGCTACAAGCAGCGTTGGCATCCCGCTGTCGCGACGCGCGGTGAACAGGTGTGGATCATGCATGCGTGGCGTGGCAGTGCTGGTCGCCTTTGCTGCCCTGTCTGCCATGAGTGCAACGAGTGCATGGGCCGACAACAGTATCGCCATCACCAATGTCACGCTCATCGACGGCACGGGAGCCAAGGCCAGACCCGGCGTGACCGTTCTGCTGAAAGATGGCCTGATTGGCGCCATCGGTGAAGATCTGGACGTACCGGCGGATGCAGTGCGCGAGGATGGTCGCGGCAGATTTCTACTGCCCGGCTTCATCGATAGCAACGTGCACGCCTCCATCTATGGCAACGCAAGCCGTCGCGAGACGGTGGTCAGGTACGGCGAACGCAACGAGGAACTGGCGCTGGAGTTCGCGCAACGGCAGCTCAAATACGGGGTTACGACGGTACGCGACAGTTATGGCGCGCTGGAGCCCCTCATGGCGGTGCGTGACCGTATTAATTCAGGTGATGTCGTTGGTGCACGTCTGCTGGTGGCGGGCAACATTGTTGGCTGGGGCGGCCCCTTCTCAATGACGTTTTCCCTGATGCAGGAGTCGGAGCTCACGCGGTTCCAGGCGATGTGGAACGACCATATCGCCCAGGGCGTCGGTGAAGAGCTCATGGATATGGGCCCTGACGAGATACGCGCCGCCATCAACGCCTACCTGGACAAGGGTCCGGACTTTATAAAATACGGCGGCACAAGCCATTTTCTCAGACCCTCACTGATCGGCTTTTCGCCGCGGGTTCAGAAGGTGATCGTTGAAGAAACGCACAGGCGCGGCCTTATCGCCGAGACCCATGCGACCAGCCCCGAAGCACTACGCATGGCTGTGGAGGCAGGCATCGATCTCATACAGCACCCTGAAATTCTGAGCCGGGACTACCCCGATCAACTCATCGACCTGATCGTCGGGCGCGACGTGATCTGCGGCCTGCGCTCAAATACGCTGGCCGGTGAGCCCTGGCGCGAACATCTTGCCACCCGCAAAAGAGTGGAAGCGGAGCTGGCGGACGCCCCGGAACCCACGACATCGGCCGAACGCCGCGAGCGGGCGCGACGCCTGAACGAGGACTACGCTATACAGCGTCGCAATGCAGAGCGGCTGATAGCGCAGGGCTGCCGCATTACCATTGCCACGGACAACTACCAGGGCCGGGCGCCCGAATTTCGCAAGTCAACAAAGCCCGACATCCATGAGGCGGGCATCGGCAGCATTCTCGCCATCGAGGGCCTGGTAGAACTCGGCATGAGCGAAATGGAAGCCATAGTCGCCGCAACCCGCAACGGCGCAATGGCTGCCGGCATGCTCGACCAGATCGGCACGGTGGAGGTCGGCAAGGCCGCCGACCTTGTGCTGCTCTCTGCGGATCCGCTGGCCGATATATCCAACATACGCAAACTCGACGCCGTCATCGCACGCGGCAGGCTCATCGACATCGACGCGTTACCGGAAAAACCGCTCTTTTATACGGGCCCGTATACGGGCCCGGCGCCGCGAGCCGCCAGTTCAGGGCCGCGGGCAGGCGTGGCATCGCTAAAGCCAGCGCTGGAAAAATTCAGTCCCGGCAGGGAGGACCCCGCGGTGGCTGAAGCCGCTCAAGCCGAATCAGGTGCTGGCGCGTCGCGCACCGCGCTTCCGATTCGCCGCATCACGACGAGCGTGCTCGGCAAGTACATCATTGAGTTTGAGAATGGCGAAATATGGCGGCAGCTAAACGCTGATACCACGCCAATCGCGATACCGGGCGACACCAGTGGCCTGACCGCCGAATTCAAGCACTCAATCCTGGGGTCGACGACAATAGAAATCAGCGGCACGCGCCGCGCGTTCAAGGCATCGCGAGTTCGCGAGGCGAACATTCCCGAATAGGAGCCGGATTCATGGCATCACCTGTTGCAGCTGACACACCGCTGATCTGGTCATCGCGACTGACATTTCTCATGGCGTCCGTCGGCTTTGCCGTTGGCCTTGGCAATATCTGGCGCTTCCCCTACGTTGTCGGGGAGAACGGCGGCAGTGCCTTCATACTGATCTATCTTGGCTTTGCCGTCTTGATCGGCGTACCCCTGGTGGTGGCAGAGTGGACAATCGGTCGGCGCGCAAGCGAAGCGGCCTCTGCATCGGGCAGCTTCCGGGGTGTCGCTGTGCAGTCGGGTGCCTCGACCAAGTGGGGCGGCGTTGGAGGTATAGCGGTGCTGGCCGTGTTCATGCTGATGCTGATCTACACCACGATCGCCGGCTGGACCATGGATTATTTCGTGCGCGCCGCGAGTGGCGCGTTCAAAGACATAACGGGGGAAGCATCCGCCGCGGCCTACGCCGACCTTATGGCGAGCCCGGTTCGCCTGGTATTCTGGCATACGGTCGTTGTCATTCTCACGGTCTACATCAATTCGCGCGGCCTGCACGGCGGCATCGAAAAAGCTGTCAACATCCTGATTCCCGCGCTGTTCGTTGCGCTCGTGCTCATGGTTGGGTACGCAGCAGTCGTTGGCGACATGGCGGCCACGGCAAAATTCCTGCTGACGCCAGACTTCAGCAAGGTGAGCGGCGAGACACTCCTGATTGCACTCGGTCAGGCTTTCTTTTCCATCGGCGTGGCGATGGCCGTAATGATTACCTACGGATCCTACCTCGACCGAACCACCTCGATAACGCAGAACGCATTTATCGTGGTTGGCGCCGACACGCTTGTCGCCCTCATGGCTGGCTTCGCCATTTTTCCACTGGTATTCCAGCACGGTCTCTCCCCCAACGCAGGCGAAGGTCTTGTGTTCCAGACATTGCCGGTCGCCTTTGGCGCCCTCCCCGCAGGAAATCTATTTGCCAGCGTGTTCTTCTTCCTGCTGATTGCCGCGGCCGTCACCTCCTGCATCGGCAACTTTGCACCCGTGGTTGCCTGGACCGAGGAGAAGTTCGGCATGACGCACTCACGCGCGGCGCTATGCGCTGGCCTCGCAATGTGGCTGCTGGGCCTTGGCTCGGCCCTGTCGTTCAACCTCCTCAAGGATTTTCATCCACTCGATTTCATTCCCCTGTTCCGGGACATGACCTTCTTTTCAGCCACCGACTTCATCATGGCCAACATGCTGCTGCCAATCGGCGCGCTGCTGACCGCTGTTTTCATCGGCTGGTTTGCAAACCGCGACAGCATCCGGGAGGAAATCGGGCTGCCGGATGGGCTGGCATTCAAGGGCTGGCTTTTTCTGATCCGGTTTTTCATACCCGTCGCCCTGGTGATTGTGTTGCTCAGCGGCATCCTGGGATGAGATCCGCAACCTGACGCACTGTACGGACAGACAATAATTCGAGCGCGACCCCGCGTCGCCTTTTTCCAGCCTAAAGAAGGAAGAGAACGATGGACATAAATCTCAATAAACGCGGTTTTCTGCGCTTTGCGGGCGCAGGAACATTGCTCGCCGCCGCGGGCAGTAGCCACGCTGCCGCGGAAGATGCCGCCGCAAGGCCAGCATGCGAGAACCCGCTGTCAGGGCTCAGCTCCATGACCGCGGGCGTCGAAGGTATCACGCTCGCTGAGCGACAGTCGCGCATTGCGAAAGCACAACGTCTCATGGCACAGAATGGCATCGACGCCATGTATCTCGATTCCGGTACGGGGCTTGAGTATTTTACGGGGGTACGCTGGGGCCGCAGCGAACGCATGCTGGCCGCGGTCATCCCTGTCGAGGGTGACGTGAAATATGTCAGCCCGGCTTTCGAAGAGGAGAGGCTCAGGGAACTCATGAGCATCGGCTCAGATGTCCGCACCTGGGAGGAACACGAAAGCCCTTATGAGCGTGTCGCACAGATTCTCGATGATATTGGAGCCGGCAAGGGTACCGTTGCGATGGAAGAGCGTGTGCGCTTTTTTCTGTTTGACGGCATTCGAAAGCAGCGACCTGACGCCACCTACGTCAGCGCCGAACCCGTGACTATTCCCTGCAGACTCTACAAGTCAAAGGATGAACTGCGCCTGATGCAGGTAGCTTCGGATATCACTATAGAGTGTTACAAAACCGCCATCCCGATGCTCGAGGAAGGCATGTCGCCACAGGATTTCATTAACCTGACGGCGCAAATTATGAACGGCCTCGGCGCGCCCGGCGGCCGCCTGTGGTGCTCCTTTGGTAAAGCCACGGCCTATCCCCACGGCAGCAGCGAACCGCAGGTACTAAAGAAAGGCGATGTTGTCCTCATGGATGGCGGTTGTGGCGTACATGGCTACCGCGCCGATATCAGCCGGACGACCGTGTTTGGCGAACCGACCGCGAGGCAGACTCAAATCTGGAATCTCGAACGAGAGGCACAGCAGGCGGGTTTCGACGCCGCCCAGATTGGCGCGCCGTGCGAGAACGTCGACATTGCCGCGCGCAAGGTGCTGGTTGATGCGGGCTTCGGTCCGGACTACAAAGTCCCCGGCTTGCCGCACCGCACCGGTCACGGTATCGGCATGGATGGGCATGAGTGGGGCAACATGGTGCTGGGAAATAAAACGCCGCTGGACGCCGGCATGTGCTTCAGCGTCGAGCCGATGATTGCCATCTATGGGGAGTTTGGCGTAAGGCTGGAAGATTGCGTGTACATGACGCCGGATGGTCCCGCCTGGTTCAGCCAGCCGAGCAAGTCGATCGACCAACCCGTCTAGCAGGAATCCACACATTTGAGACGTGACCAACCCGTCTGACAAAAGCCCACTCACCTGCGGCGTGAACATCTCGTCTCCGAGATGCTCACGCCGCAATTGAGATCAAGCGGGATCTCGCGGTATCAGTAAGCTGGCAACGTGGTGATGCCGCGCTCGCTTTTCTGGCGGTTTACCATTTCCTCAACATCCCTGAGCAGCTGCTTCGCGTCATACACGATACCGTCCTTGATCGTATACTTGACGCCACCAACCCGCTCCGGCTTGCCGGTCTCGTCATTCAGCCGGACATGTCCGGTACCGTAAAGCACCTTGAGGTTCTGCAGCGGATTCTCGTCAACCACCACCAGATCAGCCAGCATGCCGGGCCTGACCACGCCGAACTGTGCTTTCTCACCCTTTGGCTCGAACAGGGCCTGCGCCGGATGCATGGTGGCTGCGCGGATGACCTCGAGCGGTGTCAGGCCGGCCTCCTGCAGCAGCTCCATCTCCTCGATGTAGCCAAAACCGTACTGGTTATAGATAAAAGCGGCATCCGCGCTCACCGTTACCCGGCCACCGGCGTCCTTGTAATCATCCACAAAATCCATCCACTTGCGATAGAAGGCTTTCCAGGCGATCTCATCCGCCGTTGTCCAGTCGTAGAAATAGGAACCGTGGTTGATACGACTCGGGGCATAAAAATCCCACAGCGACGGCAGGGTGTATTTGTCGTGCCAGTCAGCCCGACGCGAACGCATCACATCGCGCCCGGCGAGGTATGCGGTCATCGTCGGATCAAGGAAGGTATCACGCTCGAGAAAATACTCGATAAGACCATTCCATTCGTCGCTACCCTGCTCTGCAACGAGGTTCCACTGCCGCGCAACCTGAGCGAAACGGTCCTGTTCGTCGTTGTAGTTCATATCGTGCGGCCACGGCTGAATGTCGTGGTCCTTGTACATCGACTCGAACAGGCCGTAGAAGTGGGTCACTGTACCGAGCCCCATGCCAACCGCCTGCCGGGCGTTGGCTTCAGCAACCATAAGCTGCGACAGGTGCGCCACGCTGCCAAGACCGTTGGCGTTTGCCTCCTCCAGCAGAACAGCCAGAACATCGGGTGGGAAGTTGAAAATCTTGATGCCATCGATGCCCTTGCGCTTGGCCCAGCTCATCCACTCGCGCGCTTTCTCTGGCGTCGTTATCGGGCCACCCTTCCAGTCCTCGCCCTCCCCCGGCACGTGGTAGGCGAATATCCTCGGCGCGACAATCTCATTGCGCGCACTCCGCTCGCGCTCGTTGAGGGTCCAGTTGAGCGGACCTGCCGACACGCCGCGTATCGTCGTGATGCCATGCGCCATCCACAGCTTATAGGGATATTCCGCTTCCGGAGCCTTGGGAACATCACCGGTATGCACATGATTATTCACAAAGCCCGGCATGACGTAGGAACCTGATGCATCGAGCTCAAACGTTGCACCATCCGGTCGCCCATCTTCATCTATGGGGACGTGCGGCACCCCGACATTATGGATTGACGCAATCCGATTGCCCTCGACGATGATGTCCACGGGGCCGCGCGGCGGCGCACCGCTGCCGTCGATCAATATCGCGCCACGAATAATCATGCGCTCAAACGGGCCATCACCCTCGTCAACGCCACGATCCGGGCCGCCCTTGACCTGGCCATTCTCATCATCGGCATTGACGCCGCCCACTGAGAAGACCCCACAAACGGTTAAAAAGGCAACGGCAAGCCACAGTCGTTGAATGGATAAAGTTTTCAAGAACTACCCCCAGGATTTCACACTAAAAAACAGGCCCGGATGCATCCGAGCCGGCGAGTTATGACAATGAAACAGCCCGACGTTTGCTAGAATCTGAGTCGCACACCGCCAAAGAAGCGGCGCCCCAGTAC